>NZ_JPLA01000030.1 GCF_001010355.1 Dyella japonica DSM 16301 | reverse complement strand
CCGCTTTAAGTCCTCAGCGATTCGGGCGCGTTGCGCAGCGCTTTGAGGTACCCCTGTGTACCCTCGGAGGTTGTCCCCTGACGGCCTGCCTCAAGCGTTCGGGCTTATCCCAGCACAATGCTGCGGGCGTTATCAGGCCATTCTCTTTGGGTTACTTTTCTCTTGGGCCAGCAAGAGAAAAGTGACTCGAGCGGCGGCAGCCGATCGAAACGCCCGCCGCGTAGGCGGCCAGATCGCGGTAACGCGACAACCGAGCGCAAAGTCACTGGATGACCAGCCATCCGGCTGTTGAAAAGCGCCTCCTGCTTTCGCAGGAATGACGAGCAAAAGAGCCGCCCGCGTCGGGGCGACGACCAAAAAAGCCACCCCCTCCCGCGCAACCCCAAACAAGAAAGGGCCGCCAAGCGGCCCCCTCCAGCACCCTCTTACTTCGCCTTCCCCTTCGGCGTCACCGTCAACGCCAACGCCTCAACATACGTGACGACCATCATGTCGCCTACCTTGAGCTTGCTCATCTGCGCCTGACGCTCCGGATCCTTTACTTCGATCGTGCGGCTCTTGCCGTCGGGGCCGGCCACGGTGATGGTGTGATGCTTGAGGTCCACGGCGGTCAGTCGGCTCGTCACCGTGACGGTCTGGCTGGCCTTGGCGCCCGGTTCGCTGCCCTTGGGTGCGGATGACTGACCTGCCGAGTAGTCCACGCCCGGTTGTGCGCTGTCGGCCGGCATCACCTGCAAGGCCACGGCTGCCTGATAGTGCGCCGTCACCTGGTCGCCGGCCTTCACTTTGTCGAGGTTCTGCACATCGGGGCCAGCCTGCACCGTGACTTCCTTGCCCTTGGGGCCCTTCAGAGTGACCAGGCGTTTTTCCTGATCCACCGAGACGACGGTTGCGGTGATCGTCTTGTCCTCGCGGCCCAGCTCATGCACGGTGGAATTGACCGCCGATTCGTTGGCCGCCTGCTGTGCCGACGCGAACATCGGCGCCGAGATCGCCATCGCCGCGACCAGCAGGCATGCCGTGGAATGCTGGAATGTCTTCATGATGTTGACTCCTTTGGGTGTCGATCGCCGGACGGCGAGTGCTGCGTGAGTGGGTCGATGCGCTGCCTGGGCCAAGCATTGGTGGAGGGCTCGCCCGCCGTCTGCGTGACGGGGTTTCGCGCAGGTCGGACGGGCGTCCCCTCGCCCGATCATGTTCGGTCAGGACGCAGCGGCTCACGAGCGTAAAACCACCCAAGAGTGCTACGTACTTTTACGGCTCGTGCAAATGCGCTGGAGGCGTGACAGCGTCGCGCGCCGAGCGCAAGCTTGTCCGCACGCCTCATGGCGCGCCCTCGCGATCACCTCATACTTGTTTGCGGAGTCATCTCTCATGTCCGTCGCGGAACCGCTCGACACCGTCCTGATCACCGGCGCCTCCACCGGCATTGGCGCCACGTATGCCGATCGTTTCGCCCAGCGCGGCCATCCGCTCGTGCTGGTGGCGCGCAATGCAGGGCGCCTGGAAGAACTCGCCGCGCGGCTTTCCCGTGAATATCACGTGAAAGTGGACGTGTTGGTGGCCGACCTCACTTCGCACGCCGACCTCGGCAAGGTCGAACAGCGCCTGCGCGAGGACGAGGCCATCGGCATCCTGGTCAACAACGCAGGCCGCAGCGGCGGATCGGTGCTGGCGCAGACGCCGCCCGATGTCGTGCAGGCCATGATCGAGCTCAATGTCACCGCGCCCTCGCGACTGGTGGCCGCCCTGCTGCCGCGACTGCTGACGCGTGGCCGCGGCAGCATCATCAATATCGCGTCGGCGCTGGCCATTGCGCCGGAGTTGTTCGGTGGCGCCTATGCGGCCAGCAAGAGCTATGTACTGACCTACACCATCGCGCTGCACAAGCAGGTGGCCGAACACGGCATCCGCGTGCAATGCGTGTTGCCCGGCGTGACGCGCACGGAGATCTGGAGCCAGGCCGGTGGCCTGGACGCCATTCCCGCGCACATGATCATGGAAGTGGACGAGATGGTCGACGCCGCGCTATCGGGCTATGACCAGGGCGAACTGGTGACGATACCCTCGCTGCCGGATATCGAGGAGTGGAACCGCTACGACGAGGCGCGCCGGCGCATGGCGCCGGAGCTGTCGCGCGACGTGGCTGCCGATCGCTACAAGAGCGATATTCCCGAAGACGCCTGAACTGAGAACACCGGCTACGCCATTGCACGCGCGCGGGCTTATAGTGTGGTCGACCGTACCGCGTGTTGGTGCGGTCCACGCGGGCCTTCACCCGCATGCCTTGCGTAGAGTCATGGGAGAACGACCATGCGATATACGTTACTGGCAGACAGCAGGGACGGCATGCTACTGCTTGCCCGTCTTTTGCTCATGGTTCTGTTTGTTATCTTCGGATGGAACAAGATCGAGAGCTTTTCCGCGACCGTCGCCTATATGGGCTCCGTTGGCGTTCCCATGCCAGCGGCCACGGCCGGCATCGCGGTGATCATGGAGTTCGTGGTGGGCCTGGCCATCGTGGTGGGCTTCTATACGCGGCCACTGGCCCTGCTGTTGGGCTTTTATACCTTGGCTGCCGCGGTGATCGGCCACCAGTTCTGGCATATGGTCGATCCCGAACGCATCGGCACGATGATCAATTTCTACAAGAACGTGAGCATCGCCGGTGGATTGCTGTTGCTGGTCATTGCCGGCCCCGGGAAGTACTCGCTGGACAAGCGATAACGCGGGCAACGTCTCTATCGACCCTGGCGCGACGGTGCGCGCCAGGATGCAGCTGGGCCCGGTCAATGGAACACGGGCGTGCTGTCGCCGCCCAGACTCTGCAGCAGTTCGTGCGCTTCGCGCGAACGCGGAGCCACCGCCACCAGCCGCTCGGCGTACTCGCGGGCCTTGTCCGCGTGGCCTGCATCGCGCTCCGCACCGGCCAGCGCAAACAGCAGCGATGCATCGTAGGGTGAGGTGCGCAGGCTCGCTTCCCACAGCGTGCGCGCCTGCTCGCCCCTGCCTTCGGAATTCAAGGCCACGCCATAGACGTAGGCGAAGCGGGCATTGTCCGGTTCGGCGCGGTGGGCGCGCTCGAGCCATGTCATGGCCTCCTTCGTCTCGTTCTGCCGGATCAGCGACAAGCCCTTCGCATGCAGGAGGTTCGCGTTGCCGGGAACGGCGCGCAGCCCCTCATCGATGACGCCTTCGGCCTGCGCCTCGTGGCCACTGTTGCGATACATGTCGGCGAGGTTGATGTAGGCCGGCACAAAATCCGCCTGCAGCTTGAGCGCCTGGCGAAACGCCTGTTCCGCGGCCGCCGTGTCGCCGCGTTCAACGTAAACCACGCCGAGGTTGTAATGCGATTCGGGACGGTCGGCGATCGCCGCCTGCGCCTGCTGGTAGGTGGCAAAGGCGCGATCGCGTGCGCCGCGCTGGGCGACATCGAGCTGGTCATCGGGCACGCCGGCCAGCACGCGGCCCGCCTTCACGCGCACCGCGAGCACCGCATCGTCGGCGAGCGGCGCGGCCAGTGGTCCGCGCACCTGGGTGGGGAAGGCCAGCAAGGCATCGAGGGCGGCGGCGCGCAGCAGCGGATCGGTATCCGCCAGCGCGGTCTGGATGGTGGGCAAGGCATCGGGACTGGCGTAACGGTGGAGCTCGTTGACTGCGGTGGCGCGCGCGATCGCCGGCGAGCCGGCATCGGCGGCCAGCGTGGTCAGCAGGGCTGACGCACCCGGCTTGCCGCGACGCGCGGCATCCAAGGCCTCCACGAAATGCTGATAGCCCTTGCGCTCGGGACCATGCGCCTTGGCGATCGCGTCGGCGGCCCACTGCGCACCCTTGTCGGCGTGGCAGTTGGCGCAGGCATTGGGCACGCCGTATTGCACGCTCAGATCCGGACGCGGCACGCGGATCGAATGATCCGGACGTGCATTGATCACCATGTAGTTCTTCGATGGCATATGGCAGGCCACGCACTGCGAACCGGCGCTGCCTTCCTTGTGCATGTGGTGCGCCGCGGTGTCGTAGACCGCCGGGGTATGGCAGCTCTCGCACAAGGCATTGCCTTGCGCACGCGTCTTGCCGGTGTGCGGATCGTGGCAGTCGCTGCAGGTCACGCCCTTGGCGTACATGCGGCTCTGCAGGAAGGAGGCGTAGATATACACCTCATCCAGTTGCTGACCATCTGCGTGGTAGCGGCCTTCGGCCAGCAGCACGGGATCGTGCGTATCCATCAGCCGGCCGGTGGGTGCGGTGTCCTTGGCGATGATGCTGCGGCGCGAATGGCAGACCGCGCAGGTTTCCACTTCGCGATGCGTCGCCAGCGGCGCGCTGCGCGCCGGGTTGCCGCTGACAGGATTGGGAATCCAGTGCACGCCTTTGCGCTCGTCCAGCGCGATCGTGAGGCCCATCGATGGATCGGCATGCTGTGCCGCCTGCCCCGCCTTCGACCAATCGACATGGCGCGAGCCGGGGCCGTGGCAGGCTTCGCAGGCTACGTTGAGCTCGTTCCAGCTGGATTTGAAGGTATTGCTTGCCAGGTCGAAGTTGCGCTGCACGTTGGTGGAATGGCAGTCCGCGCACATGTAGTTCCAGTTCTGATTCAGGCGCGTCCAGTGCAGCGTGTCGTGCGCGTCGATGTGCTCGCCCGGATACAGGTTGAACCAGCGCTGGCCGCCTTCGGCTGCCGGACGCGCATCCCACGACGCACGCAGCGCCTGCAGGCGGCCATCGGGAAACTCGACCAGATACTGCTGCAGCGGATAGACGCCGAAGGTGTACTTCACCTCGAACTCGGTGGGCTTGCCGTCGGGCCCATCGGTCTTGACCACATGAGCGTTGCCGCGCCTGGAGAAACTGGCGACGGCCCCGTCTTGCTTCAGCGCGCCTTCGAAATGGCCTTCGATGGTTTGATCATTGGCCACCTGCATGGCCAGCGCGTGATGCGACGACTGCCAGGCCTGCGCTTCTTTCGCATGGCATGACGCACAGGCCTGCGCGCCCACATAGTGGGCCGGCGGCAACGCGGCAGCAGGTGGCGTGGGTGCGGTAGCCACGGATGCCACGGGCGTGGTCGCCACCCCCGGCGACGGCACGCGCAGCCACCAGATGCCCAGCACCACCAGCACCAGCACGGCCACGCCGAGTGGAAGCCACCAGAGCCCGCGACGCTCCTGTGTCGATACGGGCGCGCTTGCAGGTGCGGCGGGACGCGCGGATGCACCCTTACCAGAGCGCTTGCCGTGGCTCTTCCTGGAACGCCCCATGCCCTCTCCCCAAGCCTGTACGAGTGTATGCGCCGCTTCCCGTGGCGCTGTGTTTCAACAGCCGCGCGGGCATGGTAGCGGGTGTGTGCGATGACGCCGTGAATGCGCGGCACGCTTCACGCGGCGGGATTGAGCGGCGGCAAGGCCGGCGGTTGTCGCCAGCGCCAGCGGCTGCGCTTCCATTGGCTCCTGGCGTCGGCCAGTCCATCGACCAGCGCCTTGGCGGACCACGAGCTGCCGTTGGCGCCATACAGGGAATCCTGCAGCGCGTTCCACTGATCGCTCAGCGCGGCATCGCCGTAGCGCGCCATCCAGCCGCCGATACTGTCGGGTGCGCCATCGTCCGCGACCCGGCGCACCCATGCGTCGATGGTTTGCGCAAGCGCGGCAGCTGATGTCTCGCTGTGTCGACGGCGAACAGCACGGAAGGCGACGGCTTCGCGATGGCGCCACCGATATCGCCAATCCATCCAGCGCCGCCATTGCCGCGTGCACCAGGCGCGGAAATACCAGGCAAGCCCCGCCAGTACGGCCAGCATCACCAGCGCCAGCCCCGCATCGCTGGAGAACCAGCCGAGCAGACGTGGCATGAAGCCGCGCTGCGGCAACGCAAATCGCGGCTTGTTCGGGGCTCCCCACCAGGCATGGAAATGCACGGCGGGCACGCTGCTCTCGCGCCATTGGCGCGTGCGAATGTCCATCCAGCGCACGCTGATCGGCGGCAAGGTGTAGCGGCCTCGGTGGTCGATCACGTAGCTGGCGGTGTCCACGCGCGTGCCCCCGACGAAGCCGCCGTGGTTGTCCACCGCATCGCGCACCACCGGCGAGGCCGGATACAAGGTCAGGCCGTCCACCGGCGCGAAGCGGCTGGGCGGCAACATCATCGCCGGCGCACCTTCGGCGGCTATCTCGATGCGGCGGGTCAGCGTGTCGCCGACATGCAACCCGCCGTCGTCCGGCGTGATGGTCTGGGTGATCTTCAGCGAGCGGGCGATCAGCGCTTCGGTGACGCCCTGCGGCAGCACCAGGGCCTGCACCTGCAGGGACAGCGGCTGCGTCTGCACCGTGACCGGTGTGTGTTGCGCGCCGAGATGGGCGGTGATCTCGAACGAGGGTATCGCCATCGTGCCCGACATCAGCGGCGTGATCAGATAGGTGCGTGAGACACCCGACCAGGTCTGTCCGTCCACCGTCTCGACCAGGTGTCCCGGCGTCTCCGCCGACAACGACAGATAGGCGCCGTCGACGTGCAGCTCCGGCAACACCGGTGCGTCGATGAAGAAATCGGAGGTCAGCACGTCCACCACGATGCGGGCCGTTTCTCCCTGCATCAGCGTACCGGCCGGCTCCTGGTGCGCGCGCACCCGCATAGGCGGCGCCGTTGGTGCCGCTGGCTCGTCGGCATGGGCGATGACCACGCCCAGACACAGCAGGCATGCCATCAACCATTTCATGGTGGCGTTCCCCCTGCGCTGCTCGCTGGCGCGGGCGCCGGCTGGCCGTCTTCGACGCTGAACTTGGTGCGCAGGAAATCGGCGGGCGACACGCTCAGGTTGCGCATCCACACATCGGCGGGCAGTTGCGTGGGACGCTTGCCCATCACCTGCATCTGGCCTTTGCCCTTGGCGCCTTCCTTGTCCTGCTTGACCTGGTCGGGCCGGCTTTCATCGTCCTGGTCTTCAGCCGGCACGCTCTCGCGCTGCTTCATCAGCGTGACCATCAGGCGCAGGTTGGCCTCCGCTTCGGGGAAGGGATGACGCATGCGCAGCGCCTCGTCGTAGGCTTCCTTGGCTTCCTCGTACTCGAACTGGTGGGCGTAGCTGTTGCCGGTCATGAACTTCGCGTCCGCACCCGGCAGGGTTTCGAAGATCTTGCGCGCGTCATCCCAGCGGCCGTGCTGGTACAAGGCCCAGCCCTTCCAGGTGGGATCCTGGAAGCGCTGTGCCGCCTTTTCGAAATCGCGATGCTCGTAGTACCAGCGGCCCTGCTGGTCGGGAGTGAAGAACCAGTCGGCCACCTGCCAGTCCGCCGCCATCGCCGAGGTCGGATGCATCGCGAGCCCGGCAAAACCGAGCACGAACACCCAGCGCACCATCCAGCCGCGCCGGAACCAGAACAGCGCGATAAGCACCAGGGGATAGCACAGGAAGTAGCCGTACTCCTTCCAGTGCACCGACGAGTTGTCCTTGACGATCTGCAGGTGATGCACGGCCTCGCGCTGCACCCATTGCATGTCCTCGTTGCCGGAGGTGACGCTGGCCAGCGGGATATGCGCCTGGGTGGAGAGTCGCTGCAGCGCCGCGTCGTCCAGCTTGGCGTTGACGGGTGCGCCATCCGAACCCGTCTGGATCTGGCCATTGGCGCCGCGCAACGGGCCGCCCTCGGTGGTGCCCACGGCCAGCATCAATACCTGTTGTCGCGAATGTTGCCGATGTGACACGAACGCCGGGATCTGCGCATCGTCGAAGCCGCTGGTGAAGAAGACGATGGTGCCCGGATCGCTCTCCGCGTTGAGCAGCTTGTCGGCCAGGGTGAGCGCCGAGCCTGCGTTGAGTCCCTTGCCGGCGGGCAGCAGGTCGGTGCTCAACGCCGCGAGGAACATTTCCATCAGCGCCGCATCGTCCGTCGGCGGCAGCACCATGTGGGCCGAACTGGTGTAGACGATGAGGCCGGTGCGGCCGCCCACGCGCAAGGCCATCAGGTCGCGCACTTTCTGCTTGGCGCGTTCCAGCCGCGTGGGCGACACATCCATCGCGTTCATCGCCGCCGAAAGATCCATCGCCACGACGAGCGGCGCGCGATCCTCCGCGAACGGTGGCGATTCCAGTTCCCAGGTGGGGCCGGCACAGGCGATGCTGCCGAGCACGAGCACGGCGCAAACCAGATGTATGGGCCGCGGCCGCCAGCGTTCGCTGTCGCCCACCACCAGATGCGCCAGCAGATGCGGCGCAATCATGCCCTTCCAGCGCTGCAGCGGATCGTTGCGGCGGCCCCACCACCACAGCAGCAGCGGTCCCACCGGCAGCAACAGCAGCCATAGCGGTCGGATGAAATGGAAGCCTTGTTCCATCTCAGCTCTCCGACCCGCCGGGCGCCAGCTGCGACAGCGCGCGACGACGTGCCAGCGGCGCCAGCACGCCCAGCATCAGCAGGTGATAGGCGATCATCAACAGCAGGGCCGCACCCAGCGGCACGTAGTAGAGCTTGAGCTTGGGCCGATAGACCGAATGCTTCACCTTGCTCGGTGTCACGCGGTCCAGCAGCGCGTAGATGTCGGCCAGCTGCTCGCGGTTTTCGCCACGGAAACTGCGCCCGCCCGTGGCGCTGGCGATACGCTGGAGTGCTTCCAGATCCACGCGGTTTTCGCCTTTCGCGGCGGGATCGCCGATGCCGATGGTATGGATCACGATATGGCCGGCCTTGGCGATCTCGGCGGCCTTGTCCGCGGGAATGCGGCCCGCCGTATCGTTGCCGTCCGTCAGCAGGATCAGTACGCGCTCGCGCTGCTGGGAGTGCTCGGTCATCTTCACCGCCACGCCGATGGCATCGCCGATAGCCGTCTGTTCGCCCGCCATGCCCACGCGAAGTTCATCGAGCAGTTCGCGCACAGCCACGTGATCGAGCGACAGCGGCGCCTGCGGAAACGCGTTGGTGCCGAACACGATCAGGCCGATGCGATCGGTGGTGCGATGGGCGATGAAATCGTCGACCACACCCTTCACTGCGCTCAAGCGATCGATGCGCTGCCCTTGCGGATCCACAAAATCGGGTGTCGCCATCGAGCCTGACAAGTCGATCGCCAACAGCAGGTCGCGTGCCGATTCGGTGCGTTCGATCGGCGGTTCCAGATGCTGCGGTCCGGCCAGGGCCAGCACCACCAGCACCCAGCACAACGGTGCCAGCACGCGACGCAGCCAATTGCCACGCAAGACCACGGCGCCGCGCGCAGGCGTCTGCCCGGTGGCCTTGGTCAGTTCGTCGAAGAACGGCACGCGCACGGCGCGCGTGCGTTCGCCGTACGGCGGCAACAGCCACCACACCAGCAGCGGCAGCGGCAACACCAGCAGCAGCCAGGGATGCTCAAGCTGCCACATGGTCGTCGATCCAGTGATGCAGCAGTGCTATCAGGGCATGGAGTTCGTCTTTGCTGATCTGACCCGGCCCGTAAGCCAGTGCGTCGAGCTGGCGTCCGGGGCCTTGCACGAAACCACCTTGCGGATAGGTGCGATCGAGATAACGCAGCCACGCTTCGCCGCTGAGCGGCGCCACCTCCTGCCGTGGCGCCCACGACAGCACCGTGCGCTTGACCAGCGCGGGGAGCGCCGCCAGCGCCTCCTCGCGCGTGGCCGCATTGCTGGCCGCACGCTCGATGGCATCCAGTTCGGCCTGCGCTTCGCGCCGATAGCGATTGCGCCGCCACCTGCGCCAACGAAGGAACGCATACACCAGTACGCCAAACACGATCAGTCCGCCGACCACCCACCATCCGGCCGTCTGCGGTGCGTAGGACACCGGCGGCGGCGCGGGGATGTCCTTGAGATCGGCAATCGAGGCCATCGGCTTGTCGGGAAGCAGCAGCACGGCCTACCTCCCACGCCAGGCGAAGTGGCCAAGCATGTGCGCCACCTGCAGCAGCGTCGGCTGTTCGGTATCGATGGCCAGCATGGGCACGCCGCAGCGCTGCACCAGTTCCACGGTTTCCTGCAGGCGCTGGTCGAACATGGTGCTCAGCGGCTCGCGAACCGTCTTGCGATCAAAATCCAGCTCCACCTGCAACTCGCCCTCGGTGACGACGATCTTGCCCCGGTCCGGCAGCGATCGAGCGGATGGATCGAACACCAGGGCCGCCACCACATCGTTGTGCGTGGCCAGTTCGCGGATCAGCTGCAGGGTCTGTTCGTCCGCCCCCAGGAAATCGCTGACGATGAAGACCAGGTAATCGTGCGTCGCCAGGTGCAGCGCTGCCCGCAAGGCGGCATCCAGTTGCCCGGGATTGATGCGCACCGGATCGTCCGCACGCAACGCCTGGTTGCTGCGCGCCAGCGCGCCGAGCACCGCGAGCACGCGCGAGCGGCTGCGATGGGCGCGGATGCTCTGGATATGGTTGTCGTCGAACACCACCGCGCCGGCACGGTCGCCGGCCTGGAACGACATCCACGCACCCAGCGCGGCCAGCTCCGCCGCGACCACCGACTTCATCGCACGACGCGTGCCGTAGAACATCGAAATGCGCTGGTCGACCACGAACAGCGCGGGGCGGTCGCGCTCTTCCGTATACGAACGCACCAGCGCGTGACCGACGCGTGAGGAAGCCTTCCAGTCCAGATGACGAAGATCATCACCCGGCACGTAGGCGCGGATCTCTTCGAAATTCAAGCCACGTCCGCGCAGGCGCGAGGCGTGACGGCCCGCAAGGATGCTGTGGTGCGGTCGATGCGGTGTGGCGCGCAGGCGGCGCGCATCGTATTCCATCCGCGCCAGGTACGCCGGCGTGACATAGACCGTACCGACGTCTTGGTCCGCCACGTCAGCCATCGCTCAAACCTCCCGCTCAGGCCGGCACGGCCACCAGCTCCAGAATCTTGTCGATCACCTGATCGGCATGGATGCCTTCGGCGCTGGCGTCGTAGGAAAGGATCAGGCGATGGCGCAATACCGGATGCACCATCGCGCGCACGTCGTCCGGCGTGACATGGTCGCGACCTTCCAGCCACGCATGCACGCGTGAGGTGCGTTCCAGCGCAATGCCGCCGCGCGGGCTGGAGCCGACCTGGATCCAGGTGGCCAGCGTCTTGTCGTAGTTGGCCGGATGCCGCGTGGCATCGACCAGGGCCATGATGTACTGCTCGATCGCCGGCGCCACATGCATGCCATGGATCTCGCCGCGCGCTTCGAACACGCTGGCGGGTGCAATACGCGTGGCCTGCTCCGCACCCGAGCCCTGGGACGCACCCACTTCTTCGCTGCGCACCAGCTCGAGCACGCTGACTTCGCTGTCCTTGTCCGGGTAGTCCACCAGCACTTTCATCAGGAAGCGGTCGAGCTGGGCTTCGGGAAGCGGATACGTCCCTTCCTGCTCGATCGGGTTTTGCGTGGCCATTACGATGAACAGGTCGGGCATCTTGTGCGTGGTGCCGGCGACGGTAATCTGTCGCTCTTCCATCGCCTCAAGCAGGGCGGCCTGCACCTTGGCGGGCGCACGATTGATCTCATCCGCAAGAATCACGTTGCCGAAGATCGGTCCCGGCTGGAACTGGAATACGTTCTGGCCGTCCTTCTGGTGCAGCACTTCCGTGCCCGTGATGTCCGATGGAAGCAGGTCTGGCGTGAACTGGATGCGGCGCATCTCGGTGTCGAGGTTCCTGGCCATGCTTTTCACGGCACGCGTCTTGGCCAGGCCGGGCAGGCTTTCGAGCAGCAGATGGCCATTGGCCAACAGGCCCACGATCATCTGACGGATCAGTTCGCGCTGTCCGATGATGGAAGTTTCCATCTGCGCCTGCAGCGTCGCCACGGCCTCTTTCGCATTCATGTCCACTCGCTCTCCGTCGCTGGCCGCATCACGGTCCGCCGCCCGCGATCCAGCGGTAGTAGGGATTTTGACCGTCCGCGTGCATCACCAGGCCGAGTGCTTCGGACCATTGGTCGCGATCGCCCTGGTATGCCGCCAACCCTGACGCGTAGAAGGTGAACAGTACGTCGCGCTCGTGATGCATCGCATCGATGAGCTGCGGATCAGCTCCGTGCAGCGGTGGCTCGGTGCGCAACGTCGCCAGTTCCGGCAGTACGCGCACAATCTCATTACGCCGCAGCCACGAGCCATATTCGATGCTCGGCCAATCGTCGGTCACTGCGGGCGTGTTACCGGCGTAGCGCTCGAGGCCCGCCCGACCGGTGACCCACGTCGCCAGCAGCGCAGCAGGCGTAGCCACACCGACCTCGCCGAGTGCCCGTGTCACGGACGGTTGGTTGAAGCGCTGCGCGATGCGTGCCGCGTCCAGCTCGATCGGCTCGTTGGACCCGACCAACAACATCTCATGCAGCTCGGTGGTCCACAGCGTGGCGTGCGGGAAGGCATCGAGGAAGGCACGCACCATGGCGCGCGAATCCTCATCGTTCTGCGTGGCGATGGGCCACCATTGCGCGAGGATGCCGCCGGGCGCGAGGCGCCGCGATGCCAGCTGGTAGAAATCGCGCGAATACAGGTTCACCACGCCCGCAGCCGAAGGCGGCGGCGGTTCCAGCGTGATCACGTCGTAGGTCTGCGGGCTGACCAACAGCTCGCGGCGTCCGTCGCGCAGACGGATATCGAGACCCGGATCGCTGCCCGCCCGGTAGTTGCCCTTGAACTGCGCCGATGCATTCACCACGGCAGGCAGCAGTTCGGCGCACACGCGCGTGGTCAGCCCCGGATACTGCGACAGCGCACCGGCCGTGATGCCCGTGCCGAAACCGATCACCAAGGCCGAATGCGGCTCGCCGCGATGGATGAGCAACGGCAGCAAGGCCTGCAGCCGCATATAACGCTGCGAAGGCAGGGTATCGCCGGAATTGGATACACCCTGGATATAGAGCCGATGGAAACGGTTGTCGCCCTGCCCCTGCGCCAGCACGGCGACCGTGCCGCCGCGGCTTTCCTGGTAGTAGGTCAGTTCGCCGCCACGCGCCTGCGATAACAAGGTCGCCAGCTTCTGCGGCGGCGTCAGCATGGCGACCGCCACGGTACAGACGCCCACGGCGACCACGATCCAGCGCGACCGTTCGCGCGAAGCCGAACCCGCAAAGACCGCGGTCACGCCGACCACCGCCGCCGCGAGGGCAAGCAAAGCGAGCGAGCGCACCAGTCCAAACGTCGGCACCAGCACGAAGCCCGTCAAGGCAGTACCCGCAATGCCGCCCAGTGTATTGACCGCCACCGCGAAACCCACGCCGCGGCCGCTGTGTCCGGGTTGCGCACAGAGGCGCAGCACCGCGGGAAATGCCGCGCCAAGCAACAGCGTCGGCAACAACACCACCACGATGGCGGCGACGGCGAAGCGCGCGCACATCGTGGCGAGGCGACTGCCGGTGAGGCTCGTCAGCAGATCGGCTGCCTGACTCTGCAACGCCGGCATCCAAGCGCCCAGCACGCTGACCTGCAGCAAGGCCACCAGGCCTGCGAGCGCGATCAGTATGCCGAAGGCGAACCAGCCGTTGCGCACCCGATCGGCGAAGCGCGCGTGGATGGCGCTGCCCAGCATCAAGCCGAGCAGATAGACGGCCAGCATCATGGCAAACGCAAAAGCGCGCGTCGTCATGAACTGCACCACGGTCTGCGACCAGATCACTTCGTAGCCCAGCGCGATGCCGCCGGCGATGGCATAGAGCGTCAGCGCGAGGCGCGCGCCGCGAGGGGACGCTACCGGCCTTTCCTTGTTGTCCGGCGGCACGGAGGCATAACGACGATCCAGCATCCACGCCACAGCCGCAGCCAGCGCATTGACAGCGGCCGCTGCCAACGCGGTGCCCTGCACGCCGAGGGCGGGAAGCAACACAAACGGCGCGGCCAGCACGCCGGCAATCGCTCCCGCCGTATTCGCCGCGTAAAGGCGCCCGCCCGTGCCCGCCACGCTGTCGCTGGCGCTGGCACGCACCAGCACAGGCAGCGTGCCTCCCATCGCCACCGCGGGTGCGCCCACCAGCACGAAGGGAAGCAGCCACGCGAGCCAACCGACTCGTTGCTCCAGCTGCGCGAAGAGCTCGGCACTGTGCGGCAACAGCAAGGTCGCCCCAACGCCGAGCACACCGACCGCCACTTCAAGCCATGCGTATAGACGCAAGGGATGGGAGAGCCCATCGGCGGTACGTCCCCACCACGCACCGCCGATGGCCAGTCCCGCGAAGAACGCGCTCACGGCAATGGTGACGGCATAGACCTCCACGCCCACCACCAGCGAGAGCTGCTTGATCCACAACAGTTGATACACCAAGGACGCGGCGCCCGAGCCGAACAACAGCAGGGCCGACCAGCGTGCGGTGGCGGCGTTGACGGGCAACGCCACAAAGGCATGTTTTCCAACGCGTGGCGGCTTCATGGCGGGCATGGATCTCGCGCGGGATGGATTGTCTTTTGAGTATAGGGACCCAGCGCGCTGCGTAGAGCTACTTAAGTAATCGCGGGCAGATACGCCTTGCGCACCGCCCTGTCGAAGACCAGGCCATCCAAAACGCAGACTGCCCGCACGGATGCGGGCAGCCTGCCTTTGGCTTGCGAGTAGTGGCACGAAGGCCGCCCTTCGCCAGTCCTTACTTGCCCTGCTTCTGCAGCTCCATCTTCAGCTGTTCGACCGCCTTGTCGATGGTGAAGGAGTCAGGCGACTGGCTCGGCGGATAGTCCTTGAACGTCGCCAGGAACCGGGCCGCGCGCAGGTTGGCTTCGATGGCAACGTACGCGTTCTCCGTCTCCCAACGGTAATAGCCGGTGGTAGGACCGATGTCAGCGCGCTCGTACGGATCCATGCGCAGGTTGTACAGCTTGGGCAGACGCAGACAGGTGAACGGTTCCATCCAGATCTGCAAACCGCCTGGCGCGCGCTGTTCGCAGAACACGGCCTTCCACGCGTCGGGCGTGACCGCGCCCGGTGCCATGGGATCCCAGCGCACGGCGACCAGTTGCGCATCGTCGTCGAAATAGAAGAACTCATCGCGTGGTCGGGTGTTGGTCTGACCGGTCAGATACGGCAGGAAGTTGTAGCCATCCAGATGCACCTTGAACGACTTTCCGCCGATGCTCAGGCCCTTGGCCAGCTTGCTCACGATGTCGGTCTCACCGGTTGCCGCCACCAGGGTCGGGAACCAGTCCAGCCCAGACATCAGCGCATTGCTTACCGTATTGGGACGGATATGCCCCGGCCAACGGATCATCGCAGGCACGCGGAAGGCGCCTTCCCAATTCGAATCCTTCTCGCTGCGGAACGGTGTGTTGGCGGCGTCCGGCCAGGTGAAGAAGTTCGGGCCGTTGTCGGTGGTGAAGATAACGATGGTGTTCTTGGTGATGCCCGCGTCATCGAGTGTCTTGAGCAACTTGCCGACGTTCTGGTCCATCTCCCACATGCCATCGGCGTATTCATGGCCCTTGCCCAGGCCTGCCTTGCCGATGTACTCCGGACGCACATGGGTAAAGATGTGCATGCGCGTGAAGTTCATCCAGACGAAGAACGGCTGCTTGGCCTGCGCCTGCTTCTGGATATAGCCGATCGCCGCACCCGTCGTTTCGTCGTCAATGGTTTCCATGCGCTTGACGTTGAGCGGACCGGTGTCCTGGATCTTGCCATCCGAGAAGGTGTGCATCACACCGCGCGGGTTGTAGACCTTGAGGAAGGCCGGGTCATTCGACGGCCAGTAGGGACGCTCCGGCTCTTCTTCGGCATTGAGGTGGTACAGATTGCCGAAATATTCGTCGAAACCATGCTTGGTCGGCAGGAATTCATCGCGGTCGCCCAGATGGTTCTTGCCGAACTGTGCCGTGGCATAGCCCTGGCCCTTCAGCGCCTGGGCGATGGTGACATCGCGATCCTGCAAACCGGCCTTGGCGCCGGGCATGCCCACCTTGGACAGACCCGTACGCAACACGGTCTGGCCGGTGATGAAGGTCGAACGACCAGCCGTGCAGCTGTTCTCGGCGTAGTAGTCGGTGAAGATCATGCCCTCGCGGGCGATGCGGTCGATGTTGGGCGTGCGATAGCCCACCAGGCCCATCGAATACGCACTGATGTTCGACTGACCCACGTCGTCGCCGAAGATCACGAGGATATTGGGCTTGCCGTTGTCCGACTGGCCCTGCTGCTGGTCCTGTGCCGGCGGCTGTGCCTTTGCCGTGGGCGGTTGAATGGTCACGGCGGCCACGACGAGCAATGCCGTCGCGACCACCGTGGTGATTGATGTCAACAATCTGCTGCGCTGCCACGGGCGAAACATGGGAACCTCCTCATGTGCTTCACGACTGCGCAAGGCAGCCAACGGTGACCACATCGTTCATGCCGCAACGGCGTCCAATGCCCAACGCCGTCTCTTGCGCTACTGCTTTTCAGCGGGGTAGATGACTTTCCAATCCTTCTTCATGTCCACCACGGTCCAGTCCTTGGCCGTGGCCTCATCCAGTGCCTTGTCGAGCTTGCCGATCTTCGACTGGCGGTCGTACGACCACTCGCGCGCCGCGTCGGTGTGATGGACCAGGCCGGCGAAACGCGCGCCATCGCCCGACGTCGTCCACTCGAGCATTTGCTGGTCGCCGTCGGAGTTGCCGAAGGCGAAGATGGGTTTCACGCCGAGCGATCGCTGGATGCCGACGGGCTTACCCGGGCCGTCATCGATCAGCGCCACCTTGGGCAGCTTGATCAGCACCGGCTTGCCGTTCTGCAGCTCGTACTTCAGCTCACCCTGGCTGCCGACAATCTGTTCGGGTGGAATGCCGTACACCGCAGGCACCCAGGCGCGCATGAAGTCCTGCCCGCCGCCGGACACGATGTAGGTCTTGAAGCCGTTGTCGCGCAGGTAGTGCAACAGCTCGAGCATGGGCTGGTACACCATCTCGGTGAACACCCGGTGCGACTTTGGATGTTGCGCGGTGGACACCCACTGGTTCACGTTGCGCGCGAACTCATCGGTGGTCATGCCCGAATGCGTGGCGGCCACCAGCTCGAGCACGCCCTTCTCACCCGACGCCGCCAGACCCTTCATGTCGCCGGCAAGCGCGGATTTGAACGGCTCAGTGGTTTTCCATTCCGGGTGCTGGGGCGACAGGGCCTTGAGCTGATCCAGCGCAAAGAAGAATTCAAAATAGGCCGGCTGCTCCGCCCACAAGGTGCCATCGTTGTCGAACACGGCGATGCGTTTGGCCGGATCGACGAAATCGGGCGAGCCGCTGGTGGTGACTTTCTTGACGAAGCTCTCGATCTGCTGCTTGGTCGCGCCGTCGTTCCATGAAGGCAATGGGTCCTGCGCAGCCATGCAGACCTGGCTCCACGCCAGGGCACCGAGCAGGCACAGCACGGCCCAGCCGCAGGCGAACATTCTGCGCGCCGGCGCTCCGCCAGAGCGGGCTGAATCGTGCATTCCCAGTACTCCCGACATGGTCGATCCTTCGCTGCATCAGGCGGCCGCCGTGCAAGCTGACCGCTGATATCCGTGATGCGCGCGGCCCAGGCCTGGAGCACCCAGTGCACAGGCAACGTGCCAGCTATCACGGTCGCGAATTTGGCGGGGTCTGACAATCCGAGAGACTACGTACAAGGTCTACGTAAATTTACTCGGCACATGCCTTGCGACGCATCGCGCGGGACTTCCCGTCGTCGGGGCGCGGGACGCAAGAATTTGATCGCCTGTTCGCGACAGACCTCGACAATCGGGCCCTGTCCTGCGCTGGCTTGATGCGGGCGTCTGCCTGGTACCTCGTGCGAGCCGCAGGCCCTTACGGCTGAGGCTCGAGGTCCGTCAACTTCCAGGCTTTGTCGAAGAACGCTTTCTCCGGCCCATAGAAGCGGAACAGCAGTTCGAACGGACGCGCGGGATCAGTGGGCACCCAATTGGCCTCCTTTCCATTGGGCGCCTTCGCACCGAAATAGATATCCACCGAACCATCCGCATTCGTCTGCAGGCCCGGGGTATTCGAGCCGCGGCTTGCCCAGCGCATGTTGCGGATCAAGGCGTGCGTCTCGCCGTCGTACGCTGTCACCGACCAATAAAGCCTGACGGGCACCTTGGGCGGCACATGCAGGCGATAGTTTTTACCACCGTCCATGCGCTTGCCCTGCGCGTCCTTGATCGTGAGCAGATAGAACTGCCCGGTACCCAGGTGCTTGGTACTGAAATACGCCATGGAGTAAATCACGGCGCGACCATCGATCGGGTAGCTGTCGGGGTTGCTGAAGGTGGTCATCATGCCTGCCAGCGTTTCCTGCGCGGCGGGCAGCGCCCAATGCGTGTTGTCGAAGAACGGCGGCACGAACACCTGCTCATAGCCCAGGTCGATCGCCGCTTTGGCCTCCAGCGCAGCAGCGTCCAAGGCCTGCCTGGTCTCGGCGGAAGGATTGAACGGCTTGCCCTTCTCGATACCCAACGACTTGAGCATGTCGATCATCGCCTTGTCGCGCGTGGCCCAGGGCTCGGCCTGCACGAAACGATTCAATGCCTCGAAGAATCGACTGTCGTAAGGGATGGTGGCATCGAACGGTTTGTCATACACATCCACGAACTTGGTGTCGGGGCCGCCGCTCTTGTTGGCTGCCGACAACGGATAGAACTTGACGCGCTTGCCGTACGCGACGGCCTTGTCGATATCGGCGTCGCTGCCGCTCTTGAGGTTGGAGCGCAGGATCGCAAAACCGCGATACGTGTCCGACGCCATCGGGATATAGCCCGCCGGCACCTTGTCCTTGTAGCCCGGGGGAAGGATCAGATACTTGCCGCCCTTGCCCTTGTCCACGCCGGCCGGGCCGACATCTTCCAGCGCATTTTGCCAACTGTCGTCCACGCTGCCGGTAATGGAAGCGCCTTCCTCGGCCGGCGGAATTTCCATCACCACGGGGCCGATCCTGGTGTCGTAGAACGGCATGAAGTAGATGGTGTCGGGGTTGGGTGTGAGCGTCTGGTCCTTCCAGTTGACCGGCCGCGACCAATAGGCGACCTGGTTCATGCCGCCCTGCAGCTGCTCGAACGCGTCCTGCATCAACTGATAGTTGACCGCCGGCATGCCCCAGATCACCGCTTCGGTAGCGCGGCGGGCAACCGTGCGTTGCTGGATGTCCTTGGGGCTTGGCGCTTGCGCGGCGGCGTCTGCGCTCCATGCCGCCACGGGAGCAAGCGCCAAGGTGGAGGACATCGCGATCGACAGTAGCAACGCTTTCATGGCCTGGATCCTCGTCATCCAACGAGCTGCGCGTCCGGTCGTTTTAACCGAGCCGTCCGGATCGCGCCTCCGTAGTTTTACCTAGCCAGGTAGCGTCGATGCACGCCATCAGTTGAAGTAGATCGGATTGCCAACGATCAACAGGCTGCCATCGGCACCGCGGACATTGGCGCGCAGCCAGTGTCGCCCGCCATCGCTGGGCCAATCGAACGACAAGGTCTGCTTCGCGCCACCAATGACCAGCGCATCCTTCGTCTGCAAGGGCTTTCCATCCACGATGATTTGCGCATGCGCCTGGTCCAGCGCCTCGGTATGCAAAGTGATGCGAACCGTGCTGCCGGCCGGCGCGCTCAAGGCATCGCCCATTTCCGCCGAGTGGTCGCCCACGGTCGCCACGACATCGATGGCGCGGTCGCGGGTGCCTTGTACGTCTATGAACACATGCCCGGCGCGAATCGCATCGAGGATGGCCTTCATCGACAGCTCACTGGCGTGAACCACGGTGGTCGGCAGGCCGATGGCCATGCTGCCGCCGGGGAACGGCAACGCCACTTTCGCATTGTGGTTGTCGCTGCCGCCGATACCGGTGAGATGGAAGCCCTGGTTGAGCTGCGCCTCCCAGAACGGGATGCCGGTGTGCTGCGGGCTCATGGCGTCGATGCCATTGACCGCCTCGATGGCCTGCACCAGATGCATATCGACCGGCTTCGCGGGCGTCCAGCCGCAGCCCATGCAGGTTTCGTCGTTGGGGCGGATGGGATGGTTGATCGAGAACACGCCGTGCAAGGCGGTGGCCTGCGTCAGCAAGGCGTTCCAGTCAGGAACCGACTTGCTGCCCAGACGGAAATCCAGCGGCTCGGTGGTGCCGAACAGATTCGCATGCCCCTGGAAAGTGGTCACCTCACGCGCCGGTATCAGCAGCAGGTGATCGAAGTACGGCTGCAATTCGCGGATGTCGTTGGCCTGGGACACCGTGTTGTGATCGCTGAGCGCGATGAAGTCCAGTCCGCGTCTGGCCGCCTCTTCCACGGTGAAGATCAACGGACACGGTGCACGTCCGTCACCGCTCTGCGTCGGACAGCTGCCGTCGCTGTGCGCGCCGTGCATATGCAGGTCGCCGCGATACCAGGCCATCTCCTTGCGCAAGGGCGGATTGAGCACAGCCGGCAACCACGCCGGATCGCCCGGATGGCCAAACCAGATCCTGGCGGTGTATTCCGCCTTCGAGGCGGGACGGATATTGGGAATGCCCAGCAGCAGGGCCCAGCGGCCCGGCTGGATCGGCCCTGGCGCAAATGACGGCGTCGCGTCGACCGCACCCACGGTGAACAGCTGCTTGCTGCCGCCCGTCCAGCCGCGCAGGCCTTGTTGACCATGGAAACCGGTGGGATCTTCCAAACCAAGATCGATGGTGGTGTGCTCGGCGCGCCCCGTGGATTCAAACTGCACGGTGATCCGATTGACACCCGTCGGCACCTGGAACGGCACCTCGCGATAGCTGTGGTTGTCGCTGCCCGTCAACTGCCCCTGCAGCACCACATCCGGCGCACGGTCCGTGGCACACGCCACGCCCAACACGGCCAGCCACAGCGCCACCAGCGCCAGATACCCGAAACGACTGCGCGTATTCTCATTCATCGCTTGCTTCCCGAAGCAGGACAACCGTCCCGCGCGCCGCCATGCGGAGCGGCGCGCAGGACGTCCGCCAAACACAATCAGAACCGGTACATGACCGAGGCGCGGAAGGAGCGACCGAGCAGCGGTCGCGCAATGAACACGCTCTTGGTGGCGTCGCTGCTCGCCAGTTCGCCGGCACGCGGATTGCCCTCGGTCAGACCCAGCGAGTTGTTGAGGTTGTCGGCATACAGGAAGAACGAAAGCTCCGGCGTCATCTGGTAGCGCGCGCTCAAGCCGATCGTGTGGTACTGCGGCAATACGACCGAGTTGGCCGTATCCACATAGCGGCGGCCTTCGTACTCGTAGGACATCTGCAGGCGCAGCTTGTCGTCGAACAGATTCACGCCCGGCACCACGCGAAAGCTGTTCTTGGGCACGCGGATCAGCTGATTGTCGTCATAGTCGAGCAGCACCGGCGCGCCTGCTGTCACCGTCGTATAGGTCAGGCCCTTGTACTTGGGATCCTGCACGGTCGCGGTGTACTGCACGTCGAAATACTTGGACGGATAGAACGTGCCTTCCAGTTCCAGACCATAGGTCTCGGTATCGGCGTAGCCCGTCTGCGGCGTGGACACACCGGTGTTCGGGTCGAACACATAGTTGCTGAAGCTCACGTTGTTGTACTTGGTGTAGAACAGCGTGGCGTACGCATCCATGTAGCGGTTGCTGTACTTGTAGCCCATCTCCGGCAGGATCATCGTCTGCGTGATCGGCGTGGCCGTCGGCGTGGTGATGTACGAGCTCAGGTTCGGCAGGCGAAAGGTGGAGGTGTAACGCGCAAACACACCCTGGTGCTCGCTGAACTGGTAGTTCGCACCCAGCGTCCAGCCAAGCTTGCTGAAGCTGTGGTCGTAATCCACGAACTGGCCGGTGCCGGTGAGGATGTTGTTGGTCGGCGGCGTACCCAGATTCACGTTGTGCGACAGCTCAGTCCAGCCGGTGGTGTTCACCCGCTCCCAACGCGCACCGCCGTCGATGCGCAGCTGGTCGTTGATCTGCCATTCGTCGGACGCATAGAACGCATTGGTGCTGGACGTGCCGCTGGCATACGCCCACTCGTAACCGTAACCGTAGATACCGTTGTTGGTCAGCTTGCCCAATGTATTGCCGGCACCGTCCACGGCCACCACGTCGAGCAGGCGCGCATTGTCCGTCGCGGTGAGGATGGCGGTGGACGAATAGCGGTCGAAATCCTGGTTGAAGTGCGCGTAGTAGTAACCGAACGTCACATCGTGCGTCTGGTCGCCGAACTCGAACTTGCGCAGCAGGCGGGTGTCGCTGGTGAGCTCGGTCATCGGCATGGTGATGCCGCGCAAGCCGCCCGTCACGACCAGGCCGTTGTTGGGACTGGCGTTGTAGGTCTGGCCGTTGTCGACATACTGCAGCTGCATGCCGGCCGCGTTCGGGTAGTACTTGGTGAGCTGCTTCTGTGCCGTGGTGAAGAAATCGCCCGTGGTCTGCACCGCGTTCGGATAGACGCCGTTGCGCACCGTATCCGTATCGCTGTAGCGCAGGTCCTCGGCAACCTTCCAGCCATCGCCGAGGTTGTAGTCGAACTTCACCGTGAACTGCGTGCGCTTGACCTGGGTGCCGAGGCTATTGTCGAAGTTGTACAGGCTGCCGTTGCCCTGGATCATCTGGACGTGTTCGGTCTCCGGACCGGCCAGCGTGCCGTAGTTTCCATTGAAGCCCGGCACCGCCCGCAGATCGCCACTGGCATTGCGATACATCGGGATACCAAGATCCAGCGCGACCTTGTCGTCCAGGCGCTTGATATCGAAACTGAGGCTGCCGTTCTCGAACTGCTTGGACAGCGTGGCGCGCAGCTGGCCACCCTGATCGTTGGTAAAGCCCGGGCTGCGGATGCCATTGTCCTGGCGATAGAAACCACCGGTGCTCAGCTTCCAGCCGTCGCCGATCGGCGTGCCGTACCAGAAGTCCAGACGGTTGAGTCCGTAGTTGCCCAAGGTGTACTTCACCAACCCCTCGGCCGTATCGCCCACCTGGCGCGGAATGAAGTTGATCGCACCGGCCGGCGCATTCGAATAGAAGATCGACGACGGGCCACCACGCACCACTTCGATACGATCGATCGTTTCATCCAGACGAAACGCCTGGTCCGCATTGAGATAGCCAAGCGCGGGATCGTGCTGCACGGGGATGCCGTCTTCGAGCAGGTTCACCGAACCAAAGCCGTCCACCGGGATGCCGCGCGCGCGGATATTGCCGCTCGCTTCGCCACCGGACGCTTCCACCCAGAAACCCGGCACCGACTTCAGTGCCTCGGTGACGCTGGTGGGGTTCTGCATGCGCAGGCGATCTTCATCGATGGTGGTGATCGAGTAGCTGGTCTGTGCCTTGGTGCGTTCGTCCACACCCGAGCGCGCGGTCACCACGACCTGATCGAGATCCTTGGTCGTCTTGCCATTGCCGGATGCGACCGTCGCATCGCTCGTCGCTGCCGCGCCTGCACTACCGGCCATCGTCACCGCAGCGGAGGCCGGATTGCCCGCATTGGCTGCCACGTTTCCCGGGACGATCGTCACCGTGTTCGGCGTGACCAGGCGGTAGCTCAGGCCGGTGCCTGCGAGCAACTGACGCAATTGCTGCTCCGGCGGCAAGCCGGCATCGGCGCCGGGACTGCGGATGGTGTCGGAGATCTCCGAACCATAGACCACCTGCATGCCCGCCTCGTGTGAGAAGTTCTCCAGCGCCTTGGCCAGCGGCATCGCCGCGATGGCGGTGGTGTGCACGGTGGCGTTGGCTTGGGCGAACGTGGCCAGGGGAAGACTGACGCCGAGCACGAGGGCGATATGTAAAGCCAAACGATTGCGCATGAGGGGTAACAACCTTGAGTGAGGTAGACGGCTTGCCGGCGATCAACGCTCGCTGCGTTTTTTCCGGCCTATACCTTTCAAGAGCCTCGTTTTGCGCAACCGGGCACCTCCGATTGCATGAATCTTTTCTTACAGGTGCCCGGCTTTCGTGTCAGTTTGATTCGAGGCGATGATGCGCACGCGGTCGCGCTCCTCCACCACACGCACGTCCGGCAGCGTGGCCAGATAGGCCGCGAACGCCTGCGGGTTGTCCGCGTGGAAGATGCCGCTGATGCGTTCATCGGCAATGCTGCCGTTCTCGATCACCAGCGGCTTGCTGGTGTACGCATTGAAGCGCCGCGCCACGTTGCCGATGGTTTCGTGCTGGAAGCGGATCTCCGACGGCAGCCACGCGGTGACCTTGGCCACCTGCGCAGGCTGCTTGATGCTCACGCCCGATACGCTCAGTGAAATCTGCTGGCCGGTGGTGAGATCGGCGACCGGATCGGCGCTCAACAGCGCCGCGATGCCGCCCTGCTTCGATTCGTCGGCGGCATTGAGCACGCGCACGCGACCGCTGATTACCGTGAGCGTGTCGCCGCTGGCATCGCGCTTCACGTCGAACACGGTGCCGATGTCCTGCAATACATGGCCGCCCACATTCACCAGCATGGGCCGACGCATATCCTTGCCCACGTCGAACAAGGCATTGCCCTTGATGACTTCGATGCGCCTGAAGCGTTTATCGAAGTGCACATCGATCACGCTGTTGCGATCGAGCTGTACCAACGTGCCGTCGGGCAGGGTCACGGCGCGCACGGCCGCGACATCTCCCTGGAAGCTCCGCTCCACCAATCCGTTCGCATCGCGCCAGTAACCGATGCCCAACCAGGCCATCATCGCCGCCGCCGCGAGCCCGCCTGCACGCATCGCCATCCGGCGCGCACGTCCTGGCCGCGCGACATGTTCCTTGCGGATCGCGCTGCCCACCATCGGGAACATCACCACCGGATTGTCGCGGCCAGCCTGATCCACCAGCTGCTCCACCGTGAGCGTCTTCAGCGCAGCGGCGGCCTTGAAGTCGCCATGCATCTGCACCACCGCGAAGTACTCCGCGACATGACGCGGCGAAGCGCGCAGCCAGGCGAGGAAGGCCACGCGCTGGCGTTCGGTCAGTGGCTCCTGTTGCTCGATGTACCAGGACACCGCCTGCTCGGTGATGCGACGCGCCTGCCGGGCAGCGTCGAACTGCGTGGAATTATTCATAGTCGGCCATCCTTTGCCGGCACGCCGCCAGGCCTTTCACGACGTATTTCTTCACCATGCTGGTCGAGATGCTCATACGCTCGGCGATCTCGCGATAAGACATCTCATCGCGATAATGCATGATCAGCACCGCCTTGCACTTGGGCGACAGCCGATCGATCAGCACGCCGAGGCGTTGCTGGCGCAGATCGCTGTCCATGTCCGCTTCGAGATTGGTCGGCGCTGCCAGCTGCTCCACCACCTGCTCCAGCTCGTCACTGCCCAGCGGCGCCTGCTGGCGCAGCACGGCATGCTCCTTCACCAGGTTCGCGGCCACCGTGAACAGGTAGGCCTCGGGGCTGCGGATGTTCGCGGCGTCCGCCGGCTCGATCCGCAGCAGGCGCAGATAGACCTCCTGCACCAGGTCCTGCGCATCCCAGCGATGCGCCACGCGGCGCAGGAAGTACTTGCTCAGCGTCGCGCCCTTTTCCGCGAACAACGCCGACCACGCCCCATGCTTTTCCCGCACCGCTCCTCCTTCCACCGTGTTCGCCGAGGAAGGCTACGGCACTCAGACGGCACGGAGCCTAGGGTGGTGGTGTGACCGCTTTGTGACTTCGCGCGCCCGCGCATGACAATCGTGGCGCCGGTCACAGTATCCTCAGCTGGGCATCAGGCGCGAAGCGCGTGATGGCCTCCACTCCATCACAGGATGCAATGCATGCAGGAACCGATGCGCGCAATCGTCGTCATGGGCGTCTCTGGCTGCGGCAAGAGCAGCGTGGCCAAGGCGCTCAGCGAACGCATCGGCGCACGCATGATCGAAGGCGATGCCTACCATCCCGAACAGAACGTGCAAAAGATGAAGGCCGGCATCGCACTCACTGATGCCGACCGCCAGGGCTGGCTGGAGCACCTGTCTGGAGAGCTCGCCAAGGTCGTGGCCAGCGGTCACATCGCCGTGCTCGCCTGCTCGGCGCTCAAGCGCCGCTATCGCGACACCTTGCGCAGCGGTGTGGCCGAACTCGGCTTTGTCTTCCTAGACGTGTCACCGGAGGTCGCCCTCCAGCGCGTCGGCTTGCGCTCCGATCACTTCATGCCGGCCACCTTGGTCGAGAGCCAGTTCCGAGATCTGGAGCCTCCGACAGGCGAAGCACGTGTATTGCGCGCCAACGGCAACGAACCACTACAACTGATCATCGATCAAGCGCTGCACTGGTGGAACACAAGCAACGGGCCCAACCGGATCGATCGCTGACGCGATATTTCGTCCTCGGTCATTTAGACGCACCTGACCCCGCTGCTGATCCGTACCAAACCAACGCGAATAGACATGACAATGGTGGGCAATGCCGGCCCATACGACGTTGCTTCCACCTGTTTCTATAAGCCAAAGGCCTAGTGGATTTCGCAGAGTCCGGCGCCTATCGTCGACGGCGTTGCGCAGCGAGTGGACGATGCGCCCATCGTGCTCTGCGATCTCCTTTGCCACGGCCACGATGCTGCTGGGCACCGCCGCCTCGACCAACATCGCTGCTTCAACCTCGAACAGATGACAGCTGTCTGCCATTGACCGGAAAGTTACTGGCCAAGCAACCAGGCAATGTCACCCATTTGTAAGAAAAGTTGACTTAGTTCGATTCAAGAGCCCAGGCATTCGTCACGCGAACGCGCCCATATGCGGCCACGTTGGGCAGCCCGGTCTCCACGAGCGTCGCGGCGATTCAATTTTTGGGGAACCACCATTTTGGAATCGCCCGCATTGCCGGGGCAGAACCCCGCGTTGCATCAAGGAATCCAGGAGTGTCGTCATGCGCAAACGCATCTCCAAGAGTGGACTGACCGTCAACGCCATTGCCGGGTCCTACGTCGTCGTGCTCGGCCTGGACATCAGCGATGCAAAGCGGAAAGGGCTACTCGGCTTCGCAATCAAGCGAACCGACAAGACCGAGGGTGAAAGCTATTGGATGAGCGGCACCAAGACATTCGAAAGTGTCGAGCCCCATCCCGCGCCTGGCGGGCAGTATTCGAGCCATGTCCACCCGTTCCAGTCGTTCCAATGGTCCGACTACTCCGCGAAACCGAACCATTCCTACACCTATACGGTTATCGCCATGTACGGGCCGGTAACCGACCTCAAGGAAGGCGTGAGCATCGACGTCTCGGTCACCACTGAGCCAACGGAAGGTGCCGAGCACACCATCCATTTCAATCGAGGCTCCGTAGCCACGCAGGAGTACGCGAGGCGCTTTCAGAACATTCCTCCGACGCCATTGAAAAAGGGCGGACCGAGCGCGGGACAGGCGGCATTCGACTGGCTATCCCGCGGGCTGATCGAGGGAATCATCGAGTTCATCCGCCGGGCTGAAGGAGAAGGTTATGCGTTAAAGGGATGCTTCTATGAATTCCAGTGGGCGAGCGTCCTGGACGAACTACGGAGTGCGAAAGGCCGCGGCGTTGACGTGACGATCGTCTACGACGACATCGACAACGCCACTGGCCCGCACAAGAAGAACGAGGCCGCCATCAAGGCCGAAAAGGTCAAGACGCTGACGAAGCCACGCCAGAACGGCACGTTGATGCATAACAAGTTCATCGTACTGACGAAGAACGACAAGCCTGTCGCCGTGCTGTTTGGATCCACCAACCTGACATTGAACGGCTTGTTCGGTCACGCCAATTGCATACACGTCGTGGAAAACCCGGACATCGCGACCAAGTATCTGGACTTCTACGCCAAGCTGCATACTGACCCGGTGACCACTCGCGGCAACACCTATAAGCAGTGGACGATCGACCAGACCCCAGCCCCGGCGGCGGCCACGGATTTCATCGATGACATGGCACCCGTATTCTCGCCGCGCGCCAATAGCGATGCTCTTGACTGGTACGGAAGCTTGGCAGGCGCAGCCAAGAACGCACTCTTCATGACATTTGCGTTCGGCATGAGCGACGTCTTCCGCAATGTCTATGAGTTGAAGGACGAAGTGCTGCGCGTCGGCTTGATGGAGAAGGAATGGAACGGCCGCAATAAGGAGGCGCAGATCGAGGCCATTCGCAAGATCCAGGCGTTGCCGAACGTGGTCATCGCCATCGGCAACAGGATCCCGCTCAATGGCTTCGATCAGTGGCTTGGCGAGATCGACAAGATCGACAAGGATGCGCACGTGCTATGGGTGCATTTGAAGTTCATGCTGGTCGACCCGCTGTCAAAACATCCCATCGTTGTCACCGGATCGGCCAACTTCAGCGACGCCAGCACGACCAAAAACGACGAGAACATGCTGGTGATCAAGGACAACACCCGCGTTGCCGACATCTATCTTGGCGAGTACATGCGACTGTATTCGCACTACGCCTTCCGTGAGGCGGTTGCCATCTTCCTGCAGAAGAATCCTGGCGCCACCCCCGAAAACATGAAACTTGGCTTCCTGAAGGAGGATGACGATTGGACGGCAGATGCCTTCAATCCAAAGGACAGGACTGCACGCCGGGCGCGGCGACTCTATTTTGCAGGGTCGTGAGTACGAGCCCGAAACGAATGGGCGACCACCGTCATCTGTTTGATGGCAGAAGATGGTTCCGCCCCTTATTCGCCTGCGCCCCGATCACAACATCCGCTTGGCCACACCGTCGCGATTGATCACAAGATGCTTCAGTACGGCGCCCAGATGAAGGATCAGCAAGCCGCCAAGCGCCAGGGCGAGATCGACGTGAATGGTCCCGAACAGGACGCGTAGCGACTCGTTGGGTGCGAAGAGATCAGGCCAGTTCCATAGACCGAAGAAACTGACCGGATGGTTCCCCGCGACGCGATGCGCGTAGCCGGCAAGCGGCAGTATGAGCATGGCCAGATAAAGCAACCCGTGGACGCTGTGCGCTACCCACGCTTGCCAGCGCGGCATGCTGCCCGGCAGGGGAGGCGGTCGGTGGCCGACACGCCAGATGATTCGCGCTATAGCCAGCCACAGCACTACGGCGCCGATCGAGCCGTGCCAGAACAAGATGCTGTTCCACTCGGGCGACTTGTGCGAGTAGCCAGGGAAGCGCTCCATGCGCAGGCCAATGACCAAGTTGGTCAGTATGAACAGGGCCACCAGCCAATGCAGAACCTTGGCGGTGCGTGTGTAGCGCGGGGCGGCAGATACGGGAACCAGCATGGACGTAGGACCTTGTTGAATGGACTAAGCGCCAAGCCCTTCGATGCGAGGCGCTATCCACATAACTAGGCTGCGGTCCGTTTTATTCCATCAAGCGCAATCGCGGCTGAGCGCGCGTCCGTGATGGGGTCGAGTACCTACGGCGCGTGACACCTTGATAGAACGCTGGCCGTTGTAAAGGCGAGCTGCGACAGGCTCACCTGCCGCCAGCGGAACTTTCAGCCTGCATCGGAGTGAAGATCGACAGCGGCCGAACGAGCTGACGGACCAACAGTCCACAAAGAAAAAGCCCGCGAAATCGCGGGCTTTCACAACACTCAACAACGATATGGTTGGCGCACTTCAGAACGGAATATCGTCATCATCAAAGCTGTTGTTCTGCGCCGGCGGTGCCGACTGGCGCTGCTGGTTGCCGTAGTTGTCGCCGCCGCGCGGGGCGCCGCCGAAGTTGTCGCCGCCGCGGGCCTGGCCGCCACCGTAGTTGCCGCCGCCCTGCTGACGCGACTGGCCGCCGCCACCGCCGCCACCCTGGGCGCGCTGGAAGTTGCCGCCACCGCCGCCTGTGCCGCCTTCCGTGCCGCCGCCGAGCATCTGCATTTCGGCCGCGATGATGTCGGTGCTGAAGCGCTCGACGCCATCCTTGTCGGTGTACTTGTCGGTGCGCAGCGAGCCTTCGATATACACCTGGCGACCCTTCTTGAGGTATTCGCCGGCGATTTCAGCGAGGCGGCCGAACAGCTTCACGCGGTGCCACTCGGTGCGCTCCTGCTTTTCGCCGCTCTGCTTGTCGGTCCAGTTCTCGGAGGTCGCGATGCGGATGCTGGTAATGGCGGTGCCATTGCCGGTGTAGCGGGTTTCCGGGTCGGCGCCGAGGTTGCCGACGATGATGACTTTGTTGATGCCACGTGCCATGGATGGGTTTCCTCTGTGAGCCGGCGCTGCGTTCTTGGGCAGTCAGCACCGGGATGTTGGTCCGGCGGCCATCATAACCGTGCCCCGGGCGTGGAAGACAGGATTGACCTGCGCCGGGGAACCGTGAATCGGGCCAGCCTTCGCCCTGCCCCAACGTACGGGGTTGGCGAAAAACGTCCGGGAATCAGACCACTAAACACTCTCACAGGCTGCGACACCCGGTCAGGCCGCTCAGACCCCGCTGATAAAGCGGTAGCCCACGCCGGGCTCGGTCTTCAGCCAGCGGGGTGTGGTCGGATCGTCGCCGAGCTTCTGGCGCAGCTTGCCCACCACGATGCGCAGATAGTGGCTGTCGTGGGTATGGGTAGCGCCCCAGATCTCGCGCAGCAACTGCTGCTGGGTCACCACGCGCCCGGCGTGGCGCAGCAGCAGCGCGAGCACGGCGTACTCCTTGCGCGTCAGGGAGAGCTGCGCGCCGTCCAGCCACACTTCGCGACGACCGAGGTCGATCACAAGGCTGCCGTCGTCGTAGCGCTGCATCGCCTCGGGCTCACCCTGCCGGGCACGCAGCAGGGCGCGCAGGCGCGCCATCAGCTCCTGGATGCCGAACGGCTTGGTCACATAGTCGTTGGCGCCGGCATCGAGCGCCTTCACCTTTTCGCTTTCCGCATCGCGCACGGAAAGCATGATCACGGGCACGTGCGTCCATTGGCGCAGCTCGGCGAGCACGTCGTGCCCTTCGCGGTCCGGCAGGCCGATGTCGAGTATCACCAGATCGGGTGAGCGCGTGGCGGCCAGCGCCAGGCCTTCGGCCGCATTCGCCGCAAGCAGCACCTCGTAGCCCTCGGCGCGCAGGCCGATGTCGAGGAATTTGCGGATCTGTGCCTCGTCATCGATGACCAGGACACGTGCGGCGGAGGTCATACGTGGTTGGTCGGCGGCGCCGGCAGCGGCAAGGTGATGCGAATGGTGGTGCCAACGCCGTCGCCCGGCAAGGCCTCCACGCTGCCGCCGTGCGCGCCGATCATGCCGCGGCAGATGGCCAGACCCAGGCCAGTGCCCTGCGGCGCGCGATCACCGCGCGAGACGGAATAGAACATGTCGAAGATGCGGGCGCGTTCGTCTTCGGGGATGCCTGGTCCGCGATCGATCACATCGATCTGGATCTGCTCGCCCTTGGGCCGCACCACCACGCGCACGGCCTGCCCCGGCGGCGAAAAGCGCGCCGCGTTTTCAAGAATGTTGAACAAGGCCTGCTCGATCAGGGCGGGATGCACGTAGAGCAGCAAGGTCTGCGGCGGCAGCTCGATGTCGACCTTCAGATCGGGAAACAGCTTGCGCAGGCGTGTGGTGGCCGCCGCGACGATTTCGGCGGCGTCGGTCCAGTCGCGATTGAGCTTGAGCGTGCCGTGACCCAGCTTGGTCATGTCGAGCAGGTTCTGGATATAGCGGTCCAGCCGCTGCCCTTCGCCCAGGATGGCTTCCAGCAACTCCTGGCGTTCGCTGGCCGGCAACTGGTCGCCATAACTCGACAACGTACCGGCCGAACCAATCATCGAGGCCAGCGGCGAACGCAGGTCGTGCGACACGGAGGAAAGCAGCGCATTGCGCAGACGTTCGGTCTCGCCCTGCACGCGTGCGCCCTCCAGCTCCTCGGCCAGCCGCGCACGCTGCAGCGCCTGGCCGATGTCCTGCACCATGGTCAGCGCCAGGCTGCGTTCATCGGTGGCCGGCTCGCCCTGCCCCGGCGGGAGGCGCAGGGCCGCCACGCCGAGGTGGTTTTCGTCGCTGCCCAACGGCAATACCCAGCAAGGCGCCGCGTTGAGCGTGTCGGTGAAGCGGCCCGCCTGTTCCGCGTGCTTTTCGCTCCATTCGGCCGCACCCAGATCCTGCGAGGTCAGATCGAAATCGCGCGGCGATGACGCCACCACACGCAACACCTGGCTCGCGTCGCGCGCCAATACCGCCACCTCGCAGCGCATGACATGCGCCAGTGCGGCAGCGCCCACGCGACGGATGCCCTCGGCATCCGTACTGGTGGAAAGCCGCTGCCCCAGCGCGAGCAAGGCGCGCGCCTGCGCATGGGCCGTGCGCAAGGACTCGACCTGGCTGGCCAGCTTGGTGGCCAAGCGGCTCGCCACCAGGGCCGCGACGAGGAACAGGCTTACCGCCAGCACGTCGTCGAAGTTGGCAATCATCAACGTGTAGCGCGGCGGCGCAAAGAAGAAGTTGTAACCGAGGAAGCACAACAACGCCGTATAGACGGCCACCGCCATGCGCGTCCTAACCGCCACCACCAACACAGCGGTGAGGAAGATCAGCGAGAGGTTCGCGACCGACAGATAGCGATCGGCGATGAACGACAGACCGAACGCCACCAGCGTGGCGAGCGTCGCATAGATGTATTCGCCGCGACGGCCCGAGCCTCCGGGCATGCGCAGGCGCAGACGCGACTTCGCCCGCTCCGCCGGCGTGGCGATGATGGTGAGTTCCAGATGTGCGCCACGGCGCAACAACAACTGGGTCAGCGAACGGCCAAGCATGCGCGCCAGCGGGCGTTCGCGCGTACGGCCGAGGATGATCTGGCCGATGCCTTCGCGATCGGCGTGGGCGATGAGTTCATCCGCGATGGCGTGCCCTCGCAACACGACCGTGTCGCCACCGAGGCGTCGCGCAAGGCGCATGGCGGCGCCCAGCCGCTCGCTGCGGGCCTTGTCCAGCGTAATGCCGGTATCGACGAAGGCCACGCTCCAGGGCGCGCCACGTCGTTCGGCAATGCGACGGGCGATCCGGACGAGATATTCGCTCTGCGACTGGCCGTCGATGGCGGCAAGTACGCGCCGCCGCACCGGCATGGCGCCGCCGCGCGCGAGCATGTGCTCGCGCAGGTCGCTGTCCACGTGACCGGCGACGGTATCCACCGCCAGCTCGCGCAGGGCGACCAGGTTGGTCGGCGAGAAGAAGGCATCGAGCGCCGCGGCCGCCGTCTCCGGCACATAGACCTTGCCCTGCTTCAAGCGCTGGATCAGCTCGCGCGGCGGCAGGTCGACCAGCACGATGTCGCGTGCGCGATCGAGGAAGGCATCCGGTACCGTTTCGCGCACAGTGACGTTGGTGATGCGCCGCACCTGGTCGTTGAGGCTTTCCAGGTGCTGCACGTTGAGCGCGGAATACACCTCGATGCCAGCTTCGAGCAGCTCGGCAATATCCTGCCATCGACGCTCATGGCGACCACCCGGCAGGTTGGTATGCGCCAGTTCGTCGACCAGGATGATGTCGGGACGACGCGCCAGCGCCGCATCGAGATCGAACTCGGTGAAGTCGCGCCCCTTGTAGTTCACCTTGCGGCGCGGCAGCTGCTCAAGCCCTTCGAGCAGCGCGGCCGTCTCCTGCCGCCCATGCGTCTCCACCAGCCCGATCACCACATCGATGCCCTGCCGTTTGAGCTCCCTCGCCGCGGACAACATGGCGTAGGTCTTGCCCACGCCCGGCGCCGCACCGAGGAAAATCTTCAAGCGACGCGTGCGCTCTTCCTGCATGGCATCCAGCAGGGCATCGGCACGTGCTTCGCGAGTCGGTTCGGACATGGGTGTCGTTGGGGAGGTGGTGGGATAAGGGTAGGACTTGGGGTTCGGGGCGGATAGTGCACCAAGCAGATAGCAACGCTGCCGCGAGCACCCGCCCCTCACCCCAACCCTCTCCCCGCAGGGGAGAGGGAGAAGTGATGTGCACCGCACTGCACGGGGCGATGCGAAGCGAGCCTCCGCTTTAAGTCCTCAGCGATTCGGGCGCGTTGCGCAGCGCTTGGAAGTATCCGCTGTGAACCCTCGGAGGTTGTTCCCTGACGGCGTGCCTCGAGCGCTCGGGCTTATCCCAACACAATGCTGCGGGCGTTATCAGGCCATTTCTTTGGGTTACTTTTCTTTGGGCCAGCAAAGAAAAGTGACTCGAGCGGCGGCAGCCGATCGAAACGCCCGCCGCGTAGGCGGCACGCTGGCGGGAACGCAACGATCGAAGCTCACTGCACCTGGATCCCGGCCTGCGCCGGGATGACGGCAATGATGAAACGTTCCCGCGAGCACCCGCCCCTCACCCCGGCCCTCTCCCCGGCGGGGAGAGGGAGAAGTGATGGCTCATCGTCCATCCAACGCCAAATTCAGCTTAAGCACATTGACCCGTGCCTCCCCCAACATCCCAAACTGCCGCCCCGTCGTCGCCATGATCACCATCGACCTCACCTGCGACTCACTCATGCCCCGCAACCGAGCCACCCGCGACACCTGATAAGCCGCCGCTGCCGGCGAGATCTCAGGATCCAGTCCGCTGGCCGAGGCCGTCACCAGATCCACCGGCACGGCCGCCGTGTTGCCTGGATCCACCGCACGCAGCGCTTCAATGCGCTGCTTCACGGCATCCGTCAGGGCCGGATTGGTCGGCCCCAGGTTCGAGCCCGACGACGACAGCGCGTTGTTGGGCTGCGGCGAGGTGGCCGAAGGACGACCCCAGAAATACTTGGGGTCGTCGAACGACTGGCCGATCAGCGTGGAGCCGATCGGCTTGCCTTCCCTGTCGATCAGGCTGCCGTTCGCCTGCGACGGGAACAGCACCTGGGCTACACCGGTGACCACCAGCGGGTAGGCCACGCCGGTGATCACGGTCATCAGGAGCAGCATCACGATGGCGCTGCGAATCAGCTTGCCCATGGATTTCACCTTAGTAGTGGAGGATCGCGTCAACCAGCGCGATCGCCTGGTAGTTCTTCTTGCCGGCGTTGTACGCATTCACGTCGTAGGAGTGCTCGTAGCGGATCTCCGGACGGATCTCCAAGTCCGACGACACCCAGTGCGTGAGGCCCAGCGTGTGGCTGCTGTACTTGGTGGCGTAGCCGGTGCGCTGGCCCTTCTGGTCGTTGTAGAACTCGTTGCGGAACGAAATCATGTTGCTCGAGTTCAACTCGAAGTTGAGGTAGTTCACCACGCCGTACTCGCCCGCCTTGCCCGGATACGGCGAGGAGGCAACCACGCCCGGTTCGCCATCCGGCCCGAAGCCCGGGATATTGCGGCCGTACATGTAGTAGGCCTCCGTCTGCATGTGCACGCTCTGGCTGAAGCGGTGGCCCCAGGTCATCACGTACATCTGCACGTTGTTGTAGTTGTAGTCGGAGGTGTTCCAGTTGTTGACGCAGGGGTACAGCATGTCGTTGTTGTCTTTCGACACCCAGCGCACGCAGGCCTGCAGCGAGGGGCGTGCCGAACGGTTCCACGGCGCCGTGTCGTTGCTGGCGTTCACACCCAGCTGCAGCGTCCACTGCTGGCTGAGCTTGGTCGTGGTCATGATGCCGGTCTGGGTATACGGATCGACCGTGTACAGGATCGAGTGCGTGACCAGGTAGTTCTGCGGCGAGAACTGCGCTTCGATATCGGGCAGCGACAGGTAGCGGCCGATGCGCACTACCATGCCCTCGGCCACCGTAGGGATGTACAGGTCGTAATAGAACAGCATCGGATCGATGCCGTAGACCTTACCCGGCAGCGGGCCGTTCGAATTGGGATGATTCAGCAGCTGGTTGCTGAACACGCCCTTGGTCACCGTGTAGTGATAGTCGTAGCCGTACAGCGTGGAGATGTTGAAACCCCAGTCCACGTGGTCAGTCTGCACGGTATCTTCGACGCGCGTGATGTTGAACACGAACTGGTCGAATTCCACGCGATTGGGACGCGTCGCATACGACAACGGATAGTTGGTGAAGCTCGACGAACTGACATTGGCCGAGGGATTGATCCAGCCATTGACCTCGATGCGGTTGCGCTTCATCCAGTTGCCGAGCTTGGTGCACGACAGCGCTTTCTGCAGCGGATACTGACCATAGGCCACCGGCACACCGATGGGTGCGGCCACGCCGCCGAGCTGCCATTCGCCATTGGGGAACGGCGGGGAATCCAGCGGCGCATCCATCGCGCGCCGCGGAGCGGCAGGCGCGTTCGGGTCGGCCGGCTGGGCATCGGCGCGATAGGCCGCGCCCAGGCGGGAGAAGAAACCCTGCGAGCAGTCGTCGCTGCCAGCCGCCGGCGCACCGGCCGAGCCGTCATCGAGACCTGCCGCCGGCATCACGTCGGTGCCCGCCACCGGCGCCGCCGCAGCGGCCGCTTCGCCTGCGGGGGCGAGCGCCAACAACAATGCAAACGAAAGAAGCTTCTTGGACATCATGGGTGTTCCTGAAACCGGCTCGGGGCGAGCCGTCCTTTTCTGTGGGTAGAGAGGGTGGGGCCGCTGTTCCGCGGCTTTGCATCAGATGCCGGCGTAACCGCCGAGCACGTATTCGTCTTGCTCGCTGTTCGGCGTTTCGCTGCTGCGCACCGGTGCGCGCGGACGACCCTGCACCGGCAGTGCGATCACCACATCGCAGGCGGAGTCGTCTGATGAAAGACGCAGCTCCATGTCTGGGTGAGTGTCGTCGGGCAGCGAAACGGAAAGCTTGAGTACTTGCATGGCAAAGAACTCCGGAGATTCCAGTAGTGCGTCAGTAATGAGTGGACTTAGACAAGACCGCAGAGCACGAGCAACATGTCGATCAGCTTGATGCCGAGGAAGGGCACCACGATGCCGCCCAGGCCGTACACCAGCAGGTTGCGACGCAGCAGCGCACCGGCGCCCAGCGCACGGTATTTCACGCCTTTGAGCGCCAACGGAATGAGAAAGATGATGATCAGCGCGTTGAAGATCACCGCCGAAAGAATCGCGCTCTGCGGCGTGGCGAGTTTCATCACGTTGAGCGTATTGAGCGCCGGGTAGGTCGTCGCAAAGGCCGCTGGGATGATCGCGAAATACTTGGCCACGTCGTTGGCGATCGAGAACGTGGTGAGCGAGCCGCGCGTGATCAGCATCTGCTTGCCGATCTCCACCACTTCAATGAGCTTGGTGGGATTGGAGTCCAGATCGACCATGTTGCCGGCTTCTTTGGCCGCCTGGGTACCGGTGTTCATCGCCACCGCCACGTCGGCCTGGGCCAGTGCCGGTGCGTCGTTGGTGCCGTCACCGCACATCGCCACCAGGCGGTTTTCGGCCTGGATTTTGCGGATCAGCTTGAGCTTGGCTTCGGGCGTGGCTTCGGCGAGGAAGTCGTCGACGCCTGCTTCCGCAGCAATGGCGGCGGCAGTCAACGGATTGTCGCCGGTGATCATGATGGTCTTGATGCCCATGCGACGCATCTCGGCGAAGCGCTCGCGGATGCCGCCCTTCACGATGTCCTTCAGTTCGATCACGCCCAGCGCCGTGGCAGCTTCGGTGACGATCAGCGGCGTGGCGCCGCGACGCGCGATGTCCTCGGCCATGCGCTTGACCAGCGGCGGCAGGTGGCTGCCGTTGGATTCCAGGTAACGCTCCACCGCGTCCAGCGCGCCCTTGCGGATCTGGCGCTCGCCGAGATTGACGCCGCTCATGCGGGTCTGCGCGGTGAACGGCACGAACTCGGCGTGACCTTCTTCCAGCTGGCGCTCACGGATGCCGAAGCGCTCCTTGGCCAGCACCACCACGCTGCGGCCTTCCGGCGTTTCATCAGCCAGCGAAGCCAGCTGCGCGGCATCGGCCAGCGTGTGTTCGTCCACGCCCGGCGCCGGCAGGAAGGCCACCGCCTGGCGATTGCCCAGGGTGATCGTGCCGGTCTTGTCGAGCAGCAGCACGTCCACGTCGCCCGCCGCTTCCACCGCACGACCCGAAGTAGCGATGACGTTGGCGCGGATCATGCGATCCATGCCCGCAATACCGATCGCCGACAGCAGCGCGCCAATGGTGGTCGGAATCAGGCACACCAGCAGCGCCACCAGCACGGTCAGCGTGATGGGATTGCCCGCGCCCGCCGCCTGCACGCTGTAGATCGAATACGGCAGCAGCGTGGCGCAGGCGAGCAGGAAGATCAGCGTGAACTTGGCCAGCAGGATGGTGAGCGCGATCTCGTTCGGCGTCTTGCGGCGCGAGGCGCCTTCGACCATCGCGATCATGCGATCGAGAAAGCTCTCGCCCGGGTTGCTGGTGATGCGCACCACCAGCCAGTCGGACAGCACCCGCGTGCCACCGGTGACGGCGCTGCGATCGCCGCCGGACTCGCGGATCACCGGCGCGGATTCACCCGTGATGGCGCTTTCGTCGACGCTGGCCGCGCCGACCACCACTTCGCCATCGCCAGGCATCTGCTCGCCCGCTTCCACCAGCACGTGGTGACCCACGCGCAATTCGGTCGACGGCGTATAGGTGATCGGGGCGTCCTTGTACGGCGCGGACAGACGCTTGGCCACCACGTCCTTGCGCGAGCCGCGCAGCGCAGCGGCCTGCGCCTTGCCGCGACCTTCGGCCAGGGCCTCGGCGAAGTTCGCGAACAGCAGCGTGAACCACAACCAGATGGTCACCCAGAAGATGAAACCGGTGGGCGCCTCGCCGTGGCCGGTCAGCGCCTGCACCCACAGCAAGGTGGTCAGCACGCTGCACACGAACACCACGAACATCACCGGGTTGCGGAACTGCTGCTTCGGCGAGAGCTTGCGGAACGAGTCGGCGATCGCCTTGAGGATCAGGTCGCGATCGAAGCTGCGAACGCCGTGCACGGGGGTATGAGTCGTTGTCATGGATTTGCTTCCTTGGTGCGCTGATCAGCGCACCGACATCAGGAATTCGGCGATCGGACCCAGCGCAAGCGCAGGCAGGAAGGTGAGCGCACCCACCACCACCACGACGCAGGCAAGCAAGGTGACGAACAGCGGTGTGTGCGTGGGCAGCGTGCCGGCCGAGGGCGGCACGTGGCGCTTGGCAGCGAGCGAGCCGGCCATGGCGAGCATGGCAATGGCGAGCAGGAAGCGCGACAGATACATGCACACGCCCAGCAACACGTTCCAGAACGGGGTGTTGGCGGACAGTCCACCGAACGCGCTGCCGTTGTTGTTCGCAGCCGACGACACGGCGTACAGCACTTCGCTGAAACCATGCGCGCCCGGGTTGGCCACACCGGCCACGCCGGCTGGCGTCATCACCGCGATGGCCGTGCAGATCACCACCAGTGCGCACGGCACCAGCACGGCGAGACTGGCCATCTTCATTTCGTGCGCTTCGATCTTCTTGCCGAGGTATTCCGGCGTGCGCCCCACCATCAGGCCGGCAATGAACACCGCGACCACGGCGAACGCGAGCATGCCGTAAAGACCCGAGCCGACACCGCCGAAGATCACCTCGCCCAGCTGCATCAACCACATCGGCACCAGGCCGCCCAGCGGGGTGAGCGAGTCGTGCATGGCATTCACTGCGCCGCAGGAGGCTGCCGTGGTGATGGTGGCGAACAGGCCGCTGGCAGCGATGCCGAAGCGCGTTTCCTTGCCTTCCATATTCCCGCCCGCCTGGAAAGCGGAGGCTTGCTGATCCACAGCCAGTCCGTGCAGCGCAGGGTTGCCGGCCTGTTCTGCAGCGATGGCGCCCAAGCACAGCGGGACAAAGATAAGCAGCATGGTGGCGAGGATCGCCCAGCCCTGGCGGCGATCGCCCACCATGCTGCCGAAGGTGTAGCAAAGTCCCCCAGGAATCAGAAAGATCGCCAGCATCTCGATGAAGTTGCTGAACGGCGTGGGGTTCTCATACGGATGCGCGGAGTTCGCATTGAAGAAACCGCCGCCGTTGGTGCCCAGCTGCTTGATGGCGATCTGCGAGGCAGCCGGACCCATCGGCAAAGTCTGCGTGGTGACCGTGGTGGACTTGGTCATGTCCTTGCCGGCCGCATCCTTCACCGTGTTGCCGGCGGCGTCCTTCACCGTTTCCACGGCCGTGGTGTTCTGCACCAGCGGCACGTCGACATAGGCCTTGAAGTTCTGCACCACGCCCTGCGAGGACAGCAGCAGCGCAATGACCAGCGAGAACGGCACCAGCACGTAAAGCGTGGTGCGGGTCATGTCGACCCAGAAGTTGCCCACGCTGTCGGCGCTGCGACGCGTGAAGCCACGAACCACCGCCAGCAACACCGCGATACCGGTGGCCGCCGAGAGGAAGTTCTGCACCGCCAGGCCCAGCATCTGGGTCAGGTAGCTCATGGCGCTTTCGCCGCCGTAGGCCTGCCAGTTGGTATTGCTGGCAAAGCTGATCGCGGTATTCATCGCCAGGTCCGGCGACAGCGCATCGAAATGCTGCGGGTTCAGCGGCAGCCACTGCTGCAGTCGCTGCAATGCGTAGACCGCAAACAGGCCGAGCATGTTGAACACCAGCATGGCGATGGCGTAACGGCGCCAGCCCATCTGCTCATCGCTGCGCACGCCGGCGAGGCGATAGAGCAAACGCTCCAGCTTGCCACCCACGCGATTGACGCCGTTGGGGGTATCGGCAAACGCCATGGCCATATAGGCGCCGACCGGCTTGATCAGCACGAGCAGCACGCCCAGGAAAAGGATGACCTGGAAAATATCGAAGCTGGTCATTCGAACCACTCCGGCTTGAGCAAGGCCACGCACAGGTAGCCCGTCAAGGCCACCGCGATCACGGCAGCCACAATGTAGAAAGCGTTCATGGGTGGATCTCCCGCAGGAAAGACGCGCGCCGGTGACCTCGCCGCCGGAGGCGACGAGCAGCGATCAGGGACGGCGGCCGAGGCGGTCGCAGATCAGCAGAAAGCCGAGCGCCGCCGCGAACAGCACGAGGGAAAAAAGGATGTAAAGGGCGTCCATCGAAGTCCGACTCACCGTCTTGGTTAACGGGTGCTAGTGTCGGAAGGGGCGCATAAGAAAGGGGTAGCGAATTTACCCTGCCGCGTATAGAAGCCGTAAAAATTTGCCCCGGGGCGCTGCAAAACCTTTGTAGGAGCGCACCCTGTGCGCGAACGCGGCCGAACAGGCCGCCCTACGGTCGGCGATCGCGCACAGGGTGCGCTCCTACACGGCCAGGATCAGACGGCGTGGGAAATCACGTTGCCATCATTCGCCGCCGGCGCGCGATTGACCGGGTAGCCGGCCTCATCCCAAGCATCCAGCCCACCCAGCAACGGACGCACCCGTTTATACCCACGCGACATCAGCGCCTTGGCCACCAGGGCGGCCGAAGCCTCGTTCGGGCAGGTGCAATAGATCACCAGCTCCGCATCCAGCGGCACCGCATTGACGATCAGGTCGACGCTGTTCACATCGGCCAGCAGGGCGCCGGGGATGACGCGCGAATCGAGTATGCGCGCCGCTTCCGAACGCACGTCCACGATGGCCGGAGTGCGGCCCTTGTTCAATTCGTCGTTGAGTTCCTGCACGGTGATGCGCGCCATGCGCAAGGCGCGGATCAGGCGATGGCGCTGCCACCACTTCATGATGATGTAGAGCACCAGCAGGCTGCCGATCAGCATCAGCGCCACGCTGCCGGCATTGGCCAGGGTGACCAGCAGGTCATCGATCTGGGTCGAGAACACATAGCCCAGGCTCACCGCCACGCCGACCCAGAGCAGCGATCCCACACCATCGAAAAACACGAACGGTGCCGTCCGCAGTCCCATCGCACCAACCAGCGGCGGCGCCACGGTAGAGAGACCCGGCACGAACTTGGCCAGCAGCAGCACGCCGCCGCGCCAGCGCTGGAAGCGCAGCTCCGATTGCTTCACGCAGGAATCGGGCGACAAGGAGATCCGGCACAGCGTGCGCATCACCCCGCCGCCAAAATAGCGGCCCGCCGCATACCAGGCATAGTCGGCCAGCAGGCAGGCCAGCACCGCCACCGCGACCACGCCGCTCAACGGCAGGCGCTCGGTCGAGGCCAGGGCGCCGGCGACGATCATGGTCGGCACGGCCGGCAACGGCACACCGGCCTGCTCGATCAGCACGTTGACGAACACCAGCAGCAGCCCGTATTGGGCGATGAGCTCGATGATGTGGTGGGCCATGACTAACCTCGACCGATGACATCTTGCGGCCCCTCCATCATTGGGGCCGGCGCTCGTAAAAACAATCGACTCTTTCGGCTAACCGGGCTGCCCCGAGCGCAGCCTCAGTAGCCGACCACCTCGCCATCCTTGCGCATTTCGGTGGCGCCCCAGTACACCCGCTGCTTCGGGTCGAACAGGATGGCCTCGTAGCCACCGAAATTGCCCGTGCCCGGCTCGATCGTATAGCCGCGTTGTGTCAATTGCGCCTTCACATTGGCGTCAAAACCCGACTCCATCTCGACTTTGCCGATGCCGAGCGAGGGCTCGCCGGTCGGCTCGGCGTTGCCGTAGTGGCGCCAGCGCGCAGCGTCGCCGGCGTCCTGCACGTTCATGCCGAAATCGATGATATTGGTCAGCACCTGCACATGGGCCTGGGGCTGCATGTCGCCGCCCATCACGCCGAACGCCAGCCACGGCTCGCCATCCTTCATGGCAAAGCCCGGGATGATGGTGTGGAACGGCCGCTTGCCCGCGGCATACACATTGGCGGCCTTGGGCTTGAGCGAATACAGCTCGCCGCGATCCTGGAACATGAAGCCCAGTCCGTCGGCCACCAGGCCCGAGCCCATGCCGCGATAGTTGGACTGGATGATCGATACCATCATGCCGTCCTTGTCCGCGGTGGCGAAATACGTGGTGTCGCCATTGAACAGGCGCGGATCGCCGGGACCGATCGAAGGATTGGCGTGATCCAGATGGATCTCCTTGCGCCGCTGCTCGGCGTAGCCTTCGGAAATCAGGCCCTTCATCGGTACCTTGACGAAGTTTGGATCGGCGTAGAACTTGGCCAGGTCTTCATAGGCCAGGCGCTTGGCTTCAAGCATCGCGGTGATGGCGTCGGCGCTGCCCACGCCCATCTTGCGCAGGTCAAAACCCTTGAGTATCTGCAGCATTTCCAGCGCCGCGAAACCCTGCCCGTTCGGCGGCAGTTCGTAGACATCGACACCGCGATAATTCACCGACTGCGGCGTCACCCACTCGCCGTGGTAGCTGGCGAAATCGTCGTAGCGCAGGTCGCCGCCAATGCGCTTGAAATAGGCGTCCATGGTGTGGGCGATGGCGCCCTTGTAGAACGCGTCGCGGCCGCCCTCGGCAATCATGCTGAGCGTGCGGGCAAGATCGGGATTGCGAAACACCTCGCCTTCGGCGGGCGTGTGCCCGTCGATGAGATAGGTGTGGCGGGCGTTGTCCAGTTCCTCGATCAAGCCCTTCTCGCGCTCGAACGCGGCGAAGTTGCCCTTCCAGTATTTGGCCACCAGCTGGGTGATGGGAAAGCCGTCCTTCGCATAGGCGATGGTGGGCGCCAGATCGTCGGCGATGGGCAGCTTGCCGAACTTCTCGTGCAGCGCGAACCACGCATCCACCGTACCCGGCACCGTGATCGGGAGTGAGCCCACCGAAGGAATGTGATCCTTGATCGGCATGCCGGCCTTGGCATAGGCGGCCTTCACCTCGGCCTGCATCCTGGCCAGATCGCGCCCCTTGGCCGACGGGCCGGAGCCGTTATAGCCGTAGAGCTTGCGCGTCTTGGGATCCCACACGATCACGAAGCAGTCGCCGCCGATGCCGTTGAGCACCGGCTCCATCAGGCCCAGCGCAGCATTGGCGGCAATCGCCGCATCCACCGCGCTACCGCCCTTCTTGAGGATGTCGATGGCGACCTGCGAGGCGAGCGGCTGCTCGGTCGCGGCGATGCCGTGCTGCGCGATCACCGGCGAGCGCGAGGCCCAGCTGTTGCCCGAGTAGCGATCACCACGACTGATGTCCTCGGCCGCGGCGTGCCCCACGTAAAAGCTCGTCATCGCGGCGAGGACCGTGACGGCGTAAAGACGCGAACAGCGGGATGGGCGTGCGGACATGGGCGGCCTCGTCGATGGACAGATCGGGCGACGGCGGCAAGCGCAGCTGCCCCGTCACGTCAGCCCGACGTCATACACTGCCGGGCGATCCGATGCCAAGGAACGGCGCCGCATCTTTGAGTTGAGTGGGTGCGTTACGCGCCACCGACAGCCGGCGCCGCTTCCAAACCTGCCCGGCCTGCCTCGATACGGCGGGCGCCGAGCCATACCAGCGGCAGCCACACCAGGGTGAGCGCGGCCGCGCACAGGAACACGCCGTCCGTGCCCAGCCGGCCCAGGGCGATGCCGCCGACGGCGCCACCGACGAAGGCGCCCAGGAACTGACTGGTCGAATACGCACCCATCGCGGCGCCACGCATGGAGTCGGGCGCCAACTGCGACACCAGGCTGGGCAGCGCCGCTTCCAGCAGGTTGAAGGCGGAGAAGAACACCGCCGCCGCCACGCCCAGCACTGCCACGTGCTCGCCCGACAGGCCAAAGCCCAGCAACCCCAGCCCCGTCGCGACGACACATACGGCTACCAGCTTCAGGCTTTGCGCGAGATCGCGCATGCGGTGCAGACAGGCGCCCATGACAAAGGCCGCGATCACCATCACCGGCAGGTAAAGCTCCCAATGACGAGACACCGGCAAATGCAGTCGATTGGCCAACAGCAGCGGCAGACCCACGAAGCTGGCCGTCAACAGCAGGTGCAGAAAGAACACCGAACCGTTGAGCACCAGCATGCGGCCATCACGCAACATCGACAAAACGCCGGCCCAGCTGGCCGCTGCCGGTGCGGACGCCTGTTCGGGCGTGGGCACGATCAGCCACAGCAGCACCAGCGCCGCCAGGGCCAGGATGGAGGTGGCCGCGAACAGGCCGGAAAGCCCGGCCACGGCCTCCAGCGGCGGGCCGAGGATCAACGCCAGCAGAAAGGCCACGCCGATCGATACGCCGATGATGCCCATCACCTTGCTGCGGTTCTCGTGGCGGGTCAGGTCGGCAGCCAAGGCCGTGCCCGCACCCGCCACCGCGCCCATGCCCTGCAGGGCGCGCCCGATCACGATGCCCAGCAGGCCGTGCGACATGGCCGCCACCAGCCCACCGACGGCAAATACCAGCAGGCCCAGGGTGATGGCCGGCTTGCGGCCGATACGGTCGGACAGCAGGCCCAGCGGTATCTGCAGCAACACCTGCCCCAGGCCATAGACGCCCAGCGCCAGCCCGATCAGCCACGGCGTGGCGTCCGGCATCTGCTGCGCATACAGCGAAAACACCGGCATGATCAGGAACAGGCCAAACAATCGCAGGCTGATCACACAGGCCAGGGTCAGCGCGCTGCGTCGTTCGAGTGGGGAGAGTTTGCTCACCGGGGCTTCTTAAAAGGGTCGCATGAGTCACCGATTATACGTTTGACCCCAAAAAACCAACCGTGGTGCCGTGTCGCGGCGGTTTCTTGCGCCCAACTCTCTCTATAATCCCGTGATACGACGCTACGATTGCCTCATGACCACGACCCAAGCCGACACCCGCCGCTCTGCCGACTTTGCCGCCGTTCGCGGGCTCGCCGCTGCAGACATGCACCGGGTCGACTCCCTGATCCGCCAGCGCCTCTCGTCGGACGTGGTGCTGATCAACCAGATCGCCGACCACATCATTGCCGGTGGCGGCAAGCGTCTGCGCCCGATGCTGCACGTGCTGGCGGCCAACGCGGCCGGCTATCACGGCGAGCACCACATCAAGCTGGCCGCGGTGATCGAGTTCATCCACACCTCGACCCTGCTGCACGACGACGTGGTGGACGAATCGGACCTGCGCCGCGGCCGCAAGACCGCCAACGCCCTGTGGGGCAACGCGGCCAGCGTGCTGGTGGGCGACTTCCTCTATTCGCGCTCGTTCCAGATGATGGTGGAGCTCGATGACATGCGCATCATGCGCATCCTGGCCGATACCACCAACACCATCGCCGAGGGCGAGGTGCTGCAGCTGCTCAACATCGGCAATGCCGACGTGGACGAGGCCTCGTACCTCAATGTGATCGAACGCAAGACTGCCGTGCTGTTCGCCGCCGCCACCGAGCTGGGCGGCCTGCTGGGCGGCCTGCCGGTGGAACAGTGCACCGCCCTGCGCCGCTACGGCATGCAGCTGGGCTATGCCTTCCAGATCGCCGACGACCTGCTCGACTACACCTCGGACGCCGGCACCCTGGGCAAGAACATCGGCGACGACCTGGCCGAAGGCAAACCCACGCTGCCGCTGATCTACGCGCTGCAGCGCGCGGATGCCGAACAGAAGCAGTCGTTGCGCCACGCCATCGAACACGGCGGGCTGGATTCGCTGGACCGCATCATCGCCGCCATCCGCGATTCGGGTGCGCTCGAACGCACCCACGAACGCGCGGTGATGCATGCCGATGCCGCGCGCGATGCGCTGCGTGCCCTACCTGATTCACCGTGGCGCGAGGCCATGGCGACGCTGGCGGATTATTCGGTGCAGCGCAGCTTCTGAGTTCTTCGCAAGATTGAGTCGCGCACAGGGTGCGCTCCCACAGTGGTGGTGGTATCCCTGTGGGAGCGCACCCTGTGCGCGACTCGCCCCGCGATAACGTTACGGCGTGTTGCTAAACGCACCCTTCAGCCAATCGCGCATCAAACGATAACTGCGCTGCGCTGCACGCTCGTCATACGCACAACCGGCACTGTGCTGGTCGGTCTCGGTAAAGCAATGCACCGCATTGCCCAGCACCACGAACTGCCAGTCGGCCTTGCTGCCGCGCATTTCGTCCATGAACTTGTCGGCATCGGGCATGGTGCCCTTGTCGTCGGCGCCGTTCATCACCAGCACGCGTGCCTTGATGTTCTTGGCCAGCGAGGTGTCGTCGGTCTGCAGGCCGCCGTGGAACGAGGCGACGGCCGCGATATCCGCGCCGCTGCGTGCCAGATCCAGTACGGCGGTGCCACCGAAGCAGAAACCGATGGCGGCCAGCTTGGTGAGGTCGATCGGTGCGCTCTTGGCCTGCGCTTTGAGCTGATCGAGCGCCATGTTGGCGCGCTTGCGCATCAGCACGCGGTCGCCATACAGCGGCTTGATCGCGGCCTTCGCCTCATCGTCGTTCTTGGGGCGGATCTTGTCGCCGTACATGTCGGTGAGCAGGATCACATAATCCTTGCCCGCGATCATCTCCGCCTTCTTGACCGCCAGGTCGTTGACGCCATACCAGTTGGGCACCATCACCAGGCCGGGACGCTTGGTGGTGACGGCGTCGTCATAGACCAACACGCTATGGAAGGTCGTGCCGTCCTGCGTCCATTCGACCGGCTTCTCCACCATCTTCGCCTGCGCGGCGAAGGCAGCTCCTGACAGCAACAGCAAACTGCAAAGACGGGCAATGCGCATGACGTCCACTCCTGGTTGCGAGGTTTCGAACGATCTACAGGCCGGCGGCGTGTTCCGCGAGTCTGCGTTTGATGGGTGACAACTTGTCGATGAGGCGCACGCCCAGGCCGCGCGCGGCGATCAGCGGCGGTGCCTGCCACGCATAGATGCGCGCCAGCGCGTCGAAGCCCAGCGCATCCATGGTGTCCGCGCTGCGGCGGCGACGCGCATAGCGGCGCAGCACGTGCGGCGCGGCGATATCGCTGCCGGCATCGCGCGCCGCGACGAGCGTGTTGCGCAGCTCGACCACATCACGCAGACCCAGGTTCACGCCCTGGCCCGCCAACGGATGGACCGCATGGGCGGCATCGCCAAGCAGCACGAAGCGTTCGGCCTGATAGGTTTCAGCCAGCTGCAGGCGCAATGGGAAGGCTGCCCGCGCCGTGGCGCCGGTGATGCGGCCCAGGCGGAAATCGCTGGCCACACCAAGCTCGTCGAAGAACGCCTGATCATCGAGCGCGAGCACGCGTTGCGCCTCCGCTTCCGGCAACGACCACACGATCGAACTGCGCCCATCCGCCAGCGGCAGCAAGGCCAGCGGTCCGGTGTCGAGAAAGCGCTGCCACGCCGTACCTTCGTGCGCGCGCTCAGTAGTGACATGCGCCACCACGCCACGCTGCGCATAGTCGCGCCCATGGGTTTCGATCCCGGCCATCGCACGCAAAGGTGATGCAGCGCCATCGGCGGCGACCAGCAGGCGTGCAGAGATCGTCTCTGCCTCCGCGCCGTGCAGGGTCAGCTGCACGCGATCCTCGAGCACCTCGTAGCCACTGACCTGCGCCGGACACAGGCGACGCACGCCCGCGGACTCCAGCGCCTGCCACAGCTGCCATTGCACGAGATTGTTCTCGACGATGTAACCGAGCAGGTCGCGGTCCTGTTGCGCGGCATCGAAGTGAATGGCCGCGCCGCTCGCAGCGTCCCACACATGCATCTGCGCATAGGGACTCGCGCGCGAGCTGCGGATGGACGTCCACACACAAAGCTCGTCGAGCAAAGCGATGGATGATGGGGCAAGCCCCACCACGCGCAGATCCACTTCGTCCTGCACCGACCACGGCGCCGGTGCGCGCGCTTCGAGCAGAGCCGTGGCAAAGCCGGCACGCGCCAGCGCCAGCGCCGTCGCCGCACCCACCATGCCGCCGCCGACAACGGCAACGTCAAGCGCAGGACCGCGACGACGCGACTCGCCACGGGCGATCGAGGTCGCGCTCATGGCAGCCGCTCCAGTACCGCCTTGGGTGGCTCGCCGCGGAAACCCATGCCACGTCGCGCCAGCAGACGCTGCAATGGCGGCAGGCGATCGAACGCGAGCATGGCGATCGATCGCAACGGCGCCAGCAAGGGCTGCGGCAGGCAGGCCAGTTGCACCAGTCCATGGCTCATCGCCATGGTGCCCTCGCGATCCGGCGCGCGGCGAGCCGCGTAATTCGCCAGCAAATCCTCGGAACCCGGATCGGCGACATCAGTCAGCATTTCGGCCAGCGTCAGCGCATCGCGCAAGCCCAGGTTGAAACCCTGCGCACCAATCGGATGCACCGTTTGCGCGGCGTTGCCCACCAGCACGGCCCGCGTGGAAACCAGCGAACGCGCCGCCACCCGCTGGATCGCATAAGGATGGCGTTTGCCCGGACGGCTCAACCGCCCCAGCCGCCATCCGAAACGCTCTTGCGCCAGCCCGATAAAGGCATCGTCGTCCATCGCTTCGACAGCCTTGGCTTCGGCTTGCGACACGGTAAGCACCAGTCCGCATCGACGATTGGCCAGCGGCAGCAGGGCAATCGGTCCGTGATCGGCAAAGCGTTCGTAGGCACGCTGCGCGTGATCGCGCTCCGGCGTCACGGTGCAGACAAACAAGGTCTGGCGGTAATCGTGGCGTTCCGCCTCGATGCCCAGCCGATCGCGCACGAACGAAGCGGTGCCGTCAGCGCCGACCAGCAGCGGCGTTTCGATATCCACCACCTCGTCCTGGCTGTGGATGCGCACACGCCAACCGTCGGCCACGGGCTCCACGGATTCCACCCGCGCGGGTGCCAGGCGCCGCAGGCGCGTGCACTCGTCCAACCGTCGCAGCAATGCGGCGCCCAGTTCGCGCGCAGGCAAGGTCCAGCCCAGCGCATCGACGCCCTGCTTTGCCGCATCCATTTGCACGCTGCCGAACTCGCCGGCCCGCGTGACGTGGATGTGACGGATCGGCGTGGCCTGGGCCGCTGCGTGCTTCCACACGCCAATGGCCGTGAGGCCGTTGACGGTGGCGCGCGCCAGGGCGAGGTTGCGTTCGTCGTAGCTGGGCTGGTCGCCGATGCGCGGCGCCGCCGCTTCGACCATCACGGCGTCGATGCCGGCCGCGTCCAGGGCGATGGCCAGGCTCGCGCCGACCAGCCCGCCGCCGACGATGAGCACCGGCCGCGGGGCGGCAGCCTGGGAGGATGAGTTCGTCATGGCGCCGCATGATACGCGCCGGGGATGCTCTGAACTATGACGTGTGCAAGGCCAGGCATCAGCGCGCCCGGGACCCCGGGCCTGACTCCGTTCAATTGCGATAGACTTGGCGCTTGCATTTCACGCGACCTTTTTGGAGCAGCTCATGGCTAAGACGCAGACCCAGCGCCTAGGCATCTTCCTGGCCTTGGCCGTGGTGATGGCCGCGACCCGTATTCATCTCTCGCTGTTCCACCATGATGTGTGGGACGCGTCGTGGGGCATCTTCTTCCTGGCCGGTTTCTGGCTGCGCGGTTCGGTGCGCTGGGCCCTGCCCCTGCTGCTGGTCGAGGCCGTGCTGGTCGACTATCTGGTGATCAGCAACCAGGGCATCAGCTTCTGGGATCACTACTGCGTTTCGGCGGCCTACTGGTTCCTGGTCCCGGCGTACGCCAGCCTGTGGCTGGGCGGCAGCTGGCTGGCCGGCCAGAAGCTGGGCCTCAACGCGCGCAGCCTCGGCCTCACCGTGGGCGCCATGCTGGTCAGCTGGCTGGCCTGCTACGTGATCTCCAACGGCAGCTACTACTGGCTGAGCAGCACCGTGCCGCAGCCGCGCAGCTTCGCCGCGTGGTTCGAGAACATGGTCGACTGGTACGGCTTCTTCCTCGAGACCACCGTGCTTTATGTGGCGCTCGGCCTGGTGGTGCATGGCCTGGTGGTGCAGCTGTCGCGCATGCTCGGTCATGCCGATTCGTCCAAGCTGTCGCACTGATCTCGTTAGGCAGAAACCATGGGTAACCGCCTTTCGAAGATCTATACCCGCACGGGCGACGACGGCAGCACCGGTCTGGGCGACGGTTCGCGCGTCGCCAAGGATTCGCTGCGCGTTGGCGCCTACGGCACGGTCGACGAGCTCAACAGCACCATTGGCATGGTGCTGGCCTCCGATGGCGTGAGCGACGATGTGCGCGAAACGCTGACCCAGGTGCAGCACGACCTGTTCGACCTGGGCGGCGAGCTTTGCATCCCGGGCATGGCGATGGTGCATGACGCGGATATCGAGAGCCTCGAGCAGGTGCTCGACCGCTTCAACGATCCGCTGCCGCCGCTGAAGGATTTCATCCTGCCGGGCGGCGGCATGGCGGCCTCCTGCTGCCATCTCGCCCGCACGGTGTGCCGACGCGCCGAGCGCGAAGTGATTGCGCTCGCGCGCGTGGAAGAAGTACGTCCGCAGGCGCAGCGCTATCTCAATCGCCTGTCCGACCTGCTGTTCGTGCTGTCGCGCGTGCTGGCCCGCGCCAGTGGTCACGGCGAAGTGCTGTGGCAGCACGAGCGACGCCGCAAACCGCAGGCGTGATCCTCGATGCTGCGGCTCTACACCCACGCCAGCTGCCTGCAGCACGATCCCGGTCCGGCCCAGCCTGAATCGCCCGCGCGCCTGCGCTCGGTGCTGCAAGCGCTGGATCAGGACCGCTTTGCGGCGCTCGATCGGGTGGAAGCACCGCGCGCCACGCGCGAACAGTTGCTGCGGGTGCACACGCCCGAGCATGTCGACCGCATTCTTGCAATCACGCCCGATGAAGGCACGGTTCGTCTGGACGAAGACACCTTGATGTCGCCAGGTTCCGCCGAAGCCGCGCTGCGTGCCGCCGGCGCCGTGGTCGCCGCGGTGGACGCGGTGCTCGGAGCCGAGGGCGGCAAGGCCTTTTGCGCGGTGCGTCCGCCGGGCCACCACGCCACACCTGATCGGGCGATGGGTTTCTGCCTGTTCAACAACGTGGCCGTCGGTGCCGCGCATGCGATCGCCGCGCACGGACTCAAGCGCGTCGCCATCGCCGACTTTGACGTTCACCACGGCAACGGCACGCAGGACATCTTCGCCCGCGAGCCGCGCGTGATGTTCATCTCCAGCCATCAGATGCCGCTCTATCCGGAAACCGGCGGCGCGGACGAACACGGCGTGGGCAACATCATCAACGCGCCGCTATCCCCGGGCGATGGCTCCTATGAATTCCGGGAGCTGTGGGAGGGCGCGCTGATTCCGAAGCTGCACGCGTTCAAGCCGCAGCTGCTGCTGGTGTCGGCGGGTTTCGACGCCCATCGCAACGATCCGCTGGCCGACCTGCGCCTTGGCAGCGAGGACTACGCCTGGATCACCCAGCGCCTGGTCGACGTGGCACACGCGCACGCACAAGGTCGCATGGTGTCGACCCTGGAGGGTGGCTACAACCTGCTCGCCCTGTCCACCAGCGTGGCCGCCCACGTGGGCGAACTGCTCGACGCCTGAGCCTGCGGTCAAGCGCCGGACGGCGTGAAATCCAGCGCCACCGAATTGATGCAATAGCGCAGGCCGGTCGGCTTGGGACCGTCCGGAAAGACGTGCCCCAGATGCGACTCGCAGGCCGCGCAACGCACCTCGGTGCGGCGCATGCCGTGCTTGTCGTCCTGCACCAGGCTGATCGCCTTGCGCGCCAGCGGCTGGAAAAAACTGGGCCAGCCGGAGCCCGAATCGTACTTGGCCTCCGACGCGAACAAGGGCGCCTGGCAGGCGACGCAGACGTAGGTGCCTGCGACCTTGTGCCGGTACCACTTGCCGCTGAACGGCGGCTCGGTGGCCGAACACCGGCACACCGCATATTGCTGCGGCGTCAGCTCGGCCCGCCACTGGTCGTCGCTCTTGCCCGTTTTCTGCTCGCTCATGCTGAATCCTTCTCCCGGCGTGCGCTATCCAACTGCCGTCCACGAGGCCTTTCTGCTAGTTTTACGAGCCTCACAGCCGACAGACTGCCATCGTGACGCCCAAGCTGCCTCCGCGCCACCTGCCCCCTCGCCGCCTGCTGGCGGTCGCCGCTGCCCTGGCCTTGTTCGGTGGCCCGGCTGAGGCCCAGTCGGCAGCCGAAGCGCAACCCGCGCCCAGCCAGCCCAACGCCCCCACCACGCCGAGCGTGGCGCCCGCGGCGGTATCCAACTGCCCGCTGGGCGCGTACCGCTGCCCGACCCGGCCGCTGAACTACAACATGTGTCACGCGAACGCGATGCTGTCGTTCTACGACCCGACCATGAGCAAGGACAGCTCGGTCCGCGAGACTTCCAATACCTATGTCGCCGCCCAGCGCGTGGACAGCTCCAACCAGAGCGTCTATCACCTGGAAGGCGACGTGAAGATGGACCGCGCCGACCAGCGCATGCAGGCCGACGTCGCCGACTACAGCGACGACACCACCGACTACGACGCGCGCGGCAACGTGCGCTATCAGGAGGTCGGCCAGCTGGTCTCGTCCGAGCATATGCGCGGAAACCAGAATGCGAGCACGTCCATCGCGGACAACGTCAGCTACCAGATGCTGACCAATCGCGGCAACGGCGTGGCCACCCAGGGCCAGATGCTGGACGACCAGCGCACCCGCTATTTCAACGCCACCTATTCCACCTGCGACGTGGGCAACCACGTGTGGGAACTCCATGCGAAGGACATCCGCATGGACAAGGAAACCGGCGAAGGCGTGGCGCACGACGCCACCATGTACCTGTACAACGTGCCGTTCTTCTGGCTGCCCACCTTCACCTTTCCGATCAACGATGATCGCAAGAGCGGCTTCCTGACCCCGACCGTCGGCAACTCCAGCCGCTCGGGCTTCATGATCAGCGCGCCGTATTACCTGAACCTGGCGCCGAACTATGACGCCACGCTCGACCCGCGCATCTACACCGATCGTGGCGTGATGCTGGCAAGCGAGTTTCGCTATCTCGTGCCGGGCAGCAGTGGCCAGTTTAACTTCGAGTATCTGCCGAACGATCAGGGCGCCAACGATCCCGACAGCACTGAAAAGACCAAGGGCGCCGACCGCTGGCTGCTGAAGTACTACGACTCCACCCATCTGTACGGGCCGTGGTCGCTCTACGCGGGCATCAACCTGGCATCAGACCGCAATTATCTGCGCGACTTCGGCAACGACTTTTATACGACCACGACCAGTCAGCTGACTTCCTCGACGTATATCAATGGCGCAGGCAAGTGGGGCGCGGCGTTCTGGAACGCCAGCTTCGGCGCGGACTACTACCAGAACGCCGACTACTCGCTGCCGGACACGTCAGTGCAGTACAAGCGCTGGCCGCGCGCGACATTTAATGTCGACTACCCGCTCAACCGCTGGCTGGATGTGGGCGCCAACACCGAAGCGGTCGCCTTCCGCAAGGAAGACTCCATTGAGGGAAATCGCCTCGATCTGTATCCATATATCCAGGCCGACTTCCGTGGCGCAGCGTGGTTCGTGAAGCCCCGCGTAGCCTATCGCTATACGGGCTACGACCTCACCGGCAACTCTCAGCAATACGGTTACTACGGCCTGCTTGGTTCCACTGATACGTCACCGTTCACCAGCAACTCGCCCAGCCGTTCTCTGCCCATCGTCAGCGTGGACAGCGGCCTGATATTCGATCGCAGCACCTCGCTGTTTGGCACCAGCTACACGCAGACGCTCGAACCGCGCCTGTATTACCTGTACGTGCCGTACCGCAACCAGAACAACCTGCCGTTGTTCGACACCAACCTGATGTCGTTCGACACCTGGGAGCTGTTCACGCCCAACACGTTCTCCGGAGCCGACCGCCAGGAGAACGCGAACAACCTCAGCGCCATGCTGACCACGCGATTGCTGGACGACAACGGCGTTGAACGTCTGTCGGCGAGCTTCGGCCAGATCCGCTATCTGACCCAGCAGCGGGTGCAGATCCCGGACAGCAACACCACGGTCCCTGGGCCGACCAACTGGTCCGGTTCCGACTACATCATCGACCTTAGCACCCAGCTCAATGACGACTGGAAGTTGATGTCGCAATACCAGTGGAATCCGGCCCTGGGGCTCACCGACCTGGGCGCCGTCACGGTACAGAAGCGCATCAAGACCGACGGCATCCTCAATTTCTCGTATCGCTACCGTCGCAACCCCGGCAGCACGCTGGCCCAGAAAACCCCGCTGCTGGAACAATACGACGCTTCCATTGTCTATCCCGTCTCCGACCGCTGGCGCCTGATCGGCCACTGGACCTACTCGGTGCTCGACAAGAGGACCGTGGAGGCCCTGGCCGGCGTGGAGCACGACAGCTGCTGCGTGGCCCTGCGCCTGGTGGCACGCCACTACGTGAATACCTACGACACCACCACCGCACTGGGCAACGCCAACACGGCGATCATGTTCGAGGTGGAGTTCAAGGGCATGGGTGGCTTTACCGGCCAGTCGGAAAACGCCATCCGCAATGGTATTCTTGGTTATCAATAACTTCCCCTATCGCCCACGGCGATCGAAGGCCCCGTACTGATGAAGCAGCCTCTCGCGTTGTTCCTGCTCGCGGTCGCCACCGCGACCGCCCTGCCCGCTCATGCCCAGCTGCTGCCCCAACAGGGCGCCGCCGAGGGCAAGCAGCCGCTCGACCGTATCGTGGCGGTGGTGGACGAGGGTGTGATTCTGCAGAGCGAGCTGAACGAGGCCGTCCGTTCGGTCCAGCAGCAGTACGCCAGCAACCCCGGCCAGCTGCCGCCGATCGACGTGCTGCGCCGCCAGGTGCTGGATCGTCTGATCCTGATGAAGCTGCAGGTGCAGCGCGCCGACGACCAGGGCATCCGCGTCTCCGATGCCGACGTCGACCAGGCTGTGAATGCCGTGGCGCAGCAGAACCATATGACGCCGGAACAGCTGCGCGCCGCCGTGGAAGCGGACGGCAACAGCTTTGCCGCCTTCCGCCGCCAGCTGTCCGACCAGCTGGTCGCCCAGCGCCTGCATGACAGCGTGGTGCGCGACCAGGTCAGCATTACCGACAGCGAAATCAACAACATGCTGGCCAGCCCGTCCTACAAGGCGGGTGAAGTCCACCTGGCTCACATCCAGGTGAGCCTGCCGGCCGGCGCCACCGCCGCCGACATCAAGGCAGCGCAGGACAAGGCCAACCAGGCCACCGATGCCATCAAGGGCGGCATGGACTTCCACGCCGCGGCCATCCGCTACTCCGATGCCCAGGACGCGCTCGACGGCGGCGATCTGGGCTTCCGCCGCATGGACGAGATCCCGCCGGCGTTTGCCGACGCGGTCGGCAACATGAAGGCGGGCGACGTCTCGCCGGCCATGCGCGGCCCCACCGGCTTCCACATTCTCAAGCTGATTGAGCAGCGCGCGCCGAGCCGCCAGGTCGTGCAGGAATACCATGCCCGCCAGATCCTGATCCGCCCCAGCGAACTGCTGACCGCCGAGCAGGCGCACCAGAAGGCCGAGGACATCTACAGCCGCCTGGTCAACAAGCATGAGGACTTCGCCAAGCTGGCGAAGGAGAACTCCAAGGACGACACCACCGCCAACAATGGCGGCGACATGGGCTGGTTCATGCAGAACGACTGGGGCTCGACCATCGCCCAGCACCTGGGTGAGCTCAAGGACAACCAGGTGTCGCCACCGTTCCAGAGCGAAGCCGGCTGGCACATCCTCGAGCGCCTGGGCACCCGCCAGAGCGACCGTACCGATGAGCTGTCACGCAACCAGGCCCGCCAGGCGATCGGCAACCGCAAGGCCGAGCAGGCCTATGAGGACTACCTGCGCGACATGCGTTCCAGCGCCTACGTGAACATCCTGGTGCCCGAGCTGCGCGACCCCAACGCGCCGCAGCCCCAGAAGTCCTCCTGAGGTCGCATTGAAGACCCAGACCCTGCCCCGACTGGCCATCACCGCAGGTGAGCCAGCGGGGATCGGTCCCGAGCTTGTCATCCGATTGGCCGCCACTCCGCTGGCGGCCAATTTCGTTGCGGTGACCGATCGCGGCCTGCTGGAACGCGCTGCGCAGCGCTGCGGGCAGACGATAGAGCTAATCGACGACGATGGCAGCGACCTGGCCGAGCGCCAGCCCGGCCAATTGCGCGTCCACCATATCGCGCTCGGCGCCACCGAGACGCCAGGCGTGCCCGATCCGGCCAATGCGCGGCACGTGCTGGCCACCCTGGCCGAGGCGGCCGATGGCTGCCTGCAGGGCCGCTACGCCGCCATCGTCACCGCGCCGCTGCAGAAGGCGTCGATCAACGAGGCCGGCATACCCTTCAGTGGCCACACCGAATTCTTCGCCGAACGCGCGGGCGCCGAGGTGGTGATGATGCTGGCCAGCCCCGAGCTGCGTGTGTCGCTGGCCACCACCCACCTGCCGCTGTCCGCGGTGCCCGCGGCGATCACGCGCGACGTGCTGGTGCGCGTACTGCGCATCGTGCATCGCGAGCTGCGCGAAAAATTCGGCCTAGCCGAGCCGCGCATCGCCGTGCTTGGACTCAATCCGCACGCCGGCGAAGGCGGCCACCTCGGCCACGAAGAACTGGACACGATCATTCCTACGCTTGAGTCGCTGCGCGCCGAAGGCATGCACCTGCTCGGCCCGCTGCCTGCCGATACCGCCTTTGTACCGGCGCTGCGCGAGCGTTACGACGCGGTGCTGGCGATGTACCACGACCAGGCGCTGCCGGTGCTCAAGAGCGAAGCGTTCGACCGCACGGTGAACCTCACCCTGGGCCTGCCCTTCATCCGCACTTCGGTCGACCACGGCACGGCGCTCGATCTGGCCGGCACCGGTCGCGCGGATCCGGCCAGCCTTATCGCAGCCACCAAGATGGCGCTTGAGCTCGTCGCACGACGCCGCGACGGCTCGCAAGGACATTCATGAACGCCCGCCCCAAGAAAAGTTTTGGCCAGCACTTCCTGCACGAGAAGCGCTACATCGAGCGCATCGTCAGCGCCATCTCGCCGCGCGCGGATGATTTCGTGGTTGAGATTGGCCCCGGCGAAGGCGCGCTCACGCTGCCACTGCTCGCGGCGGCCGGCAAGCTCACCGCGATCGAACTCGATACGGACCTGATCCCCGGCCTGCAGGCGCGCGCCGCCAGCGTCGGCGAGCTCAGCATCATTCATTCGGACGTGCTGAAGGTGGACTTCACTGCGTTGGCCCATCGCCACGGCGTGGAGCGCCTGCGCGTCGCCGGCAACCTGCCGTATTACATCTCCAGCCCGATCCTGTTCCATTGCGTGGAACACGCCGCCGCGATCCAGGACATGCACTTCATGCTGCAGAAGGAAGTGGTCGATCGTATGGCCGCGGAGCCGGGCAGCAAAGTCTACGGACGTCTGTCGGTGATGTTGCAGCTGGTCTGCCGCGTCGAGCCGCTGTTCGTGGTGCCGCCGGGCGCGTTCCGGCCACCGCCGAAGGTGGACTCGGCCGTGGTGCGGCTGGTCCCGCTGGGGCCCGACCAGTTGCCCGATGCCGATCCCGAGCGCATCCATGCAATTGTGAAGGCCGCTTTCGCGCAGCGCCGCAAGACGCTCAGCAACGCTCTGAAGAACGTGATGGACTCCAACGCGATCATGGCTGCCGATGTGGATCCCAAGGCCCGCGCCGAAACGCTTTCACCCCAGGACTACGTCCGTCTCGCCCGCGTCCCGCACGGCTGATGCGCGAGCCGTCGCTCGATGGCCCGCGATGCCATCGAGCGGCCTCAAGGCTTTACCCATGCGCCCCGACAACCCGTACAATCGGGGCATGAATGAAAGATCTTCCTACACGATCGACGTGCAGGTCGAACCCCGCTTTGTCCCCGACCAATCTCGTCCCGGCGACAACCGCTACGTTTTCGCCTACACGATCACCCTGCACAACGCTGGCGACATCGCCGCGCGCCTGTTGACGCGCCACTGGGTCATCACCGACGCCAACGGCAAGGTCGAGGAAGTCACCGGTGAAGGCGTGGTGGGCGAGCAGCCGTGGATCCGTCCCGGCGACGAATACGAATACACCTCGGGCGCGGTGCTGGAGACCTCGGTGGGCATCATGCAGGGCAGCTATCAGATGCTGGCCGATGACGGCACCCACTTCGAAGCGGCGATCCCGCCGTTCACCCTGTCGATACCGCGTACCCTGCACTGATGGCTACGTACGCAATCGGTGACGTGCAGGGCTGTCATCCCGAACTTGTACGCCTGCTCGACAAGATCCGCTTCGATCCCTCGGTGGACAAGCTGTGGTTTTGCGGCGACCTGGTCAATCGCGGCGGACAGTCGCTGCAGACGCTACGCCTGATCCACAGCCTGCGCGAGCAATCGATCGTCACGCTCGGCAACCACGACCTGAGCCTGCTGGCAATCGGCCAGCGCCGCCCCGAAGCGCAGTCCAAGGTGAATCCGGAACTGCGCGAAGTGCTGTTCGCCGACGATGCACCGGTGCTGCTGGAGTGGCTGCGCTCGCAGAAGCTGCTGCATCACGACGAGCAGCTCAACTGGACCATGGTGCATGCGGGCCTCGCGCCCATGTGGACACTGCGCCAGGCCCAGCGCTCGGCGCAGGAGATCGAACGCGAACTCGGTGGCCCGCGTCATCCGCGGTTGCTGAAGAATCTGTTCGGCAATCGCCCCGCCGCATGGAACAGCCGGCTGCAAGGCGTCGAACGCATGCGCGCGTCGATCAACACGCTCACGCGCATGCGCTACTGCGATATCCAGGGCCGCATCGACTTCGAGAGCAAGGGTGTGCCCGGCACGCAGAAGCCCGGCATGTACCCGTGGTTCGAAGTGCCCGGCATGCGCCGGCGCGAGACGCGCATCGTCTGCGGTCACTGGTCGGCGCTGGGCCGTTTCGCGGGCATCGGCATCTTTGCGATCGATACCGGTTGCGTGTGGGGCGGGCAGCTCACGGCGCTGCGCCTCGATACGGAAGAGCCGCAGTACATCACCGTCAATGCCGAGCCATATCGGAAGAAGATGCCTGGCGGGGATTGAACCTTGCCTGCAACCTGTGTGGGAGCGCACCCTGTGCGCGACTGCGGCATGGCGCCAGGGACGCTCCGTTGGCTGTCGCGCACAGGGTGCGCTCCCACAGTAGAGCGAAACAAATCAGGCCAAAAAAAACCCCGCCTAGGCGGGGTTTTTCTTTATCAGCTCAGCTGACCGTGGCAATGCTTGTACTTCTTGCCGGAACCACACGGGCAAGGATCATTGCGACCGACGCGCGGACCGTCCTGCTGCGGCGCACCGGCCGGTGCAGCCATGCTGCCGGCGGCCACCGCTTCGGCGTCCATACCCAGCGCACCTACCGGCGCACCGCCGCCGCTGGCGAGCATCTGGCGCTGCAAGCGATCGGCCAGGCGCTGCTGCTCGGCTTCCATCGCGGCGACTTCTTCCTCGCTGCGCACGCGCACGCGCGCGAGCATCTGCACGACTTCGGCCTTGATGCGGTCGAGCATGCTGGAGAACAGCTCGAACGATTCGCGCTTGAACTCCTGCTTGGGCTGCTTCTGCGCATAGCCGCGCAGATAGATGCCCTGGCGCAGGTAGTCCATGCTCGCCAGGTGTTCCTTCCAGGCGTTGTCCACCACGCTGAGCATGATGTGCTTTTCGAGCTGACGCATGGTCTCCACGCCAGTCTGCTGTTCCTTCGCCTTGAACAGCTGCTCGACGGCCTGGCGGACGTGCTCCAGGATCATCTTGTCGTCGATCTCGTGCTGCTGGTCGATCCACGCCTTCAGGTCGATCGACAGGCCGAACTCGCTTTCCAGCTCGCGATCGAGACCTGCGATATCCCACTGCTCGTCGATGCTGTCGGCCGGCACGTGACGATGCACCAGCTCGCTGACCACGTCATCGCGGATATCGGCGATGGTGTCGGACACGTCATCGACCACCAGCAGTTCGTCGCGCTGCGCGTAGATCACCTTGCGCTGATCGTTGGCGACGTCGTCGAACTCAAGCAGGTGCTTGCGGATGTCGAAGTTGTGCTGCTCGACCTTGCGCTGCGCCTTTTCGATCTGGCGGCTGACCATGCGGTCTTCCAGCGCGTCTTCTTCCTTCATGCCGAACATGCGCATCCAGCGGCCGACCCAGTCGCCGGCGAAGATGCGCAGCAGGTTGTCTTCCAGCGACAGATAGAAGCGCGAGGAACCCGGATCGCCCTGACGGCCCGAACGGCCGCGCAGCTGGTTGTCGATACGACGCGATTCGTGACGCTCGGTACCCACGATATGCAGGCCGCCGGCAGCGAGCACCTTCTCGTGCAGCTTCTTCCACTCGGCCTTGACCTTGCTGCGGTCGGCGTCGGTCGCATCTTCCGGCAACTGCGCAAGCGCAGCTTCCAGGCTGCCGCCGAGCACGATGTCGGTACCGCGGCCGGCCATGTTGGTGGCGATGGTGACCGAGCCAGGTGCACCGGCCTGCGCCACGATATGCGCTTCGCGTTCGTGCTGTTTGGCGTTGAGCACTTCGTGCGCAATCTTTTCCTTGCGCAGCAGATCGGACAGCAACTCGGACACTTCGATCGAGGTGGTACCCACCAGCACCGGCTGTCCGCGCTTGTGGCAATCCTTGATGTCCTCGATCACGGCGCGGTACTTGGCCTGCTGGCCAAGGAAGACCATGTCGGAGTTGTCCTGGCGGATCATCGGCTTGTGGGTGGGGATCACCACCACTTCCAGGCCGTAGATCTGCTGGAATTCGTAGGCTTCCGTATCGGCCGTACCGGTCATGCCGGCCAGCTTCTTGTACATGCGGAACAGGTTCTGGAAGGTGATCGTGGCGAGCGTCTGGTTCTCGCGCTGGATCGGCACGCCTTCCTTCGCTTCCACCGCCTGGTGCAGGCCATCGGACCAGCGACGACCCGCCAGCGTACGGCCGGTGAACTCATCAACGATGATCACTTCGCCATCGCGCACGATGTAGTCGACGTCGCGGTGATAGATCGCGTTGGCGCGCAGCGCGGCATTGAGGTGATGCACGACGGCCAGGTTCTTCGAATCGTACAGGCCGCTGTCGGCGTCGATCACGCCGGCCTGGCGCAGCAGTTCGTCGGCGTGCGACATGCCCTCTTCGGACAGGTGCACCTGCTTCTGCTTCTCGTCGACGAAGTAATCGCCGGCGCTGTCTTCCTTCTCCTGGCGGATCATCTTGGGCACGATCTTGTTCACCGCCAGGTACAGCTGCGGGGAATCCTCGGCCGGGCCGGAAATGATCAGCGGCGTGCGCGCTTCGTCGATCAGGATGGAGTCCACCTCGTCGACGATGGCGTAGTGCAGGCCGCGCTGGTAGCGCTGGTCCTTGCTGAGCGCCATGTTGTCGCGCAGGTAGTCGAAACCGAATTCGTTGTTGGTGCCGTAGGTGATGTCGGCCGAGTAAGCCACGTGCTTGTCGGAGTGATCCATGCCCGGCCACACCACGCCGGTGCTCAGGCCGAGGAAGCCGTACAGCTTGCCCATCTGCGCCGAGTCGCGGCGAGCAAGGTAGTCGTTCACCGTGACCACGTGCACGCCCTTGCCTTCGAGCGCATTGAGGTAGACCGGCAGCGTGCCGACCAGGGTCTTGCCTTCGCCCGTGCGCATTTCGGCGATGCGGCCCGAATGCAGCACCATGCCGCCAATCAGCTGCACGTCGTAGTGGCGCATGCCGAGCACGCGCTTGGCACCTTCGCGCACCACGGCAAAGGCTTCCGGCAGCAGCTTGTCCAGCGACTCGCCCGCAGCGACGCGCTGCTTGAACTCGTCCGTCTTGGCGCGCAGCGCCTCGTCGCTCAGCTTCTCGAACTCGGGTTCCAACGCATTGATGCGCGCGACATTTTTGGAGAGCTGGCGCAGCACACGTTCGTTGCGGCTACCAAAAAGGCTCGTCAGGGCACGGTTGAGCATCGATCTTCCGGATCTAAGATTCATGAACGGCCTGCCCGGCAAATCCAGGCAGGACGAAAGGATTGATGATACTAGGGTCGGCGGGCTATCCCAAACGGCGCGTCGCCACAGGCGTCGGCCGGCACCGAGACGCAGCACCCCCTTACGGGTACGCCGCAGACTCCCCCATCATCGTCCCGTTCATGGAGTGGCGGCGCGCCAGAATGCTTTCAAGGGCAGCTTCAGCCGCCCTGGTCGGCGCGCTCAGCGATGGTTCTTCACGAAGGCCAGCGGATTGACCACGCGGCCCTTGTACCAGACCTCGAAATGCACATGGGAACCGGTGGAGCGGCCGGTGGAACCGGCTTCGGACACCACGTCGCCCACGTGTACGCGCTGGCCCGGGCTGACTTCCAGTCGGCTGTTGTGGGCGTAGCGGGTCATATAGCCATTGCCGTGGTCGATCTCGATGACCTCGCCGTAACCCGTGCGCTCGCCGGCATAGGTGACCATGCCCTCGGCCACGGCGTGGACCGGCGTGCCCTTGGGCGCGGAGATGTCCAGACCGGTGTGGTAGGCGCTATGACCGCTGAACGGATCCGGGCGACCACCGAAATAGGAGGAGATATAGCCTTCGACCGGCATCCCGGTGGGCTTGAGATTGGATTCGATCTTGGCGTCCAGCAGCAGGCTCTGCAGCGCGGAGAGCTGCGCCTGCTGGCTGTCGAACTGACTGGCGAGCTGGTTGATGCTGATGTCGAGGTTCTGCGGCAGCGAATAACCGGCGTCCGCGCTGTCTTCCACACCACCGACGGCCGGCTGCTCGTCGAAGTTGAATTCGCCATCGTCCAGCTTGCCGACCTGGGTCAGGCGCTCGCCCAGGGCGTTCAAACGGGTGGACTGTGCCTGCAGCTGGCCCAGCTTGACCGCCAGCGCGTCGATATCGCGCTGGGCGTCCTTGCGTACGCCGCCGAGTTGCTCGTTCTGCTGTTGCACCTGCTGCCGCAGGCGGCGGATTTCCGCCAGGGCGCGGTCATGCGGACTGGCTACCGCCATGGCCACGGCGCCGCCCAGACCCGCACAGGCGAGTACGCCCGCCGCGGCAATCGCAAACAGGCGCCAGCGCAGGCGTCGATCGGCGAGGTTCCAGGTTTTCGGCACCTTTTTGGTGCGGGACACAAGTATGATTTGCATATTGTTCTACGTCAGAAGATGTCGGCATCCATGCAGCGCGATGACCCTAAGCCTTATCGCCGCTCCGGTTCCGGCCTCAAAGCCATTACCGACTACGGCCCCATTGCCTCACTGGCTCGCAAAGCCCGTGAGCTTGATGCCTTGGATCGCGCACTGCGCCAGACGTTACCGTCACCACTCCGCGATCAGGTTCGCTTCGCCAACCTGAAAGACGGCCGCCTCGTTTTTCTGGCTCCCTCGCCGGCTCTGGCCGCCAGGCTGCGCCTGCTCCAGGCGCAAATCCTCTCGACCGCACGTGCCGTGGGCACGTACGCCAGTTCAGTCACCGTGAAAGTGGCCCCCCAACCACCGACAGAAAACGTGCCGGATCGGTCAAAACCGCTTTCGCCAGCTGCCGCCTCTCACTTGAGAGCCGCCGCAGCCTCAACCACAGACCCCGAATTGCGGGAACTGTTCCTCGAGTTGGCGTCCATCGCCGAAGTTTCTGATTCCCGATCCGACGAAACCCCCTGACGCTGGGTTCCGGCTTGCTACTCCATCGACGCACTTCCCAGGCACCGGCCCGGAGGTCGGTGCTCATGGGTTTATACCACGCCCCCACGGACCTGATAGACCCTGATGTCATCAGTACGTGAACAGCTGCCAATAGAAGGCGCGAGGTATATCACAAAACGAACGGCCGCGTCCCAGGGACGCGGCCGTTCAGTTTGTTCAGGTTTGTCGAGGACTTAGCTGATCGCGGGGCGATCAGATCGCCTGCGCCGGGTGGGCGTAGGAGATCGGCGAGGTGGCCGGATCGTCCGCGAAGCTGACCTCTTCCCAGGCCGTGGCGTCGGCCATCAGGGTGCGCAGGAGCTTGTTGTTGAGCTCGTGGCCCGACTTGTGGGCGTAGTAGGCGCCGACCAGGCTGTGGCCGAGCAGGTACAGATCGCCAATCGCGTCGAGGATCTTATGCTTGACGAACTCGTCCTCGTAACGGAGGCCGTCTTCGTTGAGCACGCGGTAGTCGTCCAGCACCACGGCGTTGTCCATCGAGCCGCCGAGCGCGAGGTTGTGTTCGCGCAGCATCTCGATGTCGCGCATGAACCCGAAGGTGCGGGCGCGGCTCACTTCCTTCACGAAGGAGGTGGTGGAGAAATCGATTTCAGCGCGCGAGGTGCGCTTGCTGATGATCGGGTGGTTGAACTCGATCGAGAAACCGACCTTGAAGCCTTCGAACGGCTCAAAGCTGGCCCACTTGTCGCCGTCCTGCACCTTGATTGGCTTCTTGATGCGGATGAAGCGCTTGGCGACGTTCTGCTCTTCGATACCGGCCGACTGCAGCAGGAACACGAAGGGACCGGCGCTGCCGTCCATGATCGGCACTTCCGGAGCGGAGAGGTCGACGTAGGCGTTGTCGATGCCGAGGCCTGCCATCGCCGAGAGCAGATGCTCCACCGTCGAAACGCGGACTTCGCCATTGACCAGCGTGGTCGAAAGACGCGTGTCGCCGACATTGTCGGGGCGTGCGTAGATTTCGACCGGCGGATTGAGATCGGTACGGCGGAACACGATGCCCGTATTCGGGGCAGCGGGACGTAGCGTCATGTACACCTTGTCGCCGGTATGCAGACCGACGCCGGTGGCGCGAATGATGTTCTTGAGCGTACGCTGCTTGATCATTTTTTTGGTACCTGTAAGGGGCAGCAGCCAATTTAGGGAACGGATGCTAACACAGTCTTAACCTGTGAAAAGGCGATCCGCGCCACACACACTGTTCACCCTTTCATGCTCCTTTCATTCACGAACGATTTCCGTTCGTGGGGTGCGCAGCATTTATTCAAGTACTTTCAATGACTTAACTGAAGCGCAACGCCCCGAACCGGGACGGGATCCGGTTTCGGGGCGTCGGACCAGTCCAGGAATCCATCCTGGCCGGTCATGCCCATCCATGAGGCATGGCCCTACTACTCAAGAACGAGCACCGGAACGCCGTCAGTCAAGCCACCTCCCGTCCCGAAGGGCGGAAAAGCTGGCTCGGGCAAGGGTTCCGCCGAGGCGGATCCCATGCGCGATTCGTTACTGACAAGTGAAACCGGCGATTTGTTCAATTTTTCTTCAAATTATTTGCCCAGTCAGTTTGTTCAGTCCGCCTGACGGCGCAGGAACGCCGGGATGTCCAGGTAATCGAAGCTGGGGTCGGCGCTCTTGGCCGGGCCGCCGGTTTCGACGCGGCTGGTGGTGGTGACTTCCGGCTGGGCGTAATCGACCACTTCGTTGCCGGTGCCGGTGCGCAGCACGACCGGACGCGGCCGCTGGCGCATTTCCACCTGCTGGGCGACCACCGGACGCTGCGGCTGACGGGCGGCGGCGGCGCGGTTGAGGCCGGTGGCCACCACCGTGACGCGCACGTCGTCCTGCATTTCCGGGTCGAGCGAGGTGCCCATCACCACGGTGGCGTCTTCGCTGGCGAAGTCATGGATGATGCGACCGATCTCGTCAAATTCGCGCATGGTCAGGTTGGGACCTGCCGTGACGTTGACCAGGATGCCGCAGGCACCGTTGAGATTGACGTCTTCCAGCAGCGGGTTGTTGATGGCGGCCTCGGCGGCGGCCTGGGCGCGGTCGTCGCCACGGGCGGTGCCCGAGCCCATCATGGCCATGCCCATTTCGGACATCACCGTACGCACGTCGGCAAAGTCGACGTTGATCAGGCCCGGGGCGGTGATCAGGTCGGCGATGCCCTGCACGGCGCCCAGCAGCACGTCGTTGGCGGCCTTGAAGGCGTTGAGCAGGGTCACTTCGCGGCCGAGCACCGACAGCAGCTTCTCGTTCGGCACGGTGATCAGCGAGTCAACGTGCTGCGACAGGTCCTCGATGCCCTTGGCGGCGACCTGCATGCGGCGACGGCCTTCGAACGGGAACGGCTTGGTGACCACCGCGACGGTCAGGATGCCCTTTTCCTTGGCGAGCTGGGCCACGACCGGGGCAGCGCCCGTGCCGGTACCACCGCCCATGCCGGCGGTGATGAACACCATGTCCGCGCCTTCGAGCATTTCCTCGATGCGCTCGCGGTCCTCGAGCGCGGCCTGACGGCCCACTTCCGGATTGGCGCCGGCGCCCAGTCCCTTGGTGACGTTGGCGCCCAGCTGCAGGTGCGTACGCGAGCCGCAGCTCTTCATCGCCTGCGAGTCGGTGTTGGCGACGACGAACTCGACGCCTTCGATGTTTGCATTAAGCATGTGTGCCACGGCATTGCCGCCGCCGCCGCCCACGCCGATGACCTTGATTACTGCATTGGGTGCGAGTTTTTCGATGAGTTCAAACATTTCCCGTCCTCCGTAGAGCATCGTTGTCGTTGTAACCGCGGGTGCTGACGTTCCTGTCGCCCCGAGGTGGCGGACGAACATCCATTCGTCCTAGGCCAGGCTTCATGCCCAGCCCATTAAAAATTCTTGGTAATCCAGCCGCGCAACTTGTCGACCAGGCCGCCCACGCTGCCGCCGCTGGGGCCGCTCACGCGCATGCCGCCCGAACGCGAGCCGTGCAACAGCAGGCCAACGCCGGTGGAATGCAGCGGATTGGCGACGACCTCGCCCAGGCCGCTCACGTGCTGCGGCACACCGATGCGCACCATCTTGTGGAAGATCTCCTCGGCCAGCTCCAGCGCACCTTCCATGCGCGAGGCGCCGCCGGTGAGCACCACGCCGGCCGCCACCAGGCTTTCGTAGCCGGAGCGGCGCAGCTCGTCCTGCACCATCTCGAAGATTTCCTCGTAGCGCGCCTGCACCGACTGGGCCAGCGACTGGCGGGCGAGACGGCGCGGCGGACGATCGCCCACGCTCGGCACCTGGATGGTTTCCTCGGCATGGGCCAGCTGCGCCAGCGCGCAGGCGTACTTGATCTTGATCTCTTCGGCATGCGCGGTCGGCGTATGCACGCCATAGGCGATGTCGTTGGTCACCTGGTCGCCACCCACCGGCAGCGACTTGGTGTAGCGGATCGCGCCCTGCGTATAGATGGAGATGTCGGTGGTGCCGGCACCGATGTCGACCAGGCACACGCCCAGCTCGCGCTCGTCGTCGGTGAGCACGGACTTGGCGCTGGCCACGGCGGACGGCACCAGCTCGTCGACGGTGAGACCGCAGCGCTGGATGCACTTGCTGATGTTCTGCACCGCCGCGGCGGCGCCGGTGACCAGGTGCACACTCGCTTCCAGGCGCACGCCGCTCATGCCGACCGGCGAGCGGATGCCGTCCTGGCCGTCGATGCGGTATTCCTGCGACTCCTTGTAGAGCACCTTGCGGTCCGCCGGGATCGCCACCGCGCTGGCGGCTTCCAGCACCTGCTCCAGGTCGCCCGGGGTCACTTCGCGATCGCGGATCGGCGCGGTGCCGTGCGAGTTCTTGGTTTCCAGATGGCTGCCGGAAATCGAGGCGTAGACGGAGCGGATATCGCAACCCGCCATCAGCTCGGCCTCTTCCACCGCGCGCTGGATGGAGTGCACGGTCGATTCGATATCCACCACCGAGCCGCGCTTCATGCCGCGCGACACATGCGTGCCGATGCCGATCACTTCGATCGGTTCGCCAGGCTCGTACTCGCCCACGATCGCCACCACTTTCGAGGTGCCGATGTCGAGGCCGACGACTAGCTGCTTGTCGTTCTTGGTCTTCATGTGCGGGGTGAGCCTCCAGCGTTCACGGTGTTCGCCTGGGGCGGCCATCGAACGGCAAATCCATTGGTGTATCGAAGATCGGCGTAGGCGAAGCCCTCGGAGTGGCCCGCCATCAATTGGGGATAGACATCGAGGAAGCGGCGCAGGCGACGGCCCGCCTGTTCGCGATCGCCGATGACGATCTGCGCGCCGCTGCTCGTGGTGAGGCTCCAGCTGCCACGCTCGGTGAGCGAGACGCCGGTGATTTTCAATTTGGTGTTGGCGAACGCCTTCTGCGTTTCCGCGTAGAAGCTCACCACTTCGGCCAGGCGCGCATCCGGCCCGCGCAGATCCGGCAGATCGCTGTTGGCCGACACGTCCGGCACGTCGAACACCAGGCCCTGGCGGCTGATCAGCTGCTTCTCGTTCCAGCGCGCGAACGGCTGGCGTTCGTAGATGCGCAGGATCAGCGTGTCGGGCCAGCGCTTGCGCGCCTCCACCGACTCCACCCACGGCAGCGCGGACACGGACTTCTGCACACCATCGATATCGAGCGCGAAGAACCCTTTGCCGAGGCGCGGCATCACCACCGAACGGAGCGAGTCCTCGGTGACGTGCTTGAACTCGGCTTGCACCATCAACTGGGTCACCGGCCAACGATTGGCCGCAAACCATCCGCGCAGCACGCCGACGATCGGCAGCGCCACGAGCGCGATGGCCAAAACCCAGGCAACGAGGCGGACGGTTCCCCTCACACGCCCTCCCGGAAGCTCGTTTCCAGCACACGCCAGCACAGCGTCTGGTAGTCGATGCCGGCGACCGCGGCCGCCTTGGGCACCAGCGAATGCGAGGTCATGCCCGGCGCGGTGTTCACTTCCAGCAGCCAGTTGCGGCCCTGCTTGTCGCGCATCACGTCCACGCGGCCCCAGCCGGAGCACGCCAGCGCGTCGAATGCGCGCAGCGCCAGTTCCTGCATCTCGCGCTCGTCGTCGCCGCGCAAGCCCGGGCAGATGTACTGCGTGTCTTCGGCGATGTACTTGGCGTTGTAGTCGTAGTACTCGCCCTTGGGCACGATGTTGATGGTGGCCAGCACCTGGCGATCGAGCACGCCGACGGTGTACTCGCCGCCCTCGATCAGCGTTTCCATCAGCATGTCGCCGGGATAGCGCTGGGCGAGCGCCACGGCCTCGTCGAGGTCTTCTTCCTTGAACACGCGCGAGACGCCCACGCTGGAACCTTCCCACGCCGGCTTCACGATCAGCGGGAAACCAATCTCGCGTGCGGCAGCGTGCACGTCGGCGCCGCGCGGCAACGCCTTGAACTTCGGCGTGGGCAGACCGAGCGCCTGCCACACCAGCTTGGCGCGGATCTTGTCCAGCGAGAGCGCCGAGCCCAGCACGCCCGAGCCGGTGAACGGCACGCGCAGCGACTGCAGCGCGCCCTGCAGCTCGCCGTTCTCGCCGCCACCGCCGTGGAGAATATTGAACACGCGGGCGAAGTGACCGGCACGCACCGCATCGAGCAGCGCCGGAATGCCATCGATGGCATGCGCGTCCACCCCGCGCGCCTGCAGCGCCGCGAGCACGTTGCGGCCGGAGTCCAGCGACACTTCACGTTCGGCCGAACTGCCACCCATGACGACGGCGACGCGGCCAAACTGTGCGGGATCGGTAATCGTCTTGCTCACTTGTGGGTCCTCAGATTGCCGGCGTTGGCCAGCTCAACCGCCGCAGCGCCGATATCGCCGGCGCCAAGCAGCAGCAACAGATCGCCGTCGCGCAGCAGCGCGGGCAGCGTTTCCTTGAAATCGCGCGGATGATCGATCAGCACCGGATCAACCTTGCCGCGTGCGCGCACGGCGCGCGCGAGGGCGCGGCCATCGGCGCCGGCAATCGGCGCTTCGCCGGCCGCATAGACTTCGGTCAGCACCAGCACATCGGCCTCGGCCAGCACGTTGGCAAAGTCGTCGAGCAGATCGCGCGTGCGGCTATAGCGGTGCGGCTGGAAGCCGACCACCAGGCGACGATCCGGCCAGCCACCGCGTGCAGCGGCAAACACGGCCGCCAGTTCGCGCGGGTGATGGCCGTAGTCGTCGACCAGCAGGACATTGCCCTGGTCCAGCGCGATCTCGCCGCGGCGATGGAAACGGCGGCCCACGCCCTGGAAAGCTTCCAGCGCACGTGCGATCGCTTCGGCTTCCACGCCCAGCTGCCAGCCGATGGTGGCGGCGGCCAATGCGTTGAGCACGTTGTGGCGACCCGGCAGGTTCAACTTGACGTGCAGCGCCTCGTTGCGGCCCGGCAGCCACAGGTCGAAATGCATTTCGAAACCGTGCTGCGCGAGGTTGCTCGCACGCACGTCGGCATCCTTGGTGTCGATGCCGTAGGTCATCACGCGACGCGTGGTCGACTTGGCCAGCGCGGTCACTTCCGGATCGTCCACGCACAGCACGGCCAGGCCGTAGAACGGCAGGCGATGCAGGAAGTCGTCGAAGGCCTTCTTCACCTGCGCGAAGTCGTTGTTGTAGTTCTCCAGATGATCCGCGTCGATATTGGTGATCGCAGCGATCACCGGCGACAGCATCAGGAACGAACCATCCGATTCATCGGCTTCGGCCACGATGTACTGGCCCGTACCGAGGCGCGCGTTCGCGCCAGCTGCGTTGAGCTGGCCGCCGATCACGAAGGTCGGGTCGTAGTTCGCTTCGGCCAGCACGCTGGCGGCGAGACTGGTGGTGGTGGTCTTGCCATGCGTGCCGGCAATGGCGATGCCGCGGCGGAAGCGCATCAGCTCGCCCAGCATCTCGGCACGCGGCACCACCGGAATACGCGCGGCACGCGCCGCCTGCAGTTCCGGATTGTCGGCCTTGATGGCGCTGGAGGTGACGACCACGTCGGCGTCGCCGATGTGCTCGGCGGCGTGACCCACGTGCACCACGATGCCCAGGCTGGAGAGGCGCTGCGCGGTCGGCGAGTTGGAGCGGTCGGAACCGGACACGGCATAGCCGAGGTTGTGCAGCACTTCGGCGATGCCGCTCATGCCCACGCCGCCGATGCCGATGAAGTGCACGCGGCGGAAGGTGGTCATCAGATCTTCGTGCGCGAGCAGGCGACGCGGCGTCATGCGGCCACCTCCATGCAGGCACGGGCGATCACATCCGCGGCATCGGGCTTGGCCAGCGTGCGTGCGGCCTCACCCATCGCGATCATGCGCTCACGATCATCCAGCAACGCTTCCAGGCGCTGCGCCAACTGCTGTACGTCCAGATCCTTCTCCTGCATCAATTCGGCCGCGTGCGCGGCGACCAGTGCCTCCGCATTGCGGGTCTGGTGGTCGTCCACCGCATAAGGGAATGGCACGAGCACGGCGCCGAGTCCGGCAGCCGTGAGCTCGGCCAAAGTCAGTGCGCCGGCGCGGCATACGGCGAGATCCGCCCAGGCGTAGGTGCCGGCCATGTCTTCGATGAAGGGCACGATCTGCGCTTCCACGCCGACCTTCGCATAGGCCGCGCGCGCCTCGTCGATGCCGCGGTTGCCGCACTGATGCAGCACTTCAGGGCGCTGCGTCGGCGACATCAAGGCCAGCGCCTGTGGCAGCGCGATATTGAGAGCGCGTGCGCCAAGGCTGCCACCGAGCACCAGCAGACGCGGGCGGCCCGTACGACCGGCCATGCGCTCGCGCGGCGACGGCAGGCTGGCGATGGAAGCGCGCACCGGGTTACCGACCCACTCGGCGTTCGGCAAGGTATCGCTGAAGCCGGCGAGCACGCGCTGCGCGTGAGCGGCCAGCTTGCGATTGGTGAAACCGGCAACGCGGTTCTGCTCGTGCACCAGCAGCGGGCGATGGGTCAGACGCGCCGCGACGCCACCGGGCCCGGCCACGTAGCCACCCATCGATAGCACGCTGCGCGGCTTGATCCGGCGCAGGGCGGACAAGGACGAAAGCAGTGCGCGCGCCAACATCAGCGGCGCCATCAGGCGCGTCTTGAGGCCTTTTCCACGCAGCCCGCCCACCGGCACGGTGACCAGCTCGATGCCGTGCGCCGGCACCACCTTGGTTTCCATGCCGCCTTCGGCGCCCAGCCAGACTACGGGCACGCCCTGCGCACGCAGCGCGTCGGCCACGGCCAGACCGGGGAAGATATGGCCACCGGTACCGCCGGCCATGATCAGCACGGGACGCTGCGCGCTCATGCGGTCACCGCCTCGCGCCCGGGTGCCGCGGCAGCGGCATTTGCGTCGGGCACGGCGTTGGCCGGCATGCGCGTCGCCATCTGTCGCGCATCGATCGCGCGATTGATTTCATAGGTCGTACGCAACAGCACGCCCGCCATCGCGCAGGTGAGCACGATGGACGAACCGCCGTAGCTGATCAGCGGCAAGGTGAGGCCCTTGGTCGGCAAGGCGCCCAGGTTCACGCCGATGGACACCATCGCCTGCAGGCCGATCATCATCGAGATGCCGCAGGCCACGTAGCCGGCGAAACGCTGGCCGATCTCCATGCCCTTGGCGCCCAGGTACAGGCCACGCCCCACGGCAACACCAAACAGCAGCATCACGAACAGGATGCCGGCCAGGCCGAATTCTTCGGAGATCACCGCAAAGATGAAGTCGGTATGCGCTTCGGGCAGGTAGGACAGCTTGAGGACGCTGGACCCCAGGCCCACACCCGTCCACTCGCCGCGGCCAATCGCCATCAGCGACTGCGTGAGCTGGAAACCGTCGTTGAACGGATCGGCCCACGGATCGACGAAGGAGGTCAGGCGACGCATGCGGTAGGGCTCGAACTTCGCCACGAACCACAGCAGTGCGACCACCGGCAGGCCCATGCCGCCGAGATAGACCGGATTGGCGCCGCCCATCCAGATCATGCCGATGGTGACGGCGATCATCAGCGTGGCGGAACCGAAGTCCGGCTGCACCAGCAGCATCACCACAAACAGGCCCGCCACCATGATCGGCTTGAACAGCCCCCAGAAGCTGGTTTCCACGCTTTCGCGATGGCGCACGAGATAGCTGGCGACGTACACCACCAGGATGAGCTTGACCGCCTCCACCGGCTGAAACGTGGTGATGCGGAAGTTGAGCCAGCGGTGTGCGCCATTGAGCCTCATGCCGACCCCGGGCACGAACACCAGCACCAGCAGCAAGACCGCGCCGCCGAACATCATCCACGCGTGCTTTTCAAGCACTTTCAGTTCCGTGCGCATGGCGAAGGTCGCCACGATCGCGCCCAAACTCAGGAACAACAGATGCTTCTTCAGATAGTAGAACGCGCCAATGTGCTGGCTGTCCGCCACCGCGATGGAACTGGACGTGACCATCACGACGCCCACGCAGGCCAGACCGACGAGCGCGATCACCAGCAGCATGTCGAAGCTGCCGCGGGGTCCCTGTCGTCGTTTGGCTTGGGTGGCGTCGAAGATCATCTCAGCGCACCTTCAATGTGGCGAGGCCGATCAGCACCAGCACGACGCTGATGATCCAGAAGCGCACGATCACGCGGGGCTCGGGCCAGCCCTTGAGTTCGAAATGGTGATGGATCGGCGCCATGCGGAACACGCGCTTGCCGGTCATCTTGAAGCTGGCCACCTGGATCATCACCGAGGCGGTTTCCATCACGAACACGCCGCCCATCACCAGCAGCACGATTTCCTGACGCACGATCACGGCGATGGCCGCGAGCGCCGCGCCGATGGCGAGCGCGCCGACGTCGCCCATGAACACCTGGGCGGGATAGGTGTTGAACCACAGGAAGCCCAGGCCCGCACCGGACAGCGCGCCGCAGAAGATCGCCAGTTCACCCGCACCCGGAATCGACGGGATGCCCAGGTATTCGGAGAACACGCGGTTGCCTGCCAGATAGGCGAACACGCCGAGCGCACCCGAGACCAGCACGGTCGGCATGATGGCGAGACCGTCGAGGCCGTCGGTGAGGTTCACCGCATTGGAGAAGCCCACGATCATGAAGTAGGCGACCACCACGAACAGGATGCCCAGCGGCAGCGCGACCTGCTTGAACAGCGGCACGTACAGCGCCGTTTCGGCGACCGGAGCACCGCCGGTGCCATGCGGCGCCGTGTAATAGAGGAACAGCGCCGCCGCGAGACCGAACACCGACTGCCAGAAGTACTTCCAGCGCGAGGCCAGGCCACGGCTGTCCTTCAGCACCAGTTTCTTGTAGTCGTCGTAGAAACCGATCACGCCAAAGCTCAGCAGCACCGCGAGCACCAGCCACACGTAGCGGTTGTGCAGGTCGGTCCACAACAGCGTGGAAAGCGTGACGGCGAGCAGGATCATCACGCCGCCCATGGTCGGCGTGCCGGCCTTGGACAGATGCGTCTGCGGGCCATCCTTGCGCACCACCTGCCCGGCCTTGAGATCGGCGAGCTTCTGGATCAGCGTGGGGCCAAACAGCAGCGACATGGACAGCGCGGTGAGCGCGGCCATGATCGTGCGAAACGTGATGTACTGGAACAGATGCAGGGCGGTGAAGTGCCTACCCATCCAGTCTGCGAGTTCAAGCAGCATCGGATGCGCCCTCCCCATTTCCCTTACTGCCGCGCAGTGCGGCTACGACTTGATCCATGCCGGCGGAACGCGAGCCCTTGATGAGGCAGGTGACGCCACCGTGCAGTTGTTGTTTGAGTGCGGCGGTCAACGCCGCCTTGTCGGCGTAGTGTTCGCCGCGTTCACCGAACGCCTTGATCGCCGCGGCGCTCAGCGGGCCCACGGCGAACATGCGATCGATGCCCTGCTGGCGGGCGCGCTCGCCGATGCCGGCGTGCAGCGCCATCGCGTTGTCGCCGAGCTCCGCCATGTCGCCCAGCACCAGCCAGCGCTCGCCGTCGGCCAGCGCCAGCGTGTCGATGGCGGCGCCGACCGAACCGGGGTTGGCGTTGTAGCTGTCGTCGATCAGCGTCCAGCCGGCGGGCATGCGCTCGAGCTGCAGGCGACCGGCAACACCCGGCACCTGCTCGAGGCCTTCCACGATGGTGTCGAGCGGCACGTCGAGCGCCAGCGCAATGGCGGCGGCCGCCAGTGCATTGGCGATGTTGTGGCGGCCGGCCAGCGGCAGGTGCACGTCCGCATCGCCCACCGGCGTGCTCAGCACAAAGTGCGAGCCATCCACGCGCTGGTCGACGATGTCCGCGCCGATATCCGCCTTGTGGGCCAGACCGAAGCGCAGCTGGCGACGCGACCCGGCCAGCCCGGCGAAGAAGCTGGCGAATGCGTCGTCGGCATTGATGATCGCCACGCCGTCGACCGGCAAGGCCTGATAGAGCGCGCCCTTGGTTTCGGCCACGCCTTCCACGCTGCCCATGCGCTCAAGATGCGCCGGCGCAATGGTGTTGACGAGGCTGATATCGGGCCGCGCGATGGCAGCCAGATAAGCGATATCGCCCGGCTTGCCTGCGCCCATCTCGAGCACGGCGTACTCGGTGTCCTGCGGCATCGCCAGCAGGGTCAGCGGCAAGCCGAGCTCATTGTTGTAGTTGCCGGCGTTGACATGGGTGCGGCCGTGGCGCGAAAGGATCGACGCCGTAAGCGTCTTCACCGTGGTCTTGCCATTGGAACCGGTGATGCCGATCACGCGCACATTGCTCTGCGCGCGCATCGCGCTGGCGAGGTCACCCAGCGCCAGCGCTGTATCGTCCACCACCACCTGAGGCAGCGGCGAATCGACCTTGCGCGTCACCAGTGCGGCCGCGGCGCCGCGAGCCATGGCATCGGCCAGGAAGTCATGGCCATCGACGCGCTCACCCTTGATGGCGACGAACAGATCGCCGGCCTGCACCTTGCGCGTATCGATGGTGACCTGCGCGACGTCCACATCGGCACCGATAAGGTGGCCGCGTGCCCACAGGGCGATGGCGCTCAGACGCATCATGCGCGCACCTCCAGCGCCTGGCGTGCAACGGCCAGGTCGTCAAATGGGCGCTTGCCGTGGGCGCCTTCCTGATAAGTCTCGTGACCCTTGCCGGCGATCAGCACCACGTCTCCTGCCTGTGCCGACGACAGCGCCAGCTGGATCGCCTGCGCGCGATCGCGCTCCACCTTGGCCAGGTCGGGCTTGCGCAGGCCGGCCACGATCTGCGCCACGATGAGGTCGCCGTCTTCGCCGCGCGGGTTGTCGTCGGTGACGATGATGCGGTCGGCCAGGCGTTCGGCGATGGCGCCCATCTGCGGACGCTTGCCCGCATCGCGCTCGCCGCCGCAGCCAAACACGCAGATCAGCTGGCCTTCGCAGTGCGCGCGCAAGGCGCTGAGTGCCTGCTCCAGCGCATCGGGCGTGTGGGCGTAATCGACCACCACCAGCGGCAGCTGCGAAACGCCGCCCAGGCGGTTCATGCGTCCGTTGATCGGCTCCAGCGATGCCACCGCCTCGACGATGCGCTCGAAGGCTTCGCCCAGCGCGCCCAGGCAGGCGATCACCGCGAGCAGGTTGGCGACATTGAAGCGGCCAAGCAGGCGGCTGCGCACCGCATGGGAGCCCCACGGCGTTTGCACGTCGAAGGCCAGACCTTCGGCCGAAGTGACGATGTTCTGCGCGCACACGTCGGCCTCGGCGTGATTTTCCGCGCTCAGGCGCAGCGCCTGCACGCCCTCTGGCAGACGCTGGGCGAGCGTGCGGCCAAACGCGTCATCGATATTGATGGCGGCCGCCTGCAACGTGGGCCACGCGAACAGCTTGGCCTTGGCTTCGCCATAGGCTTCCATGCTGCCGTGGTAATCGAGATGGTCGCGGGTGAGATTGGTGAACGCGGCGACGTCGAACGCCACCGCGGCCACGCGCCCCTGCTCCAGCGCGTGCGAAGACACTTCCATCGCCACATGGGTCGCGCCGTCATCGCGGAACGAGGCCAGCAGGCCTTGCACGTTGATCGCATCCGGCGTGGTGCGCTCGCCTTCGTTGAGGCGGCCATGCAGGCCCGCGCCCAGCGTGCCGATGGTGGCGGCGCGATGGCCCAGATACTCCAGCGCCTGCGCCAGCAGCTGCACGGTGGAAGTCTTGCCATTGGTGCCGGTCACGCCAATCACGCGCAGCGCTTCGGACGGGCGGCCGAAAAAGCGCGAGGCGATCTCGCCCACCTTGCCGTGCAGGCCATCGACCCACAGCACCGGCACGTCCAGTCCTTCAACATGCGCTGCGGGCGCTTCGGCCAGGACGACGCGCGCACCGCGCTCCGCTGCGCCGCGCGCAAACGAGATGCCGTGCTCGCGCGTGCCGCGCAGCGCGAAGAACGCATCGCCTGGACGCACCTGGCGCGAATCCAGCGTGAGGCCTGAAACGACGATATCGCCGACACCAGGGGTCTCGGCGATGCCTTGCAGCAGCTGATCGAGGCGGGCGCTCATTGCGGTGCCTCGTCGACCGGTGCGTCATCCACGGTTTCGACCGTAGGCGGCTTGTTGCCGGTCAGGCCGTTCTGTCCCTGCAGCGGCCCGCCGACATACCAGCGACCAATATTGTCCGGCGGCACGTCCAGCAAACGCAGTGCGCCATCGAGGACTTTGGAGAACACGGGGCCGGACACCAGCGCGCCGTAGTAACTGCCCTTGCGCGGATTGTCGACGATCACCACCGCCGCCAGGCGCGGGTTGGACGCGGGCACGACGCCTGCAAAGGCGGAACTGTAGTTCTTCTCGGAATAGCCGCCTGCGGTCGCCTTGTGCGCCGTGCCGGACTTGCCGGCCACGCCATAGTTGGCGATCCAGGCATACGGCGCGCCGGTACCGCCCGGCTGCGTCACCGCCACCATCATCTGCACCAATTCGTTCGCAACCTTCTGATCAATGATCTGCTTGGCCTCGTTGTCCGAGCCCTTCACGAAGGTGGGCAGGTGCATCACGCCGTTGTCGGCGATGGTGGCGTAGGCGTTGGTCAGCTGCAGCGGCGTCACGTTGAGCCCGTAGCCATAGGCCAGAATGGCCTTTTCCAGCATGCCCCAGCTCTTGCCCGGCCGGAGATAGCCCGAGGCTTCGCCCGGGAAGCCGCTGTTGGTGCTGGCGCCAAAGCCAAACGCACGATAGGTCTGGTACATCAGATCCGTATCCAGGGTCAGCGCGACTTTGGCGGCGCCGATGTTGCTGGACTTGGCGATGATGCCGGTGGGCGACAGCATGCCGTTCGAGTGCGTGTCGCGAATATCCTTGCGGATATAGAAGAAGTGACCGTTGCCGGTGTCGACCATCGGACTGGTCGGCGTGTACTTGCCGCTGGACAGTGCGGCGGCCATCAAGACCGGCTTGATGGTGGAACCCGGTTCCACCACGTCGGTCATCGCGCGATTGCGACGGCTGGACGGGTTGCTGCCGCGCAGCGCATTCGGGTTGTACGTGGGCCAGTTGACCATGGCCAGCACTTCGCCGTTGCGCACGTCGATGATCACCATGGAGCCGGAGTCGGCTTCCGACTGCTCGATGGTGTTCTTCAGCTCGTTATAGGCGAGGAACTGGATGCGGCGGTCGATGCTCAGGGTGATGTCGCGACCCGGCTGCGGCGCGCGCACCAGGTCCAGATCCTCCACCACGTGACCTTGGCGATCGCGGATGACGCGCTTGCGGCCTTCCTTGCCGGCCAGCCAGTCATCGAACGCCAGCTCCAGACCTTCCTGGCCGTGATCGTCGATATTGGTGAAGCCGAGCACGTGCGCGGTCACCGGGCCGGAGGGATAAAAGCGGCGGAACTCGCGCCGCCCGTCCACGCCCGGCACCGCCAGATCGAGCACCACCTGTGCGGCATCGGGCGACATCTGGCGCTTCAGATAGACGAACTCGCGCTCGGAGCGCTGCGCCAGATACTGCTTGAGCGCGTCCGGATCCATGCCGATGGCCTTGGCCAGCGCCGGCAGCTTGTCTTCGTTGTCGAGCACTTCGGCCGGGTTGGCCCAGATCGATACCACCGGCGTGGAGACCGCGAGCGGCTCGCCGTTGCGATCGAAAATGGTGCCGCGCGATACCGCGATGGGCACTTCGCGCAGGATACGGGCGTCGGCCTGGTTCTGATAGAAGTCCTTGCGCACCACCTGCATGTCGAACGCGCGCGCCACCAATCCCAGCGACGCTGCCGCCAGCACACAGCTCACCACCAGCATGCGGCGGCGGGCGCTGGGCGCCACGCCGTTGCGGCGGGAGGACGAGGAGGTGCGCTGGCGCGGCTTCATCGGCGCACCAGCTGAATGTCTTGCGGCTTGGGATTGAGCATGCCCAGCGCCTGGCGCGCTTCGTCGTCGACGCGACGCGGCTCGGCCCAGGTGGCCTGCTCCAGTTCCAGTTTGCCGTATTCGATGTTGAGGTCGTCGCGCTGGTTCTGAAGGCGGGTCAGCTCGACAAACAACACGCGGCTCTCGTGACGCGTCCACACCACCGCGATGGCGCTGGAAAGCACCGCCGCCAGGAGGATGAACATGAAGAGGCCGCCCAATACCTTCATGCGAGTTTCTCCGCCACGCGCAGCACCGCCGAACGGGCGCGCGGATTGACGGACAGCTCCGCATCGGAAGGGAACTGGGCCTTGCCCACCGCCGCCAGACGAGCGGGCGCGGCGGCCACCGGCGGACCACGGCGGCTGCCCTGCACGCGACCGGAGTGGTCGCGGATGAACAGCTTCACCGCGCGGTCTTCCAGCGAGTGGAAGCTGATGATGGACAGGCGGCCGCCAACCTTGAGCAGCTCGAGCGCCGCCTTGAGGCCATGCTCCAGCGCGTCCAGCTCGCCGTTCACATGGATGCGCAGCGCCTGGAAGCTGCGCGTGGCCGGATGCTTGCCCGGCTCGCGGCGGCCGATCAGGCGCTCGATCAGCGAGGCCAGCTGGCCGGTGCGGGTGATCGGGTTTTCCACGCGGTCTTCGACGATGGCGCGGGCGATCTTGCGGCTGAAGCGCTCGTCGCCGTAGTTCCACAGCACGTCGGCGAGTTCTTTCTCAGAGGCATGCGCCAGGAAGTCCGCAGCGCTTTCGCCCTGCGTGGTGTCCATGCGCATGTCCAGCGGCGCGTCGGCCATGAAGCTGAAGCCGCGGGCGGCTTCATCGAGCTGGGGCGAAGACACGCCCAGGTCCAGCAGGATGCCGTCCAGGCCTCCGGCGGTCTGGTCCCACTCGGCCATGCTGGAAAAATTGGCGTGGCGAATCGACACGCGCGGATCGCTGGCAAATTCGGCCTGGGCGGTGGCAATGGCCTGCGGATCGCGATCCATCAGCAGCAACCGACCGTCGGGGCCCAGGCGTGACAGCACCGCGCGAGCGTGACCGCCGCGTCCGAAGGTGCCATCGAGATAACGCCCGCCAGCCTGCACGGCGAGTCCCTCCACTGCTTCACCCAGCATCACCGGGATGTGCACTAACTGCTCGGCCATGCCGCCGCACTCCCGCTCCCGTCCCGTTCCATCCGCCGCGCTGCCACCGTCGCCGGTTACAGCTGCAGCTCCGCCATCTCGTTGGTGATCTCGTCTTCGCCGATGGTCTGGCGGATCTTGGCCAGGTGAGCCTGCTCGCTCCAAAGCTCGAACTTGTTGCCCATGCCCAGCAGAACCGCTTTCTTCTCGATGCCCGTGGTCGCCCGCTGGCTTGCCGGCAGCAGGATGCGTACAGCCGAATCGGGCTCGACTACCGCCGCGGCACCGACCAGCTTCATCTGCATGTCGCGATGAGCAGCCTTGACCTTGGGAAGCGCGTTGACCTGGTCGCGCACCTTTTCCCACTCCGCGTAGGGGAACAGCCACAGGCAGCCCGACTCGAAGGGGTTGTAGGTGATCACCAGACGATTGGCGCAGGCGTCGGCCACCAACTCGCGATACGCGGTCGGTATGGCCAGCCGGCCTTTGTCGTCAACAGTGATGGCGGTTTCGCCCTGGAACACGGCCAATAGACTCCACGAATTCCCACGATTTCACACAGGAACCCACGATAGTCTCGCCCCCTGAGACTGTCAAGGAAATTTTTCTTGTGAATCAATGAGAAAGGCAATGATCTGGCAGTAATTCCAGCCCTTTCTGAGGAAACACTCGAAGGTGTTTGAAAGGTTAGGTTTTTTTACTTTTCAACCATGCCATCCGTCACGCTCGACGAGGCCTTTGAGGCGATCGGAAATGAATCGCCGTTCATGGCCCTGCCGCACGGCCGCCACCACCCCGCCGATGACGGCGAGAGGGGTGACGACCGGTCGTGAAGGAGGTGGAGTCGGCCTGTAAGCCGGGTTCTGTACGCCTTGCGGCGCGACAGTCATTCCTCTCGGCCTGGCGTCACCGCCAGGCTCCAGCAACCTACCCGGGAACAACGCGGGCCGCGTTATCGTTCCCCTATTTGGTCTTGCTCCGAGTGGGGTTTACCGTGCCACGCGACGTTAGCCCCGCGTGCGGTGCGCTCTTACCGCACCCTTTCACCCTTACCACGCACATCCGAAGATGCCGTTCGGCGGTCTGCTCTCTGTTGCACTGGCCGTCAGCTCACGCTGCCCAGGAGTTACCTGGCACTCTGCCCTATGGAGCCCGGACTTTCCTCGATGCGCTTGCGCGCGACGCGACTGTCCGGCCGACTCCGTTGGCGATTCTAGAGGAAGATGGCGCTCAGTGCGTCTGAGAAACGATGGCGTGCCTCTTGTAGGAGCGCACCCTGTGCGCGAACCGCGCAGCGCATGGCGGCCAGAATCACGCTACGCGGTTCGCGCACAGGGTGCGCTCCTACAAATAGAGGTTAGCCTTCGTAGAGCAGCTTGCGCGGCGCGCCGGTGATCGCGGCGGCCAGCTTGGCGGCTTTTGCCGGCGGCAGCTCTTCGCGCAGGATGGCGAACACGCGTCGACCCTCCGCTTCGCGCTCGTTGGTCTCTTCGCCGCGCCCCGCCACCAGTATCACGATTTCGCCGCGCTGCTGATTCGGATCGCTGGCCACGCGCGCGGCCAGCTCGCCCAAGGGTTCGCCAATCACGGTCTCGAACAGCTTGGTCAGCTCGCGCGCGAGCACGCCTTCCCGCGCCTCACCAAAGACGTCGCGCATGTCGGCCAGGCTCTCGGCCACGCGATGCGACGACTCATAGAAAATAAGCGTGCGGCTATCGCCCGCAAGTTCCTGCAAACGCGTGCGGCGCGCCGCGGCCTTGGGCGGCAGAAAACCCTCGAACACGAAACGATCGCTGGGCAGCCCCGCTACCGAAAGCCCGGCGATGGCCGCGCAGGCACCGGGTACCGGTGCACAGCGGATGCCCGCTGCGCGCGCCGCACGCACCAGGCGAAAACCCGGATCGCTGATCAGCGGCGTGCCCGCATCGGAGATCAGCGCCACCGATTCGCCACCCTGCAGTCGACGCACGATGGCATCCACCACCTCGCGCTCATTGTGTTCATGCAGCGCCACCAGCGGCGTGCCGATGTTGTAGTGCATCAGCAAGGGGCGGCTGTGGCGGGTGTCCTCGGCCGCAATCACCGCCACCGATCGCAGCGTCTCGATGGCGCGCGCGGAAAAGTCATCGCGATGACCAATCGGCGTGGCGACCACCCATAGCAGACCTGGCTGAATCTGTGACATCTTGCTGTTTCCTATGCATCGGGGCGGCAACCCAATGGGCTATCATCGCCCATCCGCCGACCATGTCGTCAAAAAGCTCGAAGGGATTTGGCCATGCGCTTGACCCGCGCCGCAGGCGTTGCCCTGCTGATTTCACTGGCACTGAGCGGCTGCGTGCCGCCGGCCGCGCAAAAATCGCCAGCCGAGATCGCTGCCAGCCAGCAAGCCGACACGCTGGTGCAGCAAGGCAAGTTCGACGAAGCCGCCCAGGCCTATCTGGCACTCGCCCAGACCGGCAGCAACCGCGACCACTATCAATTGCTCGCCGCCGAAGCCTACCGACAGGAAGGCCAGCTCGATCGCGCCGCGCCGCTGCTCGACGGCATCCGCCGCCAGCGACTCACGGGCGACGAGCCCTCGCGACTGGATCTGTTGCAGGCGGAAATGGCGCTGAAGCAGCACAACGCGCCGCGCGCACTGCAACTGACCACCCAACCCAATATCAGTGTGCCGCAGGCACTGCAGCTGCGCCTGCTTGAGCTGCGCTCGCAGGCCATGCAGCAGACCGGCGACCTCTGGGGCGCGGCCCGCACGCGCGTGGAAATGGACGGCCAATTGAACGGCCTCGACCAGGCGCAGAACCGCAAGCAGGTCGTCGCCCTGCTCACCCAGCTCGGCGTCGATCCCCTGAAGCAGCGCGCCGCGGCCATGCAGCCCGGCGACCGCATGCTGCCGTGGGTCAACGAAGCCCTTACCCAACTCGGCGTCGCCGTGGCGCATCCGGCGCCCGCGCTGGAACAGGAAGTAGGCACGCTGATGCCGGGCGAAGGCGCCAATGTGCGTGAAGGCTTCAAGATGCCGGCGCACGTCGCGTTGCTGCTGCCCACCAGCGGCAATCTCGCTGCCGCCGGCACCGCGATCCGCGAAGGCTTCTTTGCCGCCTATGCCGATTCCGCGCACAACCATATGCCGCGCCCGCCGGTGAAGGTCTATGACAGTGCCGGCACCTCGGCCGGCGCCATCAAGGCGTATCAGCAAGCGGTGGACGATGGCGCGCAGCTGATCATCGGGCCGCTGACGCGCGGCGAAGTCTCCGCGTTGTTCGGCCTGCCGCAGCTGCCGGTGCCGTTGCTTGCGCTCAATCACCCTGACGACAAGAGCCTGCCGGCCAGCGGCGTGAGCGAGTTCGGCCTGCTGCCCGAAACCGAAGGCGCCCAGGCCGCCGACCACATGGCGGACAATGGCATCGTCAATGCCTTCGTCATCGTGAGCAATGACGACTTCGCGCAGCGCGCGTCCAAGGCGTTCAAGGCGGAACTCGAAGCGCGCGGGGGCAAGGTCGCCGGCGTGGGCAGCCTGCCCGGCAGCGGCGTCAACTTCGCCTCGACCATTTCGGGCCTGGGCATGCCGACCGACAGCGGCGACGCCAGCGCCAACAAGGACACCGGGATCTTCATCAGCATGCGTCCGCAACAGGCGCGCCTGCTGCTGCCGCAGCTCAAGCTGGCCAAGATCAATCTGCAGGTGGACGGCACCTCGCACATCTATGCCGGCGTCGATGACGCAAGCGCCAACCGTGATCTCGAAGGCGTCGAGTTCTGCGATTCGCCGTGGCTGTTCGATGTGCAACCGGGCCTGCCCAATCACGGTGATATCGCCGGCCAGCTGCCCGCCGCACGCGGCACGTCAGCGCGCCTGTTCGCTTTCGGCATGGATGCGTGGAATCTCGCGCCCTACGTCGACTGGCTGCGCGCGCATCCTGGCAGCTATCTCCCAGGCGCCAGCGGACAGCTGACCTCCGACCAGTTCGGCCGCGTCCGCCGCGTGCTGGTATGGGCCAGGTTCCAGGATGGCCTCGCCCGCCCGCTCAATGGCAGCCTGCAGATGGATAGCGCACCGGCCATGGCGCCGCCGACCGACGCCGGCTCCTCGCCGCAGCTCCAGCCCGAGCAGTCCACCACCCACTGAAGCGCGCCCTCGCTGATGCGCTCTGCCGGCGCCGTTTTCGAACAACGCGCCTGCGCCGAACTGCAGCGCGCCGGCCTCAAGCTGCTGGCGCGCAACTACACCACGCGCTATGGCGAGCTGGACCTGGTGATGATGGACGGCGCCACCGTGGTGTTCGTCGAGGTGCGCCATCGCCTCAGCAGCGGCTGCGGCAGCGCGGCGGCCTCGGTCAACGCCGGCAAGCAGGGCAAACTGATCCGCACCGCGGAACTGTGGCTGGCCGACCATCCGCAGCACGCCCATCGCGCCTGCCGGTTCGACGTCGTGGGCTACGACGGTCCGGTGGATCGTGCCCAGATGCGCTGGTGGCGCAGCGCGTTCGAGGCCGGCTAGGCTGGCGCCTCGTCGTCGACGGTTTGCACATATTTGGCGGCGCACACTGGCTGGGAGCAGTCGCCATCCGGTGACGCCAGGACGCAGGGGGCATCATGGTTCGCATGCTGATCGGCATCGGCAAATGGACGGCCATCATCGTCCTGGTCTTCCTCGTCTCGCTGCTGGCCATTCGTGCCTGGGATTCGCAGCAGGGCGATCCGCTTGCGCCCTGGCAGACTTTTGTTCCCGATGAGCTCTCGCCCTCACAGCTCGATGCCACCGACTGGGCGGGCTATCTGGCCGCGGAGCAAAAGGCGTTCGCTGATGTGAAAACGCAGGTCACCGACAAGCTGGAGCCGGCGCAGCGCGTCGTGGTCAACCGCTACTTTGATGGCGCACCGATGTATCCGGGGCATTTCGCGCACGACTGGAATCGTTCGTATGTGCTGGAACCGACGGGTACGCCGATCGGCGCCGTGGTGCTTATCCATGGCCTGAGCGATTCGCCGTATAGCCTGCGCGATATCGCGCAGCTGTACCGCGCCCATGGTTTCGTCGCGATCGGCCTGCGTGTGCCGGGCCATGGCACGGTGCCGGCGGGACTGACCACGGCGGACTGGCCCCAGTGGCTGGCGGCGACACGCCTGGCCATGCGCGAAGCGCGGCGCCGCGTGGGACCTGACCTGCCGATCCATATCGTCGGCTATTCCAACGGCGGCGCGCTGGCGGTGAAGTACACGTTGGATGCATGCGAGCACAGCGAGCTGACCATGCCGACACGGCTGGTGCTGCTGTCGCCGATGATCGGCGTCACCAGCTTTGCACGCTTCGCCGGGCTGGCTGGCCTGCCTGCGCTGCTGCCACGTTTCGCCAAGGCTGCATGGCTGGATCTGCTGCCCGAATACAACCCGTTCAAGTACAACTCGTTCCCGGTGAACGCGGCGCGGCAGTCCTATCTGCTGACCGATGCCATCCGCGGCCAGATGTTGCGCATGGCGCGCGACCGCCAGCTTGGCCGCTTGCCGCCCATCCTCAGTTTCCAATCGGTGGTGGACGATACGGTGAGTGCTTCGGCCGTGATGCATACGCTTTACGCGAACGTGCCCGCCAACGGCAGCGAAGTGGTGCTGTTCGATGTCAACCGCAATCAACGCTTCGACACGCTGCTGAAGCCGAGCGCGCTCACCGCAGTCAATCGCATGCTCCCGTCCGGGCCGAAGGCCTATCGCAGCACCGTCATCGCCAACGCGGCGGTGAATGATGACCACACCGTGACACGCACGACGGAGGCCGGCCAGGGCACGGTCAGTACGGCGCCGCTTGCCATCCTTTACCCGGACACCATCTTTTCGCTGTCGCATATCGCGCTGCCCTTTCCGCCCAGCGATCCGCTGTATGGAACCGCGCCGGATATCTCCGAGAACTTCGGCATTCGTCTGGGCACCCAGGCGCCCCGCGGTGAGCGAGGTGCGCTGATTCTCAATTTCGATGCAGCACTGCGCATCAGCTCCAATCCGTTCTATCCCTATGTGCGCGATCGCATCGAGGCGCTGCTTCCGGCCGCCGCCGCGCAGCCAACGGCGAAACTGGCCGAACCCGTGCATTGAGCGGTGCATCGAGGGCAACCGGCAGCAGACAGTGGGATACTGCCGGCATGAATCTTCCCGATGCCCTGCTCGATACGCTACGCGCGCATTTCCCCGGCGAAGCCATGGCCACCGGCATGGCCGAGCGACTTGCCTATGCCTATGACAACTCGCGGCGCAATGCATTGCCCGACGCGGTGGTGTTTCCCACCACGCACGAACAGACCGAGGCCTTGATCCGCGCCTGCCGCGAGCATCGCGTGCCCGTGATCGGACGCGGCCGCGGCACCAATACCACCGGCGCCACGGTGCCCGTCGAGGGTGGCGTGGTGGTGAGCTTTGAGCGGATGAACCGCATCCTGCGCATCGATCCGGACAATCGGCTCGCCGTGGTCGAGCCGGGCGTGCTCAACGGCGATCTGCAACAGGCCTTGAAGCCGCACGGCTTCTTCTGGCCGCCCGATCCGTCGTCATCGCCCTGGTGCAGCATCGGCGGCAATCTCGCCTGCAATTCGGCCGGTCCGCGCACGGTGAAGTACGGCAGCCCGCGCGAGAACACGCTGGGTTTGCGCGCGGTGGCCGGTACCGGTGAAGGTTTCCGTTGCGGCACGTACACGAGCAAGGGCGCGACGGGCTACGACCTGACGCGCTTGCTGATCGGCTCCGAGGGCACGCTGGCGCTGATCACCGAAGCCACGCTCAAGCTCACACCCAAGCCCTCCGCGCAGCGCACCATTCGCGCCACCTATCGCGATGTCTCGGCAGCGGCACGCGCCGTGGCGCGCATCATGGCGCAGCCAGTTACGCCGTGCGCGCTGGAATTCATCGACGACGTGGCCTTGAAACTCGCCCGCGACTACGGCGGCGACACGGTGCCGCTGGCGGGCGCGATGCTGATGATCGAAGTGGACGGCGAGCCGGAGACTCTGCCAAGCGCCGTTGAGGCGGTTTCGCGCGCCGCTCGCGGCGACGGCCTGGAAGACCTGCGCGTGGCCGAAACCGCCGAGGAAACGCAGGCGCTGTGGTCGGCACGCAAGGCGCTCTCGCCGGCCCAGCGCACCATTTCGCCGAACAAGATCAACGAGGATGTGGTCGTGCCCGTCAGCCGTCTGCCTGAGCTGGTGGATGGCATCAAGCAGCTGGCGAAGAAGCACGACGTGTTGATCGTCAGCTTCGGACATGCCGGCAATGGCAACCTGCACGTGAACCTGTTGCCGCGCGATGAAGCAGAGCGCGAGCGTTCCCATGCCTGTCTGGCAGAAGTATTCGCGCTGGTGATTTCGCTGGAAGGCACGCTGTCAGGCGAGCACGGGATCGGTCTGGTGAAGAAGGAATTCATGCCGCTTGCGTTGGAGCCGTCAACGCTGCAGCTGATGCGTAATGTGAAGGCGGCCTTCGATCCCGAGGGCATCCTCAATCCGGGCAAGTTGTTGCCCTGACTTGCATCGACGCGGCATTACCCTTGTAGGAGCGCACCCTGTGCGCGACCACCCTCCACTGAGCGAAATTGGGTGACGCTGCGGTCGCGCACAAGGTGCGCTCCTACAGGGGTTAGGCTCCGAGTTCGGGCGAAGTCTCACCCCTGTGGGAGCGCACCCTGTGCGCGACAACCCTACGGAGCGGCAGATCGCCAGGGGACGGTCGCGCACAGGGTGCGCTCCCACAAGGTGAAAGTGAGGTACGGGTTTTCGGTTACGCCTTGCGCGCAAAAATCAGGTGCAAACCAAACGCCACGAACACCGCGCCGGCAAACCCATCGATCCAACGCGACAGCCTGAGATAACCACGGCGCATCGCCGGCAGCGCGAACACGCCCGCCACAAGGGTGAACCACACGAAGGTCTCGACGATGACCAGGGTCCACAGGCCCCAGCGCGTGGCGGTGTCGACGCGGTCACCCAGAAATGCGGAAAACACACTGCCGAAATAGATCACCACCTTCGGGTTGGAGAGGTTGGTCAGCAGCCCTGCACGCAAGGTGGCCCAGTCACTCTGCTGCAGCACGGCGCGCGGCTCGCCCGTGGCCACCGGCGCCTTGATCGCGCCGCGCAGCATCTTGATGCCCATCCAGGTCAGATAAAGGCCGCCGGCAATCGCGATCAGGCGCTCCAGCCAGGCCAGCCGCTGCAGCAGCAATTGCAGGCCTGCCAGGGCCAGCGCGGACCACACGACCACGCCCAGGGTGATGCCCAGCACGCCGAACATCGCCTGCCGACGCGTGCGGCTCACGGCGGTCTGCGACACAAAGAAAAAGTCCGGACCGGGGCTCAGCAGGGCCACCAGATGCACCAGGGCAATGGTCAGGAACAGGCTCACGGGCGTCTCCTCGGGGAATGGGGCCGGGTGCTTCGTGGCGGCGCAGCTTGTCGCCACCGCAGTGGTCCTCTAGTCTGCCCGTTTTGACACGGCCTTGGGACGTCCCAAGCCCTCTCAGGGGGATCACCGGCTCGTCCACACAGGTCCGGCTCGCGCCCGCCCTGGGAGGATGGTCGCGCCGCCCTCACCCGTCACCGCTACACACACAGACATACGCTGATGAATCTGCGACTGCGCCTGATTGCCATGAACTTCCTCCAGTTTTTTGTGTGGGGATCGTGGCTGCTCACCATTGGCGCGTACTGGTTCCAGACCAAGCAGTGGTCGGGCGCGCAGTTCGGCGCGATCTTCTCGACCATGGGCATCGCCTCGCTGTTCATGCCTTCGATCGCCGGCGTGATTGCGGACAAGTACATCAACGCGGAGAAGCTCTACGGCGTGTTCCACATCGGTGGCGCCTGCGTCTTGTTCTGCGTGCCGATGGTGCAGTCGCCCGGCCTGATGTTCTGGGTGATGCTGATCAACATGATGTTCTACATGCCGACCATCTCGCTCTCGATTGCGGTGGCGTACAACGCGCTCAAGAGCGACGGCAAGGACATCGTGCGCGACTACCCGCCAATCCGCGTGTGGGGCACGGTGGGTTTCATCGGTGCGCTATGGACCATCAGCCTGCTGCGCCTGGAAACCTCGTCGGGCCAGTTCTACGTGGCCTCGGCGGCAGCACTGCTGCTGGGTCTCTATGCATTTACGCTGCCGGCCTGTCCGCCGCGCTTCCAGCGCCGTGACAACCAGTCGTGGCTGGATACCTTCGGGCTGACCTCGTTCAAGCTGTTCCGCGATACGCGCATGGCGGTGTTCTTCATCTTCGCCATGCTGCTGGGCGCGTCGCTGCAGCTGACCAATGCCTATGGCGATACGTTCCTGCACGACTTCGCCAAGATGGGCCCGTACAAAGACCTGGTGGCGGTGCGCTATCCCGCCATCATCATGTCGATCTCGCAGATCTCCGAAACGCTGTTCATCCTGGCCATCCCGTTCTTCCTGCGCCGTTTCGGCATCAAGACGGTGATGCTGATCAGCATGCTGGCGTGGACGCTGCGCTTTGGCCTGTTCGCCTATGGCAACCCCGGCGGCGGCCTGTGGATGATCGTGCTGTCGTGCATCGTCTACGGCATGGCGTTCGACTTCTTCAACATCTCCGGCTCGTTGTTCGTGGAAGGCCAGAGCGATCCCTCCATCCGCGCCAGCGCGCAGGGCCTGTTCATGCTGATGACGAACGGCATCGGGGCGGTGCTCGGCAGTTCCATCAGCGGTCTGGTGATCGAGGCGTTCTTCACCTATCCGGACCAGAGCAAGGACTGGCGCGGCATCTGGATCACCTTTGCCAGCTATTCGTTCATCGTGGCCCTGTTGTTCATGGTGCTGTTCAAGCACAAGCATGATCGGGCGGCGGCGGAAGCATTGGCGGCGAAGCTGGCGCACTGAGCCAAGCCTTCCTCTCCCTGTGGGAGCGCACCCTGTGCGCGACAGCCCAGCGGAGCGGTAAGCGGCCAGGGGACGGTCGCGCACAGGGTGCGCTCCCACACACCGGGCGCGGGAATTTCCGACCGGGTACAATGGCTTGATGCAGATCGGCCCCTACCGTATCGACCCGCCCGTGGTGCTTGCGCCCATGGCCGGGGTCACCGACAAGCCTTTCCGCCTGCTGTGCAAACGGCTGGGCGCGGGTCTGGCCGTGTCGGAGATGACGAATGCCGATCCCCGCCTGTGGCGCACGCGCAAGTCGCTGCAGCGGATGGACCACGAGGGCGAACCCGAACCGGTGAGCGTGCAGATCGCCGGCTATGACCCGGCAATGCTCGCGGAGGCCGCGCGCTACAACGCCGACAACGGGGCCCAGATCATCGACATCAATATGGGCTGCCCGGCCAAGAAAGTCTGCAACGTCTGGTCCGGCTCGGCCCTGCTGCAGGACGAGCCGCTGGTGGCGCGCATCGTGAAGGCCGTGGTCGATGCCGTGGACGTGCCGGTCACGCTGAAGATCCGCACCGGCTGGGATCGCCAGAACAAGAACGCGCTGACGATTGCGAAGATCGCCGAAGACGCCGGCATCGCCGCGCTCGCCGTGCATGGCCGCACGCGTGCGGACAAGTACGAAGGCGAAGCGGAGTACGAGACCATCGCCGCGGTCAAGGCCAGTGTGCGCATTCCCGTGCTCGCCAATGGCGACGTGGTGACGCCGCAGCAGGCCCGGCATGTGCTCGACGTCACCGGCGCCGATGCGGTGATGGTGGGGCGCGGTGCACAGGGCCGGCCGTGGATCTTCCGCGAAATCTCCCACTTCCTCAGCACCGGCGAGACGCTGCCGGAGCCGACGCCCGCCGAGGTGCGCGACATCCTCGTGCATCACCTGGAACACCTCTACGCGTTCTACGGCGAACTGCAGGGCGTGCGCATCGCGCGCAAGCACCTGGGCTGGTATGCCAAGGACCGGGCGGAAAACGCCGCGTTTCGCCATGTGGTGAACAAGGCCGAAAACGCGCTCGACCAATTGCGCCTCACGCGCGATTACTTCGATGGCTTGCAGGAAGGCACGCGCCTGGCGGCTTGAGTCCGCCGCAAGCCTTTGCGCGAGGCTTCAGGGCATGATGGGCAGGTCTCACCATCATCGCCTTCCATGACACTGCCGCTGTCGTACAGGTCATCGTCCATCCGACTGTTGCGCCCATGCCTCCTGCTGGTGGTCATGCTGCTCCTGAGCGGCTGCGAGGCGACCTTGTTCGCGGGTCTCAATGCCACCGATCAGCATCGCGCCATCACGCCACGTACCGATGTCGTCTTCGACAGCGAGCACCGCCTGGCCTTGGACGTCTATGCACCGGCGCAAGCCAGTCACGCACCCATCGTGGTGTTCTTCTATGGCGGCACCTGGGTGCGCGGCGAGCGCGCGTGGTACCGCTTCGTGGGCACGGCGCTGGCGGCGCATGGCGTGATCACCGTGATACCCGACTACCGCAAATACCCGCAGGTGACGCTCGATGGCTTCATGCACGATGCCGCCGACGCTGTCGCCTGGGCCCACGCGCATGCAGCGGAGATCGGCGGCTCGCCGGACGACATCTTCGTGATGGGGCACTCCGCCGGTGGGCAGATCGCCGCGCTGCTGTCCACCGATCCGCAATGGCTGGCTGCGCACGGCATGAAGCCGACCGATCTTGCCGGATTCATTGGTCTGGCCGGTTGCTACGCTTTCGTACCGGTGCCGCAGGATGACGCCATCATGCTCGGTGTCTTCGGCCGCACGGTGGAACAGCAGCGCCGGGGACAACCCGTGTCCTACGTGCGCGGCGCGGAGCCGCCCATGTTGCTGTTGCAAGGCACCGACGACGGCGAAGTGGAACCGTCCAACGCCATCTCGCTGTACCGCGCCACCCAGGCCGTGCACGGCGACAGCACCCTGCGAACCTATCCCGGCGTGGGCCACGAGGCCTTGCTATTTGCGCTGTCGCGGCCGCTGCGCGGTGGTGCGCCGACCCTCAGCGACGTGCTTGCGTTTATCCAGTCGCATCCCCACGCGAAGCCGACCACAACGCCGCGCTGACGCGCTCGCGACACTTTCCCTCGACAGGCGCCGGCGTACCTTGAAAGCCTGCACTCCCCAACCAAGGGACAGGCTCGTGAACAGCATCGTCACCGGCGAGTTTCCCTATATCCACGGCTTTTCGTCCGAGGAACAGTCGCGGCTGACGCGCCAGGCGCGCATGTTCGAAAACATCCTGTTCAACCGCATCGACTTCAGCGAGGCCAAGCAGCTGCTGGAAGTCGGCTGCGGCGTGGGCGCGCAGACCGAGATTCTGTTGCGGCGCTTTCCGCACCTGGAACTGACCGGCGTGGATCGCTCCGAAGCGCAGCTGGCCGCGGCCGAGCGCAATCTTGCTCAGACGGCATGGTGCACCTCGCGCTACACGCTGCAGCAGGCCGATGCCACCGACCTGCCGTTCCCGGATCGCAGCTTCGACGCCGCCTATCTGTGCTGGGTGCTGGAACATATGCCCAGTCCCGCGCGCGTGCTCAGCGAAGTACGCCGCGTGTTGAGTCCGGGCGCGGTGGTCTACGTGACCGAGGTGCTCAATTCTTCGTTCTTCCTCGATCCGTATTCGCCGCATCTGCTGCGCTACTGGATGGCTTTCAACGACTACCAGTACGACAGCGGCGGCGACCCTTTCATCGGCGCGAAACTCGGCAACCTGCTGCTGGCGGGCGGCTATCGCGATGTGCAGACCGAGGTGAAGAGCTTCCACCTCGACAACCGCCAGCCCGGCAAGCGCAAGCAGATGATCGAATTCTGGCAGGAGGTGCTGTTGTCGGCAGCCGACCAGCTGGTGGCTGCCGACAAGGTCGATCCCGCCACGGTCGAAGGCATGCGCGGCGAGCTGCAGGCCGTGCGCAACGATCCGAACGCGGTGTTCTTCTTCGCCTTCGTGCAGGCGCGGGCCTTGGTCTACTGAGAGGAACGCATCAGCCGGCGAGCTTGGACGACTGCAGTTCCTCGGTATAACGCGACGAACGCACGCCCTTGCTGTCGTAATACTCCTCGACGGATTTGACGAAGCGCTTCTGCTCGGGCACGTACCAGAATGCCTTGTACATGCGGCCGCTGGCCGTGTGCGGACGGGTGATCTGGCTCTGCGACAGACTCACTGCCCCGTCTGCATCCACATGCCCGCGCGAATCGCTGTTGATCGACGGCGCCACCACCGCGCTCCACTGTCCCTGCGCCTCGATCTTCAGCGCCTTGAATGCGCCGGCCGGTACCTGCACGTCTTCCCAGCCCACCACGGTGTACTCGCTGCCGAAGGTTTCGCTGGTGTGCTGCCGGTTGGGATTGGCTTCGGTGTAATCCACGCGCCACTTCTTGCCCTGCGCGAGCGGAAACGCCAACGGCCGATTCACCACCAGCTGCTTGCCATTCACATCGCGCGAACGGCTCCAGTCCAGGCCGACCAGATGCTCGACCGCCGGCTGACTCGAGCCGTCCTGCTTGTTGGCGATCAGCACGCTGTCGCCTTCGATCCGCTCGACGGTGACGATTTCATTCTTGCGCGACCATCCTTGCGGTCCCGACTCCACCGTATCGACGTAGACCCAGCTGTCGCCCGCCTTCAATGCCGGCGCCTGCACCGACTGCGCGCACACCGTGCCGCACAGCAATCCCGCTGCCACAAACCACCACCGTCCGCTCATGACTTCCCCCTGTTGGTTGCTGGCGCAGGCTAGCCCAACACCCGAGCAGGTTCATGCGACGTGGACGCAGGAAGGTGTGCGCCGCCAGGGCATCAAGCGTGCGGTTTCACCACGAAGCCATACGCGGCCAGCACGGGCTTCAGTGTCGCAATCCACAACGCGTAACCGGCCGGCAGCATGTGCAGGCCATCGGGGCGGAACAGTTCGGGGCGTGGCTTGCCTTGCGCGTCGAGCATCTCGGGCGCGATATCCACGAAGCGCACGTTTTTCTGCGTGGCCGCCCAATCACGGATCTCGTCATTGGCCGTCTTCATGCGCGGCCACAGCGAAAGACGCGCGAGGCTGGGCTTGATCGAGATATAGACGATCGGCACGCCGGGCACGCCCTCACGCGCACGTGCGACGAACTGCTGGAACGAGGCGAGCACCTGTTCGGGCGTCGCGCCATCGTTGATGTCGTTGTCGCCCGCGTACATCACGATCAGCCTGGGCTGGTAAGGCCACACGATGCGGTCGGCGTAATAAGTCGAATCGGGCAGCGCCGAACCGCCGAAGCCGCGGTTGATCACCGGAACGCCAGGGAAATCCTGGGCCAGCGACTTCCAGAACTGGATCGAGGAGCTGCCGATGAACAGTACGCCATGCTGGGCCGGCGGATGCTCGTGGTCAGCGGCGACAAAGGCGGCGATATCCGGCTGCCAGTGCGAGGGCGGCGCGCTGTCCGCGTGCGTGCTGGCCGCAGCCAACAGGGAGATCAGGCCGAACGCCAGCCAGCTCAGTCGCTTCATTCGCTCGCTCCTACATCGGGTGGGGAGCGTTCGATTATGGATGTCTCGACAGCTATGTCCACCTTGGCTGCCCCAAGTCGGCGGTCGAGGGGACGATCCGGTCACGGCCAGCCCGCCGCTTGTCCCAACAGCGCCGCTATTGGTCACTCCACGCTTGTCCGGCATGCTCGCTGGGGCAAAGTGACGACATCCATCCCGCCGGAGTCCGCCATGCATCGTCGCGATCTGCTGAAGGCTGCCCTCGCCCTGCCCTTGCTGCCATGGGCGCTGTCGCCCTCGATCGCCACCGCGCGTGAGGCGCTCAAGGGCGTCACCCATCTGTATGCGCGCGTTCGTCCTGGCGATCCGGGCTGGCCCAGCGAAGCGCAGTGGGAGCAGCTCAAACATGCCGTGGGCGGTCGCCTGCAACGGCTGCAATCACCGTTCGAGCACTGCGAAGCCAGCGACGCCGCCTGCCAGGAAGCGCTAAAGCAGGTCAAAAACCCTTACTACCTCGGCGACACGCCCGCGCTCACCCAGACCAGCGGCTGGGTCGACGCCTGGACCTCACGTCCCAGCGCCTATGCGGTCGTCGCCGAACAGACCAGCGACGTCGTCGCGGCGGTGAACTTCGCCCGCGAACATCACCTGCGTCTGGTGGTGAAGGGCGGCGGCCACAGCTACCAGGGCACCTCGGACGCGCCGGACTCGTTGCTGATCTGGACGCGACATATGAACCACATCGCGCTGCATGACGCCTTCGTGCCGCAGGGCTGCGCCAGTTCGCAGGCGCCACGTCCCGCGGTGACGGTGGAAGCGGGCGCCATGTGGGTGGACGCATACACCGCGGTCACCACGGAAGGCGGGCGCTATGTGCAGGGCGGCGGCTGCCTGACGGTGGGCGTGGCCGGCCTGGTGCAGAGCGGCGGCTTCGGCGGCCTCTCCAAACGGTTTGGCACGGCCAGCAGCAACCTGCTGGAGGCCGAGGTGGTTACGGCCGACGGCAAGGTGCACGTGGTCAATGCCTGCCGCGAGCCGGAACTGTTCTGGGCCATCAAGGGCGGCGGTGGCGGCAGCATCGGCGTGCTGACCAGGCTAACCCTTCTCACGCACGATTTGCCCGACACCTTTGGCGCGGTGTTCGGCGCCATCCAGGCCGACTCCGATCAGGCGTTCCGCGAGCTGATCGGACAGACCATGCGCTTCTATCGCGACGCCTTGTTCAATCCGCACTGGGGCGAGCAGCTGAAGTTCCATGGCGGCAACACGCTGCATCTGTCGATGATCTTCCAGGGGCTCAGCCAGCAGGAGGCGGAGCAGGTCTGGGCGCCCTTCTTCGCCTGGATCAAGGCGCGCCCGGCCTATCGCTTCAAGGAAGACGTCCGCATCATCGCCCTGCCCGCGCGGCATTTCTGGGATGCGGAATTCTTCCGCCAGCACGCGCCGCAACTGATCGTGTCCGACAGCCGCCCAGACGCACCGCGCAATCACGTGCTGTGGGCCGGCGACGAAGGCCAGGTCGGCCAGTTCATCCACGGCTACCGCTCGGGATGGCTGCCCCAAGCCTTGCTGGATGATCAGCACATCGATGCGCTCGCCGACGCCATGTTCGAGGCAACGCGCCACTGGGGCTATTCGCTGCACTTCAACAAGGGCCTGGCCGGCGGCTCCGCCGATGCCATCGCCCGTTCACGCGACACCGCCATGAACCCCGGCGCGATGGACGCCTTCGCGCTCGCCATCACCGGCAGCGAAAGCGAGCCGGCCTTCCCCGGCATGCCGGGGGCCGCGCCCGACCTGGACAAGGCGCGGCGCGAGGCGGCCCGCATCGATCAGTCGATGGACGCCCTGCTCAAGGTCGCGCCGGGCGCCGGCTCCTACGTCTCGGAGAGCAACTACTTCGAGCGCGACTGGCAGCGCTCGTTCTGGGGTACCAACTACCCACGCCTGGCCGCCGCTAAACGCCGGTACGACCCCGATGGGCTGTTCTTCGTGCATCACGGCGTGGGCAGCGAAGACTGGAGCGACGACGGCTTCAGCCGCCGCCGTTGAGCGCAACCATCAGCGCCCCTGCCTGCACCCAGCCAGGGCCCCCTGCGACATCCTTGGAGTATTCTGAGGGCTTGCCCCACGCTCTTGGGGCGGCCCAGGCACGCCCGGGAATGCCCCCGGAATAAGCCGCAAAGCCGTCCAAATGGCTGAATCGGCATGAAATCGTCATGTCCCGGCGCCAAGCTGAGGCTGCAATCCCGGGGTAGGCCGTGTATCATGCGCCACCCCCTTTCATCTCTCTATCCGTAAGGAAGGATATATACCGCGATGAGCAACTTCCTCTTCACCTCCGAGTCGGTTTCTGAAGGCCACCCGGACAAAGTCGCCGACCAGATCTCCGATGCCGTCCTCGATGCGATCATCGCGCAGGATCCGCGTGCGCGCGTGGCCTGCGAAACGATGGTGAAGACGGGCGTGGCGATCGTCGCCGGCGAGATCACCACCAGCGCCTGGATCGACCTGGAAGCGCTGACCCGCAAGGTCATCGTCGACATCGGTTATGACTCCTCGGAAGTCGGCTTCGACGGCGAGACCTGCGGCGTGCTGAACCTGATCGGCAAGCAGTCGCCCGACATCAACCAGGGCGTGGACCGCAAGAAGCCGGAAGAACAGGGCGCTGGCGACCAGGGCCTGATGTTCGGCTACGCGACCAACGAAACCAAGGACTACATGCCGGCTGCGATCTACTACTCGCACCGTCTGGTCGAGCAGCAGGCCAAGGTCCGCAAGAAGAAGAACTCGCCGCTGCCGTGGCTGCGCCCGGACGCCAAGAGCCAGGTCACCCTGCGTTACGAAGACGGTGTCGCCACCGCCATCGACGCCGTGGTGCTGTCGACCCAGCACGATCCGAGCGTGAAGCAGAAGGATCTGATCGAAGCCGTGCGCGAGCACATCCTCAAGCCCGTGCTGCCGGCCAAGCTGCTGCACAAGGGCACCAAGTTCCACATCAACCCGACCGGCAAGTTCGTAATTGGCGGCCCGGTGGGCGATTGCGGCCTGACCGGTCGCAAGATCATCGTCGACACCTACGGCGGCTGGGCCCGTCACGGTGGTGGCGCGTTCTCGGGCAAGGATCCGTCCAAGGTCGACCGTTCGGCTGCCTACGCGGCGCGTTATGTCGCCAAGAACATCGTGGCTGCCGGCATCGCCGACCGTTGCGAAGTGCAGGTGAGCTACGCCATCGGCGTGGCCGAGCCGACCTCGATCTCGGTGACGACTTTTGGCACCGGCAAGATCGCCGACGAGAAGATCGAGAAGCTGATCCGCAAGCACTTCGACCTGCGCCCGTACGGCATCATCAAGATGCTCGACCTGGTGCACCCGATGTACCAGCAGACCGCCAGCTACGGTCACTTCGGCCGCACCCCGTACGAAGTGAAGGGTCCGGACGGCAAGACCTACACCGCATTCTCGTGGGAAAAGACCGATAAGGCCGAAGCGCTGCGCGCCGATGCCAAGCTGAAGTAAGCACGGCTTACTCTGCGATGAAAACGGGCCGCGAAAGCGGCCCGTTTTTTTTGCAACGTGTTTCGAAGCGGGACCTAGCGAACGCGCGTGAAGTAGTTCGTCTTCATCACGGGCATGCTGCCTTGCCCGGGATATACCGCCGTCTCGACCATCGTATGTCCATCGGGCAGCGTCGAATAAATACGCGTCGAAACCAGCACACCCTCCTTCTGCAGCGCCATGACCAGCACGTTCGGCGCCGGGTGTTTGAACGTCCCCGTATCTGCCTCGGGACTGTTGGTGATGACCGTGGATGATCCATCGAGCACCGGCGTGCTGATGGAGTGAACCTCCTGCCCCGGCGCATAGACGATATCGACGCTGACCTTCCAGGTGTTGTTGCCCGCATCGTCGAACGTAAAGCGCACGCTCGTCGGACGCTGCCCGGGCGGCACTGGCATGCGCGAGGTATCCAGTGACCAGCTGCCGAGCAGTGGCGCGTCGGGCGCGCGATGCGAGCTGACGTCCGTCGCAGCACCCAGCGGTGCAGCCACCGTCAGCGAGGACGCGAGGGCGACGACGGATGCAACGACCAAGGCCTTCGGGCTGAGCTTCATGTCCTGTCCCTTCCTTGTCAGGTTGGTGGGGTCGACACGCGCAGTGTCATTTAGCAACCTGGGCTGCGCCAAGCCCTAAGACCTGGCATGAGGTGGCGACGGCAGCCGTGCCCCAAAACAAAACGGGCCACCCGAAGGCAGCCCGCTTATCCGATCTGGTTTGAAGCAACGCTTACTTGTCCGGCGACCCACCCGCCGAGGCGACCTTCTGGCCGGCGGCGGCAGCGACCTTGGTGCTGCGGGCGGTGGTGGCGGGACAGGTGGCGCCTTTTTTCTTCTTCGAGCAGGTGGCTGCGGTGGCGACAGTGTCCGCCTTCGAACCGCGGCGATGGTGGCGGCGCGAGGCCGGCGTGGCGTCGGCCAGGGCCGTGCCCTTGGCGGCGACGCTGCCCTTGCCGCGACGGCTCTTGCCGCTGGCCAGGCCTGCCGGTGCTTCGCCAGCCTGCGCTACCAACTCGGACGGCGTTTCCTGGTTCTCGAAGCCGTCGTCGAGCAGGCGTGCCATCAGGCGGTCACGGGTGGCGGCGGTGCGACCGCCCATCACCACCGAGAACAGACGGCGGCCATCCTTGACGGCGGTGGAAGCGAGGTTGAAGCCCGAGGCATTGGTGAAGCCGGTCTTCAGGCCGTCCATGCCGGGATACTTGTCCATCAGGTTGTTGTGTCCGCGCACCAGGTGACCGCGGAACATGAAGTCCTTGGTCGAAAACAAGTGGGCGTACTGCGGGAAGTCGTGATACAGCGCCATGGCCAGCTTGCTCATGTCGCGGGCCGTGGTGGTGTCTTCCGGGTCGGGCAGGCCCGAGGCATTGGCAAAGCGCGTGTTGCTCATGCCCAGCAGTTGGGCCTGCGCGTTCATCATCTCGACGAAGTGACCTTCCGAACCGCCCAGGCCTTCAGCGACCACGGTGGCGGCATCGTTGGCGGACTTGGTGATCATGCCAAGCACGCAGTCTTCGACCGTGATGGTCTGGCCGTTGCGCAGATCAAGCTTGGTCGGCGCCTTGGCGGCAGCCCACGAGGAAACGGGAAGCTCCTGGTCCATCTTGAGCGTGCCGTTCTGGATCGCCTGGAAGGCGAGGTACATCGTCATCATCTTGGCCAGCGAGGCCGGATGGTTCGGTTCGTCCGCATTCACCGCGGTGATGACCTGGCCGTCGGTCTCATTGATGACGATGGCGGCATAGCCCGCATGAGCCACGCTCGCGAAACAGCCGGCGACGCCTACCAGCAGTGCCAGTAGACCTTGGCGCCAGGATGCTCCCCTGGCCAGCGTGTTGGACTTGATAGCCACCCCAGTTCCTCGCTCTCACCACCGCTTCAACCGGCGTTACAAACCCTGAACCGCAACACAGCGCCACGGGTCAAGACAATACTTGAATTAGATCACATAAGTCCATGTTTCCATGGACGATAAAACAGCGACGGCGCCCCGGCGCCGTCGTAACGTAAATTTCACCGTGAAAGCGATGTCTACGCGTCAAGGGAGTGTGCCCGCAAATGACGTATGGCGAAAGGCTTATTTGCGTGTAGGCGCCATCTTTTTTCGTTAAAAAACAATTACTCCGCCAGACGCCTGCCCCATCCAAGGACCACGGCTTTTTGCCCTCTAACTGTGCCTATCGGCAGACGTGCGTCGGTATTGAGCAGCAAAAGCGAACGATCGACACGATGCATCCCCTAAAATGGCGGGATGTCCCTAATCCAACTTCAGCGCGTCGACTTCAGCATCGGCGGCCCCCTCCTGCTCGAACATGTCGACCTCTCCATCGAGACGAACGAGCGCGTGTGCATCGTCGGTCGCAATGGCGAAGGCAAATCCACCTTGATGAAACTCATCGCCGGCGAACTCAAAGCCGACGATGGCGAAGTGCGTGTGCAAAACGGCGTGGTCGTTGCGCGCATGGCGCAGGAGGTGCCGCAAGACACCGCCGGCAGTGTGTTCGACGTGGTCGCGCAAGGCCTGGGCGATCTGGGCCAACTGCTCGCGCGCTATCACCACCTGCTCGCCGAGGGCGACATGGATGCGCTCGGCGATGTGCAATCGCAGATCGAAGCGCAGCATGGCTGGGATCTCGACCGACGCGTCACCGATGTACTGACGCGACTGGAGCTGCCCGGCGACACCGATTTCGCTGCGTTGTCGGGAGGCATGAAGCGTCGCGTGCTGCTCGCGCAGGCGCTGGTGCGCAAGCCTGATGTGCTGCTGCTCGACGAGCCCACCAACCATCTCGACATCGAAGCCATCGGCTGGCTCGAAGCGTTCCTGCGCCAGTTCGAAGGCAGCATCATCTTCATCACGCATGACCGTAGTTTTCTGCGCGCACTGGCCACGCGCATCGTCGAGATCGATCGCGGTCAGCTCACCGATTGGCCCGGCGACTACGACAACTACCTGCGCCGCCGCGAGGAACGCCTGCATGCCGAAGCCCAGGCGAATTCGCACTTCGACAAGAAGCTGGCGCAGGAAGAAGTGTGGATCCGCCAGGGCATCAAGGCGCGCCGCACGCGCAACGAAGGCCGTGTACGCGCCTTGAAGGCCTTGCGCGTGGAACGTTCGCAGCGCCGCGAACTGTCCGGCAACGTCAAGATGACGATGGCCAACGCGCAGGCCTCGGGCAAGAAGGTGATCGACCTGGAGCACGTGCACCAGAGTTACGGCGGCCGCGTGCTGATCGAAAACCTGAGCACCACCATCATGCGCGGCGACCGCGTGGGCATCATCGGACCCAACGGCGCCGGCAAGAGCACGCTGCTGAAGATCATGCTGGGCGAACTCAAGCCCGATCGTGGCCACGCCACGCTGGGTACCGGCATCCAGATCGCCTACTTCGACCAGCACCGCGTGCAGCTCAACGACCAGCTCAACGCGCTGGACAACGTGGCCGAAGGCCGCGAATTCATCGAACTCAACGGCTCGCGCAAGCACATCATCGGCTACCTGCAGGATTTCCTCTTTTCGCCGGAACGTGCGCGCGCGCCGATCACGCGCCTGTCGGGCGGCGAACGCAATCGCCTGCTGCTCGCCAAGCTGTTCGCGCAGCCGTCCAACCTGCTGGTGATGGACGAACCGACCAACGACCTGGACGTGGAAACGCTGGAGCTGCTGGAAGAACTGCTCACGCAATACCAGGGCACCTTGCTGCTGGTCTCGCATGACCGCGAATTCCTCGACAACGTGGTGTCGAGCACCCTGGTGCTCGAGGGGCAGGGCAAGATCGGCGAGTACGTCGGTGGTTACACCGATTGGATTCGCCAGCGCCCGTCGGCATTGGCGCCGTCGATCAAGTCGCTGGAAAGCAAATCCGTCGCCCCTGCTCCCGTAGCGCCCGTGGTAGAGGCCAAGCGCAAGCTCAGCTACAAGGATGCGCGCGAGCTGGAGCAGTTGCCCAAGCGGATTGAAACGCTGGAAGCGGACATCGCGGCGCGCAGCGAGGCGATGAATGATCCGGAGTTCTTCCGGCAGGACAGTGCGGCGCTTACCAAGGCGAATGAAGCGCTGTCCAAGTTGCAGGCGGAGCTGGATACGGCTTATGCGCGTTGGGCGGAGTTGGACGGCTGAGGTCGCGTGTGTCGCGCACAGGGTGCGCTCCCACAACGAGCGCTGCCCTTTGTGTTTGGGAGCGCACCCTGTGCGCGACTGCCTCAGTCTTAACCCGTGTTCTGCAACCCTTGCGACACACCATTCACGCAGGCCACCAACGCGGCGAGCAACGCATCATCGCTTTCGCCGCCTTCACGCCAGCGCCTGAGCAGATCCACCTGCAACAGGCTCATCGGATCCACATAGGGATTGCGCAGGTCGATCGAGGTCGCCAGCCTCGGCGCATTCTGCAGCAGGCTGTCGTTGCGCTTGAGCTGCATCAGCCAACGGCGGGTGCGCTCGAATTCCTCGCGGATCAAACCGAAGAACGGCTCGTGCAGCGGGCCGGCGAGTTGGGAGAAGGCCTCGGCGATGCCGAGGTCGCTCTTGGCCAGCACCATCGAGACGTCGTCGAGCATATTGGCGAAGAACGGCCAGTCATGCGCCATCTCTGACATCGCCTGCTCGCCGTACTGTGCAGCGCCAAACTCCAGTGCGGTGCCCAGTCCATACCAGCCCGGCAGGATCGAGCGGCACTGCGTCCATGCAAACACCCACGGAATCGCGCGCAGATCCTGCACGCCGCGCATGCTGCGGCGGCGCGCGGGGCGCGAACCCAGGGTCATGCGCTCGATCACGTCAATCGGCGTGGCCGAGCGGAAGTAATCGACGAAACCTTCGCGATCCACGAAGGCCCGGTAATGCTCGCGGCTGCGCGCGGCCAGCAGGCTCATGCGATCGCGCCAGGTGTCCTCGCGCGCCTCATGCGTGCGCGGACGCAGCGAGGCGCGCAACACGGCGCCCACGGTCTGTTCAAGATTGCGCAGGGCCAGCGCGCGTATCCCGTATTTGCGGTGGATCACCTCGCCCTGCTCGGTCACGCGCAGCACGCCGGCCACCGAACCGCGCGGCGACGACATCAGGGCGGGCGTGATGCGCGAACCACCACGACTGGCCGAGCCACCGCGACCGTGGAAGAACGACAGGCGGATATCGGCGTCCGCCGCCACCTCCAGCAACTCGACTTGCGCGCGCTGCAATCCCCAGCGCGACGCCAGCGTGCCGCCGTCCTTGCCGCTGTCGGAATAGCCGAGCATCACCCACTGGCGATTGCCGCGCGAGGCCAGATGATCGCGATAGACGGGATCATCGAGCAGCGCACGCAAGGTCGCCGGTGCATTGGTCAGGTCGTCCACCGTTTCGAACAGGGGCGCCACGTCCAGCGGCACGCGACCCTCCTTGCTGAGTCCGCCGTAACGCGCCAGCGCCAGTACCGCCAGCACGTCCGCGGCGGAGCGCGCCATGCTGATGATGTACAGGCCCAGCGAGTCCGCCCCGTAGCGAGCACGCGCCTCGCGCAGCGTGGCAAACACGTCGTGCAGTGAAGTGACGGTGGCGTCGTCACTCCCGGGCAGCGAGTCCTGACCGCCGGCGTACGGACGCAGACGCTCGGCGCGCTCCTGCGCATCGCGCGACGACCACTCCTCGTCTTTCAACAATTGGCCCAGCGCATCGTCGTGCACGCGCGAATCCTGCCGCACGTCCAGACGGGCGAGATGGAACCCAAACGTACGCACGCGCCAGATCAGGCGGCGCACGGCGTAGGCGCCGGCGTGCAGTCCATGATGATCGATCAGGCTCACGGCGATCAGGCGCAGGTCTTCCAGCAGTTCGTCCGCGCAGGTGTAGCCCTCGGGATGGTCGTCCTCGAGCGTGGCCTGCAAGCGCGCACCGATGATGGTGAGCAGGCTGCGGTAGGGCATGTCGGCATGGCGCGGCCGCACCTTGGCGGCGGCCTCGGGGAAACGCGTGCGATAGTCGAGCAGGCGGTTGGCCAGATCGTTGCCCACGTGGACGCGATCCTCCGTCTGGCTCAACAGGCGCGCGAGGCCGGCGATATCCTCGATGTAGTGTTCGAGTACATGCGCACGCTGGGTGGACAGGCTATTGGCGATGGTGGCGGCGCCGACATTCGGATTGCCATCCATGTCGCCGCCCACCCAGGTGGCGAAACTCAGCAGGCGCGGAATCGGCACGGCCACGCCGTAGACGGTCTGCAGCGCGTCGGCCAGGGATTCGTACAGCGCCGGCACGATGCGATAGATGGGATTGGCGAGATAGAAGCCGACGTGGTGATGCTCGTCCTGCACGGTCGGACTCACCGACGAGGCTTCGGCCGTCTGCCAACCGGCGCTCAAGGCCATGAAGATGCGGTCGTCGTCTTCCTTGCGTTCCTGCGGCGTGCGCGTGGGGTCGAAGTTTTCGACCAGGGCGCGCACGATGGACTGTTCCTTCTCCAGCAGCGAGCGACGCACGGCTTCGGTCGGGTGTGCGGTGAAAACTGGTTCCACCTGTAACCGTTCCAGCCATTCGATCAGCTCGCCCGCTTCCACGCCTTGCGCCTTCAGCCGCATCAGCACGTCGAGCAATGATTCGGGCTGCGGTGCGCCGCCTTCACGCTGGTAGTCGCGGCGGCGGCGGATGCGATGGATGCGTTCGGCGATATTCACCGCCTGGAAATAGGTGGCAAACGCGCGCGCCAGCGACTCGGCCTTGTCCGTGTCCAGCCCGGTAAGCAGGCTGCCCAGCTCATCCAGCGGCGCCTCTTCCACGCGGCGCTCGATGGCCGCGGTGCGGATACGCTCCACTTCCTCGAGGAAGGCCGGCGAGATCTGCTCGGCCAGCATATGGCCGACCAGGGTACCGAGGCGGCGGACGTCTTCGCGCAGAGGTGCGTCGTGCGGGGAGAACTCAGGACTGCGGTGCTGGTTCATCGATGCCACGTTGCGGATGTCTGGACGTCCAAGACTACCCCAAGCGGAGAACTTTTGTGCATTGCCACAAACGCGGTCGGCGACGTCAAGAAAGCGAGGCGGCGACACCGCCCCGCTCCCCTGTTCAAGCGTTACGGATTACGGCGCCGCCATGGCCTTGTCCGCAGGCTTGGCCTGTTTGACGTAGGTCTCCAGCCAGCTATTCATCTCCGCCAGCATCTGCATGATCGATTCGCGTGCGCGATAGGCATGCGCCTCGTTCGGCAACAGCACCAGGCGCGAGGTGCCGCCCAGGCCCTTGATGGCGGCATACATGCGCTCGCTCTGGATCGGGAAGGTGCCGGAGTTGTTGTCCTGCTCGCCGTGGATCATCAACAGCGCGTCCTTGATGTTCTCCGCGTAATTGAACGGCGACATCGTGTTGTAGACGTCCGTTGCCTGCCAGTAGTTGCGCTCTTCCGACTGGAAGCCGAACGGCGTCAGCGTGCGGTTATAGGCGCCGCTGCGTGCGATGCCCGCCTTGAACAGGCGCGTATGCGCGAGCAGGTTGGCCGTCATGAACGCGCCGTACGAGTGGCCGCCCACCGCGATGCGGTTGCGATCGGCCACACCGCGGCGCACGACTTCGTCCACCGCGGCTTCGGCGCTAGCGACAAGCTGCGGGATATACGTATCGTTGGGCTCCTTGCTGCCCTCACCCACGATGGGCACGGAGAAGTTGTCCAGCACCGTATAGCCCATGGTGAGGAACGCCTGCGGGCCCCAGTAGCTGATGCGGTTGAACCGGTACGGCGAGTCGGTGACCTGACCGGCCGCATCCGCCGATTTGAACTCGGCCGGATAAGCCCACATCAGCATCGGGCGCGGGCCATCCTTCTTCGGATCGTAGTTGGGCGGCAGATAGAGCGTGGCGGTAAGTTCCACGCCGTCCTTGCGCTTGTAACGAATCTGCTCCTTCTTCACGCCCTTCAACTGCGGCAGCGGATTGGGGAAATGGGTGAGCTCATGCAGCTTGCCGTTCGCCGCCAGGTCGCGCACGTAGTAATTGGTCGGCTCGGTCGGCGTTTCGCGCGAGGTGAGCGCACGCGTGCCTTCCGCATCGAGCAGGACCTGCGGGGCCTCGTAGTACGGCGCCTGCGACTGGAACAGTCGCGTGCTGTTGCCCGACTGCAGGTTCACGCGATCGATGAAGGGACGATCGCCTTCGGGCGAAGCGCCTTCGCCAAGGCGGTAGATGTTTTGGCCGTCGGCCGTGACCATGAGGCGCGATTGGCCGTGCTCATCGAGCATGGTCGCGGGCGTACCTGGATCGCGGTAACGATCTTCCGAGGAACCCTCGCGCACCAGGGCCGGCGCCTGCGCCGGATGATCGGGCGACACGCGCCATTGCTTTACGCGGCGGGTCTTCCACCAGAACTCATCGATCAGCGCCAGATCGCCGTTGGCCCAGTACGCACCCGCGTAGCGACTGCCAAGCTTGGCCAGCGTGACCGGTGCCTGATCGAACGGAGCCGCCTGCATCTGCACGAGGTCGCGGATGTCTGTCTTGCGTGCCGGATCGCCGCCGTCCTGCGCCTCGGCCCACACCAACGTGGCCGGTGCATCGGCGCGCCAGGTGATCTCGCGCACACCAGCGGGTACGGCGTCGTTGCCGGTGGGCAGGCCTTCCACCAGGGGCAGATGCGCGATCTCCTTCACCAGCTTGCCGTCGCGATCGAGCACTTCGATACGACGCGGGAAGCTGTCCACCGGAACAAGATAGGAGAAGGGACGCTCCACCCGCTCGCGCAGCAAATAGCGGCCATCAGGCGACGGTGCGAGTCCGAGCGTCAACGCGGGTTCGCCGAGCTTGGTGACCTTGCCGTCCAGCGACACCAGCGCGGACTGCGAGCGCAGGTAGTACTCGAACAACTTCGCGTCGTCTTCGTTGCGCAGCATGTCCTCGTAGGTGCGGATGGCCTTCACGCCACTGCCGGCCTGCGTCTGCTGCGTATCGGGACCCGTCGGTATGCTGCTGGCGACCGGCGCTGCGCCCTGCCCTTCCGGCTGCAGTTGCACCAGCAACTGCGAGCTGTCCGGCATCCAGCGGTAGCCGCGGCCCGCCACGGTGTTCAACGGCAGCGAGATCAGGCGACGGGCGGAGCGTGCGCCGATATCGACCACCCACAGCTCGTTGCTGCCGTCGCGCGCATTGACCTGGTTGAAGGCGAGATAGCGCTGATCCGGCGACCACGCGGAGGTCGCGATGGACAGCGGCTTGGGCAGGCCCTGCAGGCGGATTTCCTTGCCTGTGGCCACGTCCATCAGCCACAGGTCGCTGCCGAACACGAAGCGGCTCTGCGCATAGGTGCGTGGATTGATGCGCAGGCCGGCCAGCTTCAGTTCCGGCTGCGCCACCACGTCGATGCCCGGCAACGGCGGCGTCTGGGTGAGGGCCAGCAGATCGCGATGCGGGCTGATCGACAGCTGCGGCGGCCGCGGCGCATCCACCAGCGCCTGCAAGGGCGCGGGCGGTGTGAGATAGCCCGACGCCGGCGCGGTGGCAGGCGCGGGCGCCTTCGAATCGGCGAGCACGAGCGGTGAGGCGACCAGCAGCAAGCCGGCAAGAATGAAACGGCGCAGCGACCTATCCATACGAGGCAGTCCCCTGTGTCATGACTCCTGCGACATTAACCCCTGAGCGGCCGGCGGAACCAGGCCATCGGTCATGGTTCGGCTGAACCGGACGGACGCCGGCCACGAAACCATCATCGAGGGACGCTATACTCATGCGTCCCGTCGAGGGGCGCTGCGACCGCGGCTCCGTGCACACCTAAGCGTGTTCCACGAACCCGGCCAGGCTCGACGGATTTTTCCCGTAACGGCGCCCGGTTAACGATGCGACTCTTTTTTGTCGCAACACCCGGAGCTAAGCCAAATGAACGCAGTTACCAAGGATTCCGCCTCGCAGGACTTCAAGGTCCGCGATATGTCGCTCGCCGATCTCGGCCGCCGCCGCATCCGCATGGCCGAAGAGGAAATGCCGGGCCTGATGCAGATCCGCGCCCGCTACGCCAAGGACAAGCCGCTCAAGGGCGTGCGCCTGTCCGGCTCCCTGCACTGCACGAAGGAAACCGCCGTGCTCGCCGAAACCCTGCGTGAGCTTGGTGCCTCGGTCCGCTGGGCCTCGTGCAACATCTTCTCCACCCAGGACGACGTGGCCGCCGCACTGGCCGCCGGTGGCCTGCCGGTGTTCGCCTGGAAGGGCGAGACGCTGGAAGAGTATTGGGAATGCACGCTGGACATGCTGACCCACCCGGGTGAGCTCGGCCCGCAGCTGATCGTGGACGACGGCGGCGACGCCACGCTGTTCATCCACAAGGGTGTGGAGCTGGAAGACGGCAGCGACTGGGTCAACACGCCCAGCGGCAACCACGAAGAGCAGGTCATCAAGGATCTGGTCAAGCGCACCGCCGCCGCCCGTCCGGGCTGGTTCAAGAAGATCGCCGCCGAATGGAAGGGCGTCTCCGAAGAAACCACCACCGGCGTGCATCGCCTCTACCAGCTCGCCGAAGCCGGCAAGCTGCTGGTGCCGGCGATCAACGTCAACGACTCGGTGACCAAGAGCAAGTTCGACAACCTCTACGGCTGCCGCGAATCGCTGGCTGACGGCATCAAGCGCGCGACCGACCTGATGGTCGCCGGCAAGGTGGCCGTGGTGTGCGGCTACGGCGACGTGGGCAAGGGTTGCGCGCATTCGCTCAAGGGCTTCGGTGCCCGCGTGATCGTGACCGAGATCGACCCGATCAACGCCCTGCAGGCCGCGATGGAAGGCTTCCAGGTCACCACCATTGAAGACACCCTGGGCCTGGGCGACATCTACGTCACCACCACCGGCAACAAGGACATCATCACGCTCGAGCACATGGCGGCGATGAAGAACAACGCGCTGGTGTGCAACATCGGCCACTTCGACAACGAGATCCAGATGGATCGCCTGAACACCGCCAAGGGCGTGTCGCGCGAAACCATCAAGCCGCAGGTGGATCGCTACACCTTCGAGCAGACCGGCCGCAGCATCTACATGCTGGCCGAAGGCCGCCTGGTGAACCTGGGCTGCGCCCACGGCCACCCGAGCTTCGTGATGTCCAACAGCTTCTCCAACCAGACGCTGGCCCAGCTCGACCTGTGGGCGAACAAGGACTTCTACGACAAGACGGTCTATCGCCTGCCCAAGAAGCTGGACGAAGAAGTGGCTCGCCTGCACCTTGAGCAGATCGGCGTGAAGCTCACCAAGCTGACCCCGGACCAGGCTGCCTACATCGGCGTGCCGATCGATGGCCCGTACAAGCCGGATCATTATCGTTATTGATCGTTTGCCTTCGGGTAATGGAAGAGGCCGCCGAAAGGCGGCCTTTTTTTGTGGCGGTGAGGCGAACGGCGTCGCGCACAGGGTGCGCTCCCACAAGTTGGCGCGGCCGCACATCTGTGGGAGCGCACCCTGTGCGCGACTCAACGAAGCGGTCCGCACCCCAACCACCCCATGACCCCATGCAGCGAAGGCACCTGCATCAGCCACGGCCCCGCCATCGTCACCACACCCGCCAGCAGCACCAAAGCCGCCACACTGCATCGCGCCCCTGCACGTTGCAACCACCGCCCAACACGTGCACCCGACCATGTGAGCGGCACCATCACCAACCAAGTACCCAATCCAAAGGCAGCCATGGTGGCGCCACCATTCAACGCACTCGCCTGCAACCATGCCGCCGCCAGCATGGTGGCGCTGAGGCCGCAGGGCATCCATCCCCACAACACGCCGGCAACGATGCGACGCGGTGCCGTATGCGCGGGAAGCAGGCGTCGCTGCAACGGTTGCAGCCAGCGCCACAGATGCACGCCGGGGCGCTGCAGTAAGCGCAGGCGTCCCTGCTGATCCAGCAGGCGCAGCGCAGCGAATACCAGCACCAGGCCCATCGCCATGCGCGTGGCCATCGCCAGCGCATGCCACTCGAACAGTCGCAACACGCCGTCGCCGATACCGCCGACAAGTGCGCCGGCGAACACATAGCCCAGCACGCGACCTGCATTCAGCTGCACTGACGCGAGCAGCCCATGGCGCGGCGACCACATCGAAAACCCGGTCGCGATACCGCCGCACATCGCCGCGCAATGCACGCCGCCCAAGACGCCGGTCAATAGCGCCGCCGACACCGCGAGTAGATCAATCGACATCGGCGCCGACCTTCCTGGGGTCTTCCCTCTGCGACACGGCAGGCGGTGGATCAGCGTGAATGTCGTCGCGCAGGATATCCAGCGCCGGCGTATCCATATCGTCGAACTGCCCTTTGCGCACGGCCCACACGAAGGCGCCGATCGCAAACGCGAGCAACATCAGACTCAGTGGCACCAACATGAGCAGGATGATCACGACTTCATGCCCGCCTTCGGTGGCCGCACCAGGCGCAACGCGTTGAACGTCACGATCAGCGATGACATGGCCATGCCGAGCGCGGCCCATGCGGGCGTCACATGCCCGGTGATGGCCAGGGGCAACGCAAGCAGGTTGTAGCCCACCGCCCACGCAAAGTTCTGGCGGATGATGCGCTGCGTCCGCCGGGCAAGCGCGATGGCGGCAGGAATGCGCAGCAGCGATGGCGAAGTCAGCACCATATCGGCGGCGCGCTGCGCCAGCGAGGCGCCCTCGCCCATGGCGATCGACACATCGGCGCCGGCGAGCACCGGTGCATCATTGAGGCCGTCCCCCACCATCGCGACCAGACGTCCTTTCGCCTGCAACGCGCGCACCAATGCCAGCTTGTCTTCCGACGACTGGCGCGAATGTGCGTGGCCGATCCGCAACTCGCGCATCAGACGCTGCACGGCGACAGCTGCATCACCGCTGGCCAGATGGATCTCGATGCCCAGGGCGCGCAGCGCCGCGATGGTCTCCGTCGCATCGGGGCGCACGCTCTCGCGCAGACAAAACCTGGCGACCGCACGCTTGCCGTCGCCCAGCCAGAGTTGGCCGTCATCCTCGCGCGACGCAACGAACGAGGCGCGCCCAAGCCTCCATCGCTTACCGTCCAGATGACCCTCGACACCGTGCCCCGTGACCGTGCGCAGGTCATGCGCGTGCAGCGGGGTGGGCGTGCCGGCAAAGGCCTGCGCGATCGGGTGGCCACCGTCGCGCTCCAGCGCAGCCGCCATCTGCAAGGCGGTGACTGGCGGGATATCGGCAAACGTCTGCACCTCGCCCACGGCAAGCTGCACGCTGGTCAGCGTGCCGGTCTTGTCGAACACCAGGTCGCTGACCTTGGCGAGATGTTCCAGACCGCCCGCGCGGATGGACAGCACGCCCAGCCGCGCCAAGGCTCCATGACTCGCCGCCAGTGCAGTCGGCACGGCCAGCGACAGCGCGCATGGACAACTGACCACCAGCAGCGACAGCGTGACTTCGAACGCACGCGCCGTGTCATGCATGCGCCAAACGCCGTAGACGATGACCGCCAATACGATCAGCACCGATACGAAGACACTGCCGACGCGATCGGCGACGCGCGCCAGGCGTGGCCGTTGCGATTGCGCCTGCTCGACCAGACGTGCGAGCTGCGACAACCGCGTGGCCGCTCCCGTCTGGGTCACGTCGATGCGCGCGGGGATCTCGCGACAGACCGTGCCCGCGTAGATCGCCGCTCCCTGCGCACGGGTCATAGGCCGCGACTCGCCTGTAAGCAAGGCCTCTTCAAAAGAGGCTTCCGCGGTGAGCAGGCGCCCATCGGCAGGCACCACCTCGCCCACCGCTACGCAGACGATATCGCCCGCCTGCAACGACGCCACGGGTACGGATTCCCTGCTGCCATCGGCGCGCTCGCGCACTGCCAGGGTCGGGCGCGCCCGCGCAAGCGCGTCCACCTGCGCGCTGGCGACGCGGCGCGCACGCTGTTCCAGCAGGCGCGCGGTGAGCAGCAGGAATACGAACATGGTTGCGGCGTCGTACCAGATCTGCGCGCCGCCGCGGGCGGTCTCCACCACGCTGGCGAAATAAGCCAGCAGCGTCGAGCTGGCGATCAAGGTGTCCATGCCGGGATGACGCTGCCGCAGCTCGCGCCAGCAGCCCTGCAGGAACGGCCAACCCGAGAAGAACACCACCGGCGTGGCCACCAGCAAGGCGACCCAGCGAAAGAAGTCGCGCGTCGGAGCGGCCATGTGATGGCCGAAATCCAGGTACAGCGCCTCGGAGAACATCATGGTCTGCATCGCGCCGAGACCGGCGATGCCCAGGCGCATCAGCCAGCGGCGCTGTTCGGCCACGCGCTCCCGCTCGCGCAGCGCGCCGGTGGCCAGATACGGGCGGTAACCGAGCATCGCCAGTCGGCCGAGCAACTGCGACAGCCGAACCTGCGCCGGATTCCAGCCGATGCGAATGCGTCCGGTCACCGCATTGGCGCTGGTGTCGAACACGCCCGGCTCACGTTGCAAGGCTTGATCGATCAGCCACGCGCAGGCCGCGCAACGCATGCCGTCCGTCAGCAAGGTGATTTCCAGGCCGCCGGCGACGGGCAGCGCGTGTTCGCCCAGCAGGTCGTCGCGGTCCCAGCTGGCCAGGTCAGGCACGTCTTCAACGCGCGTTGCCGCAGCGCTGCGCAGACGGTAGTAGTCGCCGAGCTGCGACTGGCGAATCCACTCGGCGGCGGCAGCGCAGCCGTGACAGCAGAAGCCCCGCGGCTCGCCATCGACGTCCAGTTGCAGGGGCGTAGGCGGCAACGCTTCGCCGCAGTGGTAGCAAAGCAGTGCGCGACCGCCAGGGTCGGCTTCGACGGCGCGGTCCACGATCAGGGCGACAGGCGAATCGCTCGCGCCTGCGCCGTCCAATGTCCGCGCAGCGACCAGGCCGCGTTGTCCGGACTCAATTCGACCATCCAGTCATGCCCGCCGTCCAGCGAGCCGACGCCGCGCCAGCCCAACTCGCTGGGCGATAGCTCAACGCTTCGTTCCGCCGCCTGCGAGTCACTCGCCCTGAGCGTAAGTCGCAGCTTGCCGCCGCGCGGGAAGTCGCCGTCCACGGGTACCGCCTCGATCATGTCGCCTTTCAAGCGGAGCACCAGGCCCTTGGTGGCGACTTCGGTGGACGGCTCGTCCTGCGCGGACACCAGTAGCTTGCCCACTCGCGTGGCCTGCGTGATGGTGTCCATGTCTTCGCGACCGGGACGCACGGCCGCGAACAGCAAGGCGAAGCCGATCGCCACCGACGCCAATGGCAAGCCCACCAGCATCCACACCATCGGTTCGCGCCAGGTACTGCGTGTCTGGTTCATGGCAGGGGTCCAAAGAAACTGCTTTTGACGTCGACGCCGACGTTGGCGTCGAGATCGCGCACGTGGAAGATCACCTCATGGCGGCCGGTGATGTCCGCCGCCGTCGTGACGGTGATAGGGACGGACAGCACTTCGCCGCTCTGGGCACGCAAGGTTTGCACGCCACCGCCCAGTCGCAACGCGCTCAGATCGGTCGAGCTGATCTCGATGGCGAAGCGATGCGGCTGTTGCGCCTTGTTGACCAGCTTCACCGTGTAGGCATTCTGGATATTGCCCTCGGCATCCTCGCTGTACATCGCATTGCGATCGCGCAGCACTTCGGCCATCAGCGGGCTGCGATGGGTGATGCCGTACAGCCAGCCCCCTATCAGGGCGAGCAGCAACGCGCCGTAGACCAGCACGCGGGTGCGCAGCAGCCTGGCCGGCTTGCCATCGATCTGGTTCTGGGTGGTATAGCGGATCAGACCTTGCGGATAGCCGACCTTGCCCATCACCTCGTCGCAGGCGTCGATGCAGGCGCCGCACGCGATGCATTCGTACTGCAGGCCATTGCGTATATCGATGCCGACCGGGCACACCTGCACGCAGATCGTGCAATCGACGCAGTCGCCCAGTTCTTCCAGCGCGAACTTGGGCAGCGGCTTGGCCTCTTCACCGAGCGCTGCCAGGGTGATCGTGCCGCCGGCCTGCGCGCGATGGTCGGCCGCAGACGGATGCTGGCTGGCGCGGAACACATAGTCGTAGGCGGTGATCGTATCGAGCAGACCGCGCGCACGTTCAAGCACGCTGGCCAGGCCGCGCTTGCGCGGTCCACGCGGCTCGCCGCGCATGGGGTCATAGGCGATCAGCAAGGTGTTGCGGTCGAACATCGCGCTCTGGAAGCGTGCGTACGGACACATGTACTTGCAGACCTGCTGACGCAGGAAGCCGGCATTGCCCCAGGTGGCGAACGCATAGAATAGGATCCAGAACGCTTCCCACCCGCCCCACGCCCAAGGCGTCCGACGCGCCAGCTCACCGATCGGACTGAAGTAACCCACGAAAGTGAACCCGGTCCACAGCGAGAACACCGCCCACAGCGTGTGGCGTGCGCTCTTGCGCAGGATCTTCTCCCGCGTCCATGGCGAGGCGTCGAGCTTCATGCGCTTGCTGCGATCACCTTCGCACCAGCGCTCGATCCATAGCGACACTTCGGTCCACACCGTCTGCGGGCAGGCGTAACCGCAGAACAGACGGCCCGCCAGGGCGGTGAAGAAGAACAGCGCCAGCGCCGCGATGATCAAAAGCACCGACAGAAACAGGAAATCCTGCGGCAGGAACAGCCATCCAAACACATGGAACTTGCGCGCGGGCAGATCCAGCAGGACGGCCTGTCGCCCCTGCCAGGTCAGCCACGGAAAGCTGTAGTACATGCCCAGCAGCCAGATCACCGCGGCCACCCGCAGGCGGTTGAAGCGGCCGGCGACGTCGCGGGGATAGACCTTGCGTTCGCTGACGTAGTACGAATCGCTCCCGTCATCGATGACCTGGAGCGGAATGCGGCGACTCATGGTGTCTTACCGGAACGTGGCAGGGATCGCACCGCGCGGCTGGGGCGCAGCAGGATCCAGGTAAACAGGCTGGACGAGGCCGTCGCCAGCCAGATCAGAAAGAATCCCAGCGTGTAGCCGAGTTCGCGCCCGATCCTCAAGGAGGGAAAGGTGATGTCGCGCAAGGCGATCGGATCGATGAAGGCAAAGAACACCATCGTCACCACGCCGGCCACGAAGAAGCTTGGCCAGAGCAAGGCGCCAAGGTTCTGCGAGAACGGCGTCGGCTCGCGTCCGCGGGTGACGGTGGTATTCCGGTCGATCATTCGGCGACCACTGCACCTGCCGGTGGCCCATCCGTGTGCGGCGACAAGGTCCACACATAGGCACCGACCAGACGCGTACGCGTATCGCCGAGCACTGGCTTCCATGCCGGCATCACGCCCTGGCGACCTTCGTTCAGCGTCTTGTGCAACGAGGCCTTGCTGCTGCCGTAGAGCCAATAGCTATCCGTGAGATCGGGCGCACCGACCACCTGGTTGCCCTTGCCCTGCGGACCATGACAGGCCACGCAGATCGTCTGGAACAGTTTCTCGCCGCGCTCGCTTGCCTCGTCCCTGGCCTGCGCCGGCTTGGACAACGACAGCACATAGGCAATTGTGTCATCGACGGCGGTCGGTCCACCCTGCGCGGTGAGCGTGGTCGCCCAGGCGGGCATGACTGCCTGCCGGCCTTCCTGGATGGTTTCCAGAATGCGGTGTGGCGTGCCGCCCCAATGCCAGATGTCATCCGTCAGATCAGGAAAGCCGGTGGCACCGTGACCCGTCGAGCCATGGCAGGCCGCGCAGCGGTTGATGAAGATGTTGCGGCCCAGCGCCACCGCCTGCGGGTCCTTGGCCAGCATGTCGATGGGTTTGCCGGCATACAACTTGAGCGTGTCGTCGAGGCGCGCGTCTTCGGCCGCCGTCTCCAGCGCCCACTCCTTGTGCGAGCTCCAGTGTCCGAAGCCACGGAAGGTGCCCACGCCGAACCACAACAAGTAGCCCACCGAAAACACGATGGTGATGTAGAACAGGTTGATCCACCACTTCGGCAACGGCTTGTTGTACTCGGTGATGTTGCCATCCCACACGTGCCCCGTTTCGTCAGGCTTGGGGTCGGTGGGGCTGCGGCGCGTATTGGCGCGCAGCAGCCATACGCAACCGATCAGATTGATCACCGTGATGGCGATGACGTACCAGGTCCATCCGGAAGTCATGCGAGTTCCTCCTTGTCATCTTCCAGCGGCATGAGCGCGGCGGCATCCATCGCGGGCTTGGTGCCCGGCCGCCAGATCCAGATGCAGGCGCCGACAAAGAGCACCAACAAGAAACCGGTAATCAGTCCTGGAACCATGTCACTCCGCTCCCTCGGCAGCCTGCATGTCGGCCTGCGACACATGCGTGCCCAGCGCCTGCAGATAGGCCACCACGGCGTCGAGCTCGGTCTTGCCCTCGACGGCCTTGGCTGCGCCCGCGATGTCTTCCTCGCTGTACGGATCGCCGATGCGCTTGAGTGCCCGCATATGCGTGGCCACCTCATTGCCATCGAGCTTGTTGTCCGCCAGCCACGGATAGCCGGGCATATTGGATTCCGGCACGACGTCGCGCGGGTTGTGCAGATGGGCGCGATGCCAGTCGTCGGAATAGCCGCGCAAACCGACGCGCGCCAGGTCCGGACCGGTGCGCTTGCTGCCCCACTGGAACGGATGGTCGTAGACCGATTCGCCGGCCAGCGAATAGTGACCGTAGCGCTCGGTCTCAAAGCGCAGCGTGCGCACCATCTGCGAATGGCAGTTGTAGCAGCCTTCGCGGATGTACACGTCGCGGCCCGCCAGTTCCAGCGCGGGATACGGCTTGATGCCGGGTAGCGGCTTGATCGTTTCCGCCTGGAACATCAACGGCACGATTTCGGCGAGACCGCCGAAGGAGACGGCGACTGCCACCAGGATGCCCATCAAGCCGATGTTTTTTTCGAGTTTTGCGTGTGTCTGGCTCATGTCTGTTCCTTCAGGCACGGGCGTCGGCGGCGTCGGGCGCAAGCAGCGGTTGCGGCTCGGTGCTCGCGGCGGCCAGGCGGAATGTCTTGAACGTGTTCCATGCCATCACCAGCATGCCGGCCAGCACGATCACGCCGCCGCCCACGCGCACCACGTAATACGGCTTGGTGGCATTGAGTGCTTCGACGAAGGCATAGGTCAGCGTGCCGGTATCGGGATCGGTGGCGCGCCACATCAGGCCCTGCGTGACGCCGGCAATCCACATCGCGGCGATGTAGACCACCACGCCGATGGTGTGCAGCCAGAAGTGCACGTCGATCAATTTGACCGAGTACATCTTGGGCAGGCGCAGCAGGCGCGGCAGCATCGCGTAAATGGAGCCGATCGAGATCATCGCGACCCAGCCCAGTGCACCGGCATGCACGTGGCCGATGGTCCAGTCGGTGTAGTGGCTGAGCGAGTTGACCGTCTTGATCGACATCATCGGTCCCTCGAACGTGCTCATCATGTAGAACGAGAGCGAGACGACGAGGAACTTCAGGATCGGATCGGTGCGCAGCTTGTACCAGACGCCCGACAGCGTGAGGATGCCGTTGATCGCACCGCCCCACGACGGCGCCAGCAACACCAGCGAGAACACCATGCCCAGGTTCTGCGCCCAGTCGGGCAGCGCGGTGTACTGCAGGTGATGCGGGCCGGCCCACATGTAGATGGCGATCAATGCCCAGAAGTGCACGATCGACAGGCGGTACGAATAGATCGGGCGGTCAGCCTGCTTGGGCACGAAGTAATACATCATGCCGAGGAAGGCGGTGGTCAGGAAAAAGCCCACGGCGTTATGGCCGTACCACCACTGCACCATCGCATCGACCGCACCCGAGTACACCGAGTACGACTTCATCGGGCCGGCCGGGATGGCCAGGTTGTTGACGATGTGCAACAGCGCGATGGTGATGATGTACGCGCCGTAGAACCAGTTGGCGACGTAGATGTGCTTGACCTTGCGCTTGGCAATGGTGCCGAAGAACAGCACCGCGTACGCCACCCACACGATGGTGATCAGGATATCGATCGGCCACTCGAGCTCGGCGTATTCCTTGCCCTGCGTATAGCCCAGCGGCAGCGAAATCGCCGCCGCCACGATCACCAGCTGCCAACCCCAGAACACGAACGAGGCGAGCTTGTCGGAGATCAGCCGCACATGGCAGGTGCGCTGCACGGTGTACAGGCTGGTGGCGAACAACGCGCAGCCGCCGAACGCAAAAATCACCGCATTGGTATGCAGTGGGCGCAGTCGGCCGTAGCTGAGCCACGGGATATCGAAATTGAGGGCGGGCCAGTACAGCTGGGCGGCGATGTAGACGCCCACCAGCATGCCGACCACACCCCAGACCACGGTCATCACGGAAAACTGCCGTATGACCTTGTCGTTGTAACTCCCCTCGACGCCCACCATGAAGCCCACTCCTAGGCATAACTGAACGGGTGGAAGTCTGGGGGCCGGGTGGAAGTGGCCAATTGATCTGGATCAATGGCGAGGCCCGATTCCGCTGCCGCGCTTTGTCGCAGGCGGGGCGGCAGCGGCGGCCCCTCTACAGACATCTCTATATCGCGAGAAAGAGATATATACTCTCGACCACCGCCACCGCAGGGACCACCCCGATGTCGAGCTTCAGCTTTGAGTTCTTCCCGCCCAAGACCGACGAACAGCGCGCCCAACTCGACCAGGCCGCTGCGCTGCTGAAGTCGCGTTCGCCCGAGTACGTCTCGGTGACGTTTGGTGCAGGCGGGTCAACGCTGAGCTACACCGGTGAAACCGTGCATCGGCTGCACACCGACCACGGCTTCAGCGTGGCGCCGCATCTTTCCTGCGTGGGCGGAACGCGCGCCGAGCTGGGCGCACTGCTGGACGACTACCGCGCCGCCGGCTATCGCCGCATTGTCGCCCTGCGTGGCGACCTTCCCTCGGGCATGGCCACGCCCGGCGACTTCCGTTATGCCGCCGAACTGGTGCGTTTCATCCGCGAGCATTCGGGTGATCACTTCCATATCGAAGTGGCCGCCTATCCGGAAATGCATCCGCAGGCCGACGATGCGCTGGCCGACCTTCGCCATTTCAAGGCCAAGGTCGACGCCGGCGCCGATGGCGCGATCACCCAATACTTCTTCAACGCCGATGCGTATTTTCGCTTCGTCGACGACGTGCGGCGGCTTGGCGTGAACGTGCCGATCGTGCCCGGCATCATGCCGATCTCCAATTACTCGCAGCTCAAGCGTTTCTCCGATGGCTGCGGCGCGGAGATTCCGCGCTGGATCGCCAAGCGCATGCTGGCCCATGGCGACGATGCCGCCTCGATCCGCGAGCTGGGTGCCGACGTGGTGGCGCAAATGTGCCGCCGCTTGCTGGAAGGCGGCGCGCCGTCGCTGCATTTCTATACCTTGAACCGCGCACGGGCCACGCTCGCGATCCTCGACCGGCTGCACGGATAAGCAACGAGAGCGGGCGTAAGCTCGCTGGATGAAGCGAATCGGATGTGCGCTGCTGCTGTTCCTGTTGCCGCTCTGCGCCATCGCGCAGGATGGCATCCATCGCTGCATCGGCGCGGACGGCAATCCGTTGTTCACCGATCAGCCCTGCGCTGCCTTGCAGGCGACGCCGGTGGCCACGCCAACCCCCAGCGCGAAACCGCCGGTGACGCAGGCCGTCTCGACCATCCCGACGACCACGCCGCCACCGGTAAGCTGCGCCACCTCGGTGGCCGAGCTGCGCCAGGGCATGATCGACGCGTTCGCGGCGCGCGACCCCAATCGACTCGCCGGCCTGATGATCTGGAACGGCTACGGCCGTGATGCCGTGGTCGCGGATATCCGCTCGCTGGGCTCGCTGATGCAGCGCCCCCTGCTCGACATCGGCACCGCATCGGAAAACGAAGGGCCGCCAGCATCCAGTGACGACCCTCTGTTCACCTCGCCTGGCGCCGATGCGACGCGGTCGCCTCCCGCGTCGGCGGGGGACCAACAGCTGGTCGTACGCACGGCCTCGGCCGACGCCAGCGGCGTGGCGCATGAAACCCGCTTCGGTGTGGTGCGGCGCTCCGGCTGCCTGTGGTTGCGCGCTTCGGGCTGACCCCGCATTGGTGCTGCGCAAAATCGCCCACGCCGCCGCCGCGGTATCATGGCGCGATTTTTCCCCGGAGATCCCCCATGGCGCAGCAGTACCCCGATTGGATCTGGCAGAACGGTGCCATCAAGCCCTGGCAAGACGCCACCACCCACGTGATGGCGCATGCGCTGCACTATGGCTCGTCGGTGTTCGAAGGCATCCGCAGTTATGCCACGCCGGACGGCGCGGCGATTTTCCGCCTGACCGATCACCTCAAGCGCCTCTACCAGTCGGCCAAGATCTACGACATGGTCGTGCCCTACTCGCAGGATGAGCTCGCTGCCGCCTGCCGCGAAGTCGTCCGCAAGAACGGCCTCAACGCGGCCTACCTGCGCCCGGTGGCCTACCGCGGCCTGGGTGGTTTCGGCCTGTCGGCGGAAACGCCGATCGATGTGGCCGTGGCCGCATGGCCGATGGGTCCGTACCTCGGCCCCGAGGCGCTGGAAAACGGCATCGATGCCTGCGTATCGAGCTGGCAGCGCTTTGCGCCCAACACCATTCCGGCCGGCGCCAAGGCCGGCGGCAATTACCTTTCCGGCCAGTTGATCGCGCGTGAAGCACGCCGCCTGGGCTTCGGCGAAGGCATCGCCATGGCTTCCAGCGGCCTGCTCAGCGAAGGCGCGGGCGAAAACCTGTTCCTGGTGTTCGACGGCGTTCTGCACACCACCCCGGCCAGCGCATCCATCCTCACCGGCATCACGCGCGACACGATCAAGACGCTGGCCCGCGAAGACGGCATCGAAGTGGTCGAACGCGATATCCCGCGCGAATACCTCTACCTGTGCGACGAACTGCTGATGTGCGGTACGGCGGCGGAAATCACCCCGATCCGCGCGGTGGACGGCAAGCAGATCGGCAGCGGCAAGGCCGGCCGCGTGACGCGTCGCCTGCAGGAGCTGTTCTTTGGTCTGTTCAATGGCAAGACCAACGACCAGTGGGGTTGGTTGGAGCCGCTTTGATCCGGCCGCCTCTCGATTGAATGTAGGAGCGCACCCTGTGCGCGATCCAACGCCGCGCAAGCGCCGGGTCGCGCACAGGGTGCGCTCCTACAGCGTTGAGGGCTCAGCCGAAGACGATGCTCGCGACGGCACCATTGGTATCGGTGCGTGGACGCATCGACACATCCCAGCCGTAGAGATCACACAAGCGACGCACGATCGCCAGGCCCAGCCCCGCGCCACTGCCACCGGCACCTTCGCCGCGCACGCCACGCTGGAACAGTCGTTCGGCATCTTCCGGTTTGATGCCCGGGCCGGTGTCGATCACTTCGATGCGATCGGCGCTCACCTCTACCGTGACACGCCCTTCGAGCGTGTACTTGATGGCATTGCCGATCAGGTTGGTGAGCGCCACCGCCAGCACTGACGCCGGCGCGTTGATGCTCGCCGAATGCTTGACGCGCAACTCCACTTCCAGCGGCTTGTCGCGCATCTGCGGACGCTGGCTTTCGATCACGTCCGAGGCCACCTTGCACACGTCGGTGGTTTCGCCACGCGTAGGGCCACGGCGTTCCGCACGCGACAGCAGCAGCAAGGCCTCGATCAGTTCGGTCGCCTGACGCGACGAGCGCTCGATGCGCTTGAGGCGCTCGCGCAACTTGTCGGTCAGATCGGGCGAGCCCTGCAGCAGTTCGGTGGTGCTGGAAATGACCGCCAGCGGCGTGCGCAGCTCATGGCTCACGTCGGAGTTGAACTCGCGGTCGCGCTCCACCATCGCGGTGAGGCGTTGCGAGTATTCATCGAGTGCAAAGGCGAGTTCGCCCACTTCGTCATCGGCAAAATGCGGTGCCAGCGGTTCGGCTTTGCCGTTCTTGCGGAAGTCGCGCAATCGACGCGCCAGTTCGCTGACCGGCTTGAGCACCTTGCGCGACAGCCAAAAACCGAGCACCAACGACAACAGACCAAACAGGAACACCGCGGCAATCACGCTGATGACCAGCTGACGCTTGCCCAGCTCTTCACGCGATACGTCGTAGCGGACAAAGCTGATGATGCCGTTCTCGCGATACACCGCCAGCTTGTAGTGGTGCTGCGTGCCGTCGTCTGCCACTTCGTTGATGTCGTGCACACCTGTATCCAGGTTCTGCCACGTCAACGGAGCCTTGTAGAGCGTGCGCTCGCTCTTGGTCATGCCCGTGATCAGACGCGACCCGGGTCCGGGCGCATCGGGATGCGCCTGGGCAAACTGGTTGGCGTATTTCGCATCGTCAATCAGGCTGGAGTTGACCAACTGGTCCTCCACCCGACTGCGAATATTCAACGCCGCAAACGCAAACAACGCGCTGAGGCCGAAACCGAACAGCGCGAAGGAGACGACCAGGCGGAACCTGAGCTTACGCCTGGACTGCATCCGGTTCGACCATTCGATAACCGATACCGTGACGCGTGTGGATCAGCGGCTTGTCGAACGGCTTGTCGATGGCTGCACGCAGACCATGGATATGCACGCGCAACGAATCGCTGTCGGGCAGTTCTTCGCCCCACACGCGCTGTTCCAGGTCCTGGCGGGTCACCACCGAAGGGCTCGCCTCCATCAGGGCCTGCAGCAGCTTCAGCCCGATCGGGTTGAGCTGGATCGACTTGCCTTCACGGGTCACCGTTAGGGTGTCGAGGTTATAGGTGAGATCGCCCACCTTGAGGACGCGGCTCTGCGGACCCTTGCCGCGGCGCGCCAGCACTTCCAGGCGCGCTGCCAGTTCCTGCAGGGCGAACGGCTTGGTCATGTAGTCGTCGGCGCCGGACTCAAAGCCAGTGAGCTTCTGCTCCAGCGCATCGCGCGCGGTGAGCATGAGGATCGGCGTCTGCTTGTGGGCCTCGTGGCGCAGCTTGCGGGCCACGTCCAGGCCATCCATGCCTGGCAGGGTCAGGTCGAGCACGATCACGTCGAAGTCATGCACGACGGCCAGATGCAGCCCCGTGACGCCATCGCCGGCGAAATCGACCACATGGCCGCGGTCTTCCAGATAATCGCCGATGTTGGTGGCGATATCGCTGTTGTCTTCGATCACCAGTACGCGCATGCGTCCTCCATACGCAGCCGGCGTGAGGCCGGCCGAGGCAACAAGCTTAACAAGCTTGTGGTGGGGAAAGGGGCCTCGGCGGCCAGAAAGCTGAACGAGGCCGGGCATCGGGCAAGAAAAAAGCCCAGGCCGCTCGACTCGTGGTCGCTCGCCTGGGCTCAAGCTACTGCCCCGATACCGAAATCTGCTGTCACCAGCCCTTACGGAAGTGCCAACAAATTGCAGTGGGGACTTTATAGGTGCCGTGCAGTTACACGGTGGTTAACCGCTACTCACAACACCGTTAACGGGCTCAGCTGCCGCCACGCGGATTCTGGACCTTCATCATGTCCTGCTTCATCCGCTGTGACTGGTCGTTCTCTTCGTTGATCGCGCGCTGGGTCTTGCACACCGTCTTGGGAATGTTCGAACCCATCGGCTTGACCTGCTCGCACACCTCGCGATCGGCGTCGTTGCGGGTCAGGATCGCGTTGACTTCCGACTGCTTGTTGTAGAGATCGATCTTGGCCGACTGGTCCATCGCGTCGACCGTGCCGAACTTGTCGTACAGCGATTCCATGCTGCTGAGGTCGCGGTCAACCGTCGCCTGGTCGGACGCCTTCACGGAATCAAACCGACCGCCCGGCGCCATCTGCTGACGAACATGGTCGGCTACCGCAGCGAATTCATCCTTGGTAGTGGCCTTGACGTCAGGCTTGGTTTCCTTTGCTTGAACCGTCGCCACCTGCAACACGAGCATCATCGCCGCCGTGACCGGCAGCCAGTACTTCCGCTTCATTGACTCCTCCACCCTGCGGCATCCCCCCTCGGGACGCGCCCTGCAGGAACCCCCATGCTAGGCCGGGATTCGGCGCGGGGTCAAAGGCCAAAAGTGGTAGTCCTGTACAAATGAACTCAACCGGCCCGCTGGGTACGCCGTTTGATGGGGACCGCCGCGGCACCCGACTCGCTTTCCAGCAGCTGGATGATCGCCCCCGCCACGTTGACGCCGGTGGCGGCCTCGATGCCTTCCAGGCCGGGGGAGGCGTTCACTTCGAGGATCAGCGGACCGCGCTTGGAGCGCAGCATGTCCACGCCGGCCACCCCCAGACCCAGGGCTGCGGCGGCGCGTACGGCAATCCGGCGCTCTTCGGCGCTCAGCGTGGCGGCCTTGGCGGTGGCCCCGCGATGGATGTTGGCGCGGAACTCGCCCGGACTGGCCTCCCGCTGCATGGCCGCAACCACTTTCTTGCCCACCACGAAGCAACGCAGATCGGTGCCCTTGGCCTCGGCAATGAACTCCTGCACGAGGAAGTTGGCGTAAAGGCCGCGGAAGGCCTCGATCACGCTCTGCGAGGCGCTGCGCTTCTCGGCCAGCACCACGCCGGTGCCCTGGCTGCCTTCATTGAGCTTGATCACGTGCGGGGGCTCGCCCAGCATGGCCAGCACGTCGGCGGTGTCATCCGGGTTGTCGCCGAACACCGTGGCCGGCATGTCCAGGCCCTTGGCCGCCAGGATCTGCAGCGAGCGCAGCTTGTCGCGTGCGCTCAACACCGAGTCGGAGGTATTGGGCGTGTAGACGCCCATCATTTCCAGCTGGCGCAGCACGGCCGTGCCGTAAAACGTGCTGGTGACGCCGATGCGCGGGATCACCGCATCGATGCCCTTGATCGCCTTGCCCTTGTAGCGGATGGACATATTGCCCGGCGCAATGCGCACGTAGCAGCGCAGCGGATCGAGCACGCGCACCACGTGTCCACGCTCGCGCGCGACATCGACCAGGCGCTGCGTCGAGTACAGACGAGTGTTGCGCGAGAGTATGGCAATCTTCATGAAACACCCGTCGTGCCCGCCCGGATGGGTCGAGGCTGTGTGTAGGAAAGCGCAGGATCCACCGCGAATCGCCCGTGCAAGGCGCTACGCCCGAGCAGCATGGGAAACAGCATATGGCGCCTGTCGGTCAGATTGATGTCGACGGCAAAGCGCTCGCCGCCCAGCACCACGTCGGTGCGGATAAACCAGCGCAGCGTGCGCCGTCCGCCCGTATCGGTGACGGCACGGCGGTCCAGCGCGAGGGTTTCGCAGGTCACGGCGACACGATGGCGCCCGCCCACGGTGACTGAAAAACGCAGCCATGTATCGCCGGCGCGCACGAAGCTTTCCAGCGTGTCCACGTGCAATGAACTGCTACGCGCACCGGTATCGAGCTTGGCCTTGAGCAGAGGAATGCCGAGCATCGGCAATGCCAAGCGCTCCCGCCAGCCGAGGGTAGTCACATCCGCCATGATCAGCGCACGCCGCAAGGGTTACGTGTAGGGAGCTCGGTGGGGTCGAGAGCAACGGGGTCGGGAGAAACAATGGAGCGGGTGAAGGGAATCGAACCCTCGTCAGTAGCTTGGGAAGCTACAGCTCTACCATTGAGCTACACCCGCAACGTTCGGCGATGGTAACCCGCCTCCGCGGGGCTTGGGAACCGCCGATCTTTCCATGACGACGTTCGATCGATGGCCGCGCGCCCCGGGAGCGCAAGCGAAGGGTTCGCGGCGACGATCGCCTGGTATGCCTGGAGTCGGCTTTCCCAACCCGGCGTGAACCGGACATGGCGGCCGGCTGAACCGTTTTTTGACGCAGCCTTGCCAGTCCTTGCGAGGGATGGATGGCTCATCCGCATAATGCAGCCGTCGGCGCCGGCAGTTCCCCAAGCGTTCTTGCGGGCGACGAATCCACCTCGCGATAACCATCGCGTCCAGCTCCGGAGAACCCGATGCGTGTGCTTCCTGCTTTGCTGACCTCGCCGCAACGCTGGCGATGGATGGCAGCGGCCCTGTTGATCTGCGCCAGCGGGCTTAGCCAGGCGCAGACGCAGGCGCCACCCGATGACAATGGCGCCGGCGATCCGCCCTCGCGCGTGGCCCGCCTGTCCTATCGCAGCGGCGACGTGGGCCTGCTCCCCGCTGGCGAAAAGGATTGGGGCGATGCCAGCCTCAACCGCCCGCTGACCACCGGCGACCGCCTCTCCACCGGCGACGGAGGGCGCGCCGAGCTGCAATTGGACGGCGGCACATTGCGCCTCGCGGACGACTCCAACTTCGGCTTCCTCACCCTCAACGACCAGCTCACCCAGGTCGAACTGACCCAGGGCACCGCGAACGTGACGGTGCAGGGGCTCGACGATGGCCAGAGCTACGAAATCGATACGCCCACCGTGGCCCTGGTGATCGATCAGCCGGGCAGCTTTCGCGTGGACATCAGCGAGGACGGCAAGTCCACCCGCGTCACCGACTTCGCCGGCCACGCCACGGTCTATGGCGAGGGCGGCGCGCAGCGCATGGTGGCTGCCGGCCGGTCATACGAGTTCGTCGACTCGTCGCTGGGCGTGGTAACCATCAACGACATCCAGGGTGGCGACGACTTCGACAACTGGGTGGACAGCCGCAACCAGCAATACGCCTCCATGCCCGCCGATCCCAATGTGTCGCCGGACATCGTGGGCGCCCAGGATCTCAATCAATACGGCAACTGGCAGGCCGATCCCGACTACGGCCAGGTCTGGTACCCCGCGAGCGTGGGCGCCGATTGGTCGCCCTACAGCGACGGTCACTGGTCGTACGTCGGCCCGTGGGGCTGGACCTGGGTGGATGCCGCGCCCTGGGGCTTTGCGCCCTATCACTATGGCCGCTGGGCCCATGTGCACAATCGTTGGGGCTGGGTGCCGGGGCCGGTGGGTGTGCGTCCGGTCTATGCGCCGGCGCTGGTGGCCTTCGTCGGCGGCGGTGTGTCGATCGGCGTGGGCGGCCCGGTGGGCTGGTTCCCGCTGGGCCCGGGCGAGGTCTACAACCCGTGGTATCGAGCCAGTCGCGGCTACTACACCAACGTCAACGTCACCAATATCTATGTGCGCAACAACCGCAACCTGGTGATCAACCACATCAACGAGCGCTACAACTACTACCGTGACGGACGCGCGGCGCCCAACGAGCGCTACATCAACCGCGATGTGCCGCATGCATTCCGCGCCATGCCGGGCCAGGATTTCGTCGCCGCACGCAACGCGCGGCAGCATATGGTGGGGATGGATCCGCAGCGCTTCGCCGGCGCCCAGGTCGCCCCGCGCGGCGTCGCCGGCATCGCGCCGGTACGCGGCAGCTTTGCGCCGCCGCGTGCGAACAACGCGCGCCCCCTGCCGGCCGGCGGCTTCCAGCGCGAAGTGGTGGCGCGCACCCCGCCTGCCGCGAACTTTGGCGGTCGCCCGGCCAATGTCGCCGGCAATCCACGCATGACTCCCGAGCGGGACAATGTGCGACTCCTCAATGGCCAGGGACCGGGCATGCGCGCCGGCGCACCCAATCGTCCGCAGGAGGTTGCCGCGGGCCAGCCCAACCCGTCGATGCGCGGCAACCCGGCCGGGCCGATGGCGCGTCCGCAACCGCGCGGCGACAACGAACCGGGCGCCATGCGTCCGGGCGAGCTGCCGTCCTCGCGTTTTGTGCGGCCCAATGGCCAGGCCCAGATTCAGCGCGGCAATGACAACCAGCAGCGACCGGGCGTGAGCTTTATCCCCAACGCGCAGTCCGATCGCATGCGCAGCCAGCAGGTGCCCCCGGGCAGCCTGCCTACGCCGCCGCGCTTCGAACCGGCCCAGCCGCAGCAGGCGCGGCAGGACAATGCCGAGCGGTTCCAGCGCGACAACGCCGCGCAGCAGCGCCAGGACCAGCAGCAACAGCAGATGCAGCAGCGACGGGCCGCGCAACAGCAGCAATTGGAGCAGCGCCAGCAGGTCCAGCAGCAGGATGTCCTGCAGCAGCGCGAGCGCATGCAACCGCAGATGCAGCCCACCGATCCCCAGCAGCAACGGCAGCAGATGCAGCAGCAGGAATTCCAGCAGCGCCAGGCGATGCAGCAGCAGATGCAGCAACGCGACGCCATGCAGCAACGCCAGCAGATGCAGCAGCGGCAGGAGATGCAGCAACGCAACGAGGTGCCCCGCGCCAATCCTCAGCCGCAACCCCAGGCACGGCCGGAACAGCACCAGCCGCAGTCCAACCATGAGGAGCACCGGGCGGCTCCCCGCCGGGACGACCAGCAGCACAATTGAAACGCCCTTGGCTAACCCTCCAGAGGCCCGGCACCGCCGGGCCTCTTCATGCCCGGGGCGGCATTCGGGCCGGCAGCCGCTACAATGGGCAGATGCACATCACGCTCAATGGCAGTCCGCGCGACTGCGCCCCCGCCACCACCGTCGCCCAATTGCTTGAAGACGCCGGCTACGGCCAGCGCCGCGTCGCCGTGGAAGTGAACCAAGAGATCGTCCCGCGCAGCCTGCATGCCAGCCACAGCCTGGCTGACGGCGACCACGTGGAAATCGTCCATGCCATCGGCGGCGGTTGATCGCCCAGGCATGCGCGTTCATGCGACGCCCGGGCGTCGCCGCAGACTGAAGACCTTTCGATGAATATCAAGACGCTCGATGCTTCCGATCCGCTGATCATTGCCGGCAAGAGCTACGGCTCGCGGCTGCTCACCGGCACCGGCAAATACAAGGATTTCGACGAGACGCGCCGGGCCAGCCAGGCCGCGGGCGCCGAGATCGTCACGGTGGCCATCCGCCGCGTGAACCTTGGCCAGGACGCCAGCCAGCCGAACCTGCTGGACGCCCTGCCGCCCGAAGAATTCACCCTGCTGCCCAACACCGCCGGCTGCTACAACGCCGTGGACGCCGTGCGCACCTGCAAGCTCGCGCGCGAACTGCTCGACGGCCACAAGCTGGTGAAGCTGGAAGTGCTCGGCGACCAGCGCACGCTGTTCCCCGACGTGGTGGAAACGCTCAAGGCCGCCGAAACGCTGGTGGCCGACGGCTTCGACGTGATGGTCTACACCAGCGACGACCCCATCCTGGCCAAGCGCCTTGAGGAGATCGGCTGCGTGGCGGTGATGCCGCTGGCTGCGCCGATCGGCTCGGGTCTGGGTATCCAGAATCGCTACAACCTGCTGGAAATCATCGAGAACGCCAAGGTGCCGATCATCGTCGACGCTGGCGTGGGCACTGCCTCGGACGCCGCCATCGCGATGGAGCTGGGCTGCGACGGCGTGCTGATGAACACCGCCATCGCCGGCGCCAAGGATCCGGTGCTGATGGCCCATGCGATGAAGCTGGCGATCCAGGCCGGACGCGCGGCCTTCAAGGCCGGCCGCATCCCGCGCAAGCGCTTCGCCTCGGCCTCCAGCCCGATCGACGGCACCATCGGCTGACCATGAGCGACCTGCACGACCACGACGGCGAGCACGACGGCGCCGAACACCCGCCCTTCATGCGCCGCATCCGCAGCTTCGTGCTGCGCGAAGGCCGCATGACGCCGGCGCAGCAGCGCGCATTCGACGACCACTGGGCCCGCTTCGGCATCGATTACAGCGGCAAGCCGCAGGACTATGCAGCGCGCTTCGGCCGTACCGCGCCGCTGGTGCTGGAGATCGGTTTCGGCAACGGCGAGGCGCTGGCCTGGGCCAGCGAGCACGATCTGGCCCGCGACTTCCTCGGCGTGGAAGTGCACGGCCCCGGCGTCGGCCGCCTGATGAATGCACTGGCCGCACGCGACGCCGGCAACGTGCGCCTGTACAAGCACGATGCGGTGGAAGTGCTGGAAAACGAAATACCGCCCGGCACCCTCACCGAAGCGCGCATCTGGTTCCCGGACCCGTGGCACAAGAAACGCCACAACAAGCGCCGCATCATCCAGCCCGATTTCGTCGCCCTGCTCGCCTCCCGCATGGCCCCCAACGGCCTGCTGCACCTGGCCACCGACTGGCAACCCTACGCCGAGCACATGCTCGAGGTGATGGAAGCCGCCCCCGACTGGCGCAACGACCTCAGCCCCGGCCAATACGCCGAGAAGCCGGCATGGCGCATCGAGACGCACTTTGAGCGCCGGGGGTTGAAGCTTGGTCATGGAGTGTGGGATTTGCTGTATCGCAAGCGCTGAATCGAAGCGCGCCCTGCTCCCTCTCCCCTGCGGGGAGAGGGCTGGGGTGAGGGGCCACGCCGCCTCACCGCGACTTATCGCGAGCTTTGTCAGCACGCATACGAAACGCTCGCCCTAGCCACACCGCCGCGAGCACCCACCCCTCACCCTAACCTTCTCCCCGGCGGGGAGAGGGAATCTGCTGCGCACATCATCGCTTCGAGTCGCACGACAACCGGTACTTCAAGCGCGCATTGCATACGCGGTTCACCAGCCCGCCGCACCACGCGCTTATACTCACGTCTCAAACAGGGACGAGTCGTCGTAGCGTGAAGCTCCCACTGCCCACATCCAGCCGTCATCAGGACGCCCAATTCGGGGGCGCACCCTAGTGGGACTCGCCCTCACCCCTGAAATGATCCTGGTGCTGGGGCTGGTGGGCTTCACCATGCTGATGTTGGTGCTGGAGTGGATCCGCGCCGACATGGTGGCCCTGCTGGTGGTGGTGGTGATCGGCCTCACCGGGCTCATTCCTTCCGACCGCGTATTCAACGGCTTCGCCGGTAACGCCGTGATCGCGATCATCGCGATCATGATCATGGGCGCGGGCCTGGACCGCGCCGGCGTGCTCACCCTCACCGCCAGCTTCGTGATGCGCATGGCGCGTGGCGTGGAATCGCGCCTGGGCGTGGTGATCAACCTGGTCACCAGCCTGTTCAGCGCCGTGATTCCCAGCCAGGCGCTGGCGGCCTTGATGATCCCCGTCACCAGCCGCCTCGCCGCGCGCACCGGCGTGCCGATCTCGCGACTGCTGCTGCCGATGGCGTTCTGCATACTCACCGCCACCAACACCACGCTGATCGCCAACTCGCCGCTGATCGTGCTGAACGACCTGGTCGCCAGCTCCAACGCCAACCTGCCGGCCGGCGCGCATACGATTCCCAAGTTCGGCCTTTTCAGCGTTACGCCGGTCGGCCTGGTGCTGGCCCTCACCGGTGTCGCGTTCTTCTATTTCTTCGGCAAGAAGCTGCTGCCCGAACGCGAAGACGAACGCCTCAAGGTGACCCCGGGCCGTACCGAGAGCTACTTTGCCGACACCTACGGCATCGTCGGTGAAACCGCGGAGCTCACCGTCACCGCCGAAAGCCCGCTGGTGGGCATGAGCATCGGCGAAGTCGAGCAGCTGTACGGCGCGCCGCTGATCCTGGCGATCAAGAGCGGCAACGATGCGCGCATGGCGCCGCCGGCAGATCACGTGATCTGGGTGGGCTCGGTACTCGGCGTACTCGGCCCGCGCGACCAGCTCAACCAGTTCGCCAACAACCAGCTGTGCAAACTCTCGCCGCGCATGCGCCAACTGGGCGAGCTGTTCAACCCGTCGCGCGCCGGCATTTCCGAAGCCGTGATTCCGCCGAGCTCGCGCTTCCTCAAGCAGACCGTCGGCGATCTGCGACTGCGCAAGCGCTACGGCATCTCGGTGCTGGCGGTGAATCGCGGCGACCAGGTGTATCGCGACGACGTACGCTCGGTGAGCCTGCGCGCAGGCGACACGCTGGTGCTGCATTCGAGCTGGCGCGATCTGGTGCTGGCGAGCGAAGACCGCGACCTGGTGATCGTCACCGACATTCCAAAAGAAGAACAACGCCCCGGCAAGATCTGGCAAGCGGTCGGCTTCTTCCTGCTCGCCAAATGCCTTGCGCTGTTCACGCACCTCGACCTTTCCGTCGCCATGATGACCGGCGCCATCGGCATGCTGCTCACCGGCGTGCTCAACATGGACGAGGCGTACAAGGCCATCAACTGGAAGACCATCTTCGTCACCGCCTGCCTGATTCCGCTGGGCTGGTCGATGGACGCCACCGGCGCCGCCGCATGGCTCGCACAGGAAGTACTGCAACACCTGGGCCACACCAACCACTGGATCCTGCAGCTGTCGCTGGCCATCCTCACCCTGCTGTTCTCGCAGGTGATGTCCAACGTCGGCGCCACCGTGATGATGGTCCCCATCGCCATCAGCGTCGCGGTCGCCACCGGCAACAATCCATCCGCCTACGCGCTCATTGTCGCCGTCTCCTCCTCCAACACCTTCCTGCTGAGCTCAGGCCACCCCGCCCTGATGATGATCGCCGGCCCCGGCGGCTACCGCGGCAAGGACTTCCTGCGCGTCGGCCTGCCGCTCACGGCGATCGTGTTGGTGTTGACCTTGGTGACGATTAATTTGATGTATCACTGAGCCCAATCAGTCGTCGCTGGTTTGATGCGACGTTGGCAGATACCGCAGCCAAGTTAATTCCACTCTCCGGGGCAGTCCTGCTTCCAGTCGCGCATCGCCGTTTCCAACGAGTAGAGGTATGGGTAGCTGTTGTCGACGAGGAACTTGGGAAGGATGTTGTTTGAGCGCACCAGCTTGCGGATGCGCACGGGACTGAAGGGGTGACTGACCCGAAGGGGTCGGGCAACCAGATCGATGCCATAGGCGGCACAAAGAAGCAGGGAATAAGGCACGTTGGCAACAAGCCGCTTAATGCCTGCCACTTTGCCTACTGCTTCGACATACTCGGAAATCGACGGCCCGGGGTTCATCGACCCGTTGAACAGCAGCACGCCGTTACCCGGCCTTGACTGCAACTGGTGAACCCACCAGATCGCATTGCAAAGCTCTTTCACGTAAATGCCGGCTTTGCGAGTCTTGCGGTTCGCCATGTAAAAGAAATAACCGCGGCGCACCGCTTTTACCAATCGAGTGACATTGCCACCTTCACCAGGCCCGAACACCACGCCAGGCCGAGCGATCACCAGTTTGCGCCGCGCACTGTCCGAGGCCTGCCATGCCAGGTGGATCTTTTCCGCAGCCAGCTTGGACGAGCCGTAGGCCGTCACTGGCACCGGCAGCGTCGTTTCGTCCTTGACGTCCTCGCTGATGCCATAAGGCGAAATGGACGAAGTAAAGGCGATATTGGGGCAGTCGACCTCGCTTGCCCACGCCGTCACGTTTTCGGCGCCGTACAAGTTGGTTTCGAAGTACTCCCGGTCCTCGTGCCCCGGCTCGCGATGGACGGCGGCGAAATTGGCTACGAATCCAACCGGCTCAACGGGCTTCCATGCAATGTTCTGGCGAACATCACCGCAGACGAATTCGAGTTTCTGAGCGTGCTTGGACAAGAGCTCGCTGCGGTAGGGGAAAGGCTTGTCCTCGTACGACACCAGATCGTATAGGTACACCTTGTCAAACAGCTGGCTCTTCAAAAGATAGTCGGCAAAGTAGCAGCCAATGAATCCGGAGCCGCCGAAGATTACTGCACAAGTCATATCAATCCCTCAAAGCCAGCCCAGCAGGGCCGCAACGGCAAGCACCGCACGATCAGAGGAGCGACGGCGCCCTCGCATGAAAAGAACACGGGCCAAATGTACGCGGCGCTTGAGATCGCGCTGGCGTTTCCAGATCGACAGAAAATCCGAAGGAATCAATGCGCCCGTGGTATCCAACACGGAAATTGCTGCGATCACTTGCCGTACCTGATTCGCATACCAACCGTCACTGATCAGACCAATGCGCTTTCTCACACCGGCGAATGCGCCTCGCGCGCCCGTATCATTGCCATCGTGCTGGCGATAGCGCATCGAAGGCTCAGGATCGAACGCCCAGCGCTTCCCCAGCGCACGCGATACCGCGTAAACCAACCAGTCGTGGTAATGGATCGCACCGAGAAGCTCTTGGTGTTCGCGCACGTACCTCTGGACCTGCCTGGCAAATTCACCGCGCAAGACAAAGGTGCAGCCCTGGCCTGCCCCTTCGAACAAGAAGTCCAGGTCAGTCTGGTTCGAGTTCTGACTTAGCACCTGTTCGCGACCATCGGGCCAGAATGCGGTGACGGCTGAGGAATACCCATCGGCGCATTGGCTATCGAGCATGGCAGCGGCACGCGAGATTTTATCCCCGGCCCAGACATCGTCTTGATCGCAGAAGGCAACGAAATCAGCATCAGCCAGTTCGGCGTCTCGCATCAGCCGAAGGAAGCTCTGGCCCGCTCCTCCCGAAGGTTCCCGGTATTGAACGACCCGCAAGCGATCCTTTCCATCGAGGTGCCGAAGCACTTCAAGCGTGTGGTCCGCCGAATTGTCGTCGCCAACAATCAGCGTCAACTGGGCACACTGCTGGGACAGCACGGAATTGACCTGCTCGGCCACATGAGCGCCACCGTTGTAAGTGGCCATCAGCACGACGCTGGCGGGATGCGTATCTTCAATCATCGCTGTCTATCCAGGCTCGACTGCTCAATGCCCACGCGCCGAGGAACGAACGATCTTCCAGGTATGCGCGGCAGCCTTGTCCCATGAGAACGCTGCGGCACGTTCAAGACCTTTGACAGTCAAATCGGCGCGCAGCCCGGAATCGGAAACGAGTCTGTCCATGGCGGCGACGACTTCGCCAAGGTCACGAGGTGGCACAACCAAAGCTGCATCGCCTGCAATTTCCGGCATGGACGAAACGTTGGAGGTCAATACGGGCGTACCGACGGCCATGGACTCCACGATCGGCAGGCCAAAACCTTCGTACAGTGAAATGAATGCCGTGAACGACGCGCCGCGATACAACCCGGGCAGATGCTCGTCGGGAACAAAGCCCATGAACACCACGTCTTTGGCAATCCCCAGGGTGGCGATCGTAGCGTTCAACTCCGGCGTCCCTGTCCCCGTAAGTACGACCTTCAATCCGAGCGTACGCAATGAAGACTGTGAAAAGGCACGTAGAAGCATCTCTACGTTCTTATAACTGCGCATGTTGCCCGGATAGAGGATGTACGGATAACCCGGACGATACGGCTCAACTTGGGCATTGAATCGCGACGAAACACCGTTGTGCACGACGTGCACCTGGTCCGGATCCATGCCCGACCAATCGATGAATTCGCGGCGCGTGTATTCCGAAACGCAGATGATCGCCGAGCAGCGCCGATACATCGGCCTGAACACGCTGTTGTAATAACGCACGTGCAGCGATGAGTAGAAATGCAGGTGGGTAAGGTCGTGAACCGTCACCACACTTGGAGCGCTCGACCAGGCGGGGGGAACAAAACCGGGATTCCAGAACACCTGGTGCTTGGTTCGGTGCAGCGCAAGCCTTGCCGCCAACTCGAAGGGAGATGCAGGGTGGCCGATGCCGCTGGTGAGCGGCAATGCGCGGGCAGCCATATCGACCGGCATGCGCGCCAGATACTCGGACGCACACACACCGATGCCAGTCCCCTTGGGCCACCGAATGTCGGCTGCAACAATAAGACTATTCACCTGACTCTCTCTAGCATGTCTTTCGCCTTAGCTATGTCCGCATCGGAGATCCAGACATAGACCAAACCGTCAGTAAGTGGCACACGACCATCGACCATCTTCAGATCCCTTCCGTCGATGCCCTCACATTTCGCAACGGGAAAGGGAACGCTGAGCCAAGGCCGGCTGCCGCTGGATTCCTTCTGGTGTATCACCAGCACTGCGCCATTCGGCGTCTTGAATAGGGCGCCGACGCCGTCTTCCGATAGATTGCCCAAAGACGATATGGCAGACGAACCCGAAAGCGCCTTGGCCGCCTGTGCGTAGGCTGCCAAACTGCGTAGCGGTGTCCGTTCCTTGCCGGTCATCCCAAAATTCTTTTCTTTCTCTTCGTAGTACGGATAGACGAACGGGTAGTAGCGCTCAATGCCCATGGCATAGGCGACCACCGCTTTACCGGCCATCTGCAGGGCGGACGCCTGGTCTTGATCGAGCGGAGGACGCCCCGGTCCTCGTTTCCAAGGCCATCCGGCCTCCGTAATCCAAAGTGGCATGTCCGGCACTCCCGAGCGCAGAAGCCAATCTCTATATGTCCCAATATCTCTACGCAGCGTCTTCGGCTCGACGTAGGTGTGGAAGCTTATGGCGTCCACCGACTGAGTAAGACCGGCGGCCGCAATGCCATCAGCAAACTTCGAAGAGTCCAACTTGTCTCCCGACAAGGCGAACGCGAAGGCTCCGCCAACAACGCGAGCGGCTGGCACGACATCCTTGATCTCTTTCGAGGCGAGCGACGCGTAGCTCGCGTACTGCCTCTGATACTGACTCTGCTCGGCCGGCGATAGCTTGTCGTAGACGCGATTGTGATCGGGTTCGTTTGCAATCTCGACTCCGTTCCAAACCTTCCCCCAACGCCCAGCCATCTCGGAAATCATCGACACAGACGCTTTGGAGGACGGGAAGTAGTCCGCCGAATCCCCTGGAAGTCCCTGCAAGACGTCGAGAACCTTGATTCCATGCTGGCTGTAGAGCTGGCGCAGGTCATCAAACTGATGATGTCCCGCGCCATTCCAAGACTGCTGGTCGGGCTGCAATTCATTCCAACTGATGCGGTCGCGCACCGACATGATGCCTAAGCGCGACAACTGCCCGACAAATTGCGCCCTCTTGTCGGCAGACAACTCCAAGTATGAGAAGGCGGTGTCAATGCCAAAGAAGGCAGAAACACGCTCGTTCAATTGATGCAACGCAATGACGCCAAAAGCCGCATTGAGCGCCGTAAAACGGATTTCGTGATATCCACGAGGGAGCTTTACCAACAGCTCGACCGTGTTGTCGGCTCTACATTTGGCGCTACCTGAGCTCTCTTCTGCGCCGACATAGTCTTGGACTACATAGGCGATGCTCGCCTGACAGGCAGCGGCATCTGCCTGAAATCCCAGGGTGACTGAAGATCCGGCAGGCACGATGAACTGTGCGACGTCGACAGGCACCAGAGATGGCGCCTCGCCTCCAGAAACGGTGCACGCACATGACGCTATCGCCAGCAGCAGCACGAGCAAGCCTTGAGTTGTCCGTCGCTTTGCGTTCATGCCTGCGGCGCGCCTACGAGCTTGTGCCGCGATGTACCCATCGATCGACGAACAAACCTGCTTTTGCCCAAGCGTATGCAGAAAGCGACCGTTAGGCCTGTTGCCAGCGCCGTGGTTCCACCCTCGATGCAACTGACCGTCCAGCCCTCCATCAAAATGGATACGCCGAGAAACCAAAAGAGCGTGCTCATGCGATCTCCAGTGAACTTCAGGCGACTCACCGCACGGGTGAACACCCAAATGACCACCAGCGCGAAAACCCCGAACACGGCGTAGAGATACAAGTAGAGATTGTCGGCGGGCGAATAGAGGTCAGGCTCGAAGATCTTCTGCGCCGAACCAATTCCCCCGAGCCCGCGCCCAAGGAGGGCGCTGCCGTGCTTGAAAATCAAAGTGAACGTATCCGGCCACATCTGCGCCAGCCGCATCCCGAACGAAACGAGAAGAGTGCCGGAGTCCTGGTTGGCGAAACCCGCGCCGACCTTCGAAACCAAGGTACTTGCCGGGAGCAGGACACCTATCAGTGCCATGGTCCAAGGCACCATCGGCCCGATCACGCGCTTGAATATGCTCGGAGCGGCGCGAGGGGCCATCAACGGCAGCAGGATGGCCAAGAAGAAATACAGTCCAAGTGTCGTCTTCGTCGTCGTTACAGCGATGAGTATTCCTGTCGAGATCCAAACGATGAATGCGATGACTTTGCTGCGCACCAAGATCGAACAAACCAGACCAAGGAAAAGCAACTGCATGGCCGCCTCGAAAGAAGCTCGCGCGAAGCCTGCGATGCGCTCGACGCCGAAGTAGCTCCAGTCGCGAGACACTTCGACCTCGGCATCACCCAACTGGTAGGTAAAGCCGGTCCAGGGCATCGAATGGAAAAAGTTGATGCCTACGCCCACCGCCACACACAACCAGAGCACAAGTGCATAGGGAAGGCAGCGCTCACCGAGGCGCGAAAATGCGGGTTCGGCGATGACGCCAAACAGCACGGGTATCAACGCGAAAAGTCCCATCACGGGCTGGCCGATGCCGTGCGTGAAATAGACCCCCACGGCCGCGAACACTGCAAACCCGGCAAGCGTCCCCATCACGGTCTTGTCTAGCCGAAACGTCCACAGGGTCCGGATAAGAAGAAAGAAGAAGGCTAGGGCCATAAGGCCTTTGGGGGCATAGGCCAGGACTACGCCGCCCATCATCGACAGGTAGTAGCGCAGGGGCCCCTGGAGCACTTCAAATATCAGGAATATGAAAATCGTTGAGAGGATGAAAGCATCACCCTGCCGCAAGGCCGCTTGATGGCTAACATCAACGTCACGTCCTGGCTGCGACGTTCGCTCTCTTGGATACACAGATGAACTTGGCAAGGTCATCTTTTATCGCCCCCAAGCGTACGCGAGCTGTCGATCCGAACCTTCGCAAGAGTCATGCGTTGATCGCCCCGGAAATCTCTGCATATAGCTCCAAGTATTTAGTTGCCCACGCCTCAGGATCAACAAATGCTCGCCCACTTTCACGAGCTTTTACGCCCATGCTCAGTCGCAATGCGGAGTCGTGTGCAACTGTTTCGATTGCTCGGACAAGCTCGCCCACGCTCTCAGAATCAAAGAGGAGGCCGTTTTCGCCATCCACGATCATCTCGGCAATACCGCCGCGCCGCGCGCCGAGGACTGGCTTGCCAAAGGCCATGCTTTCCGCAACAACCATCCCCAGGGGTTCCTCCCAAAGAGATGGAACAACCGTGATATCCACGTTGGGATAGAACGCGCTCTGAGGCACCCTGCCGAGAAAGCGGACCCGCTTGGATACCTTCTGGCTTCGCAAGAACTGCTCGTGATCGGGTTGACCGCTACCAGCGATCCAAAGCTCAGCGTTGCCGGCGTCGGCCTTGTCGAACGCCTGCAGAAGGAGTTCGATTCCCTTGCTTGGATCCAGACGGCCGATGTAGCCGATTCGGAGCGGCTCGTCTGACGCCCGCTCTGTTGCGGCCGAACCAAGGCCCAAGGTTCGTGGATCACGGGCATTGTGGATGACACGCCGTATCGGAACATCGCAGAAGTAACCCTGTTCGAGGTGTCGATCAAGAGTGAAGGAACTGACTCCAACCACAGCGTCGGCGTGCCGGCTCAAGCGTCGATGAGGCAACCGGAATAGATGACATGACTGACACTGTGATCCGCAGTTCTTTCCGCTGTGGTACATCGTTGATCGAACACAGATGTACTCATACCCGTGCAAGACTTGCACGATAGGCAGTCGTGCGCGCCTGAGCGTCTGCATGGCGAGCACCGACCAGCCGTTCAAGCAATGGACCGAGGCGACATCGGGCCGTTCCGCGGCGATGACTTCCTTCAGGAACCCCTGCATGAAGGGGTTGGCGGAATCGAGTGCATGCCACAAGGCCTTTTGCAGCGCCGGGCGCTGCTTATTGTGCTGGGGAAGATAGACATTTCGGAGCTTCGCGCTGTACACGGTTACACCGTCGACGACCTCTCTCCTCAACCCTTCCCGGTCTGACGCCGCCAAAAGCACGCACTCATGCCCGAGGCGCGTCATGGCGCGCATCAAGGTCCACAGAGTTACTTCAGCTCCGCCTCCCGCATGAGGGTCAGCGAGCGCGTGCACAAATAGAATCTTCATGTTCTGGAGTTGCCGTCTGAAAATGATCTCTTCTTTGAGAAGGACGTCGGCGCCACTAACTCACTCAGAAATCTGGCTTGATCACTGAGTTCGGCATGCTGTCGACGGAGACCTAATGGAAGCGCCTGCCCACGCGGCGTCGAATCCGGCGGGCCGCTCCAGACATTTGAGTTCCGAGCCAACAGGACATGGCACGGACCAATCGAACGCATGTAGTTGAAACCCGCGAGTACCGGACTCATGACAACGGAAGCTCAGGCTCAATACCGAGCGACGATGCCTGGCCATCCCTAATAGCGCGCATCAACAGACGTAGGCGGGCCGGACTACCCGTGCGCTTGGCGTAGAACTTCAGCAGACCAATAAAGATGAGCTGGTTAATCCGATACTCAAGCGTTGAAGTGACCCATCTGTTTCGATCGAACCAAACTTGGTTGCGCAGCCCGTAAAACGCCCGAAGGTCTGATTCACCCTTGAGCCAGCCGATGAAGGCATTCGGATGCCGGCTCTTCAAGTTCCACGAGCCTTCCATGTCATCGAGTTCTGCACCGGTCATTACCTCGATGGCCCCACCGCTAGCAGTTATTCGGTAGGTGTACTCGGTATCGTCCGCGTAGAGCACCAGCTCCCGCTTGGGCAGGCCGATGCGTTCAAACAGGTCACGTGACGCGAGTAATCCTCCGTAAGGTGCATAGGGCAACCTTACGGTCTCGACTGGCCCACTAGACCCAAGGCGCCCGCGGATCAATCGTCGCCAAATCTTGAACGGAATCTGGCGATAGTGAAAACCAATGAAACTGGAGCGTGGCGGAACCGCCTTTGACGCAACCACACCTGCAGCGATGTCTGCCTGATGATCCGGACGGAAGCCCAGCACGGCAGCGCGATCGCGACCAAACTGTGCGGCGAGTTCGTCCAGCTTTCTGTGCAGCACACCGAGCGCCCCGGGCTTGGGAGCGTTGTCGTCATCCATCAGCCACAGATAGCCTGCACCAGCCTCCAGGGCCGCCCGGATCCCTTCGGCGTAGCCGTTGGCCGAACCAGTGTTCTCGGCCAGCCGAACGATACGGATGCGCGAGCCCCACTTCTCCTCCAACTTAGAGAGGTCCGAGCGCGATGCGTTGCTGACGATCAAGGCGTTGGCCAAACCCTCTGTTTCAAAAGCGCGATGGAGCAGCTCCTGAAGGAAGTGCATGCGATCCGCATAAGTGACCGTCACGAGCGTTGTGGACGCCGATTTCAATGGAAGGCTGGCGGCGTCAATCATGGCGGCGGATCCGGCTGAGGGTGTGCAACGCATAGAAAAGGCTCGCTGCTGAAATGACGACGCACGCGATCGCCCTCGGCAGCATTGCCCCCACCGCACCGACGCCAAGGATGATGCACACGCCCCCGGCAACCGCACCCACAACGAGCACCGATCGACGCTCAAGTCCAGGAATGATCGAATTGGCGCAGAGCACGAGCAGCAAGAAATCAAGAGCCATTCGCCCTGCCCAGGCTATCGCCGCGCCCAGGATCCCGTAGTGCGAGAGCAGTAGCCAAAGTCCGAGTGCATAAATCGGCAACTCCATCAAATGCAGCTTCGCGGTTGTCGAAGGCCTGCCAGTAGCCTGGAGAAGTGCGTGGGGGACGCGGGCGATGCTATTGACGAGCAGCCCGAGGGCGAGCCAGCGCAGCAAAGGCGTTGATTGTGACGAGAAGTTCTGCCCCATCCATAGGGTCAGACCTTCGGGAGCGAAGGCATACAGGCACAGCGCAGCAGGAAACAGCGCGGCACACATGGCCTTGCTCGCACCCGCGTACATTTCAGGAATCGCCTCTCGCTTGCCAGATGACCAGGTTGAGGCGAAAGCTGGAAAGAAGACTCCGACCATCGAGATGGGCGCAAAACTGAAGCGGTTCACCAGGTCCGCGGGAACGGAGTAGAAGGGCAGTAGGGCAAGAGCGACGACCGCACCGATCACGAGCTTGTCCATTTGCGCCATCAATGGACTGATGAGGTTGCTCAGGGTGATCCAGCCACCAAAGCCAAGCAGCTCCCTGATGTGATGCTTCTTGAAACGGCCGTGGGAGGCGCCAACGGAGTCGAGCCGCCTTACTCGCGAAAAGTACAGGACGGTCGTTATCACACGCGAGATAGCCAGCGAGATGGTGGCTGGTACCAAGTGATTCGACCAATGCAACATCAACAGCGGCGCGGCAAAATTCAGCAGACCCATGGCCAGGCGGATCACGTTGATTGATCTGAATTGCCCGTGCGCTTCCAGAATGCCAATGAGTCCCGCCGACAAAATGACAAACGGGATGCTTAGGGCGAGAACGCGCAGGCTGGTGATTGCTTCGTCCAGCAGCGACGCATCGATCTTGAGTAGTCCCACCAGCCACGGCGCGATCACCAGAATCATGGCGGCTGCAAACACGCCAAGTATCATCATCACGCGCAGTCCAGTGGCGGTGACGTCCGGAATATCGTGAGTGCTGCTGGTGCCCAGGCGATCCGAAACAAGCTTCGTAAGCGCACGACCGATGCCAAAGTCGAAGATGCTGAAGTAGCCGATCAGCGACCAGACAATTGTGAGGAATCCGAAGCGCGCATTGCCGTAGCCCGACAGGAGTGTAGGGATGGCAAGAAAGGCAAAGGCCAGCGGAACGCCCGCCCCGATCAGATTCCAGGCGACGTTATGAGTGAATGAGCGCTGCTTAGACATCAGAGCGGCACGCGGCAGATCCGGGGACCTTGCACTCGATGCGTCGGATCTTGATCGGGACAGGAGTTCCACCAACGACACATGCAGGCAAGTTTGCGTCGCCAGTTTTCGATGCCAGAGTACGCGTAGCCAACCGCTTCGACTGGCATCGCGCGCTACCTTTCCGGCTTGAACTGACTACTACTGATTTCACGATTGCGAATGCACTTGGCTGCTGGTGGGACAAACGAACAATGAGTCGAGGCGTGGGACCCTAGGTAGAGCCAAGCACGCCCGGAGGTAGCGCTGCAGAACGCACCGTGCCCATCGATGCAACGTTCAGAAGGCGTTGTTGCGTTTCAAAAGTACGTAGGGCGTGGTCAGGATGATCTTGAGATCCAGCCACAGAGACCAATGCTTGATGTACGAGATATCGCACTCGACGCGACTGGCCATTTTGTCCAACGTATCCGTTTCACCGCGGAAGCCTTTGATCTGCGCAAGCCCGGTAATCCCCGGCTTCATTCCATGCCGCTGCATGTAGCCGCGAAGCTTTTCGCTGAAGTGATGGTTGTGCTCTACCGCGTGCGGTCGCGGACCGACGATGGACATATCGCCGCGCAGCACGTTGATCAGTTGCGGAAGTTCATCGAGGCTGCTGGAACGCAGGAAGCGACCGAAGCGCGTTACGCGCGCATCGTTCCGTTTAGCCTGAGTCACTGCGCCTTGGTCTTCCGAGTGCATCCACATTGAGCGGAACTTCAGTACCTCGAATTCCCTGCCTCCCAAGCCGTGACGCCTCTGCTTGAAGAAGACAGGACCGGATGAACTTACTCTCACTCCCAGTGCGAGCAAGAACATCAGAGGGCCAAGCAACACCAACAGAAGGAAGGCGATGGAACGATCTTCAATCGCCTTCAAGATACCCGCATGGCCTTCCACCCGGCTCGAACGCAGCGTGATGACAGGTACGCCCGCCATGGACACCGTGTGATGATTGATGAGTTCGTATCCAAAGAAGTCGGGCACGAGGCGCACGGTCGTCGGCGTATCCAGCGTCAGCTGGAGAACGTTTTGTATCGTCTCTTCCGCCCGCATGGGGAGCGCGATCCATATCTGGTCCGGCGTGTACTCGGTGATCTTCGCGGCAAGCTCAGACAAATCGCCAAGCTCGGCAACGCCGGCAATATCCACCTGATCGTACGGCGTGCTGATGTAGCCAAGCACGTCCAGACCCATCCACGCACTGCTGCGCGCAGCAGCAACGATGCGCTGCCCCGCCTGCGTGCTGCCAATCAGCAGAACGCGACGCGAGTCAACGCCACGCATGCGGATATGGCCGAGCGTCCAGCGCAGCAACATGCGATCTAGCGTCAGCACAGCACCGGTCGCGATGAACCACGCGCCGGCCGCGATGCGCGAATAGGCATCGGTGGTTTTGAGCGCCCACGCCATGGCCAGCAGAATGACCATGACGCCGGACCATGCAGCCCATAGGCGGACGATTTCCTGCAGCAGGTTCTCGCCGCGCCAGCTGCGATACAAGCCCGCAGCAGGAAAGACGACCAGCGCGACCAACACCGTCCGCATCAAGCCGGAGGTGTAGTGGATGCCCATCTCAAGATTTCCGAACTCCAGGCGATAAACTGCCAACGCCACCAGAGTGATCACGAATACATCGCTCACTCGAAGCGCAATGTCCAGAAGAGCCGCGTACTTCGAAAAGAAATGGGATTCCGCCCGTTTCAGCTGCGGAAGACCTGGAATCGTCAACATCACCGCACTCCATCCATGTAGCCGTCTGCGACCGTTGTAATTGCGCGGCAACGCCACCTCAGGCACTGCTGCGGATCACATGCGCAAGACTGCCCTTCCACCGGGCTGCGCCACTTGCTTTCATTGCCCCTCATTCACTCCCCCCGTGAAAGAGTCGCGAGATCATCACTGATCGCACGTCAAGCAACCAATAGACTGTTCGTACTACCCGGACCCGCAGGCCCGGTCACAATGTTCCACAATAATTTTCTTGAACCTGTTTACGCGGGACTGCTGCTGTACTCGTAGTAACCGTACGAGTAGTAGCCCGTGCTCCTGCGTTCCACGGCGTTGAAGACGGCGCCCTTGATTTGCACGCCGTTCTGTTCGAATCGCTGCTTGGCGAGTGCGATTTCGCGTGCCTGGTTGAGGCCGAAACGGATCACCAGCAAGCTGGTTCCCACGTGGTGCCCCATGATCGCGGCATCGGTTACCGCGAGAATCGGCGGCGTATCGATGATCACCAGGTCGTACTTCGGCTTGAGCGTTTCAAGCAGATCCGCAAAGCGCGCGTGCATCAACAGCTCGGACGGGTTGGGCGGTGCCTTGCCGCGCGAGATGAAGTGCAGGCCTTCGACATCGCCTACGGTACGGACGGCGTCATCCAGCGAAAGCTGGCCCGCGATCAATTCAGACAAGCCCTTGTCGGGACGGCCGCCAATTACGGTGTGCAATGCACCTTTTCGCATGTCGCCGTCGATCAGCAGCACGCGCTGGCCACCCTTCGCGATCACGGCGGCCAGGTTGGACGAGATGAAGGTCTTGCCGGCACCCGGGCTCGCACCCGAGATCATGAGGATATTGTTCTTGGCCTCGATACGCGCGAAGTGCAGGCTGGTGCGCAGGCTGCGTAGCGCTTCCACGGCCAGGTCGGCCGGTGCGTTGACCGCAAGCAATTTTTGCTTGCCATCCCCACGCCCGCGGCGCCCCTGCAGGAAGCTCTGCTTCTCGGCCACACTGCTGGGCACCGATGCATAGACGGAAAGACCCAGTTGCTCGATCGCCGACGGATCTTCCACGCCACGGCTGAGCATTTGGCGCACGAGTACGAAAGCCACCGCCAGGAAGCCACCAAGGAAGGTGCCACCCAGGGCAACCAGCGCCTTTTTTGGCTTTGCCGGCTTGGAGATATCCACGGCAGCAGGATCGATCACGCGGACGTTGCCCACGGTGCCGGCGCGCGCGATGTCGAGCTGCTGCGCCTGATTGAGCAGGCCTGTGTAAGTGGCGTTGAGGACTTCGACGTCGCGGGTGAGGCGCAGCAGTTCCTGCTGCGTGTCGGGCAAGCCGCCCACCTGTTTGTCGATGCCGTTCTTTTGCCCCTGCAGCTGGGCGATCTGTTCAAGCAGCGCCTTGTACGCCGGATGTTCGGCGGTGAAGCGGCGCTCCATGTCCGCCTGCTGCATGCGCAGCTGCTGGATGCTGGTCTCGATGGCGACGACCTGGTCGAGCAGGCCCTTGGTCTGCAGCGTGATGTCGACCGAGTGCGCCTTGGTCTGGAAGGCATTGAGCGCGCTCTGCGCCTTGTCCAGGTCCTGGCGGATACGAGGCAGCTGTTCGCGCACAAACTTCAGGCTATTGGCGGCCTCGGCGGAATTGCGCTCGACGTTCTGCTTGACGTAGGCCTGGCTCACATGATCCAGCAGCTGGGCGGCCAGCACGGGATCTTCGTGGTCGTACATGAGCTGGATGATGCCCGAATCCTTGCCCTGCTCCGTCGCGTTGATATCCAGCTGCAATTGATTGACCACGGCAAGCGCGGTGTGATGCACCACGGCGAAGTGCGTACCAGGGTTGGCGCGCAGCTCGCGCACTTGCATGGTGAAGCCATGTCCCGTGGCTACGTTGCCCACCTGGCCGGTCAGCATGACGTCACCGCTGGAGTACAGCGTGTAGCTGCCGTGCTCGCCCGCGATGAGCACCAGTTTTTTCTCTTCCAGCGAGGCCGGCACCTTGAGCTGGAAGATGTCGAGCCTGGAGCCGCCCCAGTCGTAACGGCTAAAGCCCATGAGCGGCGATGCTACGTCGGTAGGTTGATCCGGTACGTAGTGACGCGCCATCCAGCCGCCGAAAATCGGAAAGTGGTAAGGCGCGACCTCGACCTGCAGATTGAGCTCGTCCACCGCCTTGCCGATCACCGAGCGCGACGTGATGAGAGCGATCTCGGTGGTCGCCTCCGAGCTCGACGCACCCAGCGTCTGCGTGATCGCGCTCAGGCCCGGCAGATCCGGCACCTTCTGCTCCACCTGCACCATGGCGTCCGCTTCGTAGATCGGCGTGCCGAGCACCGCATAGCCCACGCTGAGCACGAAGAACACGCCGGTGACGATGCCGATGAGCCACTTGTGATCAAGCAGCGTGCCCAGCAGTTCGCGCAGGTCGATCTCATCGTCTTGCGGCGCGGTGGTCTGTGATGCGGTCATGCTGAGCTAGTCCAGGAAGGTCAGATAGGATGGATCAAGTTCGCAATGCCTCATATCGGAATGCTCCGACGCTACTTCTTTTCGGCACTGTCTTACGTTTTTCACGGGCGACTAAGTACGCAAATACGGCAACCAGCTCTGCACGGCGCGATCGATCAGCTGGTAGACGTGGTCGAAGGCTTCGCGACTCTGGCGATAGGGATCAGGGATATCGCCGCCCTCCCCCCATCGATCCAGCAACATCACCTTGCCGCTGGCCTCGGGCGCCATGCGCATCAGGCTGGCAACATGCTCGCGCTCCATGGCCAGCACCAGGTCGGCATCGCGCAGCATCGATGCGCTGATTTGCCGCGCGCGATGTTCGCTGCCATCCACGCCGTGTTCGCCAAGGATCTGCAAGGCCTGCGCATCCATCGGCTTGCCCACGAGCGCGCCCAAGCCGGCGCTTTCGATGGAAGCACCAGCCGCGGAAAGGTGATGACGGAACAGGTATTCAGCCGTAGGACTACGACAGATGTTCCCCACGCAGACGATCAAGATCCGTTTGAACACAGATACCAACGCTTCTTCCAATACGCATCCACTGCCCACGCGCCAGCCTCGCGCCAAGCGCGTGCTTTGTCGTTCTGGCAGACCCCTGTAAAAACGCGTCGTATGCCGATCTTGTTATCCCGACGGGCGAACACACCCCTGGCCCGTCAAGTGAAGCAGATCACAAAATAGCCATGCATCTCTTGCGCTCAGCTTACAATCATAGCCACAAGTTTGATGGCCGTCACCGATTTGGAATCAGGATCGTCCCGTTCATTTTCCGGTAAGGTTGTGTTTAGATGTATCCGGATTACCACCAGAATGGAGTTCTCGTGAAGAAGTTGCTTGCTGCTGTTTTGATGACGGCCATGATCGGCCAGAGCTTTGCCCAGACCGCTCCCGCTCCGGCCGCTCCGGCTCCGGACGCAGCCCCGCAGGCTGGCGCGGCTGGCGCAGCCGGTGCTTCCGGGGCAGCCACTGGCACCCTGACGGCTGCCTATGTTGGCGCTGCCGTACTTGGCGCAGCCGCAGTGGCTACGGCCGTCGGCGGCGGTGGCAGCGACAGCCACGGTAGCCAGAACACGCCGCCGAGCGGCGGTGGTACCGGCGGCACGGGCGGCACCACGGGTACGACCGGCACCACCGGTACGCACTAACCACTCCGCAGTACACGACACATCCATGCTGGATTCGTCCGGCATGGATGTGTGCTGTCTGTAACCCAAAGAAACCGAAGTCATGAACGTACGCACTGCCGTGGCGCTCGCCGCCGCGACCCTACTGCTGCACGGCTGCATCTGGGCGCCGGGCCAGCACATGTCCACTCACAGCATGACGCGCAGTGGGGACGAAAACAGTCGCGTCGACATCGTGCCCATCACGCCCAAGCAACTGGCGATGGACAAGGCGGGGCTCGCGGCAGCGGCGCTACCGCCGGAGCTGCTTGCCTACAAGCCCGAGTCGTACCGCATCGGCGCAGGCGACACGCTGTACATCACGGTGTGGGATCACCCGGAGCTGACCTCGCCTGCCGGTCCGCAGCAACAGACCCTCGCCAACGGCCGCCTGGTGCGTTCGGACGGCACGCTGTTCTACCCGTATGTGGGCGAACTGAAGGTGTCCGGCCTGACCATCGAGGAACTGCGCAAGGCCATCAGCGACAAGCTGGCCAAGTACGTGGAGAAGCCGCAGGTCGACGTCAACGTCATCGGCTATGGCAGCCAGCGCGTGACTTTCCAGGGCGCCTTCGTCAAGACCGATCCTCAACCGATCACGGCTATTCCCACCACGCTGGCGCAAGCGCTGGGCGCAGCGACGATCAATACCGAGCAAGCGGATCTTTCCGGCCTGGTGCTCTCGCGCGACGGCCACGATTACCGCATCGACCTGGATGCGCTGAACACCAACAAGTCGATGGCCCAGGACGTCTATCTGAAGCCCGGCGACCGGTTGTTCCTGCCGTACAATGACCACCACGAGGTTTACGTCATCGGCGAAGTGAACCGCCCGATGGCGCTCACCTTCAAGACCACCAACCTCAGCCTGACCCAGGCGCTGGGCCGCGCCGGTGGACTCAATCCGACCACCTCCAAGGGCAAGGCGGTGTATGTGATCCGCGGCATCGAGGATCTGGAAACCGCCAGGGGCACCGTCTATCAGCTGGACGCGCGCTCGCCGGATGCCTTCATCCTGGCCGATCAGTTCAAGGTGAAACCGGGTGACGTGGTGTTCGTCGGCCCTGCCGGCGTGACGCGCTGGAACCGTTTCCTGTCCCAGCTGCTGCCTTTGACCGGCATCATCAGCAACGCGGCCAACGCCTCGTACAACCTCGACCACTGATGTTGTCGCGGCGCCCGAAACACGGCCGGCGCAAGCCGGCCTTGGCGATGCCCTTGCGTCCAGCGCGAGGGCGTCGTTCGTTCGCGCGTCGATGCGTGGAGCAGCTTTTTCTGATGGCTGCGGCCAGTCTGCTGCTCGCCAGTTGTACGAGCGTTTCGCGCTCCACCGTGGACACCATGCGGCTGGTTTGGCAAGGCACGCCGAAGCTCTCGCCCACCGCCGAACAGGTGCAGGCCAAGCCTTATTTCCAGATGCGCGCGATGACTGCGCATGGCGACGCGATCCTGGTCCTCGGCAATATCGTCGGTGCTCGCCAGTATTGGTACGGCACCAGCGGCGTCGCCCTGGTGCTGGAAGACGGCCGCGTCGTACAGACCATCGGCCTTGCACAGAACCTCGATGGCAGCCGTATCGAGCAGGACAACGATCCGTTCGTCCATGGGCTGCAAACGCTGGCCGCCGGCACCAGCTACGACCGCATCGACGACTGGTCGCCAGGCTATCGCTACGGCATTCCGGTGCACGCGACACTGAAGCCCGCCGGGGAAACCAGCATCGACATCCTCGGCACGGCGCATCGCGTTTTGCTGGTGAATGAAGATGTGTCCGCCAAGGCAGCCGGCTATCGCGCCAGCAATCGCTACTGGGTCGACCCCAGCGACGGCTTCGTGTGGATGAGCGAACAGGAAGTCATGCCCGGCATGACCATCAAGCTGGTGCAGTTGCGCCCGTATCGCGGGAGCAAGTCGTGATGCGCCGCCACGCCATCCGCATGCTGCTTGCAGCGATGCTCTTTCCACTCGCCGCGCACGCGGTGAATATCCAGATCATCGGTGCGGTGACCGCACCGGGTTCGAAGCAGCTTAGCGGTCACGCCCGCCTGAGCGATGCCGCCCTCGCCAGCCCATTGAGCGCTGAGGCGTATCCGCTCGGTGCGTCGTGGCAGCGACCGTCGTTGCAGGTCGAGCAGGCACGCCTGAAAGCCGGGCTGCTGTTTGATCTCGATAGCGCGCGACAGCAAGCACTGCGCGATGACCGTACCGCCCTGGCCGACACGCTCGCCTCACTGCACGACTGGTTGCAGCCAATGCCCGTGACGGGGCGCCAAGTGGCCTTGCTCGACCCGCGCTCGGTGGAGGTGAATGCCGCCGAAAATCGACCGATTGGCGAAGGCGACACGCTTTTTTATCCTCGCCGCCCAACCACCATCCAGGTGGTCGGCGCAGTGAACCAGCCCTGCGTACTCCCGCTCGCGCCCTTGCAGAACGCACAGGACTATCTCGACCAATGCAAGCCATCGCCTCAGGCCGATGGCGACTGGATCTTCGTCATCCAGCCCGATGGCCGCGTGTCGAAGCAGGGCGCGGGGCTGTGGAATCGCGGCCCATCGATGTCGCTCGCGCCAGGTGCGGTGATTTATGTGCCGCTGCGTGAAACCGGCTTGCACAGCGTGCCGCCGGAGCTCAACCAGGAACTGGCCGCCTTTCTGGCGACCCAGCCGCTGCACGCGGCGGAAGGCGATCGATAATGCGCAAGCGGACAGGACGTCCCTCGGGGATCACCACCAGGACCCGAGGCCGCACCCAGTGGCGCCGCCGCTGTGGCTGCCTGCTGCCACTGCTCGGCGGTCTGCTGATGAGTACGGCCTATGCCGACAACGCTCCCACGCAAAGCGATTTTGGTGGTGTTGGTTTGTGGCAGACACCCACCGCGCGCATGGCCGACGACGGCGAGGTCGCGCTGACTGCAAGCCACGTACAGCCGTACGATCGCTACAACGTCTCGCTGCAGCCGCTGCCTTGGCTGGAGGGCATCTTCCGTTACACCGCGGTGAGCAATCGCCGGTACGGTCCGGAGTCGCTCAGCGGCAGCCAGAGCTACAAAGACAAGTCCATCGACGTGAAGGTGCGGCTGTGGAGTGAAAGCCATTACCTGCCCGACCTCAGCGTCGGCGCCCGCGATATCGGCGGCACCGGCCTGTTCGCCGGCGAATACGTGGTGATGAACAAACGCTTCGGACCGATCGATGCCAGCCTCGGCATGGGCTGGGGTTACGTCGGGGCACGCGGTGACATCAAGAATCCATTCTCGATCATCAGCGACAAGTTCGACGTGCGTCCCAGCGATAACGACGGCACCGGCAAGTTCTCCAGCAATCGTTATTTCCGCGGCCCGGCAGCGCTGTTTGGCGGCATCAGCTACCAGACGCCGTGGGACTGGCTGGTGTTGAAGGCCGAGTACGACGGCAACAACTATCAGCACGAACCGCAGCACAACAATCAGAAGCAGAGCTCGCCGGTCAACATAGGCGCTGTGTTCCGCCCCGGCCGCAATCTGGACTTGAGCGTGGCGTTTGAGCGCGGCAACACGGTGATGCTGGGCCTGACCCTGCACGCCAATATGGCCGAAGGCACCGGCCCGACCAAGTTGCTGGATCCCGCACCGCCGAAGCGGAACACCGCTGCCGCGACGCAAACACCCGAGCAGGTCGACTGGGCGAGCGTCGCGCGCACGCTGCGCGACAACGCGGGCATCCAGGTGTCGAGCATCACCCGCCGCGGCAGCGAAGTGGTGGTCAAGGGCGAGCAGGAAACCTATTTCTACAACGCCAAGAGCGTGGGCCGTGCGGCGCGCGTGCTCGACAACGAACTGGGCGCCGGCGTCGACTGGTTCACCATCGCCGCGCAGCAGGAAGGGCTCACCACGACCGAGACCAGCGTCAACCGCCAGCGTTTCGATGAGCTGCTGGATCATGACATCACGCTGGGCGAGTTCCGCCAAAGCGTGGAGCACAACGCGCCCACGCCACGCAACGATGACGTGCTGTATCGCGCCCCGCTCAAGCGTTTCGACCAGTCATTTGCGCTGGTCTACGCGCAGAGTCTTGGCGGTCCTGACGCCTTCCTGCTGTACCAGATCGCCGCCATCTACAACCTCGATTTCCACTTCACGCCCAACCTGTGGTGGAGCGGCGTGGCGTCGGTGGATCTGTTCGACAACTACGACAAGTTCAAATACGACGCGCCCAGCGACCTGCCGCGCGTGCGTACCGACGTGCGCAAGTACATCACCAGCTCGACCATCACCATGCCGGTCTTCCAGCTGACCGGTACGCGCCAGCTTGGCCAGGATCTCTACGGCATGGCGTACGCCGGCATGCTGGAAAGCATGTTCGGCGGTGTCGGCGGCGAAGTGCTCTATCGCCCGTTTGGCGAACGCTGGGCGATCGGTTCGGACATCAACTGGGTCAAGCAGCGCGGCTACGACCAGGACTTCTCGTTCCGCGGTTATCACGTGGTCACCGGCCACGTCACCGGCTATTTCGACCTGGGTTACAAGGATGTGCTTGTGGCGATCAGCGCCGGCCGTTATTTAGCCGGCGACTGGGGCGCGACGGTGGACGTATCGCGCGAGTTCCGCAACGGCGTACGCATGGGCGCGTATGCGACCAAGACCAATGTCTCGGCAGCGCAGTTTGGCGAAGGCAGCTTCGACAAGGGCATCTATGTGTCGATTCCGTTCGACCTGATGCTGCCCCGCTCCACGCTGTCGCGTGCGACGTTTGTCTGGGATCCGCTGATCCGCGACGGCGGCGCGAGCCTGGGCAGGCGCTACTCGCTCTACTCGCTCACCAGCGATCGCGACCTGGACAACTTCAACAGCAATCTCGACAAGATCGTCGAGTAAGGATGCAGGCCCGGATACACGCCGGACCGCATCGTCTGCAAGCAACTCGGCGCGCGTCTCAGCCGTCGAGCCACACCTCGCCATCGGTGACGCGCACACCCACGCTGCGCAAGTGTTCGCCGCGGCAGGGGCCGCCGATGCAAAGGCCGTCGACATTCCGAAACGATGCGCCATGCGCCGCGCAGATCAGCAGGTTGTCCTTGATCAGGAACTTGCCCGGCGCCCAGTCCAGCCGGCGTCCGGCGTGTGGGCAAATATTGAGATAGGCATACGCCGCGTCATCGCGACGCAGCACGATCACGCTCTCCTCGCCGTCGCGCAGTACGGCATCAACCGCGATGGCGCCGCCATCGGGAATATCGTCCAGCCGGCAAAGCGCCTGGTCGGGTGTTGCTGTATCCATCGGCACTTGCCTCTTTCGCCCTAAGGCCCCATCGTTACGCACGTAAGTCGTTGATTTTACCACACGGATTTTTAACACATGCGCTTTTCACTGCCCATGCCGCGTCGCTCCCGCCACCCTCTGGTCCGCGCTTTGTCGCTGCTGGTGGGCCTCGCCGTGGTGGGCATCTTGCTGGTGTTTGGTCTCGTGGTAGCGAGCGTGCTGCTCGTTGGCGGCGCGTTGGTCTTCGCGCTCCGCCAATGGTCGCGCAAGCGCAGCGCCGTGTCGCCTACGGTCGCGCGCAGCCACAAGCCCGAAGTCATCGAAGGCGAATTCGTGGTGCTGCAGCGTACGCACCACGCCGCGCATTGATGATCCGGCCTGCGGACCGCCCGGCAAAACGCGAGTCCTGATACGTCGGCACGGCCGACGCTGGTGCTGGGTTACGCGCCTGGGAAACCTGCCGCACAAGATCCGGATGGCTGGCCAGCCAGGGTCGCACTAGGCTGGATACATCGGTTCTTCGGATGTCCACCATGACGACGCGCCACACCAACGAAGCCACCCTCGAACAGGTCCGCCTGCTGCTGGAACGCGCCGATGAAGCGCCCACCCTACAGGATCTTGCCGAGGCCGCCAGCCTGAGCCCCAGCCACCTGCAGCGGGCTTTTCGTCGCCGTTATGGCATGAGTCCGGCGGAGTATCACCGCGCTCGCCGTTTCGGGCAGCTCAAGACGGCGCTGCGCAAGGGCGCGGCGGTCTCCGACGCGGTCTACGACGCCGGCTTCGGCTCCGGCAGCCGCGTCTACGAACACAGCGACCGGCTGCTCGGCATGACACCCGCCAGCTATCGTGCCGGCGGCGCGGGCGCCGCGATCCGTTACACCACCACCGCCACGTCCCTGGGCCGCCTGCTGGTCGCGACCACGTCCCGCGGCATCTGCTCGGTGACGCTGGGCGATACCGATGCGGAACTGGAACAGCGGCTCGCCGACGAATTCCCCCATGCAACACGCGAGCGCGTGGATGCGGGGCGCGAAGAATGGCTGGACGCGGTGATCGCACGCATTGCCGGCGAACTGGGCTGGAGCACGACGGATGCGCCGGATCTGCCGCCGCTCGACGTCGCGGCCACGGCGTTCCAATGGCGTGTGTGGAACGCGCTCACACGCATTCCCGCCGGCACCACCAAGAGCTATGGCGAACTGGCCGCGGAGCTGGGCATGCCCCGTGCCGCCCGCGCCATCGGCAATGCCTGCGGAAACAACCGGCTCGCCTTGATCGTGCCGTGCCATCGCATCGTCCGTGAAGACGGTACGCTGGGCGGCTGGCGCTGGGGCGTGGAGCGCAAGCGCGAGCTGCTTGCCAGCGAACAGCGTGGCGACCATCTGCAGGGCAAACGCTCGGCTGCCTGACTTGAGCGGCGCTCAACGCTGCCTTGCACAAGCCTCGCTTCTGCCGCTGCTGTGCCCGGACTATGTTGGGTCTGCCTGTAAACTATGAGCGGCATCCACCCCGCGATGCTCCCCGCGCAGCCTGCCATGACCGATACCACGACCACTTCCGTCGCCCCGGCGGCGACCGCGCCCTTTGCCGACACCCGCGTGCTGGTGCCGCTGGCGTTGTTCTCGCTGTACATCATCTGGGGGTCGACTTATCTGGGCATCCGCTACGCCCTGGAAAGCTATCCGCCCTTCCTGCTCGCGGGCATACGCTTCCTGGGCGCGGGTATCGCGCTGTTTGCCTTCCTTTGTCTGCGCGGCGTGGCGCTGCCCACGGCGCGCCAGTGGCGCAATGCGGCGATCACCGGCTTCTTGTTGCTCGGTGTCGGCAACGGCCTGGTGTGCTATGCCGAGCAGCGGGTGAGCTCGGGTATTGCAGCGGTCGCTGTCGCCAGCATGCCGCTGTTCGCGGCGCTGTTTTCGGGCCTCTATCGTGAATGGCCTTCGCGCCGTGAAGCCGTCGGGCTGGTGATCGGTTTCGTCGGCGTGATCGTGCTCAACCTTGGCGCCGGCCTTTCCGGATCGCGTCTTGGCGCGATCGCCCTGCTGGTGGCCGCGATGAGCTGGGCATTCGGCGCCACCTGGAGCCGTCGGCAGGACATGCCGGCCGGTCCCATGAATACTGCAGCGCAGATGCTGTGCGCGAGCGTGGCCATGTTGATCGTGGGTTTCGCCAGCGGCGAACAGCTGCCGGCCCATCCCACCGCACGCGCCACGGCTGCGCTGGTCTACCTTGCGGTGTTCGGCTCGATCATCGCGTTCAGCGCCTTCCTGTATGTGCTCAAGCACGCGCGCCCGGCGCTGGCGACCAGCTATGCCTACGTGAACCCGCCGGTGGCCGTGCTGTTCGGCGTCCTGCTCGCCGGCGAAAGCGTGGGGCCGTATGACTTGATCGGCATGGCCATCATCCTGCTGGGTGTGGGCGCCATCACGCTGGCGCGCCAGCGTCGCTGATCAGCTTCGTCGATCGCCGACTTGCCTCGCCGGCAGCGGGGCAGCCACCATGCGTCCATCCTCGATCGGGATGGGCCCATGAATGCGACAAACGAAGGTCTGCTGGCGCGGGCTGCCTTGCGCAGTGCTTCCTGGTCGGAAAAGTGGTTTCCCGATGCCTGGGTGTTCGCGGCCTTGGGCGTCATCATCGTCGCGTTGGCAGCGATGGCGTTCGGCGCGACGCCCATCACCACCGTTAATGCATTCGGCGACGGCTTCTGGAGCCTGGTGCCCTTCACCATGCAGATGACCTTCGTGGTGATTGGCGGCTACGTGGTGGCCACCGCGCCGGTCGTCGCGCGCCTCATTGAATGGCTGGCACGCGTGCCGAAAACGGGGCGTGGCGCGATCTGCTACGTGGGTCTGGTCAGCATGCTGGCGTCGCTGCTTTCGTGGGGTTTCTCGCTGGTCTTCGGCGGCCTGCTGGTGCGCGCGCTGGCGCGTCGCGGCGATCTGCGCATGGACTATCGCGCAGCCGCGGCCGCAGCCTATCTTGGCCTGGGCGCCGTATGGGCGATGGGCCTTTCCTCCTCGGCCGCCCAGTTGCAGGCAAATCCCAAAAGCATGCCGCCGGGGCTGATCAACATCACCGGCGTGCTGCCCTTCAGCGAAACAATCTTTCTATGGCAGTCGATCGCCTTGACCGCCGCGCTTGTCGTCGTGTCGTTGCTGGTCTGCTGGTTCACCGCACCGTCGGACCGCAACGCGCGCACTGCCGATGATTTCGGCGTCGGCGAAACGTCGACGCCTGCGCTGCCGCCACGCCAGCGACCGGGCGAATGGCTGGAATACAGCCCTTTGCTGTCGATCCTGCTCGGGTTGCTCGGACTGGGCTGGCTGGGCTACGAATTCGCCAGCAAGCCGGCAGTGACGGCGATTGCCAATCTCAACACCTATAACTTTCTCTTCCTCACCGTGGGCTTGTTGCTGCACTGGCGTCCGCGCAGTTTCCTCAACGCGGTGACGCGCGCGGTGCCCAGCACGGCAGGTGTGTTGATCCAGTTTCCGCTGTATGGCGGCATCGCGGCCTTGCTCACTCATGCCACCGGCGCGGGTGACCTGACGCTCTCGCATCGACTCTCCGGACTGTTCGTGCAGATCGCCACCACCGATAGCTTTCCGCTGGTGATGGGCGTCTATTCGTCCGTGCTCGGCTTCTTCGTGCCCTCGGGCGGCGGCAAATGGCTGGTGGAGGCGCCGTATGTGATGCAGGCCGCCAACGACCTGCATGTGCATCTGGGCTGGGCGGTGCAGGTCTACAACGCCGCCGAAGCGCTGCCCAATTTGATCAACCCGTTCTGGATGCTTCCCTTGCTCGGCGTGCTTGGCCTGAAGGCACGCGACGTGGTTGGCTTCACCTTCGTGCAACTGGTGGTGCATGTGCCGCTGGTGCTGGGCTTGTTGTGGGCACTGGGCTTGACCCTGACTTATGTGCCGCCAGTGATGCCATAGCTTCAACCAAAAAAGGCGCGGTGTTACCCGCGCCCTCTCTGCTTTCGATCGATTAAAGCTCGCGCAGCGCCGTGGTCACCGGCAAACGCGCCGCGCGGATGGCCGGGAAGATGCCGCCGATGAAACCGATGGCCAGCGCCCACTTGAGGCCGGTCCACAGCAAGGCCGGCGACACGCGCAACTCGAAGCTCAATTTGCCTACGGTGCCCGCGGCGAGCGTCGAGGCGCTATAGCCATTGAAGATCAGCCAGGCGAGCAAGCCACCGAGCAAGCCGCCGATCAATGCCAGCAACATGGTTTCCAGCATCACCGCGACGACCACCGGCAGGCCGCGAAAACCGATCGCACGCAAAGTGGCGATTTCGCGGGCGCGGGCGGCAACGGCGGCGAACATAGTGTTGAGCGCGCCGAACATCGCACCGATCGCCATGATCAGGCCCACCGCGATGCCGACCACCTTGATCACCTTGGTCATGCCTTCGGACTGCTTGCTGAAATAGTCGATGGTGGTGTTGACGTCGACCTTCAGCTGCGGATTGCCCTCCAGCTCGGCTTTGAACTTGTTGTACGACGTCGGATCAGCCAGCCGCACCGTCACCGAGGCACGACTGCTGCCGCGACGGTAGGTGTCGGCCACCACGTTGGCATCGCCCCACACTTCCGAATCCATCGCATCGCCGGAGGAGAACACGCCGACCACGGTCCACTGCTGGTTGCCGAGCTTTACGGTGTGGCCAGGGACCAAGCCATCGAACTGCTTGGCCGCACCTTTGCCCACGATCAACTCGCGCATGCCGGGCTGAAAGTTGCGTCCCTCGATGACTTTGACGTTGGGCCGCACGGCCCAGGCCTGGTCGCCGACGCCACGCAATTGCACGCTGCCTTCGTCGTCCGGGTTGCTGCCCTTCAGCGGTAAATTGGCAGCGACGACGAGCTCCGGCGAGGCGATGGGCTGGCCCTTGCTGTCCTTGGCGATGCCGGCCGCCTGCGGGATCAGCGTCACGCTGTCGTGATCAAGCACCGACATCACTTCGGCCGCCGATGAACCACGCATCACGATGGCGGTGTCGGCACTGCCGGTCTTGCGCAGCGTCTCCGCGTAGCCTTCGCCCATCGCCAGCAAGGCGACCAGCACGCCGACCACGCCGGCGATGCCGATCACGATGACCGCGGACGAACCGATGCGCTGCCGCAGCGTGCTGATGCCGACGCTGGCCACCGACGCCGCACGGCGTCCGCTGCGGGTCAGTGCCATCCACAAGGCGAACACCACGGCCAGTCCGATCACGCCTTGCCAAGGCAGCATCACCCAGGCCCACAGCACGATCGCGATCAGGATGAGCAGACCCAGATTGAACAGGAAATTCTTCATGTCGCTCTCCTTAGCGGCCGGCCAGCGCGTCGACGATGTTCAGCCGCATCGCCCGCATCGCCGGCAACACACCGACCAGCAGGCCGATGGCAATCATCAGCACCAGACCCAGGATCCAGCTACCCGCGCCCACGCTGGGCAGATTGAGCATGCCGCCGCTGCCGGCGCTCACGATGGGAATGATCAGTGAGGCCAGGCCAAGACCGATCACGCCACCAAGCAGGAGCAACAGCACCGACTCGGCCAGCACGATGGCCAGCACCGCATGGTTGGAGAAACCGATCGTCTTGAGCACCGCCAGCTCGCTGGTGCGCTCACGTACGGCCTGCATCATGGTGTTGCCCGACAGCAGCAGCAGGGTGAAGAACACCGCGCCCATGATGGAACCCACGATCAGGCCGATGTCGGCGAGCTGCTTCATCCAGTTGGCGGTGGCCGCCTGTTCGGTCTGCGTGCGCGTTTCGTGATCGGAGTTGGCCGAGATCGCGTCGATCGCCTTGGCCACGCGATCAGCTTGGTTCACATCGCTGACGCGAGTGACATACCAGCCCACCGTGCCACGATTGAACGGCGTGGTTTCGTCGAAATACTTCCAGTGCAGCAACAGCATCTGGTCGAAGAAGCCACCGCTCTTCTTGTCTTTCGAATGCAGGATGCCGACGATGTCGAAGGTCCAGTTCTTGCTGCCCTGGCGATCCGGGAAGATGGTCGACTGCAGCGGAATCTTGTCGCCCACTTTCCAATTGAATCGCTTGGCCAGCTTTTCGCCGACCAGGATGCCGGTGCGCGTGTCGTCAAACGCCTTGCGCTCAGCCGCACTCACCTCGATCTCCGGATACAGATCGATGTAGTTCGGCTCCACCGCGAAGCTGAAGACCTGGTTGTGCGGGTCCTGATAGGCGCCGCCGAACCAGTTCGCGTAGGTCACCATCTTCACGCCGGGCACCTGCGCGATCTGAGACTCCAGCGACTGCGGCAGGGTCTGGATGAAGGACAGTTTCGATCCGGTCTGCAGGCGTTGCGCGCCGTTGGCGCTCTGCCCTGCCTGATTGAACGACGTGCGCACCGCGTCGAGCATGCCGAACAACAGGAACGCGGCGATGATCGAGACGAGCGTCAGCAAGGTGCGGGTCTTGCGCCGGAACAGCGCCGCCCAGATGAGATGGAGATATTTCATCGTCGCATCCTCACGCCAGTGCCTGTTCGACCAGCGTACCCTTGTCCAGATGCAGCGTGTGGTTCGCGTATTCGGCCGCCTTGGGATCGTGCGTGACCATCACGATGGTCTTGCCGTGCTCGCGATTAAGCACACGCAGGAGGCCGAGTACTTCCTCGGCCGACTGGCGATCGAGGTCGCCCGTGGGTTCGTCGCACACCAGCAGCGTGGGATCGGAAACGATGGCGCGGGCAATCGCCACACGCTGTTGCTGACCGCCCGATAGCTCGCTGGGCTTGTGCGACGCACGCTCGTCCAGTCCCACCAGCTGCAGCGCGATCGACGCGTTCTTGCGTCGCTGCGCAGCGGACAGCTTGGTGAGCAGCAAGGGCAGCTCCACGTTGCGCTGCGCCGACAGCATCGGCATCAGGTTGTAGAACTGGAACACGAAGCCCACGTGCGAAGCACGCCACTTGGCGAGTTGGCCGCCGCCGAGCTGATCCAGCCGCTGGCCGGCCACCGTGATGCTGCCGCCGCTGGGCGTATCCAGGCCACCGATCAGGTTGAGCAAGGTGGTCTTGCCGGAACCGGACGGCCCCATGAGCGCCAGGAAATCACCTTCGGCGATGTCGAGGTTGATGTGGTGCAGCACTTCCACTTTCTGCTTGCCGCGCTCGTACACCTTGGATAGGTCGCGGGTTTCGATCAACGTGCTCATGCGTTAGCTCCTGATGCGAATTGTTTGGCACCACACTTGGCGATGCTCCCGATCACGCGTTGACGATGCGGATCACTGCGCGGCTTTCGCCGCTACCTTGACCCGGTCGCCGTCCTTCAATGGCTCCGGCGGCGACACCACCACGGTGTCGCCCACTTGCACACCTGTCGGCAGCAGGCTCTGGTCGCCGATTTTCGAGGCCGCCGCGGATACCGTGCGTTGCTGCACCGTATCGCTGCTGACGACGAACACCACGCCATGGCCGTCGCGCTGCGCGATCGCCGTGGTCGGCACCAGCGCGCCCTGCGGCGCCTGTGCCTGCGGCTGATCCTGCTTCTGTTCCAGGAAGGACACGCGCACGCCCATGTCAGGCACGATGCGTCCGTCTTTTTTCTCCAGCGCCACGCGCACTTTCACCGTGGCCTTGCCGCGATCGGCGGCCGGCACGATGGCGATGACGTGGGCGGGAATCTTCCAGTCCGGATAGGCATCGAGCACGGCCTCGGCCGGCATATGCGGTTCCACGCGGCCGATATAGGCCTCGTTGACGTCCACATCCACTTCCAGCGAATCCATGTCCACCACGGTGCCGATGCCGGTGCGGGTGAAGCCGCCGCCCGCCGAGAACGGCGAGACGATTTCGCCGACCTGCGCATCCTTGGTGGTGATCACGCCGTCGAACGGTGCGCGGATCACGCAATAGTCGAAGTTGACCCGCGCCTCGACCACCTGCGCATCGGCCGAAGCCGCACTGCGCTGCTGCGACATCAGCTGGGCGCGCGTGCTGTCCACCAGGGTGCGCGACTGCTCGGCGGCCTGCTTGGCCACCAGGCCCTTCACGGCCAGCCCTTCGTTGCGCACGGCATCGCGTTCGTTCTGCGCCAGCTGCACCTGGAACTGCGATACCAGTGCATGCGAGGCGGCGGCCGCGGTACGGGCTGCCTCCAGGGCGGCCTTGTACTGCGAGTCATCGAGGCGTGCCACCACCTGGCCCTGCTTCACGTGATCGCCCTCTTCAATCAGCACGTCGGTCAGCGTGCCGGTGATCTGCGCCGACACCGTCGCCTGCCGCCGCGCGGTGACATAACCGGTGGCCTGCAGCACAGCACCGGCCGCCGCATTGGCGACCGGCGACTGCGCCTGGGCGGTCTGCACTTCGATCGCCTGCCGGCCCAGCAGCAACCACGCCACCCCAGCCGCCGCCAGCACGACGAGCAGCACGCCGCCGACGATCCACGGCCAGCGACCGGGTCCCTGGCCATGCTCCTCGCGCAGGTGCTTCTCGATGCGCAGTTCCTTCAATAGATCCGCATTCGCCACACGCTCTCCCTGCCGGTCCGAGCCGGTTCCATGATGCGATACACAATGCTGGAGCGGCCTCGCCGCCTCCAGAGACCCTCATCAGCCAAAGGCGGTGACAGCTGTCACCCTCGCTGACACAGATCTAGGGCCAGAACCGGCCCGGTTGTACTCGCATGCCCGAGTCGAAAAAAGCTGACGTGACAGGGACTGGCAGACCTGGCCCGCGGTGCTACCCTTCCGCCCCATGTCATACGCCATCTCGCCCCCGCCTGTTACCAGCCTGCCGATCATCGGCAGCGACCAACGATTCCCGCTGCGCCGCATCTTCTGCATCGGCCGCAACTACGCCGAGCACGCCCGCGAAATGGGCGCAGCGGTGGACAAGGACACCCCGCTGTTCTTCACCAAGCCGGCCGACGCCGTGGTCACCGACGGTGCCGACGTCATCTACCCGCAAGCGACCAACGACCTCCATCACGAAGTGGAAATGGTGGTGGCATTGGGCGCAGGGGGGCGTGACCTGACCGCACAGCAGGCCGGCGAGCTGATCTGGGGCTACGGCGTGGGCCTGGACCTGACCCGCCGCGACCTGCAGGCCGTGGCCAAGGCCAAGAGCCATCCGTGGGATGTGGCCAAGGGCTTCGACCATTCCGCCCCGGTCTCGGCGCTGCGCCCGGCGAGCCAGGTGAGGCTGGATGCCGATACGGCGCTCACCCTGACGGTGAACGGCCAGGAGCGCCAGCACGGCCGCCTCGGCGACATGGTGCACAGCGTGAACGAGATCATCGCCCTGCTGTCGGCCTTATTCGAACTGAAGGCAGGCGACCTGATCTTCACCGGCACGCCTGCCGGTGTTTCGGCGATGCAACGCGGCGACCGGTTTCATGCGGAACTGGCCGGCGTGGCCACGCTCGAGGGCAAGGTCGTTTGAACTTGCGGACGCGGCTACATGCCGCGTCCACATGGCGCTGCGCTAGAGTGGCGCTGCCATCCAGCCCAGGGAGAGAAGCATGAGCATGTTCAAAGAGTTCAAAGAATTCGCCATGCGCGGCAACGTGATCGACCTCGCGGTCGGTGTGGTCATCGGTGCCGCGTTCGGCAAGATCGTCACCGCGCTGGTGGACCAGATCATCATGCCGCCGATCGGCCTGCTCACCGGCGGCGTCGACTTTTCGCAGATGAAGTGGGTGCTCAAACCCGCCGACAATACCGATCCGGCGCACAAGATTGCCGAAGTGGCTATTGGCTATGGCAACTTCATCAATACCCTGATCCAGTTCCTCATCATTGCGTTCGCGATCTTCCTGGTGGTCAAGGCGATCAACAAGCTGACCCGCCGCGAGGAAGCCGCGCCGGCGCCCCCGGCAGCGGACGTGGTGTTGCTCACTGAGATCCGCGACCTGCTGAAGGCGCAGAACCCGAAGTAAGCGACGAGGAACGTTGCGCGGAAAAGGCGCCCAGGGCGCCTTTTTTGTTTGCTGTTTAAACCCCCGCACCATGACTTCTGGCCTAAGCAGCCACAGGCACGCGGGCCATAATCGAAGTTTCCGCCCAAGGACCGTCCCCACATGCGTCAACTGCCGCTCACCCTGCTCGCTGCCAGCCTGATGTTCGCCATCGGCTCGGCCCATGCCGCCACCCAGACCACGGTTCCCGCCGCAGCCGTAAAGACGGCCGAACAGCTGCGCGACAAGGCGATGAACGACAACACGGCCTACCAGATTGTCGAGTCGCTGACCACAGAAGTGGGCCCGCGTATTGCCGGCAGCCCGGCCGATGAGCGCGGTCGCGAGTGGGCCATCGCCAAGTTCAAGGCGCTGGGCTTCGACAAGGTCTATACCGAGCAGGTCACCTATCCGCTGTGGGAGCGCCGCAGCGAACATGCCGCCATCGTGGCACCGTTCCCGCAGGCGCTGGACCTGATCGCGCTGGGTTATTCGGCCGGTACGCCCAAGGGTGGCCTGACCGCCGAAGTGGTGCGCTTTGACAGCCTCGATGCGCTGAAGAAGGCCGATCCGGCCAGCGTGAAGGGCAAGATCGTCTATGTCGACGCGCACATGCAGCGTCACAAGGATGGCGCGGATTACGCCATCGGCTCGGGCGTGCGCGTCGGCGGTCCGGTGATAGCTGCAAAGATGGGCGCCGCCGGCTTCCTGCTGCGTTCGGCCGGCACCGATGCCAACAGCCGTACGCCGCATACCGGCGTGACGGGCTTTACCGATCCGAAGGAAGCCATCCCCGCCGCAGCGCTCTCCAATCCCGATGCCGACCAGCTCACGCGCATTCTCGGCTACGGCAAGCCGGTGAGCGTGAAGCTAGATCTGGATGTGGGCTTCAACGGCAGCTATACCGGCGCCAACGTGATCGGCGAAGTGACCGGCAAGAAGCATCCTGACCAGGTCATCGCGATCGGCGGCCATCTCGATTCGTGGGATCCGGGCACCGGTGCGATCGACGACGGCGCCGGCGTGGCGATTGCCATGGCGGCCGGCAAGCTGATCCACGATATGCCGCAGCGTCCTGACCGCACCATCCGCGTCATCGCCTTCGCCAACGAAGAGATGGGCCTGTGGGGCGGCCGCGCGTATGCCGACAAGCATGCCAAGGAAGTGTCCAAGTTCCAGCTCGGCACCGAGTCGGATTTCGGCGCGCGCAAAGTCTGGCTGATGACCGCCAGCGTGAAGCCCGAAGCGCGCGGCGCGATCGAGCAGATCGCCAAGGTGCTGGCGCCGATCGGCGTGGACTACGACGCCAAGAAGCCGGGTGGCGGCGGTTCGGACCTGTCGCAGATGCACGGCAAGGGCATGGCCGCGCTGTCGCTGGTGCAGGACGGTACCGACTACTTCGACTACCACCACACGGCCAACGACACGCTCGACAAGATCGATCCGAAGGAGCTGGCGCAGAACGTGGCGGTGTATGCCGCGTTCTCGTACATGGCGGCGCAGGCGGATGGGGATTTTGGTTCGGCGCCCGGTGCGTTTGCGGGTGATGGGGCGGAAGAGTGATCGCTGTTCAGATGTAATCAAAAAGGGCGGCCCATGGCCGCCCTTTTTTGTCCCGCCATCCACTGTGGGAGCGCACCCTGTGCGCGACAACCCTACAAGGCGGAGACGATGACACGCCGCAGTCGCGCACAGGGTGCGCTCCCACAGAGGGTGAGGTGACGCTCAGTGTGCCGTCTCGGCCTCACCCACTCGCCGCTTGCGCGACAGCCGCGCATTCAAGCGATCGAGATACAGATAGATCACCGGCGTCAGGTACAAGGTGAGCACCTGCGACACCAGCAAGCCACCGACCACGGCCAGGCCAAGCGGGCGACGCGTATCCGCACCGGCGCCAAGTCCCAGCGCAATCGGCAAGGTACCGGCGAACGCAGCCATCGTCGTCATCATGATCGGACGGAAACGCACCTGGCAGGCTTCGACAATCGCCAACGCCGGCGCGGTGCCTTCGCTGCGCTGCTTCTCCAGCGCGAAGTCGATCATCATGATGGCGTTCTTCTTCACGATGCCGATCAACATCACGATGCCGACGAAGGAGAACAGGTCCAGCGGCGCGCGGAAAATCATCAACGTCAGCAGCGCGCCCACACCGGCCGACGGCAGGCCGGAGAGAATGGTCAACGGATGGATGAAGCTCTCGTACAGGATGCCGAGCACCAGATAGATCACGAACAGCGCCATCACCAGCAGCAGGCCCATGCCCTGCATCGAATCCTGGAACGCCTGCGCCGTGCCCTGCACACTGCCGGTGATGGTCGGCGGCAGATTCATCTGCTTCATTGCGCCATCGATACTCGCCACGGCTTCGCTCAGGCTCACACCTGGCGCGAGGTTGAACGACACCGTGACCGCCGGAATCTGGCCCTGGTGATTCACCGTCAGCGCCTGCGGCTTGCGCTCGAAGTTCGCCACCGCATTGAGCGGCACCAGCGTGCCGCTGCTGGAGGTGACGTAGATTTGCGACAGCACGTCCGGATCGTTCTGCAGCGCGTAATAGACCTGCAGGATCACCCAATACTGCGATGACGCGCCGTAGATGGTGGAAATCTGATTGGCGCCGAACGCCGAACCCAGCGCCGTCTGCACCTGGTCCATGCTCAGACCCAGGGTGGCCAGCTTGTCGCGATCCACGTTCACCACGACGGACGGACCGTTGAGATCCAGATCGCTGGTGACGTCCTGGAAACCGGGCAGCTTGCTGAAGGCGGTGATCACCTTGCCCGACCAGTCGTACAGCGCCGGCGTATCGATCGACTGCAAGGTGTACTGGTACTGCGCCTTCGACTGACGGCCGCCCACCTGGATCGGCGGCGGGTTCTGGATATAGGCGCGGATGCCCGGCACCTTGGCGAACTTGGCCCGCAGCTCCTGGATGATTTCATTGATGCCCTGCTCACGCTCGCTGGCAGGCTTGAGGGTGAGCGACAAGGAGCCGTTGTTGGTGGTGGTGCGCGCGCCGCCGCTGCCCACCGAGGACATATAGCTCTGGATATTCGGATCGTCGCCCACGATCTTGGCCAGCTGCTGCTGGCGCTGCGCCATGCTGGAAACCGAAGTGTCATCCGGACCTTCGACGTTGACGTTGAGCTGCCCCGAATCGCCGGCCGGAATGAAATCCTTGTCGACCACCACGAACAGCAGCGCGGTGGCCAACAGACTGGCGACGAACAAGCCCATGATGCTGCGCGGATGATGCACGGCCCAGGTCAGCGAACTCACATAGCCGCGACGCACGCGCTCGAACCCCGCATCGAACCACAGCACCACCGTGGCCTTCTTCTCATGCTCGGCATGCTTCAGGAAACGACTGCACAGCATCGGCGTCAGGGTGATCGAGACGAAACCGGAGATCAGGATCGCCACGCTCAGCGTCACTGCGAACTCATGGAACAGCCGGCCGACGATGCCGCCCATGAACATCACCGGCAGGAACACCGCCACCAGCGACAAGGTCATCGAGAAAATAGTGAAGCCGATTTCGCTGGCGCCCTTCAGCGACGCCTCGTACGGATCCATGCCCTCTTCCACGTGGCGCACGATGTTCTCGAGCATCACGATGGCATCGTCCACCACGAAACCCACCACCAGGGTGAGCGCGAGCAGCGAGAGATTGTCCAGGCTGTAGCCCAGCGCAAACATCGCGCCGAACGTGCCTACGATGGACACCGGCAGCGCCAGCGCGGGGATCAGCGTGGCGGATGCATTGCCCAGGAACAGGTAGATCACCAGCACCACCAGCGCGCCGGCCAGCAGCAGGGTGTACTGCACGTCGCTCACCGATTCGCGGATGGACACCGAGCGGTCGTACAGCACGGCCAGCTTGATCGACGGCGGCAGGGTCGCCTCGAAGGTGGGCAGCACCGCGCGAATGCGGTCGATGGTAGCCACGGTGTTGGAACCCGGCTGGCGCTGGATGGCGAGCACGATGGCGCGCTCGCCGTTGTACCAGCTGGCTACCTGGTCGTTCTGCACACTGTCTTCGGCCTTGCCCAGGTCGGACAGGCGCACCGGCGCGCCATTGCGGTAGGCCACGATGATGTTGTTGTACGCATTGGCCCGCTGCAATTGGCCGTCCGAACGGATCTGCAGCAGCTGGCGATTGCCGTTCAAGGAGCCCGTGGCCAGGTTCACGTTGGCGGCGGCAATGGCGTTCTGCACCGTATCGATGCCGATGCCGCTGGCCGCCAGCTTCTGCGGGTCGACGCTCACACGCACCGCGTATTTCTGCGCACCGTACACGCTCACCTGCGCCACGCCGTCGATCATCGACAGGCGCTGCGCCAGCTGGGTCTCCGCGTAATCATCGACGACCGATAGCGGCTGCGTGCGCGAACGCAGCGTGAGGTACAGGATCGGTGCGTCCGCCGGATTCACCTTGCGAAACGTCGGCGGCGTGGGCATGTTGGTGGGCAGCTGGCGCTGCGCGGCGGAAATGGCCGCCTGCACGTCCTGCGCCGCGCCATCGATATTGCGATCGAGTTCGAAGGTGAGCGTGATCGAGGTGGCGCCCAAGGCACTGGTCGAGGTCATCGACTGGATGCCGGCGATCGTCGACAGCTGGTTTTCCAGCGGCGTCGCCACCGCCGTCGCCATCGTTTCCGGCGCGGCGCCCGGAAGACTGGCGCTCACCGTGATGGTGGGAAAGTCGACATTGGGCAGTTCGTTGACCGGCAACTTCGGATACGCGACCACGCCAAATACCAGCAAGGCCACCATCAGCAGGGTGGTCATCACCGGGCGTCGTATGCACAGGGCAGGCAGGTTCATGTGCCGCCTCAGCCCTTGTCAGTCACGACGTGCACGTGGGCACCGTCGACCAGCAGCAGCTGGCCGTCCGTCACCACCGTCTCGCTGCCGTTCAAGCCCTTCTCGATGACGATCTGTCCACCCGTGGTGGGACCGGCCGTGACCATGCGCTGCTGCACCGTGCCATCCGCATTGGCCACAAACACGAAGCTGCCCAATGGCGAGTTCTGCAAGGCCACCACGGGCACGGTCACCACGTTGGTCAGGCGCGTGGTCGGCAGCACCACTTCCACGAACTGACCCGGCGTGAGGCGGTCATCTTCGTTGGTGTAGCGCGCCTTCAGCTGGATGGTGCTGGTGGCGGCGTCCACCGAGTTGTTGATGAAATCCAGCTCCGCATCCATCGGTGCCGACTTGGTGCCGGGGATGTTCACGGCGACCGGCACCTTGCCGCGCGCCATGGTCGCCTTGATGCCATCCAGGCCGGTCTCGGGCACGGAGAAGGTCACGTGGATCGGGCGAATCTGGTTGAGCACGACGATCGAGGTGTCATTGGCAGTGAGCTGCGCGCCGGGATACACCAGCGGCGCGCCGGCAATGCTGTCGAACGGCGCCTGGATCTGGGTGTAGCCCAGCTGCGTGCGCGCCAGTTCCACCGCCGCCTGATCGGCCTTCACCGCGGCGGTATAGATGCTCTGGTTGGCCGTGTAGGTGTCGTAGTCCATCTGCGAGACATAGCCCTTGCCGAGCAGGGGCTGGTAACGCTTGATCACGGTCTTGGCGTTGTCCAGCTGCGCCTGGTCCTTGGCCAGATTGCCCAGCGCCTGATCGAGCTGCGCCTGCAGCAGGCTGGGATCGATGCGGATGATGGTGTCGCCTTGCTTGACCTGTCCGCCGGGCTTGAACAGCAAGGCCTGCAATTGGCCGCTGACGCGCGCCTGCACGTTCACCGTCGAAAAGGCTTCCGCGCGGCCAATCACTTTCAGGGTGAGATCCAGATCGCCGCGATGCGCGCTGGCCACTTTCACCGGCACCGAGGATGGCGTGGCAGGCGTCTTGGCCGCGGCACGCTCGCCGCCGCGGAACATCTGCGCGGCCACGATCGCGGCGACGATGATCGCTGCCAGCACTACGAGTTTCTTGCGGGACGAACCTTGCATGATGTCTCCGACCACCCACCGCTACCAGCGCGCCCGTCATGCGCCGGGACGCCGCCGCATAGGCTGCGCTGCCTGTCCAAAAGGGGATTGCCGCACCGAAGCATGCCCTTGCTTACTTGGGGCATCCCTCACCTCGCCGGTGCGTCGCACCAGGCATTGTGATGCAGCCAGCGTCCGTGACCCGCACGACCGACAGCACTTGGCAAACCGTCCGCCGTCAGGCAGACGACATGTTCATCGCAACATAGTGTGACGGCAGCATGACGCACACCTGCCAAAAGGCCTGGGATGGGATCCTTGGAGCGGCGGATCAGGCCTCGCCGTCGTCGGGACTGATGCCGTTGTCCAGCGCCTGCAGGTTTTCCTTCATGCGGTTGAGCACGCCCAGGGCCTGTTCCAGCTCAGGCACGCTGATACCCTGGGTGGCGTCCTTGCGCACGCCTTTGGCGATCAGCTCCATGTCGGCAATCACGCCGCGCGCCTGGTCGGTGACGTACAGCCGCCAGGCGCGGCGATCCTTTGGATCGGGGCGACGCTCGACGAAGCCGGCGGCCTGCAGGCGATCGATCACCCGGCCCACCGCGATGGGCTCCATCTCCAGCGATTCGGCCAACTCGGTCTGGCGCAGGCCCTCGCGGTGGTAGAGCATCTTGGTGGCCCGCCACTGGGCGCGGGTCAACCCGAATTTCACGGCGCGCCTGTCGAAGTGCTTGCGGAACAGCAAGGTGACATCGTTGAGCAAATAGCCAAACGAAATGTCTTCTGCCTTAGTCATGGCGATGGGTGATTCCCTGCGGGACAGTGTCGTAGCCCAAGCATACGTCGCAACTATTTACGAAGCCAATGCCCATGAACATAGACATCATTGTCGGCGACATTACCGCACTGGACGTGGATGCCATCGTCAACGCCGCCAACAGCACCCTGCTGGGCGGCGGCGGCGTGGATGGCGCCATCCACCGGGCGGCGGGTCCGAGGCTGATGGAGGCCTGCCTGGCCATACCCGAGCTCAGTCCCGGCGTGCGCTGCCCTACTGGCGAAGCCCGCATCACCGCCGGTTTCGACCTCAAGGCTCGTTACATCATTCATACCGTCGGCCCGATCTGGCTGGGTGGCCAGAGCGGTGAACCTGAACAACTGGCCAGTTGCTATCGGCAAAGCCTGGCCCTGGCGACCGAATACGACCTGGCTTCGATCGCCTTTCCCGCGATCAGCTGCGGCGTCTACGGCTATCCGCCGCATCGGGCCGCCCGGGTGGCCGTGCGCACCCTGCTGGATGCGCCGGAGGGAGGTCCGTCGGTCGTACGGGTCTGCTGCTTCAGCGAGGACATGGCCGCCACCTGGCGCGAGGCGCTCAGCGGCGCACGTTGAATGGATAGAGCGGCGGCAGCGGCGAGACGTTCGACGCCTGCTCCAGGGGCTGCCATGCAAATCCAGGTTTGAACGCAGCGGCGAGACGTTCGCCCAGCCCGCTTTCGTCCGCGCCAGCGTAGCGCTTGCGCTGCAAGGCATCGATGGTTTCGCGCTGAGGGCCCGCCGACAAAGCCTGGCCGAGTTCACCGAGGTTGCGTAGCGTCGGCCTCTCCGCCTGGGCCCAGGCCAGCAAGGCGCCGGCCTGCTCCGCCGCATCCTTGCCGCGTGCGGCGGTGAGGAAGGCTGCGCGCAGCTGTGATGCCGTGCCCTTCGCCTCCACTGGCGACGCCGCTTGCGCAGGCTTGCCGCGCCGGGCGCGCCAGATCAGCCACGCCAGCACCGTCAGCAGCCACAGGCCGAGGCTGGCGAGCGCGACGTTGCGCCACCATGCGTGCTGGACGACGACAGGAGCCTGCGTGGGCGCGGCGTCGACAGGCGCCGCGTTGACCTGCGGTGCTGGTGCTGCCGGCGTCGCCGGCGCGCCGGCGGCAGCCAGCACGTTGAAGGTCTGCGCCGGGATGCGCGCCGTTTCGGCGTGGTTCTCGACCACGTTCCACCAGGTCAGCGTGGTTTCCGGAATGCTGAGCGTGCCCGCGCGATTGGGCACCACGGCGAAGCTCTGCTGACGACGCCCCACCAGCCACTGGCCTTCCACGCGCGTGCCATTCACCGGCTTGTCCGGATACACGGTGGCGCCATCGAGCGCCGGCAGGCTCAGCGCCGGCAGTGCTTCGTACGGCAGCCCGACGGCTTGCACGTTCATCACCAGGTTCAGCGGTTCGCCCACGTGCAGATCGCCATGCGACGGGCCACCGTCCAGGGTGAGATTGAGCGAACGCGCCGGCAGCCATGCCGACTGCGCCGCCTGCGTGGGCGCAGGTCGTACATCGATATCCACCGCTGGCGACGCGGCGGTGATCGGCGTGCCGTTGCCGAAGAAGGCATCCGGGTTGGCCATGTTGACCGACTCGCCCTGGAACGCCACCGCCGGAATCTGCAGATGCCCTTCGCGCTGCGGCGTGGCCGCATAGCGGCGCTCGATCACGTTGTAGCGGCGACCGCCCCGCTCCGCCTGGTAATTGATTTCATCACCGAGACGACGGAAGTCGATGCCCGCCACCTGCGGGTCTTCCAATGCGCCACTGGTCAGGTCGGTGGCGAAGAACAGTCGCACCGTATAGACCATCTGCTGGCCGACATAGGCACTGGCGGGATCGACGGTCGCCTCGACAAAGACATCCTTGCGACCGGCCGCCGCCGCGCTGGTATCGGGCTGCACCACTTCCAGTTCCACCGGTGCGGTGGTTCCGCCAGCGAACGACAGCGACGGGATGCGCAGGGTGCCCACATGCAGCGGGCGCAACGCGACGCCAACCGTGACCTGCGCGGTGCGCTGGCCGTTGATGATGCTGAGGCTGGTGTTGCTCGACGAGCCGAGCACGGCGAAGTCCTGCGACAACACGCTGAGGTCCGGCGTGGCCGCCATGGCGCCGCCACTGGCACGCAGGTTCAGCGTGACCGTCTCGCCCAGTTCCACGCGATGACGGTCCAGCGTTGCCTGCACGTCGGCGGCGAACGAGGCCAGCGGCCACAGGCACGCGAGGCAACACAGCAGGATGTGGAGATAGCGGGCCTTCACGGCGAGTCACCTTCTGACGGCGCCGCGCCCCCATGGCGCTGCCGGTATTCAAGTTCGAACTTGCGCCGCAGCAGCGCACCGGGATCATCGGGCACGCGTTGCAGCGCCTGTCGCACATCGGCGGGCAGCCTGGCTTGGGCGTCGTCCTTCTCGACGGCACCGAGTTCGTGCGCGCCATCGCGCGCCTTCTCGTTGGCCTGCTGCTTGCCCAGCGCCTGGTCCATCTGCTTTTGCAGCGCCTGTTGCGCCTGCGCCTGACGGGCGCGCTCCTGGGCTTGCTGCTCGGGGGTCTGTGGCGGGCTCGCGCCGTCCTGGTCGGGCGACTTGTCCATCGTCTGGTTGCGTCCCTGCGCGCTCTGATCGTGGCTCTGTCCCTCCGAACCACCATGCGCATCCGGCGATGACTTGCCCTGCCCCTGGTCCTGCTTACTCTCGTCGCGCTGCTGACCGGACTGGCCCTGTGCATTGTCGGGCGGCGTGGTCGAGGGACCCGAGCCTGCCTTGCCCTTGTTGTCCTTTGCGCCGTTGTCGTTCTGCGGATTTTTCGGCTGACGTCGCATCCAGTCTTCCACCGCCTTGCGATTGGCCAGCGCGTCGGCGTTGTTCGGATCCGCCTTGAGCGCACGGTCGTAGGCATCCAGCGCGCCCTGATAATCACCCTGTTTGGCCAGCGCATTGCCCAGGTTGTACTGCGCGTCGGTGCCCGGCAGCGGGCGCAGCTCATGGGCCGCTGCGGCGTAATCCGCGGCGCGATAGGCCGCTGCGCCGCGCAAGGCCGGATCGCGCGCCAACTGCTCGGCACGTCTGGCATCGCCCTGCTGCAGAGCGGTGGCGGCCTGCTGATCGGGGCGGCGCCACAAATCGCTCCAGGTGCTCGCCTGCGCAGCGCCCGGCACAGCGGGCAACAAGGCGAGCGCGAGCAGCATCAGCCAACCACGGCGAAATGACGTGGCCGCCAGCGGCAGCAACAACAGCAGCAACCAGGGTCCGCGATCCTGCCATTCGTCGCCATGCAGATCCGCGGCGAGCGTTGCCGGTCCGCCCGCACGCAGCTCGCTGTCCAGTGCGCGTATATCGCGATCGTCATCGGTCATCGGCACGTATTGCCCGCCGCCGCTGGCGGCGAGTGCGCGCAAGGCATCGTCGTTGCGACGCGCGAGCATCACCCCGCCTTGCGCGTCGCGCTGGAAGCTGTTGTCCGACAGCGGCACCGGGCCACCTTGCCAGGTACCGATGCCGAGCACGGACACGCGCACGCCATCGGCCAGCGCCTTGCGCGCTGCCGCCTGCGCGGCGGCATCGGCATCGTCGGTCACCAGCACCAGCGAACCGCCACCGGCCTTGGCATCGTGCATCAAGCCGACGCCACGCTCGATGGCCTGGGCCGCATCATCACCATCGACGGGCATGGTATCGGGCGAGAGTGCCGCCAGCAGATCGTTGAGCGCCGAACCATCGGAGGTCAGCGGCGCCACCACGAAGGCCTCGCCGGCGTACGCGATCAGCGCATTGAGTCCATCGTGATTGCTGGCCAGTAGGTCGCGCACCTTGTAGCGCGCGCGATCGAGCCGGCTCGGCGCCACGTCGCGCGCCAGCATGCGCGGCGACATCGATACGGCCACGACCTGGGCGGCGCGTTTCGCATACAAGGGTTGCGCCACGCGGCTCCAGGTGGGCCCCGCCATGGCCAAGGTGACGAGCGTCCAGCCGCAGGCCAGCAGCCACGGCGTGGCACGCCGGCGCACCGGATTTCCCTTCAACAGGAACGGCAGCAACTCGGCATCGACCAGTCGCGACAATTGTTCGCGGGCACCATGTCGCCCTGCCGCGAACGCGATCAACAGAGGCAGCGCGCACAAGGCGAGCAGCCACCACGGCCGCAGGAAATGAAACTGCTGCAACGCCTCGCTCATGCAAACGCCTCCCGGCGGCGCACATGCGGTGCGAAGGCGAGCAGCCAGGCGAGCACGGCGACGCCGAGCGGCCAGCGGAACAACTCGTGGCGCGGACGCAGCGATGGACCTTGTTGCGGCATCGGCTCCAGGGCGTCGATGGCGCGATAGGCATCGGCCAGCTGGCTGGCGTCGGTGGCGCGGAAATAACGGCCACCGGTTTGCGTCGCCATGGTGCGCAGCATGCCTTCGTCCAGGTCCGCCGACGGATTGACCGTATGCGTGCCGAACAGATCCGGGATGCTCATTTGGGTCGCGCCGATGCCAATGGTGTAGATGCGCACGCCCGCCGCCTTGGCGGCATGCGCGGCATCGAGCGGCGCGATATTGCCGGCGTTGTTGACGCCGTCGGTCAGCAGCACCACCACGCGCGCCTGTTCGGGTAGGCCCGCCAGCCGTTTGACCGCCACGCCGATGGCGTCGCCAATGGCCGTCTCCGTACCCGCCAGGCCGACGGCTGCGCCTTGCAGCTGGGCGCGCACGGCCTGCAGGTCATAGGTCAGCGGCGTCACCAAAAACGCGCGGCTGCCGAACAGGATCAGACCCATTTCGTCACCGCTGCGACGCGCAATGAAATCACCGGCAATCGCCTCCACCGCGCCAAAGCGGCTGACTGGCTGGCCGCTCAGTTGCATGTCGTCGGTGCGCATGCTTCCGGACAGATCGACCGCCAGCATCAGGGCACGTCCGCTGCGTTGCTGCGCCTGCGGCGGACCGACCCATTGCGGGCGTGCCGCCGCGGCCAGCAAGGCCAGCCACGCGAGCACCAGCAGCCAGGTACGCCAGCCACCGCGTCCCTGTCGCTCGGGCGTATCCAGGTGCACACCCGGATGCGGGATATGCAAAGCCTGCCCCGGCGAGGCTGGACGCAACCACCAGCGCAACAACCACGGCAACGGCGCCAGCACGATCACCCACGGCCAGACGAACTCGCTCATGACAGCAGCCTGCCCGCCTTGCGGCCACTTGCACCCTGCGCAGACGACGGGACGCGCTGGCGCCACGCCAGCTGCAACCAGCGGCGCGTGGCGATGGCGGCGGCGTCAGGATCCAGCGACGTGGTCGGGCGATACATGGCTGTTTCCAATCCGTGCAGGTGCTCGAGCGCCACGGCATCGACAGGCATCCTGGCCAGGGTCTGCCGCCAGGCTTCGCCACGCTGCAGCGTGGCGGTCGGATCGATGCGCAGCGCGCCGCGCCGCAGCAGCTGGTGCAATCCCGTGGCGAGCGCCTGCGGCTGTTCGCGCCACAGCGACAGCACCCGGTCGACCTCGGCCAGGACGCGGCGTTCGTCGGCAGCACGGCGACGCTGCCGACGCCACCACCAGATCGTCACTCCCACGGCCAGCAGGACCAACACCATCAGGCCCCACCATCCTGGCGCCAACGGCCACCACGAGGGCGCCGGCGGCAGATGGATATCGCGCAGCAGGGGGCCGTTGGCTTGTGCGGCAGCCGGCACGCTCATCGACGTACTCCGGGCGCCAGCAGCGACATCACCGCGTCCAACGGATCGGCCGCGGTATCGATGGTGCTATGCGGCAGGCCGAGCGACTGCGCCATGCCGTTCAACCGGCTCTGCCCCGCACCGAGCGCCTGCTGGAACTCGCGGCGCTGCCGCTCGCCAAACAAGGCCACGTCGCGGCGGATGCCATCGTGTTCCATGGGATAGCGCCCTGCGGGCGGCAAGCCCAACTCCAAGGCGTCCGCCACCACCAGCACGCGTATGCCTGCCTTGTGCGAGAGCTTGAGCAGGTGGCCATGCGCGCCTTCGTCGCAGCTCAGGCCGTCGCTGATCAACAACACGCGGTTGGCGCCATGCATCAGCCGCCCCGCACGCAGCAGCACATCGGACAGCGGCTCCCCCGGTATCGGCGCATAGCTGGCATCCCAGTCCGCCAGCGCTCCGCAGACCGCGAGCGCGCCACGCGTGCCCGACTGTGGCCGCAGCATGCGATGACCATTGCCGAACGACATCAACCCTACCCGCTCACCCGCGCGCACCGCGTACCAGGCCGCCAGCGCGGCAGCACGCGCCGCCTGCACGGACTTCAGGCGCACGCGCGTACCAAAGCGCATGCTCTCGTGGGCGTCGAGCAGGATGAGCAGGCGACCCTCGCGCTCCTCCTGGAACAACTTGGTGTGCAGGCGACCACTGCGTGCAGTCAGCCGCCAATCCATGCGTCGCACATCGTCGCCCGGCTGGTAGACGCGCGATTCGGCATAGTCCATGCCGCGGCCGTATAGACGGCTGGACTGCTGGCCCGAACGCATGGCGCGACTTTCCAGCCGCGGCAGCGCGGCCTTGGCCACTCGGGCGCGCAGAGCCACCAGTTCGGCAAGGCGGACGCGCGTACGGCCATCGCCGTCCGCGGTGATGGGAGCTACGGCACTCACGGCAGCGGCACAAGATCCAGCACGCGGCGTATCACCTGATCGCTGCGTATGCCTTCGGCTTCCGCTTCGTAGCTGAGCAGGACGCGATGGCGCAGCACTTCGTGGACGATGGCGTGCACGTCTTCAGGCAGCACGTAATCGCGGCCCGCCAGCCACGCGTGGGCGCGGGCGCAGCGATCCAGCGCAATCGTCCCTCGCGGGCTGGCGCCCCAGGCGATCCAGCGCTTGAGCTCGGCGCCGTAGGCGCCCGGTTCGCGCGTGGCCAATACCAGTTGCGTGATGTATTCCTCCAGCGCCGGCGCCATATGCACGTCGAGCACGGCATCGCGGGCATTGAAGACATCGGTCTGGGTCAAGCTGGGCGGCGCCACCGGCGCCGGGTGCAGGCTCCGGCGCGCCTGCTCGCGGGCGAGCTGCAGGATGGCCAGCTCGGCGGCCGCGTCGGGATAGCCGATGGTCACGTGCATCACGAAGCGGTCGAGCTGTGCCTCGGGCAGTGCAAAGGTGCCTTCCTGCTCGATCGGGTTCTGCGTCGCCATCACCATGAACAGCTCGGGCAGGCGCCACGTGCTGCGACCCACGGTGATCTGGCGCTCCGCCATCGCTTCGAGCAGGGCCGACTGCACCTTGGCCGGTGCGCGATTGATTTCGTCGGCCAACACGATGTTGTGGAACAGCGGGCCGCGCTCGAATTCGAAACTGCCCGCTTGCGGGCGAAACACGTCGGTGCCGGTGAGATCGGCCGGCAGCAGGTCGGGGGTGAACTGCACGCGATGGAAATCGGCCTCGATGCAGCCCGCCAGCGCCTTGACCACGGTGGTCTTGGCCAGGCCTGGCGCGCCTTCGACCAGCAGGTGCCCATCGGCGAGCAAGGCCACCAGCAGGCAATCGATCAGGTGCGGCTGGCCAATGACGCTGCGTTGCAGCTCATCGCGTACGCGCAGAAAGGCCTGTTGCAGGCTGGATGAGGTGGGGGCCTCGGGCATGTCCATCGGGGAATCCATCAAGGTTGAACGTAACCACAGACCTTAACTGGCGCCGGAAGTTTACTCCCCATGACTTCCGACCCCCATTGACCAGAGCGGGAGCGCCAAAAACAAAGGGCGGCCGAGGCCGCCCTTTGTCGACTTTCCAATGAAACCGCGCTTATTGCAGGCTTTCGCTCAGGATGCGCGGGGTCACGAAGATCAGCAGCTCCGCCTTGTCGCTTTCGCGCGAGGTATTGCGGAACAGCACGCCCAGACCCGGGATGTCGCCCAGACCAGGCACCTTGGTGGCGTTGTTCTGCTTGGTGATCTCGTAGATGCCACCCAGCACCACCGTCTGACCATTGTCGACCAGCACCGAGGTGTTGATCTCACGCGTGTCGATCTGCGGCACCTGGCCACTGCCCGGCACGGTGATGAAGTCCGCCAGCGCGTCCTTCTTCACGTTGATCATCAGGTAGACGCGGTTATCGGAGGTGATGGTCGGCGTGACCTTCAGTTCGAGCACGGCGTCCTTGAACTGGACCGTCGCCGTGCCGCTACCCGCTGCGCCAGTGGCGCTGTTCTGGTAGGTCACGTAACCGATTTCCTGACCCTGGCGGATCACCGCTTCCTGCTGGTTGGCGGTGATGACGCGCGGGCTGGAGATCACTTCGCCGCGGCCTTCCGTCTGCGCCGCCGAGAGCTCCAGATCCAGGGCGTAGTTCTTCCCGAGGATGCCCAGGGCGAAGCTGCCGGCCTGCGTGCTGGTCGGGAGGTTGACGTTGATGCCACCGGCCGTACCGTCACCATTGGACTGACCACCGGTCGACAACGTCTGGCCGCTCGGGTTCACCTTCTTGCCCTGGATGCCGAACTTGGCGCCGAGTTCGCGGGTGAAGTTGTCGGTGGCGATGACGATGCGCGACTCGATCAACACCTGCTGCACCGGCTTATCCAGTACGGCGATCAGGGCACGCAGCTCGCGAATCTTCTGCGGGTTGTCGTTGATCAGCAGGGTGTTCGTACGATCGTCGAACGAGACGCTGCCGCGAGCGGACAAGAACCCGTGCGTGGTATTGGCGGAGTTGCCGCCACCACCTTGGCTCTGCTGGCTGCCCGTGGTCAGCAGCTTGGCAATGTCCTTGGCCTTGCCATAGCTGATCGGCACATAGTCGGTGATCAGCTCGGCGTTGTCCTCGGCCTTCATGCGGGCATCGGCAATGCTCTGCTCGTACTTGGCCAGCTCATCCTGCGGCGCGATCCAGATCACGTTGCCGTTGCGGCGCTTGTCCAGGCTCTTGGCGCGCAGCACCACATCCAGTGCCTGGTCCCACGGCACATTGACCAGGCGCAGCGTGACGCTGCCACCCACCGTGTCCGAAGCCACCAGGTTGAGGCCGGAGATATCAGCCAGCAGCTGCAGCGCCGAGCGCACCGGAATGTCCTGGAAGTTGAAGGTCACGCGGTTGCCCGTGTAGACCGGCTCCTGGCCCTTGGCCAGTGCGGCGTCGGCCTTGGGATCCTTCTTCTTGGGCGCCACTTCGACCACGTACTGGTTGCCGCTCTGGTAGGCCGAGGTATCGACCACACCCTTCGTGCTGATCTCCATGTGCGCACCGCCACCACTGGACTTGGTGACGATCGACTGCACCGGCGTGGCGAAATCGAGAACGTCCAGGCGCTGGGCCAAGTTGGGCGGCAGGTTGGCGTGGCTGATGTCCACGATCACCTTGTCGCCCTGGTGCTTCATGTCGGCACTGGCGCCGGCGGCGCTGAAGTCGATCAGGATGCGGCCTTCGCCATTGGGACCGCGGCGGAAGTCGATGTTGGACACCGCCGGACCGCTGGCCATCGACGGCAGCGCCTTGGACGGATCGATAGTCGATGCCGTGGTGGTGGTCTGCGAGTCGGTGCCGTTGTTCACCGTGAGCACGAGGCTGTTGCCCTCGACGCGGGAACGATAGGTGGAGTCGCGCACGAGCTCGACCACCACGCGGGTGCGGCCACCGGCGGAAACCGCCGAGACGCCGGTGGTCGAACCCTTGCCGATATCGAGATGGCGTGCCGCCGCGTTATCGGTGTCAGGGAAATCGACCGCGATGCGCGGTGGATTGCCGGTGGTGAAGATCTTCGGTTCCGGCACCGGACCCTGGGCGAAGTTCAGATGCAGCTCGACACGGCCGCCTGGCAGCGTGTCGTAGCTGATGTCCTTCAGGGTGCTGGTGGCTGCAGCCGCTGCGTTCGACCAGGCAGTGCCCAGCGTCAGCAGGCCCACAACCACATAACGGCTAGCCTGGCGCATGACACGGCCCCGAACGGTTTTGATTTGGTTGGTCATTGCATCAGCCCCTGTTTCTTATTTCTCGCTGAGCGCGATGCTGGCGGAACGTTCCATCCAGCCACCGTTGCCATTGGATACCAGTTCCACCAGGTCGATATGGTCATCGGCTACCGCGGTGACCCGACCATAGTTCTGGCCCATGTATTCGTTGCGATGGACACGGTGGATCACGCCACCGGGGTCCTTCACGAGCACTTCCGTTGCAGCACCACTGCCCACGGTGCCGACCATCTTCAAGCTGTCCAGCGCGAACATTTCCAGCGGTTCCTTGGCGCGGTTTTCGTCCGGCCGTGGTCCCGTGTTGACGCTGCTCTGGAGTTCGGCCGTGCTCGGGCTGAACGGATCACGCTTGTCCTGGTCGTTGTACTGGAAGGTCTCGAACGTCTTGATGACGGGCAGCGGCGGGATCGGCGCGCCCTTCTTCTGCTTTTCCTGGGCAACCCACTGGTGGAGGTCGTCCTGCCCGCTACAACCGGCGAGGGTCAGGACGGCGCACATCACCAGCACGGCTTTGCCCATGGAGGCAGGCTTGATGGCAGCGAACTTGCTCATTTCTGCCCCCCTGTCTTCGCGGCCGGCTTGCCGTGCGTGGACTTGGCGTTGGCCGCCTTGGCCGACGCGCTCTCGTCTTCGTCCAGATAGCGATAAGTCTTCACGGTGCCCTGCAATACCAGCAATCCGTTGGCGGCAGCGCCACCCTTGGGATCCTTGTTCTTAGGCGTGAGCGACACGTCGTGCATGGTCAGGATCACCACGCGAGGCAGTGAAGCCACGCCGCTGATGAAGGTACCGAACTGGTGGTAGGTGCCCACCATGCGCAACTGGATCGGCTTCTCCGCGTAGAAGTCTTTCGGCGACTCCGGACCGGGCTGGAACAGCTCGGTTTCCAGGCCTGCCGACAGCGCCGTCTGCGACACGTCGATCAGCAATTCGGGCATCTCGGTCTTGCTGGGCAGCTGGCGCAGCAACTGGCGCAGCATGTCCTGCATCTCGTCCAGCTGCTGCTGGAGAGCCTCGAGGTTGACCGCCTTGGCCTGCTTGTCGGAGAACTCTTTCTTGAGCTGGTCTTCCTTGAGAACGGCAGACTGCAGCTGATCCTGCTGGTCGCTGACGAAGAAGTACCAACCGCCGAGCACGATCAGGGCAAGCAGCAGACCGGTGAAGAACACCTTGATCGACTTGGGCCAGCCACCGATGTTGTTGCGGTCCAGGCTCTGCAGATCATTGAGGAACTTCATTACTTGGCTCCTCCATTGGCTGCAGGCGTGGCGGCTGCGGGGGCGGCGGCCGGCGTGGCCGGTGCTGCCACCGTCGCGGCCTTGGCAGGCTGCACGTCATGGGCTGCGGCCGGCTGAGCGGTGGAACTGGCTGAGGCCGGTGCGTGGCCGTCGCTGGCACCATCGCCGTTGTCGTCGCTCTTGGGCCGGCTCAATGCCACATCCAATCCAAATGCGTAGGGCAGACGGCTGTCGCCATGCGTGTTCTCGGTCTTGCGCAGATCGGCATGGCCCATCCACTGCGAGGACTCAATGTTGCGCATGTACTCGGCCACGCTGGCGTTCGACTGCGCCACACCGTCCAGCGTCATCGAATCGCCGGTCTGCTTGAGGCCGTTGAGGCGGGCGCTGGCCGGGATGGTCTTCACCAGTTCGTCGAACAGATGGACCATCTGCGAACGGTTGGCCTGCAGCTGCTCGATGATCTGCTTGCGGGCGAGCAGGCTCTCGCGGACTTTTTCAAGGTCCTTGATCTTGGTGATGCGCTCGTCGAGCTGCTTGATCTCGCCCTGCAGATAGGTATTGCGGTCGTTCTGGCTGCTGATGCGACCGTCCATCCAGCCGTACCACACCAGCACGGCGAGCACGCCTGCCACGGCAGCCGCGCCCAGCTGCATGAAGAACTCGCGCTCGCGCTGCTTGCGGCGCTCGGTGCGCCACGGAAGTAGGTTGATGTGTGCCATCAGTCAAAGCTCCTCAGCGCGAGGCCGACCGCGATCATCAAAGCGGGGGCGTCCTGTGCCAGCGACTGGGCCTGCACGCGAGGCGACAGCGACATGCGCGCCAGCGGGTTGGCCACCACGCAAGGCACGCCCAGCTGATCTTCGAGCATCGGACCGATGCCTTCGATGGATGCGCAACCGCCAGCCAGCACGACCTGATCGACCTTGCTGTATTCGCTGCCGGCGAAGAAGAACTGCAGCAGGCGGCTGATCTGCTGCACCAGCGATTCCTTGAACGGCTCCAGCGCCTCGCTCTCGTAGGAGTCGGGCAGACCGCCCTTGCGCTTGGCGCGACCGGCTTCCTCATAGGAGAGGCCGTAGCGGCGCATGATTTCGTCGGTAAGCTGCTTGCCGCCGAACACCTGCTCACGCGAGTAGATGGTGCGCTGGTTGCGCAGCACCGACAGCGTGGTCATGGTGGCGCCGATGTCGACCACGGCGACCAGCGCGTCGCGACCGACGTTCAACTGGTCGGCCACCATCGCAAACGCGTTTTCCATGGCGAACGCTTCGACGTCGATCACCTTGGCGGACAAGCCGCCCAGATCGAGCGCGGCCACGCGCATGTCCACGTTCTCGGTACGCGACGCGGCCAGCAGGATGTTGTTCATCTCGGGGTTGTCGCGCACCGGACCGAGGATCTCGTAGTCCAGGCTGACTTCCTCGATCGGATACGGGATGTACTGGTTGGCCTCGACCTGGATCTGGCCTTCCAAGTCATCCTCGGACAATTCGCTCGGCATCGGGATCACGCGCGTGATGACGGCCGAACCTGCCACCGCCGCGGACGCATGCTTGAGCTTGGAACCCGAGCGCGCCAGCGCGCGCCGAATCGCCTCGCCCACCGCCTCGACCTCGACAATATTCTTTTCAACTACAGCATTGGGGGGCAGTGGCTCGACCGCGTAATGTTCCACGCGATAGCGACCGCCGGCCTGGCTGAGTTGCAGCAACTTGACGGCCGTCGAACTGATGTCGACGCCGACAAGTGGCGGCTTCTTGGGTGTAAAGAGCCCCACGATGTTCCCCCTTGCCCCTGTGCGTCCAGACTCAGATTGGTCTGATGCGCATCGGCATTTAATCCAAAAATTAACGTATTGGCAACGGCCTACGAGCTTTTTCTCGACTGATTCGCGTGACGGCATCCACAGGTTGGGCGACTGGGGCCCTGGCCTGCTTCTTGCTGTGACGGGCTCGGTTCATGCCGTGGATACTGCTACATCTATACTCTGACTTGTTTTGACTCACGTCTCGCAAACACCCAAATCATGCAAATTCTTAAGCGGTTGCTGCGCTGGATCCTCGTCCTGGCTTTTACAGGTTTGCTGCTGGGTGTCGCGGCGGTCGGCGTGGCCTACTGGCTTATTTCCCCCCGGCTCCCCTCCGTGGCGGTCCTTAAGGACTACCACATGCAGGTGCCGCTTAGGGTGCTTTCGGCAGATGGCAAGCTGATTGCGAGCTTCGGCGAGACCCGCCGCATCCCCGTGGCGATCGACCAGGTCCCCGACCGGCTCAAGCACGCCGTACTGGCCGCCGAGGACGCCAGCTTCTACCAGCACCCGGGCGTGGACTGGCACGGCATCGCCCGCGCCAGCTGGCATGTGGTGGCCTCGGGCGGCGACAAGGGCTCGGGCGGCTCCACCATCACCCAGCAGGTGGCGCGCAACTTCTTCCTGAGCCCGGAAAAGCTCTATTCGCGCAAGCTGACCGAGATCTTCATCGCCCTGCGCATGGAGAGCGAGCTGACCAAGGACCAGATCCTGGAGCTCTATCTCAACAAGATGTTCCTGGGCCACCGCTCCTACGGCGTGGCCGCGGCAGCCTCCTATTACTACGGCAAGACCCTGGACCAGCTCACCGTGGCCGAATGCGCCACCCTGGCCTCGACTTTCCAGCTGCCCTCGCTGGTGAACCCGCTCAACAGCCCCAAGCGCATGATGGCGCGCCGCAACTGGGTGCTGGGCCAGATGCTGGAGAACCGCTTCATCTCCAAGGCCGAGTACGAGCAGTCCATCGCCGAGCCGATCAACGCCTCGCCGCATGAGCCGGCGATCGAGGTGGATGCGCCGTACCTGGCCGAAATGGTGCGCCTGCAGGTGCTCGACCGCCTGGGCAACGACGCCCTCACCGAAGGCTATGTGGTCAAGACCACGGTCGACAGCAAGCGCCAGCAGGCCGCGGTGGACGCGATGCGCTCGGGCCTGGTCGAGTACGACCACCGCCACGGCTGGCGCGGCCCCGAGGCCCACCAGGAGCTGGCGGCCGACGCCGGCACGGACGAACTGGAGCGCGCCCTGGCCGGCTATACCGACATTTCCGGCATGCAGCCGGGCATCGTCACCCAGGTATCGGCCACCGAGGCCAGCGTCTATCTGGTCAGCCGCGACGAGGTGAAACTGAACCTGGAGGCGATGAGCTGGGCCCGTCCGCGCATTGACGACACCCGCGTGGGCGCCACGCCCAAGAGCGTCGCCACCGTGCTCAAGCGCGGCGACATCATCCGCGTCTCGCGCGACGACAAGGGCCAGTGGCTGTTGACCCAGATCCCGGCCGCCCAGGGTGCGCTGGTCTCCCTCAATCCCGAGGACGGCTCGCTGCAGGCCCTGGTGGGCGGCTTCAACTTCCTGCGCAGCAAGTTCAACCGCGCGGTGATGGCCGCGCGTCAGCCGGGTTCGAGCTTCAAGCCCTTCATCTACTCGGCGGCGTTCGAGCGCGGCTTTACGCCCGCCTCCATCGTCAACGATGCGCCGCTCGCCCTGCCCGACCCGTCACGCCCCGGCGGCCTGTGGACGCCGTCCAACGACGATGACAAGTTCGATGGCCCGATCCGCCTGCGCGAGGCCCTGGTGCAGTCCAAGAACCTGGTGTCGGTGCGACTGCTCGACGCCATCGGCGTGCGCTTTGCCCGGGATTACGCCACCCGCTTCGGCTTCGCCCTCGATTCGCTGCCCAGCAACCTGTCGATGGCGCTGGGCACCGCCTCGGTGTCGCCGATGAGCATGGCCCGCGGCTATGCCGTGTTTGCCAATGGCGGCTACCTGGTCACCCCGTACTTCATCAGCCAGATCGATGACCGCGACGGCAAGCCGGTCTACCAGGCCAATCCCGCCCGCGCCTGCCGTACTTGCGCCGAGCGCCTGCTGGATACCCGCCCGCCCGGTCCGCCGCCGGCCAATACGGGCGCCGCGCCTGGGAATTCGGTGGCGGCTGCCGCCACCGTCCCGACGACCTCCGGCAGCGTGGCCGGCGTCGGCGATGCCGTGCTCCCGGCCGATGCCCATGGCGACGGCACCCATCCGCCGGTGCTGGCGCCGCAGGTGATCGAGGTGCGCAACGACTACTTGGTCACCTCGCTGATGCAGGATGTGGTCAAGCGCGGCACCGGCGCCGCCGCCGCCGCGCTCGGCCGCACCGACCTGGCCGGCAAGACCGGCTCGACCAACGACCATCGCGATGCCTGGTTTGTCGGCTTCAACGGCGACCTGGTCACGTCGGTGTGGGTCGGTTTTGACGACTTCGGCTCGCTCGGCAAGGGCGAGTTCGGCGCCAAGGCCGCCCTGCCGATCTGGATGAGCTATACCGGCGCGGTGCTGAAGGACCAGCCGCCCTCCATCTTGCCGTTGCCGCCGGGTATCACTACGGTACAGATAGACCGCCAGAGCGGCCTGCCCGCCGGCGCGGACGACCCGAACATCATGTCGGAGATCTTCAAGGTCGAAGACGTTGATCGACTGCGTAACCAGGCCAACCAGCAGCAGGAGGACCAGGATCAGCAGCACGCCTACGACATCTTCTAATCGTCGGCAGCGCCGGTTCCGTCACCTAACCGTGCTGCCGCTGTCGCCCGCAACGACGGGCGCCAGATTGCCGGGGGAATGAGGCATGGCACGAGGTCAGCATCACCGCATCCACGCGCAGGATCGCCTGCAGCGCAATCGTCTTCGCGTCGCCCAGGAGGCGGCGCGACTGATGAGCGAGCACGGCATCCGCGACTTCCATCACGCCAAGGTCAAGGCCGCCGAGCGGCTGGGCATCCTCGACGCGCAGGCCTTGCCGCGCAACAACGAGATCGAAGACGCACTGCGGGAACACCAGCGCATCTTCCACGCCGAATCCCAGCCCCAGCTGCTGCAGGAGCGGCGCGAGGCCGCCGTTGAAGCCATGCGCTTCCTGGACCGCTTCGATCCACGACTGGTCGGCGCCGTACTCGAAGGCACCGCGGATGCCCACTCGGCCGTCTGCCTGCATGTCTTCAGCGACACCGCCGAAAGCGTTGTGCTCTTCATGCAGGAACGCGGCGTCCCGCTCACCCAGCAGACGCGCCGCCTGCGCACGACCCGCGACGAGCAGGAGGAATATCCCGTGCTGCTGTTTGCCGCGGACGGACTGCCCTTCGACATCACCGTATTGCCACGCGACGCGCTGAAGCAGGCACCGCTGGATCGCATCGATGAGAAGCCGATGCGGCGTGCGTCGATCACGGCCGTCGAGGAGTTGCTGGCTACGGCGGATAACGACGACGAGTTTGAACGGATGTTGTCGTCAGCGCTTCGTTGACAGGTCTGTCGCGCACAGGGTGCGCTCCCACAGATGTGCCGCGACCATTGTGGGAGCGCACCCTGTGCGCGACACAACCTTGCCGACACCCACAAAAAAAGCCCCGGAAAACCGGGGCTTTTTTTCTAGTCAATGAACCAGCGTATCAACGCTTGTCGCTGGCCACATAGTTGCGCACGTCAGCACCCGTATAGATCTGGCGCGGACGGCCGATACGCGATCCCGGCGTTTCATGCTGCTCGATCCAGTGCGAGATCCAGCCCGAGGTACGCGCGATGGCGAACATCACCGTGAACATTTCGGTCGGGATACCCAGGGCCTTGTAGATGATGCCCGAGTAGAAGTCGACGTTCGGGTAGAGCTTGCGCTCGACGAAGTAGTCGTCCTTCAGCGCGGCCTCTTCCAGCTTCATGGCCACGTCGAGCAGCGGGTCATTGACGCCCAGCTCGTTGAGCACCTTGTGGCACATCTCGCGGATGATCTTCGCGCGCGGATCGAAGTTCTTGTACACGCGGTGGCCGAAGCCCATCAGGCGGAAGTTGTCGTTCTTGTCCTTGGCGCGCTTGACGGCCGTCTCGACCTTGTCGGCGGTGCCGATCTCTTCGAGCATCTTGAGCACGGCTTCGTTCGCGCCACCATGGGCCGGACCCCACAGCGCGGTGATGCCGGCTGCGATGGAGGCGTACGGGTTGGCACCGGTCGAACCGACCAGGCGCACCGTCGAGGTGGAGGCGTTCTGCTCGTGGTCGGCGTGCAGGATGAACAACAGGTCCAGCGCCTTGGCGGCGACCGGGCTCATCTCCAGCGGCTCGCTCGGCACTTCGAACATCATGTGCAGGAAGCGGTCGACGTACTCGAGGTTGTTGCGCGGATAGCGGAACGGCCAGCCGATCGAATAGCGGTAGCAGGCGGCGGCAATCGTCGGCATCTTGGCGATCAGGCGGATCGCGGCCAGCTTGCGGTCGTCGGCGTTATCGACGTCGATATCGTCGTGGTAGAAGGCCGACAGCGACGCCACCGAAGCGGCCAGCATGGCCATCGGATGCGCGTCGTGGTGGAAGCCCTTGAAGAAGTCCTTCAGCGACTCATGCATCATCGTGTGATGCGTGATGTCGTGCTCGAACTTGGAGAACTGGTCCTTGGTCGGCAGCTCGCCATTGAGCAGCAGGTAGGAGGTCTCGAGGAAATTCGACTTCTCGGCCAGCTGCTCGATGGGGTAGCCGCGATACAGCAGCACGCCTTCGTCGCCGTCGATATAGGTGATGGCGCTCTTGGTGCTGGCGGTGCTGCCGTAACCCGGGTCGTAGGTGAAATGTCCCGTGTCCTTGTACAGCGTTCCGATGTCGATGCATGCGGGACCTAGCGTGCCGCTGAGCAGGGGCAGTTCACTGCTGCGGTTGGTCGACTCATCCACCAACTTGACGATCTTGGAATCGGACACGGAAAACCTCCTTCACGAAATGTCGTCGCCGACGTGTCGCGCGAGGCGATGGCCGGCGAGGTAGGGTTGATGTCGCATTGGGGGGAAGGCTGCGACACCTCGCCGCCGATTATCGCATATCGACCCGCCAACATGCCCTAGCGGATGGTCGGATGGCAGACGCAAAAACACACGGGGCGAGCATCAGCTCGCCCCGTGCACTTTTTCATGCGTACGCTGCGTGGCCGCAGCGTGACAGCAGATGGCTTCGCGCGATTACTTCTGCGCGTAGCGACGACGGAACTTGTCGACGCGGCCGCCGGTGTCCAGCGACTTCTGCTTGCCGGTGTAGAACGGATGGGAATGGCTCGAGATATCCACCTTGACCAGCGGGTACTCGTTGCCGTCTTCCCACTTGACGGTGTCCTTGGAAGAAATCGTCGAGCGCGTCAGGAACGCGAAGTCGGACGACAGGTCCTGGAACACCACCTGGCGATAGTTGGGATGGATATCGGGCTTCATGACTGACTCAAAGCGGTGGGTGAAAAGAGCGGCATTTTAACCATGGGCCGCCCCCATTGGCAAGTCGCTCAGTGACTTGGACCGGTACAGCCCTGATTATAGCCGTTCAGGCGCCCAGCGCCCGCCGCACCATGGCGCCGAAACGGGCCTGATCGACCTCCATCACGATGCGCGCATTGGCCGGTCGGCCCAGCCTGGCGGTCCAGTCCACCACGGTGGCGCCGCGGGTCAGGCGGCCATCCATTTCCACCGCGACGTGGCGTTCTTCCGCGCGCGTCACCATGGCCGGATCGATCGCCACCGCCATCGCCAGTGCATCCGCCGCGATCACGCCCCGACGGCCGCGCTTGGCATTGAACGCGCGTGCCGTACCGAACACCTGCTCAAAGAAGCTGGCGCGCTGATCGCCGGCGGCGATCCAGCGATTGAATTCCTCGTCATCGAAGGCGTGGCGCAGCACCACTTCCCAGTCGACCAGATCGAACATCGGGAAGGCCTCGAACACGACGTGCGCCGCCTCGGGATCGAAACCGATATTGAATTCGGCGGGAATCTTGCCTGTATTGCCCAGGCCGGTAACCGCACCGCCCATGATCACCAGGCGCCTCACCCGCTGCGGCAGCGTGAGATCGAGCCGTACGGCCAGGGCGAGATTGGTCAGCGGCCCCAGGGCCACCAGGGTCAGCCCAGGATGCTCGCGGGTGAGGCGGATCAGTGCGTGCACGGCGTGCTCATCGGCGGCCACGGTGCGCGGTTCGGGAAAACCGACATCACCCAGGCCGTCGCTGCCATGCACATGCACGGCATCCTCTTCGGGCATGCGCACCAGCGGCGTCGGGCAACCCGGGAAAACCGGCGTGGACGTGCCCACCAGATCGACCAGCGTGCGCGCATTGCGCACCGTATGGGCGAGACCGACATTGCCGGCCGCAATCGTCAGGCCGAGCACGTCGGCATGCGCGTGCGCCATCAGGATGGCGAGCGCATCGTCTACGCCCGGGTCGGTGTCGATCAACAGTTGCAGCTGGGTCATGGGGAACTCGCGTTGGGGAGCGAACCGATTAGCTTAGGCGTTCTGCGGGCTGGTGCAAGCCTGAACCGGATCGCAAATCATTGTGGGAGCGCACCCTGTGCGCGACGCGCCCTGCGAGGTGGCCGCGAAAGGCTGTCGCGCACAGGGTGCGCTCCCACAGGGTTCCTGGCTAGGCGTGGGCGTAGCGTGCAGCGGCGCCGATCCAGCGCGCGATCAGCCCTTCGGCCTGCTGCGGATGATGGGCCAACAACACTGCGCCAACTTCCTGCACGGCGGGCAGCAGATGCGCGTCCCTTGCGAGATCGGCGATGCGGAAACTCAGCTGACCGGTCTGCCGCGTGCCAAGCACTTCGCCGGGGCCGCGCAGTTCGAGGTCCTTCTCGGCGATACGAAAACCGTCGTTGGTGTCGCGCATCACCTGCAAGCGTTCGCGCGCCAGCTGGCCGAGCGGCGGCTGATACAGCAGCACGCAATTGGAAGCGATCGCACCTCGCCCGACGCGCCCGCGCAACTGATGCAGCTGGGACAGACCGAGCCGTTCGCTGTTTTCGATCACCATCAGGCTGGCGTTGGGCACGTCCACGCCCACTTCGATGACGGTGGTGGAGACCAGCACTGAAAGCTCGCCTGCCTTGAAGGCATCCATCACGGCCTGCTTTTCCTTGGGCTTCATGCGCCCGTGGATAAGGCCGATGCGGCAATCGGACAGCGCCGAGGACAACTCCGCGTGCGCCACTTCGGCAGCCTGCGCGCGCAGCTGCTCGGATTCTTCGATCAGCGTGCATACCCAGTAAGCCTGGCGCCCTTCCAGGCAGGCGGCGTGGATGCGTTCGATCACATCGAAGCGGCGCGCATTGGAAATCGCGATGGTCTGCACGGGCGTGCGACCGGGCGGCAATTCGTCGATCGCTGATACATCGAGATCCGCATATGCGCTCATGGCCAGCGTGCGCGGTATCGGCGTGGCGGTCAGCACCAGCTGATGAGGCACCAGGCCGCTCTCGTGATCCGCACCCTTGTCACGCAAGGACAGGCGCTGCTGCACGCCGAAGCGATGCTGCTCGTCCACGATGACCAGACCGAGCTGCGCAAAGGACACGCCCTCCTGCATCAGGGCATGTGTGCCGATCACCACATGGGCGCCTGATGCCACGCGCTGCAGAGCCTGCTGGCGCGCCTTGCCGGTCACCTTGCCGGCGAGCCAGGCCACTTCGATGCCCAGCGGCGTGAGCCAATGGCGGAAGTGCTGCAGATGCTGCTCGGCCAGCAATTCCGTAGGCGCCATCAGGGCGACCTGCTGGCCCGACTCCACCGCCGCCAGCGCAGCGAGCGCCGCCACGATGGTCTTGCCGCTGCCGACGTCGCCCTGCACCAGCCGCAACATCGGGCTGGCCTGGGCGATGTCCTTGGCAATCTCCCCGCTCACCCGCTGCTGCGCGCCGGTGAGCCCGAACGGCAGGCTGGCCAGCAGTCGCTGGCGCAGCTCGCCGGTGCCCTGCAGTCGCGGCGCATGACGCCGGCGTACCGCCGCGCGCATGCGTTTGAGGCTGAGGTGTTGGGTGAGCAACTCTTCGAACGCCAGCCGTTGCTGCGCAGGATGGCGGCCGGTGGTGAGCTGGCCGAGATGGGCATCCGGCGGCGGGCGATGCACATACAGAAGCGCTTCGCGCAGCGACGTCAGGCCGTGCGCGACGCAGAGCTCGGTGGGTATCAACTCCAGCTGCGCGTCCTGCGGGAGCAGAGCCAGCGCCTTGGCGATCACGCCGGCGAGTCGTTTCTGCCCCAGCCCCTCGGTGGTCGGATAGACCGGCGTCAGCAATTCATCGACGACCGCAGGCTCGTCGCCGCTCAGTCGCTGGTACTGCGGGTGCACCATCTCCAGGCCCAGCGCCGCCTGCCGTACTTCGCCGTAACAGAGCAGGCGCGTGCCGGGCTTAAGCTGTTCGGACTGGCTGCGATTGAAATGGAAAAAGCGCAGCACCAGGGTCTGCTGCGAACCGTCGGTGATCGCCACCTTCAACTGCGGCCGATAGCGAAAACCGCGCTCGACCGCCTCGACCACGCCCTCCACCTGTGCGCGTTCGCCGGGACGCAGATCGGCAATGGAGGTGAGGTGGGTGCGGTCTTCGTAACGCAGCGGCAGGTGGAACCACAGGTCCTGCACGCGCTCCAGGCCCAGCCGCGCCAGCGTTTCCGCCAGCGCCGGCCCGACCCCGGGCAACGCCGAAACCGGCGTGGCGCCGGGATCGGAAAGGATGGTGGCGGCATGGACGCGACTGGGCGGCATCGACGAAGCCTAACCGAGCCTACCCTCGCGCTGCAGCCGGCCACACGCGGCCACCTGTCAGCGCGGAGCGTGCGGTTCGATCAGTCCAGCACCATGATGGCGTCGACCTCGATGTCCGCCAGCTTCGGCAATGCAGACACTTCGATGGTCGAGCGCGCCGGGAACGGCGCCTGGAAATACTCGGACATGATCTCGTTGACGGTGGCGAAGTGACCCAGGTTGGTCACGTAGATGCCGACGCGCACGATCTTTTCCAGCGAACCACCGGCAGCCTCGGCCACCGCCTTGAGGTTGACGAACACCTGGCGCGCCTGCAGCGCGATATCGCCTTCCACCATCAGGCCGGTGGCCGGATCGAGCGGAATCTGGCCCGAGAAATACACCGTGTTGCCGGTGCGCACGGCCTGCGAGTACGGACCAATGGCGGCGGGCGCCTTGTCGGTGGTGATGATGCTGCGGGACATGGGGAGGCCTCGTGGTTGCTGAGGGCTCAGAGTTTAAAGGCAGGAGGGAGGGAAGAGGAGTGAGAAGTGAGAGAGAGCGCTCAAGCCTTCTCTCACTTCTCACTCCTCTCCACTCACTCCTGCTCTACAAGAGAGGGAAGATGAGTGAGAGAAGAGCGCAGGGCCGCCAGCCCTCTCTCACTTCTCACTCCTCTCCACTCACTTCTGCTCTACAAGGGGTAGCGGTAAGCGCCACTCACCACGCCGGTGCGGCGCACGCGGCGGATCACTTCGGCCAGATGCTTGCGGTTCTTCACTTCCAGCGCGAACAACAGCGTGGCCGCGGCGGCATCGCGCTCGACGTATTCCACGTTCTCGATGTTCGAGTTCGCCGCTGCAATGGCTGCCGCCACGGTGGCGAGCACGCCCGGGCGGTTGATGACTTCGATGCGCAGTTCGGCGCGGTAATCGCCCTGCACGTCGCGGTCCCATTCGATCGCCACGCAGCGCTCCGGCGACTTGCGCAGCTCGACCACGTTCGGGCATTCCACGCGATGGACCACGATGCCCTTGCCCGAGGACAGATAGCCGATGATCTCGTCGCCCGGCAGCGGATGGCAGCAATTGCTGAAGCTCAGCACGCCGCGTTCGGCGCCGGTGATGCGGATCTTCTCCATCACATGCGGCGATTGCTGCACGTCGGAGGATTTCTTGCCGCGCGCCGCCACCAGCTGACTGGCCACCAGATGCGGAATGCGATTGCCCAGCGCGATATCCGAGAGCAACTCCTCCAGGCGCTTGAGCTTGGAAGTTTCCAGGAAACGATCCAGCACGGCGGGCGGAATCGCATCGAGGCTGGTGCCCAGCGCATCGAGGGCGCGATCGAGCATGCGGTGGCCGAAGTCCACGGCATCTTCGTGCTGCAGGTGTTTGAGGTATTGGCGGATGGCCGTCCGCGCCTTGCCGGTCACCACCGATTCCAGCCACGCCGGATTGGGCAGTGCGGATGGCGCCGTGATGATTTCCACCAGCTGGCCCGATTCCAGGCGCGTGCGCAGCGGCACCAGTTTTTTGTCCACGCGCGCGGCCACCGCGTGATCACCCACGTCGGTGTGCACGGCATAAGCAAAATCGAGCGCCGTGGCATTGCGCGGCAACGCGAGAATATCGCCGCGCGGCGTGAACAGATAGACCTCGTCCGGGAACAGGTCGATCTTGACGTTCTCGATGAACTCGGACGACGACACCGTATTGGCCTGGCTGTCCGCCAGCGACGACAGCCATTCACGGGCGCGCGCCTGCGCACTGTTGGCCGGACCCGAATCGGTCTTGTACGCCCAGTGGGCCGCCACGCCGCGCTCGGCCACCGAGTCCATCTCCGCCGTGCGGATCTGCACCTCGATCGGCGCGCCGAACGGCCCGAGCAGCACGGTGTGCAGCGACTGGTAGCCGTTCGCCTTGGGAATGGCGATGAAATCCTTGAACCGTCGATCCACCGGCTTGTACAGCCCGTGCACGGCGCCCAGTGCCATGTAGCAACTCATGGCCGAATCGACCACCACGCGGAAGCCGTAGACGTCCATCAGCTGCGCAAAGCTCTTGTGCTCGTTGCGCATCTTCGAATAGATGCTCCACGGCGACTTGATGCGACCCACAACCTTGGCGGTGATGTGGTCGGCGCCCAGGCGCGTGGACAGCGCCGCTTCGATCTTGCCCATCGCTTCGCGGCGATTGCCCAGCGCCGCGCGGATGCGCTCGCTGATCACGCGGTAGCGGTCGGGATAAAGCGCGCGGAAGCCCAGGTCCTGCAGCTCCGCCTTGAACTTGTTCATGCCCAGGCGCTGCGCGATGGGCGCGTAGATTTCCAGGGTTTCGCGGGCGATGCGGCGACGCGACGGGGCGTCTTTGGCGCCCAGCGTGCGCATGTTGTGCAGACGATCGGACAGCTTGATCAGGATCACGCGCAGGTCGCGCGCCATCGCCAACAGCATCTTGCGGAAACTTTCCGCGTCCGCTTCCTGGCGGCTGGAAAAGCTCATCTTGTCCAGCTTGGTGACACCATCGACCAGCTCGGCGACGGTCTCGCCAAACTCACCGGCGAGCTCGGTGCGGCTCAGCGAGGTGTCTTCCAGGGTGTCGTGCAGGATCGCCGCGATGATGGTCTCGGCGTCCATCCCCAGCTCGGCCAGGATGCCGGCCACGGCGACGGGATGGGTGATGTAAGGCTCACCGCTCTTGCGGGCCTGACCTTCGTGCGCCACCGCGCCCACTTCGTAGGCGCGCACCACGCGGGCCACCTGCGACTCGGGCAGGTAGGCCACGCGCTCTTTCAGAGCCAGCACGTACGGCGGCAGCGTCGACGTATCCGAGGTGGAGTCCGTGACGGCCGGCATGGTTGTTCGGTCCCCGCTCAGGCGACCGCCTCGCTTCGTTCAAGGGAAGCGAGGCTGGCGACATGAAGCCCGCAGCGCAAAGCGCCGGACGAGCCGGCGCCGGGGCGTTGCTGGCTACAGCCGCCCTCCATCAGTCATCTCCACCCTTGGAGAGATCGTCGTCCACTTCGGCGGCAGCCCACTCGAGCGCTTCACGCTCGGCGCGCTCGCGCTCGGACTTGTCGATCTCGTCGATCGTGGCCTGGTCGATGCGACGGTCGGCAATTTCGCGCAGGGCGAGCACCGTCGGCTTATCGTGGTCGGGATGCACTGCCGGTTCGGCACCCTTGGAGAGCTGGCGGGCGCGCTTGGTCGCCATCAGCACCAGTTCGAAGCGGTTGTCGACTACCTGCAGGCAGTCTTCGACGGTAATGCGGGCCATCTGAAATCCTCAGAAAATAAAACGACTTATCACCTGTCAGTGTAGCCAGCGGCGGCTTTGCTGGCAATGCAGCAAGGCTCTATGATGCGGGGTTCGCACCGCCTGCAGCCTGGCGCCCTGACACTAAAGGGGGCCTATACATAATAAAAAACCCAACAGTACAATATTGTACTCCCTCCGGCCCCTCCAGGACTGTCGCCTCCATGCCGTCCGCCTTCCGTTCTCTCGCCATGCGCAGCCTGCCCCTGGTCGCCGTGGCCCTGCTTGCTGGTTGCAGCATCGCCAAGCCTCGTACCGATGATCCGTACGAGCATATGAACCGCAAGGTCTATGCGTTCAACAACGACCTGGACAAGGCGATCATCCGCCCGGTCGCCGTGGGTTACCGCAAGGTCACCAACCCGACCATCCGTCGCTGCATGGCCGATTTCTTCACCAATATCCGCATGCCGATCACGGTGGCCAACGACCTGCTGCAGGCGCGGCCGAAGCAGGCGCTGCAGGGCAGCAGCCGCTTCCTGGTCAATCTGACCCTGGGTATCGGCGGCTTCTTCGATCCGGCCAGCCAGCTCGGCATTCCGCTGGACGACACCGATTTTGGCGTGACGCTGGCCCGCTGGGGCGTACCGGACGGCCCGTACCTGATGCTGCCGTTCTTCGGGCCGACCACGGCGCGCGACTTCTGGCAGGTGCCGGTCGACGGTTATTTCTTCGACCCGATCAGCTATTTCTCGCGCAACAACCACTACGAGTACGGCCAGCAGTACCTGCCTGAGCTGATGTACCTGGTGACCATCCGCTCCAGCGCCATCGATGCGGAGAGCTTCCTCAACTCGGCCTACGATCCGTATGCCTTCATCCGCGACGCCTATCGCCAGCAGCGCATCTACAAGATCTACGACGGCAACCCGCCGGAAGACGTGATCGAGCAGCTGCAGGGCCTGCACGACAAGAGCTTCGATCCGGACGAACTGCTCGACGAGCAGCAGAAGTGGGAAAACAAACAGCCGCAGGCGTCGAAAGACCAGCCGGCGCCGAAGAAGGACTGAAGCGTCCTTCTTCGCCAGAAACAAAAAGGGGCCGCAAGGCCCCTTTTTTCTGTCCAGCCGGCGCGTTGAACGAGGCTCAGACCATCAGGCCTTCGACCTCGCACACACTGGCCAGCAGGTGCATCCCCTCGGGCATGTTGCTCACCTTCAGCTTGCGCCCACGCTCGGCCGACTGCGCCAGCACCGCCAGCACACAGGCCAGGCCGGCGCTGTCACTGCGGGTGACGCCGGACAGGTCCAGCTCGGAGCGGCCATCACGCGCGACCGCCGTATCCATCGCCTTGAGCGCCGCTGCCGCATTGCCGAAGGTCAGCTCGCCGGACACGCGTACGCTGCCCGGCGAGCCTTCATCGATGCGCACGGCTACTTCGGCCATGCTCAAGACTTGGCGCCCGGCTGCTGCGCCTTGTCCGCCTGCTCCATTTCCTTGAGCGCCTGATCGCCCTGGGTTTCCAGGTTGCTGATCAGCTTGTCGATGCCGACCTTGCGGATTTCGGCGTCGACCTGGTTGCGATAGTTGGTGATATACGAAATGCCTTCGATGATCACGTCGTAGGCCTTCCAGTTGCCGTTCTTGTCCTTGCGGAAGGCGTAGTCCACGGCGACGGTCTTGCCGTCATCGAGCACCACCTGGCTGCGCACGATGGTGCGCTTGTCGCTCATGTCGCCGGTGAACGGCAGCACCTTGACGCGGCCGCGGGTGTAATCGAGCAGGCCTTCGGCATAACGGTGGGTGATGGAGTTGTAGAACGCCTTGGCGAAGCGCGAGCGCTGGTCCGGCGTGGCTTCGCGGGCGTGCTGGCCGAGCACCAGGATCGAGGCGTAATCGATGTCGAAGTGCGGCAGGAACGCATCGTCGATCACGCTGATCAGCTTCTCGCGATTGGTCTTGAGCTCCTTCTGGTGGCCGTCAATCGCCTTGGCCAGATCGTCGGACACCGCCTGCACCACCTGCACCGGCGTCTGCTGGGCAGCGGCGCCCTGCGTCGCATCCTGGGCAAAGACAGGCGCGGCGATCACGGTGCCGAAGGCGAGAGCGGTGGCAATGGCCAGACTGCGCAACATGGGGAAACTCCTGAAAGGTATTACGTTGGAATATCGGTGCGCGAGGCGCCGATTCAATGTTTGTCGCCGTCGGACTTGCCGCCATCGGCCGGCTTGCCCGAGGACGAGCCACTGACCAGGAACTTGCCGATCAGGTCTTCGATCTGCATGGCCGACTGGGTCAGCACCATCTCATCGCCGTTTTTGAGCGCGTCCGGCGAACCGCCGGGCTGGATCGCAACGTACTGGGTGCCGATCAAACCACTGGTGAACACCGCGGCGGCCGAATCGTCCGGAATCTGGTTGTAGCGCTTGTCGATGGCCAGGGTGACCAGGGCGTCGAGCTTGACCGGGTCGGCATTGATCGACTGCACGCTGCCGATGGCCACGCCGGCCATCTTCACCGGCGCGCCCACGGAAAGCGCACCCACGTTGGTGAAGCGGGCCTTGACCACGTAGCTGCCGCCCAGGTTGTCCGCCACGCCGCCGGCGCCGAAGAACTTGCCGAGCATTTCCTCCAGCTGCTGCGCCGGGCGGGTGAGCGCGAGCTCGCCGCCGTCGGCCAGGGTCTTCTTGGAAGTGCCATAGCGCAGGCCGACGTACTGGTCGCCCAGCAGGCCGCTGGTGAAGATGGTGGCGACCGAATCGTCCGGAATCTGGTTGTAGCGCTGGTCGATCGCCAGCTTCACATCGGCCGTCTCCTTGCCCGGATCGAGCACGATCGACTGCACCTGGCCCACGCGTACGCCGGCCACCTTCACCGGCGCGCGCTCCTTGAGCTGGCCGATGTTGGCGAAGTGCGCCTCCACGGTGTAACTGGGCCCGCGGCTGGAGTTGGCCACCGAGGTGGTCTGCGTGGCGAGATAACCGAGCGCGGTAAAACCGAGCACGATGAACAGGCCGGTGCCGACGGCATACGATTGTCTCTGGCTCACGGCACGATCCTCATGGAATAGGGGTTGGATACGGTCAGGTCGGCGCTCATCGGATCACTCACATCAGGAACGCGGTGAGCACGAAGTCGAGCGCCAGGATGGCGATGGACGAAGCGACCACGGTACGGGTGGTGGCATAGGCCACGCCCTCGCTGGTCGGCGGCGTGGTGTAGCCCTGGAACACGGCGATCAGCGACACCACGATGCCGAACACGATGCTTTTCCACAGCACGCCGTTGATCACGTCCTTCACCACCTCGACGGTGGCGGTCATGTTCGACCAGAAGGTGCCGTTATCGATGCCCAGCCAGCTCACGCCCACCAGGTGCCCGCCGAAGATGCCCAGCGCGCAGAACACGCAGGCCAGCAGCGGCATGGCGATCACGCCGGCGAGGAAGCGCGGCACGGCCACATAGGCGATCGGATCGACCGCCATCATTTCCATCGCGGCGATCTGGTCGGTGGCGCGCATCAGGCCGATCTCGGCGGTCACCGAGGTGCCGGCGCGGCCGGCAAACAGCAGCGCCGTCACCACCGGACCCAGCTCGCGATAAATGGCAATCGCCACCACGGTGCCGGTGGCGGAGGTGCCGCCGAAGATCGACAGCACGTCGTACAACTGCAAGCCCAGCACCATGCCCACGAACAGGCCGCAGACCATGATGATGATCAGGCTCATCGCGCCGACGAACCACAGCTGGCGGATCGTCTCGCGGTAGTGGCGCATGCTGCGCGGGATCGCCGCAATCATGCGCAACAGGAACAATCCGCAGTCGCCGATCTGCGACAGCGAACGCACCACGATGTTTTCGGAGCTTGCGACGCTCATGCGTTCTTCCCTGGAAAACCGAGCGATACGCCCAAGTCGCCGGCCGGATACTGGAATGGCACCGGACCGTCCGCGTCGCCGCCGAAGAACTGGCGCGTCCACGGCGAACCGTCGTTGGCGATGGTCTTGGGATCGCCCTGCGCGACCACCTTGCCGTTGGCGATCAGGTAGATGTGATCGGCCACCTGCTTGATTGCTTCCAGCTCATGCGCCACCAGCACGCTGGTGATGCCCAGCGTCTGGTTGAGCGTGCGGATCAGCTTGAGCACCTGGTTCAGGGCGATCGGGTCGAGACCGACAAAGGGCTCGTCGTACAGGATCAGCATCGGATCGAACACGATCGCGCGCGCCAGCGCCACGCGCCGCGCCATGCCGCCGGACAGCTCGGTCGGCATCAGCCCCGCCGCGCCGCGCAGGCCCACCGCCTGCAGCTTGGTCAGCACGATGTTGCGGATCAGCACTTCCGGCAATTCGGTATGCTGGCGCAGCGGAAACGCCACGTTTTCGAACACGTCGAAATCGGTGAGCAGGGCGGAGTTCTGGAACAGGTAGCCGATGCGCTCGCGCAGCTCGAACAGCTTGTCGCGCGACAGCGTCGCCACGTTCTGGCCATCCACCAGCACCTCGCCCGCATCGCCGCGCATCTGCCCGGTGATGTGCTTGAGCAGGGTGGTCTTGCCGGTGCCGCTGGGACCCATGATGGCGGTGATCTTGCCGCGCGGTATATCGATATCCAGCGCATCGAACACCTTCTTGCCATTGAGCACCGTGGTCAGGCCACGGACGCGCACCAGGGTGCTGTCCTCGGGCTTGGCGCTAATGGAGTCGGTCATGGGCGATAAGGGGCCTGGGTAAAGGCAACAAGTTAGCTGAATAGGGCCGTGAAGGCCATGTACGAATCGTCGTAGCGGTCAGTAATGGCTAACGGAACAAAAGCTTAGAGGCAACTGTAGGAGCGCACTTGTGCGCGACCGCGCCACAGGGTGGCGCTCATTTGACCAGGACAACTGAGGAGCACCGGCTCGCTGCGGTCGCGCACAAGTGCGCTCCTACACACAGGACATCGAGGTCAGGCCAGCAGTTCCTCGATCAACGTCTCATGCCGCTTCAGCTGCAACGCCGAACGCAGACGCGTGGCCCGCACGATGCCTTGCAGGTCATCCAGCGCCGTCTCGAAATTGTCGTTGACGATGATGTAATCGAACTCATGCGCGTGGGCGATTTCCTCACGCGAATTGTGCAGACGGCGGGCGATCACTTCGGCGCTGTCCGACCCGCGGCCGCGCAGTCGGCGCTCCAGCTCGGGTCGCGAGGGCGGCAGGATGAATACGCTCACGCAATCGGGCTTGCTCTGGCGGATCTGCCGCGCACCCTGCCAGTCGATCTCCAGCAGCACGTCGCAGCCCTGCCCCAGCAGCGTATCCACCGTGGTGCGCGAGGTGCCATAGAGATTGCCGTGCACTTCGGCGTGCTCGAGGAAGATGCCGTCGGCCACCTCCTGCTCGAACACCTCGCGTTCCACGAAGTAATAGTGGCGGCCGTACTGCTCGCCGGGACGCGGCGGGCGCGTGGTGTGCGAAACGGACAGCGAAATCGACGGCTCACGCTCCAGCAGCGCGTTGACCAGGGTGGACTTGCCCGCACCCGAAGGCGCAGCGACCACGAACAGGGTGCACTGGGTGTCTTGCGCGTGAGGCGTGGCGGTGTTCATTCGATGTTCTGCACCTGTTCGCGCATCTGCTCGATCAGCACTTTCAGATCCACCGCGGCATTGGTGCTGCGCACGTCCACCGCCTTGGAGCCCAGGGTGTTCGCTTCACGGTTGAATTCCTGCATAAGGAAATCCAGGCGGCGACCGACCGGTTCCTTGGTGCTCAGCACGCGGCGGGTTTCGACGATGTGGGTGGTCAGGCGATCGAGTTCTTCATCGACGTCGCTGCGGGTGATCTGCAGCACCAGCTCCTGCTCCAGGCGACCCGGATCGGCGGGCTGCTTGAGATCGGCCAGGCGCGATTCCAGGCGGGCTCGCAGGCCTTCGCGGATTTGCGGCATGAAGCTGCGCACGTCGGCCACGATGCGCTCGATGGCGTCCAGGCGCTCGGTCAAGAGCTCGGCCAGCTTGGCGCCTTCGCGCTCGCGGGTGGCGGTGAGCGCTTCGAGCGCCCGATCCAGCACGTCGAGCAGCGAGGCCTGCAGGACCTCCGGGTCCACTTCGGACTGCTGCAGCACGCCGGGGAAGCGCAGAAGTTCGGTGAATTCGATGTTCATGCGCGGGAAACGCGCTTCCAGGTCCTGCGCCAGCTCGGACAGGCGTGCCAGCGCGGTGGCGTTGACCTGCATGGATTCGGCGCGGGATTCGCCGCGCAGGCGCACGGTGACGTCCACCTTGCCGCGCGACAGCTTGGCGGCGATGCGCTCGCGCAGGGCCGACTCGAACACCCGCAATTCGTCGGGCAGGCGCGGGCTCAGCTCCAGGTAGCGGTGGTTGACCGTACGCAACTCGCAGCTGAGCGTGCCAGCGGGGCCGGTCGTCTCAGCGGAGGCATAAGCCGTCATGCTGCGGGTCATTTGAGCGCCTGCGAATATCAGTAAAGGGCGCAATGGTAAACTTTCCCGCCCTGCCTTGCCCAATGGCCCCCAATCTCATGAGCTCTCCCAGCCGCCCCAGTGGCCGCGCCAGCGACCAGCTGCGCACCGTGACCATCGAACGCCACTACACCCGCCACGCCGAAGGCTCGGTGCTGGTGAGCTTCGGCGACACCCGCGTGCTGTGCACCGCCAGCATCGAAGACCGCGTGCCACCGTGGCTGCGCGGCAAGGGCGAGGGCTGGATCACCGCCGAATACGGCATGCTGCCGCGCGCCACCAATACCCGCATGCAGCGCGAAGCCGCGCGCGGCGGCCAGGGCGGCCGCACCATGGAGATCCAGCGCCTGATCGGCCGCAGCCTGCGCGCCTGCGTGGATCGCCAGGCGCTGGGCGAGCGCGTGATCACGCTCGATTGCGACGTGATCCAGGCCGATGGCGGCACCCGCACCGCCGCCATCACCGGCGCCTATGTGGCGCTGGTGGATGCAGTGAACCTGCTGATGAAGCGCGAGAACCTGCGCCGCAACCCGGTCGTGGGCGCCATCGCCGCAGTCTCCGTGGGCATCTATCAGGGCGTGCCGGTGCTCGATCTGGACTACGCCGAAGATTCCAACTGCGATACCGACATGAATGTGGTGATGAACGACGGCGGTGGCTTCATCGAGGTGCAGGGCACGGCCGAGGGCCACGCGTTCCGCCGCGACGAGATGGACGCCCTGCTCGGCCTTGCCGAAAAAGGCATCGCCGAACTGGTCGCCGCGCAGCGCGCCGCGCTCGAACTGGCGTAAGAGATTCGCGCATGACTCGTATCGTCCTGGCCAGCAGCAATCCCGGCAAACTGGCGGAGTTCAACGACCTGCTGGCCGACAGCGGCCTGCAGGTCGAGCCGCAATCGGCGTTCAACGTACCCGACGCCGAGGAAACCGGCCTGACCTTCGTGGAAAACGCGCTGCTCAAGGCGCGTCATGCCTCGCGCATCAGCGGGCTGCCCGCGCTGGCCGACGACTCGGGGCTGTGCGTGCATCATCTGCGCGGCGCGCCGGGACTCTACTCGGCGCGCTACAGCGGCCAGCACGGCGACAACGCAGCCAACAACGCGCGCCTGCTGCGTGAACTGGACGGCGTGCCGACCGAACAGCGCGGTGCGTTCTTCATCTGCGTGCTGGTGCTGCTGCAACACGCCGATGATCCGGCGCCGCTGATCGCCGAAGGCCGCTGGCATGGCCATGTGCTCACCGAACAGCGTGGCGTGCATGGCTTTGGCTACGACCCGTTGTTCCTGCCCGAAGACGAGACCGTCAGCGCCGCCGAGTTGCCGCCGGGCCTGAAGAATCGCATCAGCCATCGCGACCGTGCCTTGGCGCTGCTGCGTAGCCAGCTCGCCGAGGCGCATGGTTAAGCCATGTCGCTGATCGCGCCGCCGCTGTCGCTGTACGTCCACATGCCGTGGTGCGTGAAGAAGTGCCCGTATTGCGACTTCAATTCCCACGGCGTACGCGGTGAGACACCGCCGTATGAAAGCTATGTGGACGCCCTGTTGGCCGACCTCGATGCCGACCTGCTCGATTTCGGCGGCGCGGTGCACGGCCGCATGGTGCAGACGATCTTTTTCGGCGGCGGCACGCCCAGCCTGTTCGCGCCGGAGCTGATCGACCGCTTTCTCGACGGCGTGCGCGCCCGCCTGCCGTTGGCGAGCGATGCGGAGATCACCCTGGAAACCAACCCCGGCACGGTCGAGCATGGACGTTTCGACGGCTATCTGGCCGCCGGGGTGAATCGCCTGTCGTTCGGCATCCAGAGCTTCGACGACGCCAAGCTGCGCCGGCTCGGCCGCATCCACTCGGCCAGCGAGGCCGAAGCGGCGGTGAAGTCCGCCCAGGATGCGGGCTACGTCAATCTCAATCTCGACCTGATGTATGCGCTGCCCGAGCAGACCCAGGAAGGCGCGCTGGCCGATGTCGCACGCGCCGTCGCGCTGCAGCCCACGCATATTTCGCACTACCAGCTCACCCTGGAGCCGAACACGGCCTTCGCCGCCAACCCGCCGCCGCTGCCGGACGACGATCACGCCTGGGCCATGCAGGAGGCCTGCGAACAACAGCTCGGCGCCGCCGGCTATAGGCAATACGAGGTATCCGCCTATGCCCGGAGCGACCGTCGCTGCGCGCACAACCTCAACTACTGGCGCTTTGGCGACTACCTCGGGATCGGCGCCGGCGCCCACGGCAAAGTCACCGATGTGGCCAGCGGGCAGATCATCCGCCGCTGGAAGACCCGGCTGCCCAAGGCCTATCTGGCAACGCCCGCCGGCAACGGGCGCATCGGCGGCAGCGCGCCGGTAACCCTGGACGAACTGCCGTTCGAGTACATGCTCAACGCCTTGCGCCTGATCGATGGCGTGCCGATGGCCGACTTCGTCGAGCGCACCGGCCTGCCGCTCGAGCGCATCGCCGGCGCCCTCGCCCATGCCCGCCAGCGGGGCTGGCTGGTGGACGATCCGGGCCGCCTGCACACCACGGCGCTGGGCCAGCGCTTCCTCAACGACGTCATTTCCGGATTCCTTGACTGAATCCACCGTCCGGCCGATGGCGTGTACGTCATACCCGCTTTAGACTCTGTGCCATCCGGGGGGAATCAGCCAAGGTCTGTCATGGAAGTCGAACAGCAGGGTCGACGGCCGCCGCATGCATCTGATCGGGACGCGCGTCCCGACAATGCAGCCTGGTCGCCGCGTGCCCGTCGCCTGATCGAAGAAACGCACTCCCTGTGCACCAGCTGGCTGGAGGCGCCGCTGCGCCAGTGCTTCCTCGAGGCCGAGCAGCGCCTGTACGCGCAGGCCGAGCGCTCGCGCAATCCCGCCGAACAGCAGCAATGCCTGTATTCCCGCCAGCTGATCCAGCAGCAGCGCGCACCCGTGGAGCGTCGCTTCATCGAGGGCGTGCGCAAGCATTTCGGCAGCGTGGGCACGGTGCACGAAGCGGAAGTGGTGCACCTCGATGCACCACGCCGCCCGCTGGAGCTGCTCGACCCCACCGAACACGAACAAACCGTGGCGCTCGACAAGCTGGTCGCCCGCGGCGAAGCGCGTCATGGCACGGCGCTGTTCGAACTGGGCTATCGGTTCGCCGTGCTGGCCAGCCTGCCGCCGCTGGAAGGCGAAAGCCTGCCCTTGGGCCCGCAGGCGCTGGCCAATGCCTTCCGCGATGGCATGACCACGCTGGAATTGCCGGTCGAACATCGCCTGCTGCTGTTGCAGTGCTTCGACCTGGCAGTGGTGCAAGGACTGTCGACGCTGTACGACACCGTCAACGAACATCTGCGTGCCGACGGCATCCTGCCGCAGCTGCGCGCCTTTCCGACCACGCGTGCCCCCATTGAACGCCAGTCGCGCCCGGGCGCGAATGACAATCCGCCGGTGCCGTTGCCCCGCCAGGCAGCCGCGCCTACGCCGCCCGCTGCGTCGGCCGCGCCGCGCAGCGACAGCATCGCCGTGCTCGACAATCTGCGCGAAATGCTCGCCCAGCATCGTGCGGGCCAAGGTGCACTGAGCTATCAGGATGGTGGACGCGCGGCGACACCCGGCGAACTCCAGCTCGCGCTCGACGCGCTGCAATTGCATGTAAGCGATGTTGCCGAGCAGGCGCGCCGCGAACTGCTCAGCGCGCAGGCGCTGCGCGAGGAGTTGATCACCCAGCTCAATGCCGGCCGACCGGCAGGCTCGGCGCAGATGCATCTGACCGAGGAGCAAGGCGACACGGTGGAACTGGTCGCCATGCTGTTCGAGCAGCTGGACCGGCAGGTGCACGACAAGAGCAACGCGCACTCGCTGCTGGGCGATCTCCAGTTGCCGCTGTTGCGCATGGCGGTGGCCGACCAGGGCTTCTTCAACCAGCGCGAACATCCCGCGCGCAAGCTGCTGGGTCTGGTCGCCGAAGCGGCGAATGACTGGCTGGACGGACCCGAAGGCGATGTCGATCGCTCGCTGGAAGCGAAGATCAACCAGTTGGTCGACCGTGCACGCCGCGAACCGCCCAGCACCGGTCTCTACACCAGCCTGCTGGCCGATATCGAACATCACCTGGGCCTGCTCAACCGCAAGGCGCAGATCGCCGAACGCCGCCAGGTGGAAGCCATGCAGGGCCGCGAACGGCTCGAGCAGGCGCGCCATCGCGCCGCTGAGTTGATGACGGAGCGCTTCGACAAGTGCAATCCGCGCGGCTTGTTGCGCACGCTGCTGGAGCGCGCCTGGTCCGACGTACTCGCACTCACCCTGTTGCGCCATGGCGAAGACAGCGAAGCCTTTACGCTGCGCCTGCGCATCACCGATCAGCTGCTCGGCCAGCAACCCGTGCTCGATCGCAACCTGCTGCAGGCCGAAGTGGAGTCGGGCCTGCAACAGATCGGCATGCACGCCGAGGAATCCGTGCAGGTCGCGCAGCGCCTGCTGGGCATTCCGGCCAACAGCCCGACCACCAGCGAAGCGGCGACGACCACCGAACTGGCGCTCAAGCTCAAACAGCATCAGCGCCTGGGCGAGCATGGCGCGTCCGAAACGCCGGCACCCGCTCCGGCTGCACCGCCGGCACCGACGCCGCCGCCCGAATCGCCGGAGCGCCGCATCCGCCAGCGCCTGCGCCAACTGCCCTTCGGCAGCTGGTTCGAATTCATCGATCCGTCCAATGGGCGCATCACCGAACGCAAGCTGGCCTGGTATTCGCCGGTCTCGGGCAACAGCCTGTTCGTCACCCGCCGTGGCCTGCGCGGCCAGGAAATGACGCTGGAACAGCTCGCCCACGAAATGGCCTGTGGCCGTGTGCGCGAAATGCCGCCGGTGCGCGAGAACCTGCTCGATCGCGCCTGGCATGCACTCACCAGCCACCTGCGCCAGATCACCACCGGCCAGCCAGCCGCGCGTAGTGGAGCTTCGACGTGAGCGAGAACATTGCTTCCATCGACCAGCGCCGTGCCCTGCGCAAACGCGCCAATTTCACCGCCGTGGTCACCGACGTGATCACCGGCCAGCCGATCGGCCACCTGGGCAACCTCTCCGCCAACGGCATGCTGCTGATCAGCACGCACCCGCCGCGCAGCGAAGCGATCTATCAGGTCAGCCTGTCCCTGCCCGGCCTGGGCAGCGCCCCGCAGAGTATCGAGGTCGGCATCCAGGAACAGTGGCACGAAGCCGCCGCCAGCCCCGGCCAGGTATGGTCGGGCTATCGCATTGTGGCGATCGATGATGCGGACGCGGCAATGCTGGATGCATGGCTGGAGCAGCCGGAAAGAAGTTAGGCGGCACAACGCAAGCCTTGATCCGAGCTGCCTCTACGCCTCCCCCATTTGTAGGAGCGCACCTTGTGCGCGACCGCAGCGCCTGGATGCATCGCTCCGTAGGCCTGTCGCGCACAGGGTGCGCTCCCACAAATAGCGGCTCTGCCCAAGCGGCAAGGACACGCCGGCTGCTGGCTCTTGATGTGGCTCTACCCCCGGGGTCCCCGTATGA
>NZ_JPLA01000003.1 GCF_001010355.1 Dyella japonica DSM 16301 | reverse complement strand
CTGCGCCGGAATGACGAGCGAAGAGGCCGTTCGCCGCCTCCGATCATTCTCACCCGCCCAAAACAAAAGCCCGGCTTTCGCCGGGCTTCTGTGTGTACCTTGCGTCGACGACTTAGGCGCCTGCGCCTTCGTCCTCGGTCACGGCCTTCATGGACAGGCGGATACGGCCCTGCTTGTCCACTTCGAGCACCTTGACCTTGACGATGTCGCCTTCCTTGAGCTTGTCGGAGACCTTTTCCACGCGCTCGCTGGAGATCTGCGAGACGTGCACCAGGCCGTCCTTGCCCGGCATGATGGTCACGAACGCGCCGAAGTCCATCAGCTTGGCAACCTTGCCTTCGTAGATGCGGCCCGGCTCGACGTCGGAGACGATCTGCTCGATGCGCGCCTTGGCGGCGTTGGCTGCTTCGCGGTTGACCGAGGCGATGATCACGGTGCCGTCATCGCTGATGTCGATGGTGGTGCCGGTCTCTTCGGTGATCGAACGGATGGTTGCGCCACCCTTGCCGATCACTTCGCGGATCTTGTCCGGATGGATCTTGATGGTGAGCAGGCGCGGGGCGAACTCGCTCATCTCGGTGCGGGCGGTGCTGATCACCTTGGCCATTTCGCCGAGGATGTGCAGACGACCACGCTTGGCCTGTTCCAGCGCCACCTTCATGATCTCTTCGGTGATGCCGTCGATCTTGATGTCCATCTGCAGCGCGGAGATGCCATCGGCACTACCGGCTACCTTGAAGTCCATGTCGCCGAGGTGATCTTCGTCACCCAGGATGTCCGACAGCACGACGAAGTCGCTGCCTTCCTTGACCAGACCCATGGCGATACCGGCGACCGGCGACTTCAGCGGAACGCCCGCGTCCATCATGGCCAGCGACGAACCGCACACCGAAGCCATCGACGAGGAGCCGTTGGATTCGGTGATTTCCGAAACCACGCGCACCACGTACGGGAATTCTTCGATGGACGGCTTGACCGCCTGCACGCCGCGCTTGGCGAGGCGGCCGTGGCCGATTTCGCGACGCTTCGGCGCGCCGAAGCGACCGGCTTCACCGACCGAGAACGGCGGGAAGTTGTAGTGGAACAGGAACGGATCCTTCGACTCGCCTTCCGGCGCATCGATGATCTGCGCATCACGGGTGGTGCCCAGCGTGGTCACGACCAGCGCCTGGGTTTCGCCGCGGGTGAACAGCGCCGAACCATGGGTGCGCGGCAGCACGCCGACACGGATGGAGATCGGGCGGACGTCGTCGAGGTTGCGACCGTCGATGCGGATCTTGGTCTTGAGGACGCCGTCGCGCATGGTGCGGTATTCGAGCTCGGCGAATTCCTTCGACAGCTCGGCCTTGTCCCAGCCCTTGGCTTCGACGTCGGCGGCCAGCGAGGCGAGCACGTCGCTCTTGATGGCAGCGATGGCGTCGCGGCGCTGCAGCTTGTCGCGCACCTGGAAGGCGGCTTCCAGCTGGTTGCCGACGGCGCCGGTGAGGGCGGCGATCAGCGACTCGTTGCGGGCCGGAGCGGACCATGCCATGGACGGACGAGCCGCCTCGGTGGCCAGCTCGGCGATGGCGCGGACGGCCACCTGCAGCTGCTGGTGACCAAACACCACGGCGCCGAGCATCACTTCCTCGGACAGCAGCTTGGCTTCGGACTCCACCATCAGCACGGCGTTGGCCGTACCGGCGACGACCAGGTCAAGCTCGGAGGTCTTGAGCTCGGTGGCAGTCGGGTTGAGCAGGTACTTGCCGTTGGCGTAACCGACGCGGGCAGCGCCAATCGGACCCTTGAACGGGATACCGGCGAGGCTCAGCGCCGCGGAGGCGCCCAGCATGGCCGGGATGTCGCCGTCGATTTCCGGGTTCAGCGACACGACCTGTGCGATGACCTGCACTTCGTTCTTGAACTCTTCCGGGAACAGCGGGCGGACCGGACGATCGATCAGACGCGAGGTCAGCGTCTCCTTCTCGGTCGGGCGGCCTTCGCGCTTGAAGAAGCCACCCGGGATACGGCCCGCGGAGTAGAACTTCTCGACGTAGTCGACGGTGAGCGGGAAGAAATCCTGCCCTTCCTTCGCCTTGGCATTGGCCACCACGGTGACCAGCACAACCGTGCCGCCCATGCTGACCATGACGGCACCAGAAGCCTGGCGGGCGATTTCGCCCGTCTCCAGTGTGACTTCGTGATTACCGAACTGGAATGACTTGGTTACTTTCGCCACTGTCTTTTCCTGAATTGGGAAGTGCGGCCAGAGTTGGCCGCTTTTTGACCTTCGCGCTCACGAATGAACGCGAACATCAACACTTAGCGACGGAGGCCGAGGCGCTCGATGAGGCCCTGGTAGCGAGCCAGGTCACGATCCTTCAGGTAGGCAAGCAGACGCTTGCGCTGGTTGACCAGCTTGAGCAGGCCGCGGCGGGAATGGTGATCCTGCTTGTGCGCCTTGAAGTGGTCGGTGAGGTGGTCGATGCGGGCCGACAGCAGGGCGACCTGCACTTCCGGCGAACCCGTATCGTTCGGCACGCGGCCGAAGTCAGCGATGATTTTGCCGGTCTGTTCAGCGGTAAGGGACATTGGTATCTCTTCCTAAAAAAGCGGTGCGAAGCTTGCGCAACGTCACGTTGGTGACGTTGCGCAAGCTTCGCCTTGATGAATGAAAAGTCTGGAACAAGCTCCGTATTGTAGCGACCGGAGCCCTATGACAACAAGACCGTCATAGTCAGTGGCTAGGTTTACCGTCCGGGGACAGGTTAAAACCCCGCACGATGCACAGTTTTCCGCCCACCGTCTCGCTCAGGGCGAGCAGGCGGCCGTCGTCGGCGAACACCGCATGCCGGCCAGCCAGGGCCGGATCCACTGGAATCTGCTGCCCCTGTGAGACGGCCAGGCTCTGCCCGGCGTCCAGGTGCATGGCGGGCAGATCGGCCAGGGCCGCGGAGACCGGCAACAGGTACGGCAACAGTGCCTCGTCGCCCTGCTCCAGTGCCGCCTGCAGCTGCTCCACCGTGACCATGGCCGGTTCTCGGAACGGTTCCACCCATAGCCGGCGCAGCGCGGTCAGATGGGCGCCACAGCCCAGGTCCTCGCCCAGGTCGACGGCCAAACTGCGCACATAGGTGCCCGAGCCACATTCGACGTAAAGCGTGAGGCTGTCAGCGGTGCGCGACACCACCTCCAGCCGGTAGACCTCCACCTCGCGCGAGGGCACGTCCACGGCCTCGCCACGGCGCGCCTTCACATACAGCGGCTCGCCGTCCAGCTTGATGGCGGAATAGATCGGGGGTACCTGGGTGATGCGTCCGCGCAGCTTGGCCAGTGAGGCCTCGATGACCTCGTCGGTGAGCGCAGGCACCGGCCGCTCCTGCACGATCTCGCCTTCAAGGTCTGCCGTTGACGTGGTGGCGCCCAGCCGGCACTCGGCCAGATAGGCCTTGCGCGAGCCCAGCAGCATGCCGGCCAGCTTGGTCGCCTCGCCGAAGCACAGCGGCAGCAGGCCGGTGGCGAGCGGATCGAGCGCGCCGGTGTGGCCGCCCTTCTCCGCCCGGAAAATACCTTTGCGTACGACCTGCAGGGCCGCGTTGGAGCTGAGCTCCAGCGGCTTGTCCAGCAGCACGATGCCGTGCAGGTCGCGGAAACGAATCTTGCGCTTCATGGGGGTTTTAGTTCTTGAAGCCTGTTCTGGAACTCACGTCAACGCTTGCTTCCCTCACCGTCATTCCGGCGAAAGCCGGAATCCAGTGCCTTTCGCTCTTGGGTTGCGCATAAAAAGGCGCTGGATTCCGGCTTTCGCCGGAATGACGGTGAAGGGTGACGAACGTCGAGGTGAGACGCGCGCAGACGCTCAGCCCTTCTCGCCTTCGCCTTCGCCCTCGCCTTCCTCATCCGCAGCCGGCATGCGTGCAGCTTCCTGCCGCAACAGGGTCTCGATGCGCTCGCCCTTGTCGACCGAGTCGTCGTACTTGAAGCGCAGCTCCGGCACGCGGCGCAGGCGCATGGTGCGGGACAGCTCGCGGCGAAATTCCACCGCCAGCTCTTTCAGCGCCTTCATGGCTTCGAGGGAACGCTCCGGCTGCAAGGCCGTGATCCACACCGTTGCCCAGTCGAGATCGCGGGTGACTTCCACGTCTGACACGCTCATCAATGGCAGGCCGTGGTCGCGCACGGCGGCATGGACCAGCAGGCCCAGCTCGCGGCGCAGTTCGGCGCCGACGCGGTCGGTACGTTTGAAATCGCGTGAGGGCATGGGGGTGCTCCTAGGTGTTTGCGCTCATCCCTGAACGCGAGGATCAAAAAGCGGCCGCCCATGGCCACACTCTTCAATGTGAGTGCCCACCAGCATGGCGGGACCCGAAAAAACGAAAGCGAGCGATGTGGTCATCCACACCGCCCGCCTCAATACCACCACTGCAAGTGTCGGCCCGGCGTGCGGGCCGTCCACTGTTACAGCGTGCGGGCCACCTCGATACGCTCGAAGCATTCGATCTGGTCGCCGACCTTGACGTCGTTGTACTGCTTCACGGCGATACCGCATTCCATGCCGTTGCGCACTTCGTCGACCAGGTCCTTGAAGCGACGCAGCGATTCCAGTTCGCCCTGGAACACCACGGTGTTGTCGCGCAACACGCGGATCGGCTTGCTGCGCTTGACCGTGCCTTCGATGACCATGCAACCGGCCACCGCGCCGAACTTGGAGCTGCGGAACACCTCGCGGACCTGCGCCACGCCGATGATCTCTTCGCGCACTTCCTTGCCCAGCAGACCGGAAGCGGCCTGCTTCACCTGGTCGATCACGTCGTAGATGATCGAGAAGTAACGGACATCGAGGCCCGAGGTATCGATCACCTTGCGCGCCGACGCATCGGCACGGACGTTGAAGCCGATCACCAGCGCCTTGGAGGCGGCGGCGAGGGTGGCGTCGGACTCGGTGATGCCGCCGACGCCGGCCGCGATCACGTTGACCTTCACGTTCTCGTTGCCGATCTGGCTGAGCGATTCGCGCAGTGCCTGCACCGAACCCTGCACGTCGGCCTTGACCAGGATGTTGAGCGTCTGCTGCTCTGCGCCCTGGGCCATCTGCGCCATGATGTCTTCAAGGCGGTTGGCCTTGCTGACCATGCGCGTTTCGCGACGCTTGAGCTGACGCTCGGCGGCCACTTCACGAGCGAGGCGTTCGTCGGCCACCACCACGAAGTCGTCACCGGCTTCCGGCACGCCGGACAGACCCAGCACCTGCACCGGAATGGACGGACCGGCTTCCTGCACGGTCTTGCCGGCTTCGTCGATCAGCGCACGCATGCGGCCATACTCGATACCGCAGACGACGAAGTCGCCGCGCTTGAGCGTGCCCTGCTGTACCAACACCGTCGCCACCGGGCCGCGACCGCGGTCCAGGCTGGATTCGATCACCACGCCGGAGGCGGGGCCATCTTCCACGGCGGTCAGCTCCATCACTTCGGCCTGCACCGAAATGGCGTCGAGCAGATCGTCGATGCCCATGCCGGTCTTGGCCGAGACCGGCACGAACGGGGTGTCGCCACCCCACTCTTCCGGAATCACTTCCAGATTGCCGAGGCCCTGCTTGACGTGGTCCGGATTGGCGTCGGACTTGTCCATCTTGTTGAGCGCCACGATCAGCGGCACCTTGGCGGCACGTGCATGCTGCACGGCTTCGGCCGTCTGCGGCATGACGCCGTCATCAGCTGCCACGACCAGCACCACGATATCCGTGGACTGGGCGCCGCGGGCACGCATCGAGGTGAACGCCGCGTGGCCTGGGGTATCCAGGAAGGTGATCACGCCCTTGGGCGTTTCCACGTGGTACGCACCGATGTGCTGGGTGATGCCACCGGCTTCGCCCGAGGCGACCTTGGTGCGGCGGATGTAATCCAGCAGCGAGGTCTTGCCGTGGTCGACGTGGCCCATGATGGTGACCACCGGCGGACGCGGCTTCTTCTCGCCCTCGAGCTCGGCGTTCTGCGTGTGGGCAGCCAGCGCGGCTTCGGCGTTGTTCTCGCTCGCCGCGACCGGGGTATGGCCCAGCTCTTCGACCACCAGCACCGCGGTGTCGTGGTCGATGGTCTGGTTGATGGTGGCCATCACGCCCATCTTGAAGAGGGCCTTGACCACTTCCGAACCCTTGACCGCCATCTTGTTGGCCAGGTCGGCCACCACGTTGTGGTCACCGATCACGACTTCGCGCACCACCGCAGCGGTGGGACGGGTGAAGCCATGCGGGCCGCTGGAGGACGGGCTGCTATACCGCGAGGTATCGCGGCTCGGGCCACGGCCGGCCTTGCCGCCACGCTTGTTGTTGCTGGAGCGGCGCGCACGGTCGGCGTCGCTCAGGTGCATCTCGCCTGCGGCGAAGCGCTTGCCACCGGGGCCTTCCTCGCGCTCGCGGGCATAACGGGTCTTGTTGCTGCTGCCAGCCGGTGCCGCGGCGCCTGCTGCTGCATTGGGAGCACCCGGCGTACGGGGTGCACCTGCGGCGGGCGCTGCTGCCGGAGCGGGGGCCGGAGCCGGAGCGGGCGCAGCCGCCACGACCACGACCTTCTTCTCGCGGCGACGCGGCTCGTGGATGGTCGGCACGATCATGCCCAGCGCGCTGTGATCGATGCGCTGGACCGACTGTTCGACCGGAGCCTGCTTTTCGGCGACTTCGGCGCTGACCGGCTCGACCGTCACCGGCGTGGGCTCGCTGCGAGTCGGTGCGGAAGCAGCTTCGGCAGCCACCTGGCGCTCCTGCTGTTCCCTGGCGCGCGCGGCGGCCTCAGCCTCGGCCTGCTGGCGACGCTGTTCTTCTTCGGCCTCGCGCTGGCGCTGAGCCTCGTCGGCGCGCTGCTGGGCTTCTTCCTGGCGGCGGCGATCCGCATCCAGGCGCTCGTTTTCTTCGTGGTCGCGCTGCGTCTGAGATTCCTGCAGCTTGCGCACGGCGTCTTCGCGCTCGACGTCATTGCCCGCTTCTTCGGCGATGACGCTGCGCTTGACGTAGGTCCGCTTGGCGCGCACTTCGACGTTCACCGTCTTGGCGCTGGCAGCGGCACCGCGGCCGCCCGGCGTGGCGACTTTGAGCTCGCTGACCTTGCGACGCTTGAGGGTGATCTGGCGGGGCGAGCTGTCGTCCGCTTCCGCGGGACTGATCTCGGTTTTGCCATGGGTACGGCGCAGGAAGCCCAGCAGCTTCACCTTTTCGGTGCTGCTGATGATCTGCTCCGGATCGGAGAATTTCATACCAGCTTCGCCCAGCTGCCCAAGCAGCCTGTCCACCGGCATGCCAAGTACCTTGGCAAGTTGTTTGATCGTTACGTCCGACATCGTGTTCTTTCTCCGCCGTTCCCGCGCTTAACGTCCGTGCGGCTTCGCCTGCACAGCCAACCCATCCATGGTGGAGGCATCTCAGCCCTCCTCGGTGCGCTCTTCCAGAGCGCTACCGCCCGCGGTTAGCCACCTTTCTCCAGACGAGCGATCATCGGCGCACGTGCTGCCATGATCAGCGCCGCAGCGCGTTCCTCGTCCATGCCATCGATGTCGATCAGGTCATCAACCGCGAGGTCGGCCAGATCGTCCACCGAGACCACTTCACGCGAAGCCAGCGCAAACGCGGTGGCTTCGTCCATGCCCGGCAGATGCAGGAGTTCGTCGGACGGCTGATGCTCGTCGATGCCCTCTTCCACGGCCAGTGCTTCGGTGAGCAGCGCGTCGCGGGCGCGGGCGCGGAGCTCTTCAACAATGTCTTCGTCGAAACCTTCCACGGCCAGCAGCTCGGCGCTCGGCACATAGGCGATTTCTTCGACGCTGGAGAAGCCTTCCTGCACGAGGATGTTGGCGATCTCCTGGTCCACTTCCAGCTTTTCCATGAACAGCTGGCGGGCGGATTCCTGTTCGGCCTCGCTCTTGGCGGCGACCTGGTCCTGCGTCATCACGTTGAGCTGCCAGCCGGTGAGCTTGCTGGCCAGGCGCACGTTCTGGCCACCGCGACCGATGGCCTGGGACAGCTTGTCCTCGGCCACGGCGATGTCCATCGAGTGCTTCTCTTCGTCCATGATAATGGACTGCACTTCAGCCGGCGCCATGGCGTTGATGACGTACTGGGCCTGGTTTTCGTGCCACAGGATGATGTCCACGCGCTCGCCATTGAGCTCGTTGGACACGGCCTGCACACGCGAACCGCGCATGCCGATGCAGGCGCCGATGGGATCGGTGCGGGTATCGTGCGCGACCACGGCGATCTTGGCGCGGTCGCCCGGATCGCGGGCACAGCCCTTGATCTCGACCAGGCCCTGGCCCACTTCCGGCACTTCGAGCTTGAACAGCTCGATCATGAACTCCGGCGCGGCGCGCGACACGAACAGCTGCGGGCCGCGGGCCTCGGAACGGACTTCGTAGAGGTAACCGCGCACGCGGTCGCCGACACGGGCCGATTCGCGCGGAATGGTGCGGTCGCGCGGGATGAAGGCCTCGGCATTGCTGCCCAGGTCCAGATAGACATTGCCGCGCTCGACGCGCTTGACGATGCCGGTGACCAGCTCGCCCACGCGTTCGCGGAAGGCGTCGACCACCTGCATGCGCTCGGCTTCGCGTACGCGCTGCACGATCACCTGCTTGGCGGCCTGCGCGGCGATGCGGCCGAATTCGGCGTTCTCGATCTGCGTCTCGATGTACTCGCCCACCTCGGCGCCTTCGCGCTCGTCGACGGCGTCCATCAGGCGCACCTGGTGGTACGGCGATTCCATCTCACCGTCGTCGGCGATGATTTCCCAGCGACGGAAGGTTTCGTAATCGCCGGTGTGGCGATCGATGACCACGCGGATATCCGGATCTTCGTCCGGATAGCGCTTCTTGGCGGCGGACGCGAGTGCCGCTTCCATGGCCTGGAAAATCACTTCACGCGGCACGCCTTTTTCATTGGCAACCGCGTCAACCACCAGCAAAAGTTCTTTGCTCATTGCAGCAACTCCGTAGACGCCGCCGGCGCCCCATCGGTTTTAAGTTGATTTACTTCGCGGCCTTCTTGCCCGGGGCTTTACCCGGCTTGGGCTGCGGCACATAACCGAGCGCCACCCAGTCGGGCACCACACGCGCGCTTTCCACGGCGTCATGGTCGAACTCGAAGGTCTTGCCTTCGGCTTCCAGCGAGATCCGCTCGCCTTCGACCGAGATCACCTTGCCGCGCAAGCGGCGACGTCCTTCCATGGGCGCCTTGAGCAAAATCTTCACTTCCGTTCCCGCCACCTTGGCGAACTGCGCCGCCGTGAACAACGGACGGTCGATGCCGGGCGAGGAAACTTCCAACACGTAATGACCCGGGATCGGATCTTCCACATCGAGCATGGCCGAGATTTCGCGGCTCGCCGCCTCGCAATCCTCGACGTTGATCTCGCGGCCTTCGATGTCGAGGAAGACACGCAGGGTACTCTGCCCCTGCGACGGGGTGAACTCCACGCCGATGCATTCCAGGCCAAGATCGGCCAGAACTTCCGTAAAGCGTTGAGCCAGTGCCTGCGTATCCATGATTGCCCTACCGTTACTGATCGCCAGAAACAAAAAATGGGCTCAAGCGGCCCATTCCATGCTCTTGAATAAGAGCGTCTCGCCGATGTCCCGACCCATCCAGACTCTTTCGGGGCACCTGGGGCGCAGCCAGCATCTAAGCGGCTTGTGACGCACGTGCGACGCTTCCTTGCGCCCAACAAAAAAGCCTCACGAGGAGGCTTTCTTGTTCTAAGAAAGATCTGGTAGCGGGGGTAGGATTCGAACCTACGACCTTCGGGTTATGAGCCCGACGAGCTGCCAGACTGCTCCACCCCGCATCAGAGTCCGCAAAGATTAGCGAGATGGCCGAATTCTTGCAAGCCTTTTCGCTAACTAATTTCACTTCATCGCCAAGAAAGCGTAACGGAGATGCGGCCGTCACGCCCCCAAATCAAGCAGTCTTCAGCCGACGAAAACGCTCTGGCACCAGCCGAACAGCGGGCCCCAGACGATGCCGAGCACCAGCAGCGCCAGCACATTCAAGGACAGTACCAGGCGTACCGAGACGTCCTTCTGCAGGTGCACTTCGGTGCCTTCCACCGGCTTGTCGAAGTACATCACCTTGACCACGCGCAGGTAGTAGTAGAGGCCGATGATGGCGAACACCGCGCCGACCAGGGCAAGCCACAGGTAGCCGGCATGGATCGCGGCCTGGAACACCAGCAGCTTGCCGAAGAAGCCGAACAGCGGCGGTACGCCGGCCAGCGAGAACATCACCAGCATCATCAGGAACGCAGCCCACGGCGAGCGCTGGTTGAGGCCCTTGAGATCGTCGATCTCTTCGCACTCGAAGCCGGCACGCGCCAGCGCCAGGATCATGCCGAACGCCGCGGCACTGGTGATCGCATAGCTGATCGCATAGAACAGCGACGCGGCATAGCCTTCCGGACCGGCATTGACCAGACCAACCAGCAGATAACCCATGTGCGAGATGGTCGAATAGGCCAGCAGGCGCTTGAGGTTGGTCTGCACGATGGCGACGATGTTGCCGATCGCCAGCGACAACACGGCCAGGCACGCCAGCATCAGCTGCCAGTGCTGGGACAGGTCGCCCAGACCCGAGGCCAGCAAGCGGTAGGCCATACCGAACGCCGCCAGTTTCTGCGCGGAACCGATGAAGACCGTCACCGCCGTCGGCGAACCCTGGTACACGTCCGGGATCCACATGTGGAACGGCGCGGCACCGAGCTTGAAGCCGATACCCACGATCATGAAGATCAGGCCGAACACCAGCAGATGCGGCATGCCGGTGTGGCCGGCCGCCGTGTGCAGGCGCACGAGGTCGAGCGTGCCGGTGGCGCCGTAGACCATCGACATGCCGTACAGCAGCATGCCCGAGGCCAGCGCACCCAGCACGAAGTACTTGATGGCCGCTTCCGAGGACAGACGCGAATCGCGGTTGAGCGCGACCAGCGCGTACGACGACAGCGTCAGCAGTTCCAGGCCCAGGTACACCATGATCAGGTTGCCGGCGGACACCAGCAGCATGATGCCGATCACCGCAAAGATGGTCAGCGTGTAGAACTCGCCCACGAACAGCTTGCGATCCTGCAGATAGGGCTTGGCGTAGAAGAACACCAGCACCGTGGTCAGCAGCGAGAAGACCTTGAGGATCTCCGCGACGCCGTCGCGGATGAACATGCCGTTGAACGCCGTGACCGCCTGGCTGGGCTGGCCGGCGACGACCAGGTAGATGGCCACCAGCAGGACGGCGATCGACAGCCAGTGCAGCACCGGGCGCTGCTCGGGCTTCATGAAGGCATCCAGCAACAGCAGCAAGCACGCTGCCGCCACCAGATAGAACTCCGGCAACAGGATCAGTATGTCATTGAGATTCGGCATGATCAGTCCTGCTTAAATCTTGTGGTTGCCAAGCTGGGTCACCAGCTGCGTGACCGACGAATCCATCAGGTGGATCAGCGGCTGCGGCCAGATGCCTAGGGCGAACACGGCTGCGGCGAACGCGCCCAGCACAAACCATTCGCGTCCGTTGAGGTCCTTCATCTCCGCCACGTGCGGATTGGTGATGTCACCCCACAGCACGCGCTTGACCATGTACAGCGTGTACGCGGCACCGATGATCAGGGTGAAGGCGGCGAAGAAGGCGATCAGCGGATTGGCCTGGAAGCTGGCCAGGATCACCTGGAATTCGCCCACGAAACCGCTGGTACCCGGCAGGCCGCTGTTGGCCATGGCGAACACCACGTAGAAGAAGCCGAACCACGGCATCACGTTGATGACGCCGCCGTAGTCCTTGATCTGGCGGGTGTGCATGCGGTCGTACAGGACGCCAATGCACGAGAACATCGCGCCCGAGACGAAGCCGTGCGAGATCATCTGCACCATCGCACCCTGCATGCCCAGCTTGGCGGCATCGAGGTTGTTGCTGCCGCGCACCAGCATGAAGGCGATGAAGATGCCCAGCGTCACGAAGCCCATGTGCGCCACGGACGAATACGCCACCAGCTTCTTCATGTCCTCCTGCACCAGCGCGATGTAGCCGATGTAGACCACCGCGATCAGGCTGAGCCCAATCACCACCCAGGCGTACGCATCAGCGGCGTCCGGCGTGATCGGCAGCGAGAAGCGCAGGAAACCGTAGCCACCGATCTTCAGCATCACCGCGGCCAGCACCACCGAACCGCCGGTGGGCGCTTCCACGTGGGCATCCGGCAACCACGTATGCACCGGCACCATCGGCACCTTCACCGCGAAGGCGATCAGGAAGGCGAAGAACAGCCAGGTCTGCTCCTTCATGCTCAGCGGCAGCGCCGCCAGCGTGGCCAGGTCGAACGAACCGGCCTTCAGGTACAGGTAGATCAGGCCCACCAGCATGAAGATGGAGCCGAAGAACGTGTAGATGAAGAACTTCAGCGTGGCATAGACGCGACGCGGACCACCCCAGACACCGATGAGGATGAACATCGGGATCAGCATGGCCTCGAAGAACACGTAGAACAGCAACGCGTCGGTGGCGCAGAACACGCCGATCATCAGGCCCTCGAGCACCAGCATGGCGGACATGTACTGGTGCGGGTTGGTCTGGATGACCTCCCACGCGCCCACGATCACCAGGATGCCGACGAAGCTGGTCAGCAGGATCAGGGCCACCGAAATGCCGTCGACCGCCAGGTTGTAGTGGACGCCCAGCGAGGCGATCCACACATGGCTTTCGGCGAGCTGCTTGGTGGCGTCTGCCGCGTTGTACAGCGGCAGCATGTAGAGGCTGAGCACGAAGGTGAGGACGGCGACCGCCAGGGCGATCCAACGCGCAGCGTTGGGTCGGCCGGAGCCGGCGAGCAGCACCGGGATGGCACCCACCACGGGGAGCCAGATCAGCAGGCTGAGCAAATGATTGAACATGGAGCAGGTTCCCTTATTGCCCGACCAGCCAATACCCGCCAAGCAGCAGGATAAGGCCGAGAATCATCGCGAAGGCGTAGTGATAGAGATAGCCGGACTGCAGGCGACGCATACCACCTGCAATACGGTCGACCAGACCCGCCGAACCATTGACCAGCACGCCGTCGATAACCGCTGCATCGCCGCCCTTCCACAGGGCACGACCCAGCGCCATACCGCCGCGCGCGAAGACGATGAAATACACCGCGTCGAACCAGTACTTGTGGTTGAGCAGGTTATAGATCGGCTTGAGCGCGTTCTTGATGCGATCGGCCACGGACGGGTTGAACAGGTAGATGTAGGTCTGGATCGCGAACGCGGTCAGCACCAGCAGGAACGGCAGCTGCAGGAAGCCATGCAACGCCATGCCCACCGAACCGTGGAACTCCTTGGCCAGCTCGCCGAGGACATTGTTCGCCTCGTTGACGTGGATGGCCGAACCGAACCACTCGCCGTAAAGCATCGGCTGGATGGCGAGGAAGCCCACGATGATCGACGGGATCGCCAGCAGGATCAGCGGCAGCGTCACCACCCACGGCGACTCCTTCGGCGTCTCGTGCATGATGCCCTGCTCGTGATGACCGTGGTCATCCTTGTGCGAGACATGATGGTGCTCGTCGTGCGCGGCATGGTCGTCGTGGCCGTGAGCATGACCGTGGCCATGATCGTGCACCACCACGAAGCGCTCCTTGCCGTGGAAGGTCAGGTACATCTGGCGGAAGGTGTACAGCGCGGTCACGAAGGCGCCGGCCATCACGCAGAAGTAGGCGTAGGTGGCACCCCAGCGATGCGACTCGCCCACCGCTTCGATGATGGCGTCCTTGGAATAGAAGCCCGCGAAGAACGGCACGCCGCACAGCGCCAGCGAACCGATCCACATGGTGATCCAGGTGATCGGCATGTACTTGCGCAGGCCGCCCATGTAGCGCATGTCCTGCTCATGGTGCATGGCAATGATGACCGAGCCGGCACCCAGGAACAGCAGCGCCTTGAAGAAGGCATGCGTCATCAGGTGGAACACGGCGCCGGCATAAGCGGACACGCCCAGCGCCACCGTCATATAGCCCAGCTGCGACAGCGTGGAGTACGCGACGACGCGCTTGATGTCGTTCTGCACGATGCCGATCAGGCCGGTGAACAGCGCGCCGGTGGCGCCGATGATCATCACGAAGCTGAGCGCGGTTTCCGACAGTTCGAAGATGGGCGACATGCGCGCCACCATGAAGATGCCGGCGGTCACCATGGTCGCGGCGTGGATCAGTGCCGAGATCGGGGTGGGACCTTCCATCGAATCGGGCAGCCACACGTGCAGCGGCACCTGGGCGGACTTGCCCATCGCGCCGATGAACAGGCAGATGCAGATGACGGTAGCAGCATCCCAATGCGTGTTCTGGGTGATCTGCAGGGTCTTGCCCACCAGCGTCGGCGCCGCGGCGAAGGCCGTGGTGTAGTCGAGCGTGCCCAGGAAATACAGCACGCCGGCGATGCCGAGCAGGAAGCCGAAGTCGCCCACGCGGTTGACCAGGAACGCCTTGAGGTTGGCGAAGATCGCCGTCGGGCGCTTGTACCAGAAGCCGATCAGCAGGTACGACACCAGGCCCACCGCTTCCCAGCCGAAGAACAGCTGCATGAAGTTGTTGCTCATCACGAGCATCAACATCGAGAAGGTGAACAGCGAGATGTAGCTGAAGAAGCGCTGGTAGCCCGGATCATCGGCCATGTAGCCGATGGTGTAGATGTGCACCAGCAGCGACACGAAGGTCACCACCACCATCATCATGGCGGTCAGGCGATCGATCATGAAGCCGACGTGGGCGCTGTAGTTGCCGATCTCGAACCAGGTGTAGATGTTCTGGTTATAGATCGGTGCGCCGCCCGAGGTGAGCTGGTACAGCACGTAGAACGACAGGCCGCAGGCGATCGCCACGCCCAGGATGGTCACGCTGTGCGAGCCGGCGCGACCGATGAAGCGACCGAAGAAGCCCGCCAGCAGGCAGCCGACGAGCGGTGCCAGGGCGATGGTCAGCAGAATGGAGGTAGACAATTCCATCGGGTCAGCCCTTCATGCTGTCGATTTCGGCGACGTTGATGGTGCTGCGGTTGCGGAACAGCAGGACCAGGATCGCCAGGCCGATGGCGGTTTCCGCCGCAGCCACGGTGAGGATGAAGAACACGAACACCTGCCCTGCCACGTCACCCAGGAAACGGGAGAACGCGACGAAGTTGATGTTCACCGCCAGCAGCATCAGCTCGATCGACATCAGCAGCACGATGACGTTCTTGCGATTGATGAACAGACTGGCCAGCGCGATGCAGAACAGCACGGCGCCGAGCACGATGAAGTGCGAAAGCGTGATCATGGGGTGGTCTCCTTGCCCGGTGCCGGCTGGGGCGCGGCGGGAACTTCCGCCGCCATCTTCACCACGCGGACGCGGTCACGCGGGTTGACGCGAACCTGCTGCGAGGCCTGCTGGTGACGCACGCCGGTGCGCTGGCGCAGGGTCAGTACCACGGCGGCCACCACACCCACGGTCAGGATCAGCGCGGCCACTTCGAACGGCAGCAGGAACTGCGTGTAGAGCGCATTGCCCAGCCAGGCGGTGTTGGACATACCGGCCACGGTGGCGGGGTCGGCGCCCATCACGGCCTGGTGCATCGCACGCACGCCGATCAGCGCGAGCATTTCGCCCAGCATGACCAGGGCCACGATGATGCCGACCGGCAGGTATTTGATGAAGCCCTCGCGCACGTGCTCCTGCTTGATGTCCAGCATCATCACCACGAACAGGAACAGCACCATCACCGCGCCCACGTAGACCACGATCAGGGCAATGGCGAGGAATTCGGCTTCGGCCAGCAGCCAGATGCAGGCGGTGCTGAAGAAGGTGAGCACCAGCGACAGCACGGCATGCACCGTGTTGCGCAGCGTGATCACGCCCAGCGCCGCCACCACGGTGACGGCCGCGAAGGCGTAGAAGCACACGAGTTGGAACATATTCGGATCGATCATGATGTCCCGTCCTCAGCGATACGCGGCGTCTTGAGCGCGGGCAGCCGCGATGTCCTGCTCGAAGCGATCGCCGATGGCGAGCAGCTGCGGCTTGGTCACCACGTTCTCGCCACGCTGCTCGAAGTGGTACTCATGGATGTGCGTCTCGACGATCGAATCGACCGGGCAGCTCTCTTCGCAGAAGCCGCAGAAGATGCACTTGAACAGGTCGATGTCATAACGCGTGGTGCGGCGCTGGCCGTCACTCTCGCGCGGGGCGGAGTCGATGGTGATGGCGAGCGCCGGGCACACCGCCTCGCACAGCTTGCACGCGATGCAGCGCTCTTCGCCGTTGGCGTAGCGACGCAGCGCATGCAGGCCGCGGAAGCGGTTGGACTTGGGGATGTGCTCCATCGGATAGCGCATGGTGTACTTGGGGCTGAACATGTAACGCATGGTCAGGCCCAAGCCCTTGAACAGCTCGATAAGCAGCAGGCTTTTGAAATAGTGAGTTACGCGGGACATGTTTCTTCAGCCTCCCGTGCCGACGGTGACCCAGCCGAAAAACTTCATGCAGCCGGCGACGAGGACCCAGACGATGGTGATGGGAATGAATACCTTCCAGCCCAGACGCATGATCTGGTCATAGCGGTAACGCGGGAAGCTCGCGCGGAACCACAGGAACATGAAGGCAAAGACGAACACCTTGACGAACAGCCACAGCACGCTCGCCTGCCCCACGATGCCCCACGAGGCCGGCAGCGGCGACAGCCAGCCGCCCATGAACAGGATCGGCGCCAGGAAGCTGATCAGGATCATGTTGGCGTATTCGGCCAGGAAGAACAGCGCGAACGCCGAGCCCGAATACTCCACGTGGAAGCCGGCGACGATTTCCGACTCGCCTTCGGCCACGTCGAACGGCGCGCGGTTAGTTTCAGCCACGCCCGAGATGAAGTAGATGACGAACACCGGCAGCAGCGGCCACATGAACCAGTCGAAGATGCCCTTGCTGCCGGCCTGCGCATGCACGATGTCGGTCAGGTTCAGGGAACCGGCCAGCACCAGCACGCAGACCAGGCACAGGCCCATGGCCAGTTCGTACGAGATCACCTGTGCCGCCGAACGCATGGCACCCAGCAGCGCGTAGCGCGAGTTGGACGCCCAGCCGGCCAGGATGATGCCGTACACGCCTAGCGAGGTCATCGCCAGCAGGTACAGCAGGCCGGCGTTGACGTTGGCCAGCACCAGCTTGTCGTTGAAGGGAATCACCGCCCAGGCGGCCAGCGCCGGGATCAGTGCGATCAGCGGCGCCATGTAGTACAGGGCCCGGTTCGCGCTGGTCGGAAGAATCACTTCCTTGATCAGCAGCTTGGTGACGTCCGCAAAGGCCTGCAGCAGGCCGAACGGGCCGACCTTGTTGGGCCCCATGCGCACGTGCATCCAGCCGAGCACCTTGCGCTCCCACCACACGTACAGCGCCACCGTGATGACCAGCGGCAGGACGATGCACAGGATGTAGACGATCGGCAAGCCGACTTGATTGATGAGCTGATCGAGCATGCGTTTACACCTTGCTCAGGGTGAGGGCTGCGCCGTAAGGCGGCAGCGAGACAGTGTCGTCGTGTGCGGCTTCGATCCAGGCCGCGCCATCGGGCACGGTCGCATCGATCGCCAGCGGCAGCACCGCGTCGCTCACGCGCACGGCATCGCCCTCGTCCAGGCCCAGGCGCTTGGCTTCATCCGCGTTGAGGCGGACGGCCGGCGCACGGTTGAGCGGGTGCTTGCTGAGTGCGGTCGCGCGACGGAGCACGGCATCGGACCGGTAGATCGGCCAGGTGGCGAGGCGGCTCAGGCCACCTGTCGACGGACGCGAGGACAGCTCGGCGCGCGGCTGATGCGCACGCTCGCTGATGCCTTCGCGCAGGCCGGCCAGGTCGTCGAACTCGAAACCGGCCAGCTTCATCACGCCGCCCAGTGCACGCAGCACCTTCCAGCCCGGACGCGCATCGCCCGGCGCCTTCGCACCGGCGGCCACGCTCTGCGCCAGGCCATCGACATTGACCAGGGTGCCGTCGATTTCCGGCAACAGGCCGATCGGCAGGATCACTTCGGCCACCTCGCGCAGCGCATCGCTGGCATAGGCGGTGAACGCCACCACCTTCTGCGCGCCCTTGAGCGACTTCAGCAAGGCAGCGCCGTCGGCCACGTCCTGCGGCTCGACGCCGTACAGCACATACGCCTTGCGCGGCTGGGCCAGCATGGCCTGCGCGTCGAGGCCGCCATTGCCCGGCAGCACGCCGACGCGGCCCAGGCCGACGGCGTTCGCACCGACCGGCAGTTCGTTGTAAGCGGCACCCGTCGCCTGCGCGATGAACTGCGCCACGGCACGCAGCCACGAGGCCTGCGGATGGGTGACGGCGGCTTCGCCGAGGATGACGACCGCGCTGCCGCTCTTCAGATCGGCAATCGCGTCCTTGTCACCCTCGTCGCACGACGCAGCGTGGATCGCATCGGCCAGGGCGGCCGGTGCGGTGGCACCCGCTTCGACCACGCCCTTGGCCAGCGACAGCAGCGCATCGACCAAGGCCTGCGGCGCCACGATGGCTTCGCCGGTCAGCTTGTAATTGAAGTTGAAGCTCGCCGGATTGACGGCGTAGACCTTGGCGCCCTTCTTCACCGCCTGATGGATGCGGTGATTGAGCAGCGGCATCTCGTGACGCAGGTCGGAACCGACGAGCAGCGCCGCCTTGATCTTGTCCAGCTCGGCAACCGGCTTGGCGAACGCCGTGGCGATCGCGTTGTCGGCAAAGTCCAGCTGACGCACGCGGTGATCGATATGCGCACTGCCAAGACCACGGGCCAGGCGCACCAGCAGGTCGCCCTCCTCGTTGGTGGTGGCTGGATGCACCAGCACGCCCAGCTCGCTGCCCGGCACGGCCTTGAGCGATTCCACGGCAGCGCTCAGCGCGTCGTCCCAGGTGGTGGTGACCCACTGGCCATTGCGCTTGACCTGCGGTGCGCCGACGCGATCGGCGGCGTACAGGCCCTGATGGCTGTAACGGTCGCGGTCGGAGAGCCAGCACTCGTTGATCGATTCGTTGTCGCGCGGCACCGTGCGCAGCACTTCACCGCGGCGCGTGTGCAGCCACAGGTTGGAGCCCAGCGCATCGTGATAGGCCACGGACGGCTTGGCGATCAGCTCCCAGGCGCGTGCCTGGAACTGGAACGGCTTGTTGGTCAGCGCGCCCACCGGGCAGACGTCGATGATGTTGCCCGACAGTTCCGTCTCGATGGTCTTGCCGATGTAGGTGCCGATCTGCAGGTTGTCGCCACGGCTCATGCCGCCCAGCTCGTACGTACCGGCGATTTCGCTGGTGAAGCGCACGCAGCGCGTGCACTGGATGCAGCGGGTCATCTCGGTGGCGACCAGCGGACCGAGGTTTTCATCGGCGATGGTGCGCTTGCGTTCGGTGTAGCGCGACACGCTGCGGCCATAGCCCAGCGCGACGTCCTGCAGTTCGCACTCGCCGCCCTGATCGCAGATCGGGCAATCCAGCGGGTGGTTGATCAGCAGGAACTCCATCACGTCCTTCTGGAACTTCAGGGCGGAGTCGGAGCGCGTGGTGACCTTCATGCCTTCGGCCACCGGGGTGGCGCAGGCCGGCTGCGGCTTGGGCATGGGCTTGCCGCCCATCTCCACTTCCACCAGGCACATGCGGCAATTGGCGGCGATCGGCAGCTTGCGGTGATAGCAGAAACGAGGAATGTTGATGCCGATGGCATCAGCCGCCTCGATGATCATGGCGCCCTTGCGGATCTGCGTGGGCTTGCCATCGACCTCGATGTTGATGAGGTCTAGGTTCGGTGCTGCGGGCTGCGCACTCATGCGGCGGCTCCAAGCTTGTCGTCGACGATGGAGCGACCGTTGACGATGTAGTACTCAAATTCATCCCAGAACTGGCGCAGGAAGCCCTGCACCGGCCACGCCGCGGCTTCGCCGAACGCGCAGATGGTGTGGCCTTCGATCTGGCCGGCAATGGCCTTAAGACGATGCAGGTCTTCCATGGTGCCGTTGCCTTCCACGATGCGATCCAGCACGCGGTGCATCCAGCCGGTGCCTTCGCGGCACGGCGTGCACTGGCCGCAGCTTTCCTTGTGGAAGAACTGCGAGATGCGGCGGGTGAAGCGCACCGTGCAGACGGTGTCGTCGAGCACCACGATGGCGCCCGAGCCCAGGCCCGTCTTGAGGTCGCGCAGCGTGTCGTAGTCGAACGGCAGGCCCTTCAGCTGTTCCGCGCGCAGCACCGGCATCGACACGCCGCCGGGAATCGCACCCTTCAGCGTACGGCCCGGACGCAGGCCACCGGCCATTTCCAGCAGCTCGTCGAACGTCGTGCCCAGCGGCACTTCGAAGTTGCCACCCTTCTGCACGCAACCGGAGACCGAGAAGATCTTCGGACCGCCGTTCTTGGTCTTGCTCTGCGCCAGGAACCAGTCCGCACCCTTGCGCAGGATGGCCGGCACCGAGGCATAGGTTTCGGTGTTGTTGATCGTGCTGGGCTTGCCGTACAGGCCAAAGTTGGCCGGGAACGGCGGCTTGAAGCGCGGCTGGCCCTTCTTGCCTTCCAGCGATTCCATCAGCGCGGTTTCTTCGCCGCAGATGTAGGCACCGGCGCCGAGTGCGCCATAGATGTCCACATCAAGGCCGGTGCCCTGGATATTCTTGCCCAGCAGACCGGCGGCGTAGGCTTCCTTCAGCGCCTCTTCGAAATGCTCGAACGGCTCGTGATGGAATTCGCCACGCAGGTAGTTGTAGGCCACGGTAGAACCGGTGCAATAGCACGCGATCGCCATGCCTTCGATCACCGCATGCGGGTTGAAGCGCAGGATGTCGCGGTCCTTGCAGGTGCCCGGCTCCGATTCGTCGGAGTTGCAGAGGATGTACTTCTGCATGGTGCCCTTGGGCATGAAGGACCACTTCAGGCCGGTCGGGAAGCCTGCGCCGCCGCGGCCGCGCAGATTGCTCTTCTTGATCTCGTCGATCAGGGCGGTCGGGTCGGGCTTCTCGGCGAGGATTTTCTTCCACGCTTCATAGCCACCCACCTGGGTGTAGCTGTCCATCGCCCACGGCTTGTCGAAATGCAGCGTGGTGTAGACGACCTGATGTTCTTGGGGTGCGGGTCCGTAAGCCATTGCGCCCAGCCCTTATTTCAAACCATCGAGGATTTCATCGATCTTCTGGATCGAGAGTCGCTCGTGGTAGTGACCATTGACGGTCATCGCCGGCGCGCTGGCGCAGGCGGCGATGCATTCTTCTTCGCGCTTCAGATAGACGCGGCCATCGGCGGTGCTTTCGCCCAGCTTGATGCCCAGCTTCTGCTCGCAATGTTTCACCAGATCATCGGCGCCATTGAGCCAGCACGAGACGTTGGTGCAGATGGCCACATTGTTGCGGCCCACCGGCTTGGTCTCGAGCATCGAGTAGAAGCTCGCCACCTCGTACGCCCACACGGCAGGCAGGTCGAGGTACTTGGCAACGGCGGTGATCAGCTCGTCGGTGAGGAAGCCTTCGTTCTGTTCCTGCGCGGCAAACAGCGCCTGGATCAGCGCCGAGCGCTTGCGGTCGGGAGGAAAACGGGCAACCCACTCCTCGATGTGATGACGAGTGTGTTCGTTCAGTACGACGAGCGGGTCGACGTTCTTGACCTGCGCGTAATTTCCGGTGGCTTTCATGTGTGGTTTCCTCCGGGCTCAGCGATCGACTTCGCCGAACACGAGGTCATAAGTACCGATCATCGCCACCACGTCGGCCAGCATGTGGCCGCGTACGGTGACGTCCATCGAGGACAGATGGGCGAAGCCCGGCGCGCGCAGATGCACGCGGAACGGCTTGTTCGCACCATCGGATACCAGGTAGCAACCGAACTCACCCTTCGGTGCTTCCACGGCGGCATAGGTTTCGCCCGCAGGCACGCCATAGCCTTCCGTGAACAGCTTGAAGTGATGGATCAGTGCTTCCATGTCCTCCTTCATGCTTTCGCGATGCGGCGGCGCCACCTTGTAGTTCTGCACGATCACAGGACCCGGGTTGGCCTTCAGCCACTTCACGCACTGCTGGATGATGCGGTTGGACTGGCGCATTTCTTCCACGCGCACCAGGTAACGGTCGTAGCAGTCGCCGCCCACGCCCACCGGGATGTCGAAATCAACTTCGGCGTACTTGGCGTACGGCTGCTTCTTGCGCAGATCCCATTCGATGCCCGAACCGCGCAGCATCACGCCGGTCATGCCCCAGGCCTGCGCCTTTTCCGGCGGGATCACGCCGATGCCGACCGTGCGCTGCTTCCAGATGCGGTTGTTGGTGAGCAGTTCTTCGTACTCGTCGACCTTGGTCGGGAAGTCGCTGGTGAACGCTTCCAGATAGTCGAGCATCGAACCTTCGCGCCAGGAATTCAGGCGCTTGAGGTCCTTGCCCTTGTGCCAGGGCGACTCGCGGTACTGCGACATGTGGTTGGGCAGGTCGCGGTAGACGCCACCCGGACGGTAATAGGTCGCGTGCATGCGCGCGCCCGACACCGCCTCGTAGACGTCCATCAGTTCCTCGCGCTCACGGAACGCGTACAGGAACACCGCCATCGCACCCAGGTCGAGCGCGTTGGAACCGATCCACATCAGGTGATTGAGGATGCGGGTGATCTCGTCGAACATCGTGCGGATGTACTGCGCACGCTCCGGCACCTCGATACCCAGCAGGGTTTCGATGGAACGCACGTAAGCGTGCTCGTTGCACATCATCGACACGTAGTCGAGGCGATCCATGTAGCCGATCGACTGATTGAACGGCTTGGATTCGGCCAGCTTCTCGGTACCGCGGTGGAGCAGACCGATATGCGGATCGGCACGAACCACGGTTTCGCCGTCCATCTCCAGCACCAGGCGCAGCACGCCGTGCGCAGCGGGATGCTGCGGGCCGAAGTTCATGGTGTAGTTGCGGATCTCTTGCATGATCAGTTATTCCGCCAGTTATCGGCCGCTTCGGCCTTGGCCTGCAGCAGGTCGGCATCGTCACGGATGACGCGCGGCACCAGCACGCGCGGCTCGATCGACACGGGTTCGTACACCACGCGCTTCTGCTCGGGGTCGTAACGCACTTCGACATTGCCGATCAGCGGGAAGTCCTTGCGGAACGGGTGACCCACGAAGCCGTAGTCGGTAAGGATGCGGCGCAGATCCGGGTGACCGTCGTAGATGATGCCGTACAGGTCGAACGACTCGCGCTCGAACCAGTTCACGCCCGGCCAGATGCCGGTCAGCGAGGGCACGATCGGCAGCGTGTCGTCTTCGCAGAACACGCGCAGACGCAGGCGCTGGTTGTTCTCCAGCGACAGGATGTGCACGACCGAGGCGAAGCGGCGCGGTGAGGATTCGGCATGCGGACGGTCAGCCCACTTGAAGCGGCCCACGGCCTCGCCTTCCACGCCACGCGAGAAGCCGGTGCCGGACACGGTTTCGGTGTCCCATTCGGTCTGGCCGTAGCCCAGGTAATCGATGCCGCAGACGTCGATCGGCACGCCAAAGCGGAACGAGGCTTCGTCGCGCAAAGCCGTGGCCACCGCGAGCAGGTCGGCGGCGGCCACTTCGGCGGTGACTTCGTTGCGGACGACGCTGATCGTCAGCGTGTCGCCGAATCGCGCGGACAGACGCTCGGCCAGCGAGTTGAAAGAGGTATCAGTCATGCTCTGCTGCGCCTTTGTCAGGAACGCGCGATGGTGTTGGTGCGGCGGATCTTCTTCTGCAACTGCAGGATGCCGTGGATCAGCGCTTCGGCCGTCGGCGGGCAGCCCGGCACGTAGATGTCCACCGGCACGATGCGGTCGCAGCCACGCACCACGGAGTACGAGTAGTGGTAGTAGCCGCCGCCATTGGCGCAGCTACCCATGGAGATGACCCACTTCGGATCGGGCATCTGGTCATAGACCTTGCGCAACGCCGGGGCCATCTTGTTGACCAGCGTGCCGGCCACGATCATCACGTCGGACTGGCGCGGGCTGGGGCGGAACACCACGCCGTAGCGGTCCAGGTCCAGGCGCGCGGCGCCGGCATGCATCATTTCCACGGCGCAGCAGGCCAGACCAAAGGTCATCGGCCACATCGAACCGGTGCGCGCCCAGTTCATCAGGGCGTCGACGCTGGTCGTGGCGAAGCCGCGCTGCATGACAGGGTTGTCTTCGGCCGGACGCAGGATGTCGTCCACCAGGTTCAACGGCTGCGGGTTGTGCATCACCCGGTCAAGCGACGAGATCACTCCCATTCCAGTGCTCCCTTCTTCCACACGTAAGCAAAACCAATGACAAGGAGCAGCAGGAACAGCGCCATTTCAATCAGCGCGATCAGGCCGATCTTCTGGAACACCACCGCCCACGGGAACAGGAAGGCGATTTCCAGATCGAAGATGATGAAAAGAATCGCCAACAGGTAGTAGCGCACGTCAAAACGCATGCGCGCGTCTTCGAAGGCTTCGAAGCCGCACTCGTACGGCGAGAGTTTCTCTGCTTCGGGGCGACGCGGACCTGCCAGCAGGCCAATGGCCAGCAGCACCACGCCAAGGCCGGCGGCAACGCCGATGAAGAGCAGAATGGGCCAGTATTCGGCAAGCACGGTGAAACGTACCTCCGCGCCTTCATTGGCGCATCAGTGACCGTCGGGGAAACGGTCCGCGGAACTTGGGTTCGGCATGGCCCGCAAGGGCCAAAGGCTAGGCGCCACGATCACCTGCATTGGGGGCAGCGAGCGTCCGACTTCCCTCGATCTGAATCGAGGGATCGCGACATTGTATCAGTGCGCTTAACAACAACAAGCCTTGACGGCTATTTGGAAGGAGATTTGCAGGGGTTTCTTCCAGCGGTCGTAAGCCATTGCGACCAAGGTCTTAGAGCCTGCTCACGATCTCCTCGTAGCCCGCGTTGTTCTTGAGTGGCCCCAGCCGGCAGCGCGTGGCGCCACGCGCTGCCGGCTGGGGGCCACTCAAGAACAACCCTTCGGGCCGGGTCTGTTTGCCCCCAGGACCGCGTCATCACTCAGTCGTGTACGGACGTACACTCCATCGTTCTTCCTTGTCCTGGGCGCAAACAGATCCCGGCGCGGGCCACGAGGAGATTGTGAACAGGCTCTACATGGTATGCGTCGGGCGCTCGGATCCGGTCAGGCCGGCCAGGATGTTCTCAATCCGGGTACGCGCCACTTCGCCATCGGACGATTCGTTGAACTGCACGCCGATGCCGGCCGTGCGGTTGCCCTGCGCACCGACCGGGGTGACCCAGACCACCTTGCCGGCCACCGACAGGCGCTCGCCTTCATCGGTGAGGTTGATCAGCAGCACCACCTCGTCGCCGAGGGCGTACTTCTGGGCCGTGGGGGCGAACAGGCCACCGTGCTTCAGATAAGGCATATAGGCGTTGTAGAGCGACGCCGTGTCCTTGATCTTCAACGAAATGATGCCCTGGCGGGCGGCAATGGCCGGATTCATGACTGCTCCTGTACGCCGCTGATGCAGCGCCCCTCAGCCGCATCGTAGCGAGCGGCCGGCCTTGGCCACAAGCGAGATGTCGACGGAATGTGACGGCGCTAGAGCTCGCACCAGCCCCAGCGGTCGAAGATCCAGGGCGACGGCAGATTCATGTGCAGCTTGAGGAAGCGCGGCCCCGGAGCGGCCGGATCCAAACCGTGCAGCACGTAACGTCCCTGCCCGTCCATGCTCAGCGGCGCCTGGCGCCACGGCCATTGGCGGACGCCGCGCTCGTCGACCAGGGTCAGGCGCAGCCAGCGCTGGAGCAGGCGCGATGGCTGCCATGGCAGGACGGCCGATTCGGCCGCCACCGATGTCCCGCGAACCGCCTGATACCGCTCGCCTCGATCGGCCAGACGGCGCATGCGCTTGCCGCTCAAGGCCATCTGGCTGCGATGGCAGGCGAGAGCGGCCATCTTGGTGGCGTGAATACCGACTGAGGAATCGAGCTTCACCCTGCCCTTGCCGGTGACTTCCTGACCGTGCACCAGGTAGGCCAGCATGCGCGGCGCCTCGCCGTCGGCACCGGCTACCGCCAGCCGGGTCAGCACATGGGCGGCGCCGTGATCGGGATGGTGATCGCCCAGCGCGGGCAAGGCGACCAGGGTGGGACGAAACGCCTCCAGGCACTGGACCACCATCTCGACACTGGCATCGAGCTGATCGCAAAGCCGACGGGTGATGCCCATGTCCGGCCAGCCCAGTGGCTGCAATGCCTCGCCGGTCACGCCCAATTGGGCCAGCGCCTGGGTGACCTCGGTACGCCGGCGCTCACCCCAGCGGCGGCGCTCGTCGGCGCCGATGCGCAGCCGGCGTTCCACCCAACGCTGCGGCCAGGGATTGTTGTCGCCATTGGTGAGCAGCAGGATCTGCACCTCGCCGCCGGCCTGGCGCACCTGCAGGATCAGCTCGCCGGTCGCGATCGATTCGTCATCCGGGTGCGGCGCGACGACCAGCAGTCGCGTCCGGGCATTCAGGCTCAAGCTCATATCAGCCTCCCGTGACAGGAGGCGCCGGACGCCAGCCGCGATCGAAGGCCTGCGACCACACATACGCCACGGGCGTGCCGCCGCTGAGCACCAGATGGTGGGTGCCGCGGCCCAGGAACCAGTGGTCCGCCGGCGGGGCGCCATCGAGGCTGCCGCTGAGGCGCTGGTGTCCATCGGTCACCACGTAGTCTCCGGGTACATTCACATCGATGGTCTGCTGGGGCTGATGATCGGCAAGCATACGGCCGGCGATCCAGATGTCGCCGCCCGCCTGCACATAATTGAGCATCACGAAGCGCGCGCTCGACGGCGGCAGGCGACGCAACACCACCAGCATGGTCCGATGGTTGACCAGGTCGTCGACGATGGTGTCGGCCATCTGCCCACGGCGCAGGCGCCGCATGGCCAGGCTCTCCAGCACGGGGTAGTAAGGGCGCATGCGGAAGATCGAGTCGCCCTTGGGGTCCATCACCGTGTCGGTTTCGTTCGTGTAGCGCAGCACGCTCGACAGCTCGTTGCGCTGTTCGGCCAGGTCGTCCTGCCACGGCGGCGCATAGGCTATGACGGTCGCCATTTCTGCCACCAGCAACACCAGCAACAACGCGCCGCGCAAGATCGGCCGCGTGTTCAGCCATTGCCAGGTCGCTGCCAGGCCGGCAGAGGCAATCGCGAGCGTCGGCAGCACCGGCAGGAAATCCTGCTTGGTAATGAGCGGCCAGATAAACCAGATCAGCAGCAGGTACAGACCACCCTGCAAGGCAAAGAACACGGTCCAGTCGAAACCGCCTTCCGAACGCTGGCGCGCTTCGCGCACGCAGAAGACCACCAGCACCGCCGCGAAAATCAGAAACCACAAACCTTGCTGCGCCGCATGCCGTTTGTTGGCGCCGCCGATGTTGTACTCGGCCAGCCCATACCAGGCGTCTTCCAGCAAGCCATGCGTGCCCAGCCAGATCGTCCAGATCGCCGGCACCACCAGCACACCCACCAAGGCCGCGATCCAGCAGCGCACACCGGCACGCGGCGCATGCGACGGACGCATCAGCCGCACCACGCCAGCCGAAACGATGGTGGTGACCAGCAGCACCAGCGTTTTCTGCGATACCGACAACGCGCAGCCCATCGCCAGGCCGGCGATGAAGTAACGCCACAGGCGCGGCGGCGCTCCTGCCACGAACGCCATGCCCAGCAGCCACATCGCCATCCACATGTCGTCGGTGCGGAACTGTCCGCTGACCACGAAGAAGCGCGGGAACAAACCGGCCACCAGCACGACCACGGCAGCGACGCGCCACCCGTAGAGCCGCTGCGCCATCCAGCCTGCCGAACCCAGCGCAATCACATACCAGAACTGCATGGCCAGGCGCAGCCAGGTCAGCACATCGGGACGGTTGTCCAGCCACTTGAGCAAGGGCGAGTGCAGCCAGCCGAATAGCGGGCCATGGTTGTCGAACACATCGCGGTACGGCAGCAGCCCTTGCGTCCACGCCCATGCCACGTGCGCGTGCTGCGCTTCGTCGGAGTTGAGCGTGTACGCATTGAGCCATGCCAGTCGAAGGACCAGCAGGAACAAGAGCGAAATCCACGGCCAAATGGGGAGCTGGCGTTGGGAGGCAAACTTCATCGGCGAAGCGTAGGCAGGCGGCCTGTCAGCGGCCTTTCCCTAGGGGAAACGCGGTGACTGCCACATGGTTGTCACGCTGGCCTCAGTGCCAGCGTGCAAGCAATTCCAACAGGAGCAGATCGCCGCGCAAGGGACCACGCAGTGATTCGCGCGTGCGATTGGCCGCCATATACCACTGGTCGAGCCCTTCGGCGTCCAGCTGACTGGCCAGCGGCCCCTGCCCCGCGGTGGCGCGCAACTTCAACTCTTCGGCCGCCGCCTGAGCGGCAAACCACAGGCGCTGCTGCGGCTCGTTGTCGAGCCAGCGGCGCGCCACTTCCATGGCCTCGCCACGTCCCGCCGCCAGCGCGCCGAGATCCTTGCGGACCTCCTGCCGACGCACGAGCGCACCTTGTTCGGCCCACGCGCGCGCCATGCCGGGATTGCCGCCTGCCGCATCGAGCGCAGCGGCAGCATCCTTGACGCCTTGCTGCTCCAGCCAGGCCAGCGCCTGCTCGCGCGGCGGCAAGTGAAATTCAATGCGCTGGCAGCGGCTGCGGATGGTCTGCGGCAGGCGCCAGGGCGCATCGGCGACCAGCAGCAGCAAGGTCTGCGGCGAGGGTTCTTCCAGCGTCTTGAGCAAGGCGTTCGCCGCCGCCGTGTTCATCGCATCGGCCGGATCGATGCACACGATCTGCCAGCCGCCGAACTGGCTGGACATGGCCAGGCGGGCGGACAGCTCGCGCACCTGGTCGACTACGATCTCGCTGCGCTGCACGCCGTCCTTGCGCAGGCCAAAACTCAGCGTGGCGAAATCCGGATGCGTGCCCGCCGCAAACAACAGGCAGCTGCGGCACTTGCCGCACGGCTCGCCGTGTTGCGGATGCTGGCACAGCAGACCCTCGGCGAAGCGGCGCATGAAGTCGCGCTTGCCCAGGCCTTCCGGCCCGCACAGCAGGAGCGCGTGCGGCATCGCATTGCGCTCACGCCGCGCCTGCAGGCGCTCCCAATGCTCCTCATGCCAGGGCATCACGCTCATGCGGTGGCTCCGAATAGATGATGCGTGGCATCGATGGCGGCAGCCAGCACTTCCGGCGGCGTCAGCGTGGCGTCGATGATGCGAAAGCGCACCGGCTCCACCGCGGCGCGCGCACGATAAGCCGCACGCACGCGCTCAAAAAAGGTATCGCCTTCGACTTCGATGCGATCGGCTTCGCCGCGCCCAGCGGCGCGGGCACGTCCGGTGGCGACGGGAAGATCCAGCAACAGGGTCAGGTCGGGCGTCAGACCGTGCGTCGCCCATTGTTCAAGCGTGGCGATGCGCTCGTTCGGCACACCGCGGCCACCGCCCTGGTAGGCATAGCTCGCATCGGTGAAACGGTCGCACAGCACCCACTGCCCCGCCGCCAGCGCCGGTTCGATGCATTCGCGCACCAGCTGCGCGCGCGAGGCGAACATCAGCAGCAATTCGGATTCGGCGCACATGCCGCGATGCGCCGGGTCGAGCACGATGGCCCGCACTGCCTCACCGAGCGGCGTGCCGCCGGGTTCGCGCGTCTGCACCAGATCCACACCCTGCGCGCGCAAGTGCTGCTGCAGGCCAGCGAGCAGCGTGCTCTTGCCGGCGCCTTCGCCGCCCTCAAGGGTGATCAACTTGCCTCGTGTCATTGGCATCGCTTCAGCTGAAAACAGGCCACGTTGCGATTGTGCTCGTCCAGCGTACTGGAGAACACATGCGTGCCGTCGCCACGCGCCACAAAGTAAAGCTCCGAACCCGGGGCCGGATGCAGGGCCGCTTCAATGGCGGGCTTGCCGGCCATGGCGATCGGCGTCGGCGGCAGGCCGGCGCGGGTATAAGTGTTGTACGGCGTATCGGTAGTCAGGTCGGACTTGTGGATATTGCCGGTGTACGACTCGCCCATGCCGTAGATCACCGTGGGGTCGGTCTGCAGCAGCATATGCGTCTGCAGCCGGCGCACGAATACACCGGCGATGCGCGCACGCTCATCGGCGCGGCCGGTTTCCTTCTCCACGATGGAGGCCAGGATCAGCGCGTCATACGGCGTGGCCAGCGGCACGTCATTGTCGCGTTGTGCCCACAGCGAGTCCAGCATCTTCGCCATCGCGGCGTGCGCGCGGCGCAGGATGTCCAGGTCGCTGTCGCCCTTCACATAGGCATAGGTCTCGGGCAGAAAGCGTCCCTCGGGCATTTCGCCCGGCGCGCCGATCTTGGCCATCAGCGCGGCATCATCCAAGCCCGCACCATCCTGCTTAAGACGATCCGCCTTTGCCAAAGCCTGGCGCAGGTCGCGGAAGTTCCAGCCGTCGACGATGGTGAAATTGCGCTGCAGGACTTTGCCTGCGGCCATATTGAGCAACAGCTCGCGCGGCGTCATGCCCGCGGTCAGCGCATATTCGCCGGCATGCAAGCGGCCGGCCACGCGCAGTTGCTCGGCCAGCACGCGCCAATACAGCGGGCGTGTCTCGGTCACGTGCTGCTCGCGCAACTGACCAACCACATCGCGCAGGCTGCTGCCCTTGGCCACATCGACGCTGGGCGTCTGCGGCGACACCGCCAGCGGCGTGCCGACGAAACGCTGGTAATCCATCCATCCGTAGGCGACGCCACCGGCGACTGCCAGCAACACCAGCACGATCAGGCTGCGCCAGAGCGCCCGCCCCTGCATCTTGTGTCCACTCATGCCTGCTCCATCGGAAAACCCAGGCCGCGCCAATGCTGTTGCAAAGCGCGGGTGACCGGCCCGGCAACATACACGGTATCGCCCACGGCCTGAACAGGCAGGATGCCGCGTACGCTGGAACTGAGGAAGACCTCACGGGCACGGGCAAGCTCCACCGGACGCAGGCCCTGGATGCGTACACCCGGGCGGCTGGCGAGTATTTCGGCGCGAGCCACGCCCGCCACGCCGCAGCGGTCCAGCGCCGGCGTGACCAGGGCGCCATCGAGCACGGCGAACAGATTGCTCATGGTGCCCGAGATGACTTGCCCCTCGGCATCGCAAAGCAGGCCTTCGGCCACCGTGGGATCGGACCATTCGGCGCGCGCCAGCACCTGCTCCAGGCGATTGAGGTGCTTCATGCCGGCCAGCAGCGGCTGCGCGGCCAGGCGGGTGTCGCACCAGCGCACGCGCAGGCCCTCGCGATAGGCATCACCGGTCATGGCCGGCGCGTCGAAGCCGGTCACCACGCGGGTCGGCGCAACGGCCTGAGGCGGGGCATAGCCGCGCTCTCCAAGCCCGCGCGTCAGCGTGATGCGCACGACCGCATCGTCCATGCCTTCGATCACCAGCGCCGCTTCGCGTGCCAGTTGCGGCGCGTCGGGCGCTGGCAGGCGCAAGCGGATGCAGCTCTCGCGCAAACGGTCCATGTGCCGCGGCCACAGTGGCGCCACGCCATCGACGAAGCGAACGGTTTCGAACAGGCCGTCGCCGTAGGACAAGCCGCGATCAAATGCCGAGACGGTGACAGACGGCGCACCGTTGACCAGTACGCGGTCCGTCATCAGCCCTGCACTCCCAATGCGCGCAGCAGACCGCGCGCCTTGGCGCGCGTTTCGTCCAGCTCTTTATCCGCCACCGAGTCAGCCACGATGCCCGCGCCTGCGCGCAGCGTGACGTCGGAACCTGCCAGGGTGAACGTGCGGATCAGGATATTGAGATCGAGATCGCCGTTGCGATCCAGGTAGCCGAGTGCGCCGGTATACGCGCCACGCGGCGCATCTTCCAGCGCGGCGATGATCTCCATGCAGCGCACCTTGGGACAGCCCGTGATGGTGCCACCCGGGAACGTGGCGGCAATCACTTCACCCGGCGTCACCGCGTCGCGCAGGCGACCGCGCACGTTCGACACGATGTGATGCACGTGGGCGTAACTCTCCACCACCATCAGCTCGTTCACTTCGACCGTACCCGGCACGCAGACGCGTCCCAGGTCGTTGCGTTCGAGATCGATCAGCATCACGTGCTCGGCGCGCTCCTTGGGATGCGTGCTAAGTTCAAGGATGCGGGCGGTGTCGTCGTCGCCCGGCGTGCGCGGCCGCGTGCCGGCGATAGGACGCGTCTGCGCCAGGCCATCGCGCACTTCGACCAGACGCTCGGGCGAGGAACTCACCACCGCCCATTCGGGCTGCTGGAACAGGCCCGCGAACGGCGCCGGGTTGGCTTGCCGCAGCGACAGATACAACTGCGCAGGCGAAACAGGCTTGGCGTAATGCGCATGCCAGGCCCGCGAGAGATTCACCTGGAAAATATCGCCGGCGTGCAGATGTTCATGGATGCGCGCCACGCCATCGAGAAACAGCGCAGGCTCGTCCTCGCTGCACGCATCGGGTGCAGGCAGCGCAGGCAGTTCGATCGCTGCGCAGAGATCGGCTTCCATGGCATCGAGCAGATCGTGATGCCCCTGCTCCGCCACCAGCACCGTGCAGCCACGCGCGTGGTCGACGATCACCGCCGCCGGACAGCGCATTGCCACTGCCGTCGGCAACACCGTCGACGAACGAAGCTGCAGGCGCGTTTCGATCTCGCCAACCAGCTCATAGGCGAGAAACAGCAGCCAGCCGCCATGGAACGGCAAATCGCTTGAGTCATCACGCGGCAACCGTGCCGCACGCCATGCCTGATCCAGCGCGCCGAGAAAACCGCCCTGCATCGACTCGCCCTGACCGTCGATGAGTTGCCCATCGGCACGCAGGGTCAACGCTTCCTGCGGAAACGCGAACAGAATGTCGTAGCGCGACTGCGGCGTACCATGGGTCACGCTCTGCAGCAGGCCCGGATAGCGCCCCGGAAATGCAGCGGCCGGCGCGAGGAGATCGCGCCGGCCGTGCAGGGTCTTGCGATGTAGCGTGGTCACTTCGCTCAAATGCGACGGAATGCCAGCGTACCGTTGGTGCCGCCGAAGCCAAACGAGTTGGAGATGGCCACGTCGAACTTCGCTTCGCGCGCGATGTGCGGCACGAAATCCAGATCGCAGCCTTCGCCCGGCTCGTCCAGGTTGATGGTCGGCGGCAGCACCTGGTCGCGCAGGGCGAGGATGGTGAAGATCGCTTCCACACCGCCAGCGGCACCGAGCAGGTGACCGGTGGCCGACTTGGTCGAGCTCATCGCCAGCTTGTAGGCGTGGTCGCCGAACACGCGCTTGGCGGCCAGCACTTCACCCAGGTCGCCCAGCGGCGTGGAGGTGCCGTGCGCGTTGACGTATTGCACGTCGGTCGGGTTCAGATGGCCATCCTTCAGCGCCGTATCCATGCTGCGCGCCGCACCTTCGCCACCTTCGCTCGGGGCGGTGATGTGGAAGGCGTCGCCGCTCATGCCGAAACCGACCAGCTCCGCGTAAATCTTCGCGCCGCGCGCCTTGGCGTGTTCGTACTCTTCCAGCACCAGCACGCCGGCGCCGTCGGACAGCACGAAACCATCGCGGTCCTTGTCCCACGGACGGCTGGCCTTGGTCGGCTCGTCGTTGCGCGTGGACATGGCCTTGGCCGAGCAGAAGCCCGCCATCGCCGTACCGGTGGTGGCGAACTCGGCGCCGCCGGCGATCATCACGTCGGCATCGCCGTACTGGATCATGCGCGCGGCCAGGCCGATGTTGTGCGTACCGGTGGTGCAGGCGGTGACGCAGGCGATGTTCGGGCCCTTCAGGCCGTACATGATCGACAAGTGACCGGACACCATGTTGATGATCGAGGACGGCACGAAGAACGGCGACACGCGACGCGGTCCCTTGTCGTGCAGTTCGATCGACGTATGTTCGATGGTGTGCAGGCCGCCGATACCGGCTGCCACGGCCACGCCGATGCGCGGTGCGTTCGCTTCCGTCACTTCCAGGCCGGAATCGCGCAGGGCTTGCGTGCCCGCGGCGATGCCGTAGTGGATGAACGGATCCATCTTCTTGATCTCTTTCGGGGCAATCCACTGCGCCGGATCGAAATCACGTACCTGACCGGCGATGCGCGTGGCATAGGCGGTGGCGTCGAAATGGGTAACCTCACCGATGCCGCTGACGCCCTTGAGGATATTGTCCCAGGCGGTCGCGACATCGTTGCCGACCGGGGAAATGATGCCCAGCCCGGTTACAACCACACGTCGTTTGCTCATGCTGATGTTCCCTTGTGTATCCGTGGCTCTGTCGATGGCGGCAGGCAATCTGCGTCATTCGTGGCCACGTCATCCGGGCCGTGCAGTGCGCCGTGCGCACCATACGGGATCGGACGTTGCAAAATGCAGAAACGAAAACTGCGCCAATGTGGCGCAGCTTCCGGTATCGCTAGTGGACAGACGCATGGCGTCGTCGCAGCAGAGCGATCACTCCTTGGTGTGGGCCTTGATGTAGTCAACAGCCTGCTGCACCGTGGTGATCTTCTCGGCCTCTTCGTCCGGGATCTCGGTCTCGAACTCTTCCTCGAGGGCCATTACCAGCTCGACGGTGTCCAGCGAATCAGCGCCCAGATCGTCCACGAACGAAGCGTTCGCCGTGACTTCCTCTTCCTTCACGCCCAGCTGCTCGATGACGATTTTCTTGACGCGCTCTTCGATGGTGCTCATGTTGCCAATACCTCCCAAGGAGTAGTTACCTGATCAACGCCGGACATAAGGCCGACATATGGCCGGCGGATTGTAGTGGTTAAGCCGCGAGGCCGCCATGATCCGCCAGCAATGGTGATACGCAGGCCACGGGGCCGGCGCGAAAGAAGCAATTGTCGCCTAAAACGATGTAGCTTGCGACAACTCCGTGTTAAGCCGGCCCGCGCCGGCGCACCGAACGGCCCATCCCCATAGATGGAGGGCAATCCGGCCGTTTCAAACAATTGGGGGCCAACAGAAGGGCTTGCCGCCCTTTCTTGAGGCCTTACGGCATGTACATACCGCCGTTCACATGCAGCGTCTCGCCGGTGATGTAAGCCGCCGACGGGGACGCCAGAAAGCCCACGGCCTTCGCAATATCCGTCGCCTGACCCAGATGACCGAGCGCAATCTGCCCCAGCAGCGCCGTACGGGCGTCTTCGGGCAGTGCACGTGTCATATCGGTATCGATGAAGCCCGGCGCCACCACATTCACCGTGATGCCACGCGAACCGATCTCGCGCGCCAGCGACTTCGAGAACGCGATGATGCCGGCCTTGGCCGCCGCGTAGTTGGCCTGGCCCGGGTTGCCGGTCACGCCGACCACCGAGGCGATCGAGATGATGCGGCCCTTGCGCGCCTTCATCATGCCGCGCATCACCGCCTTGGAGGCGCGGTACACCGAGGTGAGATTGGTATCGAGGATGGCCTGCCAGTCTTCATCGCGCATGCGCATCAGCAGCTGGTCGCGGGTGATGCCGGCATTGTTGACCAGGATCGAGACCGGGCCGAATTCCTTGGCGATGCCGTCGATCAGCGCATCGATGGAGGCGCCATCGGTCACGTTGAGCATGCGGCCGTGGCCGCCGTGCGCGGCAAGACGCTCGCCGATCGCCGCCGCACCGCTGTCGCTGGTGGCGGTGCCGATGACCGTGGCGCCCTGCGCCGCCAGTTCATCCGCAATCGCCGCACCGATGCCGCGGCTGGCGCCGGTGACGAGGGCGATTTCACCTTGCAGTGTCTTGCTCATCTGTCATTTCCTTTGGATGGCTAGACGGCGATCCGTCCAGCCGCATGAATCGGGAAAGTAGCGGGACTCAGGCCCACTCGGTGCGGGCAGCTTCCAGCTCGGCCGGCGTACCGATGGCGCGCGCTTCCACGCTCTTGTCGATGCGCTTGATCAGGCCGGCCAGCACCTTGCCCGGGCCAGCTTCGGCGATGCGCGTCGCGCCGCCTGCGACCAGCGCCTGCACGCATTGCGTCCAGCGCACCGGCAGGTACAGCTGGCGCTGCAGCGCGCCGCGGATGTCTTCCAGCGTGTCGTAGCTGCGCGCCTCGGCGTTCTGCACCACCGGCACGGACGGCAACGTCCAGTGGATCGACGCCATGCGCTCCCCCAGCCGATCGGCCGCATCGCGCATCAGTGCGCAATGCGAAGGCACCGACACGGCCAGCTTGATGGCCTTCTTCACGCCCTGCTCCGCCAGCTTGGCCAGCGCGCGATCCACCGCTTCGGCATTGCCCGCGATGACGAGCTGACCGGGCGAATTGAAATTGGCGGGCGCGACGACCTGACCGTCTGCGACTTCGTCGCACACGGCGGCAATCTGCGCATCGTCACCACCAAGAATGGCCGCCATCGCGCCGACGCCCGGCGGCACGGCGGCCTGCATCAGGCGGCCGCGCTCGGCGACCAGTGCAGCGGCGTCATGCAGCGACAGCGCACCAGCGCACACCAGCGCGCTGTACTCGCCCAGGCTGTGGCCGGCCATCTGCGCCGGCGTCGCGCCACCGAGCTTCTGCCACACGCGCCACACCGCCACGCTGGCGGCCAGCAGCGCCGGCTGCGTGTTCTCAGTGCGATTGAGGTCCTCTTCCGGACCCTGCTGGCTGAGCGCCCACAGGTCGATGCCAGCGCCCTGCGATGCCTCGTCGAACGTAGCCTTCACTTCCGCATGCACGGCGGCCAGCTCGGCCAGCATGCCCACGGATTGCGAACCCTGGCCCGGGAAAACGAAAGCGAGCGTAGCGGCGGTATCGGTCATGGATGGGGTTTTCTGAAATCGAAAAACGGAATGGTGCCAGTAATCAGCGCCATACGCAGCTGTATTTGGTCGATTGTGACAAACGGGACCATCCAGCTTTGTGTGGGAGCGCACCCTGTGCGCGACTGCAACGCCCCTCATTCAGCCATGAGGCCGGTCGCGCACAGGGTGCGCTCCTACAGAAAAACAAAGGCCGCCCCGGAGGCGGCCTTGCATGTCATGCGATGGGGCAATCAATAACGCAGCAGCGCCGACGCCCACGTGAATCCGCCACCAAACGCTTCCAGCAACAGATTCTGGCCACGCTTGACCTTGCCCGAACGCACCGCGTAATCCAGCGCCAGCGGCACCGAGCCGGACGAGGTATTGGCGTGTTCCTGCACGGTGACGATCACCTGCTCCATCGGCATCTTCAGGCGCTTGGCGGTTGCCTCGATGATGCGCAGGTTGGCCTGGTGCGGGATCAGCCAGTCGATCTGCGACTCGTCCATGCCGGCGGCCTGCAAGGTTTCATCGACCAGCGAGTCGAGCGTCTTGACGGCGACCTTGAACACTTCACGGCCGGCCATGTTGATGCGCACGCCGTGGTTGGGCTCGTCCTTGAAGCCGACCGAGACACCGACCGGGTTGTACAGCAGATGCTTAAAGCCACCGTCCGCATGCAGCAGCGTGGCGTAGATGCCCGGCTCTTCCGAGGCCTCCAGCACCACGGCGCCAGCGCCGTCGCCGAACAGCACGCAGGTTTCGCGCTCGGTCCAGTCGACCATGCGGGTCAGCGTTTCCGCGCCGATCACCAGCACTTTCTTGGACTGGCCGCTGCGGATGAACTTGTCGGCAATGCCCAGCGCGTAGACGAAGCCCGAGCAGGCGGCATTGACGTCGAACGCCGCGCAACCGTTGGCGCCCAGGCGATGCTGAACCAGGCAGGCGGTCGACGGAAAAATGATGTCCGGGGTGGTCGTGCCGAGCACGATCAGATCAAGCTCCGACGCCTTGACGCCGGCCGCTTCCAGGGCGCGCTCCGCGGCCTCGGTAGCCAGGTCGCCGGTGGTCTGGCCTTCGGCGGCGATGTGGCGGCGCTGAATGCCGGTGCGGCTGACAATCCATTCGTCACTGGTCTCGACGATCTTCTCGAGATCGGCGTTGGTCACCACTCGCTCAGGCAGTGCGCTGCCGGTGCCGGTGATGCGGGCGTAAATCTGGGCCATTAACTTTCCATGCGACGGGTTGGGAAAAGCGGCCTCAACAGCTCAAGCCAGCTTCCAAACCGCCAACGTTACGTGGGTGATCGCATAAACGCAAAGCGGCGCGAAATCGCGCCGCCATGCGGAACCGTATCCCTTGCGGGTACGATCAATCCTCTTCGACCACCGCGCCGGCGGTCTGGATGACCTTCTTGCCGCGGTAGTAGCCGTCCTTGGTGACGTGGTGGCGCAGATGCACCTCGCCGCTGGTCGGATCGGTCGACAGCTGCACGGTCTTCAGCGCATCGTGCGAACGACGCATGCCGCGGGTGGACGGGGTCTTGCGGCTCTTGGCAACGGCCATGGCGAATCTCCAGCTAAATCAGTTTTTCTTGAGTTCGCGCAAAACCGCGAACGGGTTATCGGAACGCCCTTCGCTGGAGACTTCCTCCGGCGTGGGGCCTACTACGTCTTCAGGCAGTGTGCTGTCCGGATTGACCGGGACCAGCGGCAGCGCCAACAACAATTCGTCTTCGATGACTTCCAGCAAGTTGAGCTTGCTGTCGTCGGCGATCAGCAGCGGCTCGACGTTCGGCGGCAGGGCCGCTTCATCGCGCTCGGAGCGGATCAATCCCAGCCGGCTGTCGACCGTCATGGGCAGTACAAACGGCTCCAGGCTGCGCTGGCAGGTCAGCGTGACAGGAACCTGGACACGCACGTCGAGGTAGGCCGTACCAAACTCGTCGCGGCCAAAATCCAGCTCGTAGTGCGCCGTCCCTTCCGTACCGGCCAAGGCCTCGCCCAGTCGCTTCATGGCGACGACGGGGAATTCCCCCTGGAACGAACGCCGCGCCGAGACCATGCGCCAAGCGTCCACGGACTCTGGCAGTGTCACGGACATAGACCCGAAATCTTAGAATTACAACACCTTGAAGTCAACGGGTAGGCACGCCGCAGACCACCCTGAACGCCAATTTTGCCTGAACCGCCCCGGTACGGCAGACTTTGGACACCCTCTCCTGCGAGCTGGCCGCCCGTGAACCCCTACCTGACGCTCGGCATTGCTGCGCTGCTGATCCTTGCCGCTGCCCTGGTCGGGGCGACCCTGGCCTCGCGGCGCCGTGCTGATCGCCGGACGCAAAGCCTGCTGCAGCTGCTGGACCTGGCCGACCGGGTGGAGGCGGATCTCAAGACCTGCCGAGCCGGCCTGCAGCAGGCCCACGCCGTCATGTCGCTCAATCCGGACCTGCCCGCCAGCAGCGAACAGGAGGCTCGCCACGCGATCGACGCGGGCCTGCGCTCTCTGCTGCAACAGCGCATCTGGATCCGCGACGCCGCGCCGAAAGCCTCGCAAGAGGAACTCGATAAGGCCGTCGCATCCATGAATGATACCCGCGATCGGCTGCGGCCGCTGCTGGCCGCCCTGGATCGCGCCCAGCACGACCTGGACAGCGCCATGCGCGAACACCTGCGCCGCGAGCACGACGCATGAGCCTGCCCACCCTGGTGCTGGGCTCGACCTCGCGCTATCGGGCCGAGCTGCTGCGCCGCATCGTCGCCGATTTCGAACAACGCGCTCCGGGCACCGACGAAACCGCCCTGCCCGACGAGACGCCACGCGCTCGCGCCAGCCGGCTGGCGATCGCCAAGGCCCGCGCAGCAGCGGAGGGTCTCGACGATGCGCTGGTGATCGGTTCGGACCAGGTTGCCGAACTGGGCGGCCTGGTGCTCGACAAACCCGGCACCGCCGAACGCGCCCGTGCGCAGCTGCTGGCGAGCTCCGGCCGCGAAGTGCATTTCCATACGGCACTGTGTCTGCACGACACGCGCACCGGCGAGGATCGCGTGCATGTCGACCACACGGTCGTCATGTTCCGCAGCCTGACCGTGGACGAGATCGATCGCTACATCGAACGCGAGCAACCGCTCGACTGCGCCGGCAGCTTCAAGTGCGAAGGGCTGGGCATCAGCCTGTTCGAGCGCATCGACAACCAGGATCCTTCCGCCTTGATCGGTTTGCCGCTGATTGCACTCGCGCGCATGCTGCGCGAAGCGGGCCTCGCCCTGCCCTGATCGAACGCTACTGCCCGTTCGCCGCCGCGCTTTGCCAGATCACACACGCATCGCTGGACGTTGCCACGGCAGGCAACGATGACGGCACGGTTCCCGCGTAAAAGGCGATGCGACGACGCCCTTCGAACAGATCCAGCCGCGTCAGCGGCGCAGGCTGGACGATGCGGCTGCACAGCCCGCGCAACCAGTCCGCCCGCTCATGCACGCGCAGCGCTTTTTCGTCGACCGCAAGCAAGACGGCTTCGCCAGCATGTCGTCGACGCAAGGCGGTTTCATCGAGTTCCCACCAGGCCAGCTGCGGTGCGCGTCCATGCTTGATGTTGAGCGGACTGTCGAGCACATAGACCGGCACGCGGCCGCCCAGCTGGAAATCGATTTCCGCCGCGAGCATGAAGTTGTCGGCAACCAGCACGCGCGGATGCGCGGCAAGCAGTTCGCGCGCCATGTCGCCGCTTTCGCGCCAGCCGACGAAACGGGCCGGGAAGGCTTTGACGCCCGCCAACACGCGCGCACCGTGGTCGCTGGCGGCCAGGCCGAGATAGGTGAGACCGCCGATCAGTCCCACTGCGGCCAGCACAAACGCAGCGGTCAGCCAGGCCTGACGCCACGGCTGTCGTTCGCGCAGCAAAACCGGCAGGGCGGCCAGCAGCGGCAGATAACCGGGCAAAGGCCAGTGCGCGCGGAAGCGCACGTCGTCGGCAAACAGCCCCAGCACGAAGTAGACGACGATGAAGCAGCCAGACACGATGGCGATAAGGTCCCACGGCCGACCCTCGTCACGACGACGCCAGCTCACCCATGCTGCCCACAGCAGCAACAGGTACAACAACGGCGTGCAGGCCACCGCCTGCTCCAGCGGCTGCACCAGGGCATCGGCATGGAATTGCCAGGGATTGCGTTCGACCAGTTGGAAGGCCAGGCCCGCGGCATGTTGCTGCCAATTGGAAATGACCAGCGGAACCAGGCCCAACGCGGCGACTGTCAAAGCCAGCCATAGCCCCGGGCGGCGCCACAGCGCCCGCCCCCGTGGCGTCATCAGGCAAAACAGCAGGCCGGCCAGCATCGGCATGGCGGCGCGGTAATGGGTCAGCCAGCAGACGCCAAGCGACAGGCCAAGCAGCAGCCAGTCGCGCCAATAGTCGCGATCCAGCGCCCGCATCAGGCCCAGCAGGGCCGCCATGATCGCCACGGTCAGCGGCACGTCCGGCAGGGCGAGCACACCCAGGCTGCCCGCCAGCGGCAAAACCAGGCACAGCAGGCCGGCCTGCCAGCCGGTGCGCTCGTCGAACGCTTCGCGGGCAACGGCGCGCACCAACCATGGCAGGCCGCTGCCGATCAGCAGGAAGGGCCAGCGCATGCCGAACACACCGTGCCCGGCCACGCTCTCGCCCAAGCGGATCAGCAGGGCCGTGAGCGGTGGCAGGTCGCTATAACCCCAGGCGAGGCGGCGGCTCTCCTGCCAGTAGAACGCCTCGTCACCAAACGGTGACAGGCTTGCAGCAAGCATGATCTTGACCACGCAGAGCACTGCGAAGGCGATCACGAACACCGCTCGCCAGCGCGAGAAACCCACGGCTACACTGGGGGCGTCACGCATGTGCTGTGTTCCGCATCACCCTTCCCCGCTGCCAGAAACCCATGTCCGCCATTACTCCGCTACACGAAGAATCACTACGCACGCGGCTGGAGGCCAGCATGGCCCAGGTCAACCGCGTGCTGCTGGGCAAGCCGCGGCAGGTCAAGCTGGCCTTCACCTGCCTGCTCGCCGGCGGCCATCTTCTGCTGGAAGACGTGCCTGGCGTCGGCAAGACCACGCTGGCCCATGCGCTGGCCGCCAGTTTTGAGCTGGATTTCCAGCGCGTGCAGTTCACCAGCGACCTGCTGCCCTCGGACATTATCGGGGTGAGCGTCTACGAGCGCGAGACGGGACAGTTCCGTTTCCATCCAGGCCCGATCTTCACCGGCCTGCTGCTGGCCGATGAAATCAATCGCGCCACGCCCAAGACGCAGAGCGCCCTGCTCGAGTCGATGGCGGAAGGCCAGGTCACGGTGGACGGCCAGACGCATATCCTGCCGCAGCCCTTCTTCGTGGTGGCCACGCAGAACCCGCTCGACCTGGCCGGCACGTTTCCGCTGCCGGACTCGCAGCTGGACCGCTTCATGTTGCGCGTTTCGCTGGACTATCCCGACGCCGCCGCCGAACGCGCGCTGCTGACTGGCAGCGATCGACGCGACCTGCTCGCACAACTGACGCCGCAGTTGGATGTGGCCGGCCTGGCCGAACTGGCCCGTCGGGCGCAATCGGTGACCGCCAGCTCGGCGCTGCTCGATTATCTGCAAGCTCTGCTTGCCGCCAGCCGACGCCATGCCGACGTTCGCGTAGGCCTGTCCCCGCGCGCCGGCCTGGCGCTGCTGAGCGCGGCACGCGCATGGGCCATGCTGAGCGGCCGCCAGCATGTGTTGCCGGAGGACATCCAGGCGCTGTTCGTACCGCTGGCGGCGCATCGCCTGGTCACCACGCGGGGCGCGAGCGGCGACAGCCTCGCGCGCAGCCTGCTTGCCGACGTCGCGGTGGACTAATGCTCGCCGCGATTCGTCGCGTCCAGACCTGGGCAGAACGACGCCTGCCCGCCCTCACTCGATACAAGCGCACCGAACCTCTGCCGATCGTCCTGCATCGGCGGCGCGTCTACATCGTGCCGACGGCGTTTGGCGCGGCCTTTACCGTGCTCCTGCTGATCATGCTGGTGGGCGCGTTGAACTACACCAACAACGCCGCGCTGATGCTCACCTGCCTGCTCGGTTCGGCCACGTCCGCGAGCATGCTGATCGCGTTTCGCAGCCTGGATGGACTCAAGCTCACCGGCATCCGGCAAGGCCAGGCGATCGCTGGCGAGCCCATGGCGATCACCCTGGTCTTCAGCGGCAGCGGGCACGCGCATCTCTCAGTGCACGCAGACATGAACGACCAGGCCGAGGCCTTCACCGTCGAGGCACACGGCGAAACCCTGGTGTCCCTGCAGCTCGATACCCATCGCCGTGGCTGGCGTCCGATGCCGCGCATCAAACTGTGGAGCAACTGGCCGCTCGGGCTGTTCCATGCCTGGAGCTGGATTCATCCCGACCAGTCCGTGCTGGTGTGGCCGCACCCCGAAACCGGCGGCCCGCCGCCGGTGATGCCCGGCGATGCCAGCCAGCAGCAACGCCTGCATCAGGGCGAGGATATTGCGGCCCTGCGCGCCTATCGCGCCGGCGACCCCCAGCGGCATATCGCGTGGAAACACAGCGCGCGCCACGACAACCTGCTGGTGAAGGATTTCGAACAGCCCGAGGCGCAGGAGGAGTGGCATCTGGACTGGCGCCAGCTCGCCCAGCTCAGTCCCGAGTCGCGCATCGAGCGCCTGGCCCGCTGGCTGGGCGAAGCGGAGACAGTGGGACGGCCCACCAGTTTGTGGCTGCCCACCGAGGACATCAGTCTGGGGCATGGCCGCAGCCACTACAGCCACTGCATGAATGCCCTGGCACGGATGCCGTGATGCGTCTATCCCTGTTCCGGCACAGACACCAGGCGCCGCTGGAGCGACGCCCGTTCGACCTGTTGTGCATCACCGTCACCGTGGTGCTTGGCGTGCACGCCCCGCATCTGCCGGCGTGGTTCACGCTCGCGCTCGCGGTGATGCTTGGACTGCGCTGGTGGCAGCGCCGCCAGCGGCCCGGTCGTGCGCCGACCTATCTGAAACTGTCGCTGCTGGCGCTGCTGACCGCGGCGGTGATTTCCCACTACAGCACCATCTTCGGACGCGAACCTGGCGCCGCACTGGTGGCAGGCCTGCTGGTACTGAAGGTGTTCGAAACGGAGACGCCGCGGGACGCGCGCGTCGGCGCGGCGTTCTCCTGCTTTGCGCTGATGACGGCGCTGCTGTTCGACCAGGGCATGGTGGCCACCGTACTGGTGGCGCTAGGCCTGCTGCCCGCCCTGGCCACGCTGCGCGCGCTGCAGCCGGCGCGGCCCGCCAGCAGTCTTCCACGCGAATTGCTGCCGGCGCTCAAGCTGCTGGCCGCCTCGCTGCCGATGGCCCTGCTGGCCTTCATCTTTGTGCCCCGGCTGAGCTCGCCGTTGTGGGGCGCGCCCAACAGCACGCAAGGCCGTACCGGCCTGAGTGCAGACATGTCGCCCGGCGACTTCGCCGAACTCTTGCTGGACGACCGACCCGCCATGCGCGTGTCCTTCGTCGGCGCGCCACCGCCCAATCAGCAGCGCTACTTCCGCGCGTATGTCCTTTCCAACTACGACGGTCGCACCTGGAACGGCAGCGAGCGCAACGGCACGCCAGGAGCCGTCGAACACGGCCCGATCACCCAATACACCGTGACCCTTGAGGCAACCGGTCAACGCGTGCTGCCGGCGCTCGACGTGCCGCTCGAGGCGCCGACCCAGGCAAGCATGAGCGCGGACCGCGAAATGCGCGCCGATCGTCCGGTCAACGATCCCCTCGTCTACTCGCTGCGCTCGGCGTCCAGCTACCGCCTGCAAGGGCAGCTCAGCGAGCGCGAGCGACGACGCGCCCTGCAGCTGCCGCCGGGTTTCGACCCGCAGGCACGAGCGCTGGGGCAACGATGGCGTGCGCAATACGGCGCCAACGAAGCGGCGATTGCCCAGGCCGCCATGACGCTGTTCCATGACGGCGGCTTCAGTTACACGCTGGCGCCCGCGCCGCTGGGGCGCAACACGGTCGACGATTTCCTGTTCGGCACGCACGAAGGATTCTGCGAGCACTACGCCTCCTCCTTCGTCGTGCTGATGCGTGCGGCCGGCATCCCTGCCCGGGTCGTCACCGGTTACCAGGGCGGCTACTGGAACAGCATGGGCAACTACCTGCTGGTGCGCCAGGCCGATGCCCACGCATGGAGCGAAGTCTGGTTGCCTGAACGTGGCTGGGTGCGCATGGATCCTACCGCCGCCGTGCGCCCGGAACGGGTCAGCCAGGGATCCGCGGCAGCCAATGCCAAGGCTACTGACTGGCCACCCAACCAATGGTGGCTGTCGTGGCGTAACCGTTGGGACATCGTCAACCAGTGGTGGAACCAAGGCGTTATCGGCTTTGACACGATGAGGCAGCGCGGGCTGCTGACGCCGTTTGGTGTGAACGACACCAGCGTCGGCATGTTGGGCTTGCTGCTCGCCATCGGCGGTTCGCTATTTGCTGTAGGCGGTTTGCTATGGGCCATGTGGCAACGTCCTGAAGCCGATCGCGCACATACAAGCATGCGAATGCTGGAAAAACGATTGGCCTCGGCAGGCGTGATCCGCCGACACAGCGAAGGACCGCAGCACTACTTCAGCCGCGCCGCGCGGGCCCTCCCCAGCCAACGCGAGCAGCTGGAACACCTGATGAGGACTTATCTGGAACTGCGTTACGCGCACGACGAACCGCCAGCTGACTTGCTTAAAAACTTTCGACAGGCTGCGCGGGACTTTCGACCGCGTCGCGTGGTCAAATGATATTGAACCGTGGATGCGCCGCATCCACCACACGATGGAGAAGCGTCATGTCCATGTACAAGCCGTTGATTCTCGCGACCGCCGTGGCCACGCTGGCGGCCTGCGCAACGGTGCCGCAACCGCTGCAGGGCACGTTCACCCAGGTCAACTCCGTTGCCGCCCAACAGGAAGCCAACGGAGCCGCCGGCGCCCAGGTTCGCTGGGGCGGCCAGATCATCGAGACCAAACCCGGTCCGCAGGAAACCTGCTTCTACGTACTGCAGCGTCCGCTGGATGACCAGGCGCGCCCGGAGTCGGCGAGCACGGACGGCGAAACGCAGGGCCGCTTCGTGGCCTGCCGCGCCGGCTTCTATGATCCGGAAGTGTTTACCACCGGTCGCGACATCACCGTCACCGGCGTTATCCAGGGCACGATGTCCGAGAAGGTCGGCGAGTACAACTACGCCTATCCGCGCATCGAAGCCAACGTGGTGTACCTGTGGCCCAAGCGCGTGATCGTGAATTATGGTCCGGGCTACTACGACCCGTTCTGGGGTCCCTACTGGGGTCCGGGCTGGGGCCCGTGGGGTGGCTGGGGTGGTTACTACGGTGGCTATTACGGCGGTTNNGGTTACTACCGCACACGCGTGATCGTGCATCCGGCACCGGTGCCGCACCACTGATCGCATCTAAAGAAAACGCCGGCGAAAGCCGGCGTTTTTTTGTGTGCGAAGCCGTGCCGATTCAGCCTGGCGGCCAATGCATCTGTCGCCCGCCCAGCAGGTGCACGTGCAGATGGAACACCGTCTGCCCGCCATGCTCGTTGCAGTTGATCACGGTGCGATAGCCCTCTTCAGCCAGACCCTCACGACGCGCGTACGCGGCGGCGGCCAGCAACAACTTGCCCAGCAGTTCGGCGTCAGCGGCCGTGGCGCCATCAAGCGTGGCGATCGGCTTCTTGGGCACGAACAGCACATGCACCGGGGCCTGCGGATTGAGATCGCGGAACGCCAGCACCTCATCGTCCTCATAGACGATATCGGCGGGAATTTCACGGCGGATGATCTTGCCGAAGATGGTGTCGCCCATGACTGATTCCTTCGCTCTTATGACAACCGCAACAGCATACCTTGTGCACCTGGCGCCACCAGTTTGAATCCGAACTTTGCGTAGAGTTCGTGCGCCGTGCCGTCCGCAATCAGGGCGACCATGGTGCGCGCCGGAGCACGCGCATGCACTTCGTCCATCAGTGCCTGCATGATGCGTCGCCCCAGGCCCTCGCCCTGCCAGGCCGGCGTCACTGCGATATCGACAACGAACAGGAACAGGCCGCCGTCGCCCACGACGCGCCCCATGCCGATCAGTTCGCCCGCGTGGCGCACGCACACCGAGCACCAACTCGCCGGCAGGCCGAGCGCCGCGCCCTCTTCCGACATCAGGCTCAGGCCGGCGGCGCTGCGCAGCGCGCGGTATTCCTGGTTGCCGGGAATCTCCAGGCTGAGCGTGGGCGTCATCGCCTCAGTCCAGCGACTGGCGGCTGCCGAACGCGTGGGCCAAGGTGCCGCGATCGACGTATTCGAGCTCGCCACCCAGCGGCACGCCGTGGGCCAGACGCGTCGGTCGCACGTTCGCCGCACGCGCAAGCTGCGCCAGGTAGTGCGCCGTGGCTTCGCCTTCGACGGTGGGATTGGTGGCGATGATCAGTTCCTCGATCTCGCCTTCGCCCAGGCGCTCGGCCAGGCGGTCCAGGCCGAGTTCTTCAGGGCCAAGGCCATCAAGCGGCGACAGTCGACCCAGCAGCACGAAGTACTGGCCGCGATAACCGGTGGCCTGTTCGATCGCGGCCAACTCGGTGGGCGACTCCACCACGCACAACACCTGGCGATCGCGACTGCTGCTCGAGCACAGGTTGCATACCGGCGTCTCGCTGAAATTGCGGCAGCGCGAGCAGTTGCCGATCTCACGCATGGCCTGCTCCATCACCTGCGCCAGGCGCTGCCCGCGTTCGCGGTCGCGCTCCAGCAGATGGAAGGCCATACGCTGCGCACTCTTGCCGCCCACGCCGGGCAGGCAACGCAACGCTTCGATCAGATCGGTGAGTAGCTTGCTCATGAATCCAAAGTCACCCTGTAGGAGCGCACCCTGTGCGCGACCGCGGAATTGCAGCGTTCAACCAGTCGCCGGCTGTCGCGACGGCATCCCCGCTCCGTAGGCTGTCGCGCACAGGGTGCGCTCCCACAGACGAGCGCGTCAGAACGGCATCTTGAAGCCGGGCGGCAGGTTCATACCCGACGTCACGCCACCGAGCTTGTTCTTGCTGACGTCCGCCACCTTGTTCACCGCATCATTGATCGCGGCGGCGACCAGGTCTTCGGCCATTTCCGGATCATCGGCAAACAGCTTGCGGTCGATCTGCACGCGACGCACTTCATGCACGCCGGTCATCAGCACGGTGACCAAACCACCGCCGGCGCTGCCGGTGACTTCGAGCTTGGCGATCTCTTCCTGCGCACGCTTCATTTCTTCCTGCATGCGCTGGGCCTGCTGCATCAGCTGACCGATCTGTCCTCTCATGGGTAACTCCGCTATCTCGTTCAGTGTTCAAACGGCTTGATCGACTGGGGCACCACTCGCGCGCCGAATTCGCGCTTGAGCGACTGCACCAGGGGATCTTCCTCGATGGCCTGCTCGGCAGCCGACTGGGCTGCGACGCGGGCGGTGGCGGCGCGGGCCGCAGGGGTCTGGCCGGCGGCGCCGTGTTCTTCGACGAAGCGCAGCTTCACGCGCTCGCCCAGCGCCTGGCCGACGCGTTCTTCCATCTGGCCGATCATGGGTTCGACCGCCAGATGCATGTGGATGGGTTGCAGGGCGAGCACCAGGGTGTGGCCCTCGCGATCGCGCAGCACGGCATTCTGGGCCAGCTGGCCCAGTGGTCCGCGCAGGTTGGCCTGTTCGATCAGGCTTTCCCAATGCGGCAGAGCGCGTGCGTCGACGGCCACCGGGGCGCGCGGTGCGGGAGCGGCGGTGACCGGTGCAGCCACCGGCGGCACCGGCGCAGCACGTGCGGGTGACGGCTCGGCCACGCTGGCCATGTGCATGCGTTCGTTGGCTACCGGTGCGGCGGCACGCGGCGCAGGCGTGGTCGCACGTGCGGCAGTGCCCGCCGAAGGCCGCTCAGCCGGCGCACCACCGCCATCGGCGGGACGGAACGCCAGCATGCGCAGCATGGCCATCTCAAAACCGGTACGCGCGTCAGGCGCAAGGGCCAGGTCGCGGCGACCGCTGGTGGCGATCTGGTAGTACAGCTGCACGTCTTCCGGCGCCAGCTGCAGCGCCAGTTCGATGAGCGCGCTGTCGTCGTTGCCGTTGTCTTCCGGACGATAGCCCGGCACCAGCTGGATCAGCTGGATGCGATGCAGCACGCTGGCCAGGTCATCCAGCACACCGCCGAAATCCGGCGAGAACGAGGCGATGCGTGTGCACTCGGCCATCAAGGCTTCGCCATCGCCGGCAGCCAGCGCCTGCAGCAGGCCAAGCACCTGCCCGCGCGCGACGCTGCCCAGCATGGCGCGCACGTCGTCGACGCGCAGCGAGCCGCCGCCATAGGCGATGGCCTGGTCCAGCAGCGAGAGACCGTCGCGCAACGAACCATCCGCGCCGCGCGCGAGTTCGGCAATCGCCGCGTCTTCGTACGCGATGTTTTCCGCGCCGAGGATGTGGCGCATCTGCCCGGAGATCTGCTCCGGCAGCAGGCGCTTGAGGTTGAACTTCAGGCAGCGCGACAGCACCGTCACCGGCAGCTTCTGCGGGTCGGTGGTGGCGAGCAGGAATTTGACGTGCGGCGGCGGCTCTTCCAGCGTCTTCAGCAAGGCGTTGAACGCCGGCTTGGAGAGCATGTGCACTTCGTCCACCAGGTAGACCTTGAAGCGACCGCGCGCCGGTGCGTACTGCGCGTTCTCGATCACCTCGCGCACGTCGTCCACGCCGGTGTTGCTGGCCGCGTCGATTTCCAGCAGATCCACGAAGCGGCCCTGGTCTACGGCCGTGCAGACCGCGCACTCGCCGCAGGGATCGGCCGATTCGCCACGCTCGCAGTTCAGCGACTTGGCGAAAATGCGCGCAATCGTGGTCTTGCCCACGCCGCGGGTACCGGTGAACAGATAGGCGTGGTGCATGCGACCGGTGTCGAGCGCATTGGTGAGCGCGCGCACCACATGCTCCTGCCCGACCAGTTCAGCGAACTTGCGGGGGCGCCACTTGCGAGCGAGTACCTGATAAGACATACCGTGCCTATCTTTGGGCGAAAGTCGATTGTGCCAAGTCGCGGACAGCAAGTCAGTAACGGCCGGCTCATCCGGCAGTATGACGCGAAGGCATCGAGGGGGGCCTGAAAAGGCGGCGGCCCTGCCAGCCACACCCCGGCACCCGAATCATTCGCTACCGTTGCTCCCTTCCGGGCCTGGCGGAATTTACGAACTATCGTCGCGGGGGGACCGACAGGGCCACCATAGAGACGTACGTTGTGCGTCGACTCAAGGCCGACGCCAGGTTTCACTCACTGGCGGAGAGGGCGGGATTCGAACCCGCGATACGGGGATAAGCCGTATACACACTTTCCAGGCGTGCTCCTTCAACCACTCGGACACCTCTCCGCAATGGTGAAACCCCTTGCCAGCGCCCATAGGCCCCGGCAAAGAAGCGAGAGGATAGCGGGGCCGGGCCGTTCATACAAGATAGCGGCCCACTCCCAGACTCATTCCTGGGGCGCGTCCCGCAGGAAAACCGGCAAGTCGGTCGCCGGCGGCTTCACGGGCACCTGGTAGAACATATCGGCCACAAAACCGCGGTGATAGGTGGCGTGATTGACCACGTGCAGCACCATCTCCTCGCGGCTCATGCGCCCTTCCCCGCCGCCGATGAACTGGAAGGTGACGACCTCGGCGGCCTGCGCCGGCGTGAGCGCGCTGGCGTACTCCAGGTACCAGCCATTCATGGCCTGCTGACGCGACCGCAGCTCGTCGAACGGCAGCGGTTCGGGCGTGTTGCGACTGGTATAGCCGTGCACCCGACCCTGCAGATGCGCCTGGAAGATGTCGTCGACCACCCAGCTGTGACTGAGCGTGCGCAACATGTTTCCGAAGATGGTGGCGCGCGGCGCGGTGGAGGCGCCTTCCGGCAGGGCGGCCACGGCGTCATAGATCAGCTCGTCGGCCCAGGCGCGATATCGCAGCAGCTTGCGCAGGTGTGGCGTGGACATGGATCGGAGGTCCTGCAGTGGAGTCAACCGGCGTCGGGCCGCAGTGGCGTCGGCGCAGGCAAGGCAACGCGCTCGCCGGTGCGAGCTACGGTGTATCCCTGCGCCGCCAGTGCCTGACCATCGGCCTCGCTGCCGTAGTGATACAACCGCAGGCGCGCACGCCATGCTTGGGGATATTCGCGCTCGATGTCGTCGATGCCGGTATGCGACGGATTACCTATCAGACCGCAATCGTGGGCAATGAGTTCCGTGCCGGCCGCAACGCGGGCAAGCACTTCGGGAATCGGACGCGTGTCGCCCGTATAGGCAAAACTGCCCGCCAGCGCGACACCGTACGACGTGCCCGCCATGTGGTGGCGCGTACCGAACACGTCGAACCACAGCCCATCTAGCCAGAAGCCGCGCGTGCACGGCACCAGCCGGAACGCTTCCCAGAAATTGACGCCGCCCTCGGCCAGCACGTTCGGATAATCCGCCACGCGCGCCTGCAGCCAGGGCAGCAGCCCGGCATGCACGAACACCTGCGTGCGGCCCCTCCACTGCTCGTCGAACCACAGGCGGAAGAACAGCCGCTCCATGCCGCCGATGTGGTCCATATGCGTATGCGTGATGTACAGCGCACGCGGCGGCTCGCCATACGCGGCGACGTAGCGATCCAGCGTGTCCGGACCGCAATCGATCAGCAACAGCGGCTTGCCGTCGCGCTCAAGCACCACGGCCGAGGAACCCAGTTCCACGGCGTGCGCCGCACCCACACCCAGGAAATGCAGGGACCAGTTCATGCTCTCAGCGTACGCTCGTAGCGATAGATCAGGGGTTTCCACAACTGCTCGTCGAACGCGGCCTCGCCTTGTGCCGCCGCGCCCAGCTTCAGCAGCGAACGACGCAGACGCTGCAGATTGGCCTGCTGCCAGCTCTGGGCAGGTTCGCGCAGACAGCCGCGGTCGAAGTCGATCAGGTAAAGCTCATCGCTGGTCACCAGCACATTGTGGGCATTGAGGTCGGCATGCCAGATGCCCGCGCGATGGAATCGCGCCACCAGCGCGCCGACCAGCTCGGCCATTTCACCGTCCAGCTGCCCGGCAGCCAGACACTCGGCCAGCGTTTGCGCATGGGCGATGCGACGGGTGATCAGGTCGGCGGTATAAAACCAGCCATGACGCCGGTAACGGCAGGCGACGGGCTGCGCGCTGGGCAGTCCGCGCGAGGCGATAAAGCCCAGCAGCCGAAATTCGGCGAAGCAACGCGTGTGCTGCGCGCCGCGCCACAGGTAGCGGTCGCCCATCAGCTTGGCCACCATGCCGCCGCGCCGATAGTGCCGCAGCACGCATTCACCGGCTGAGGTATCGATGATGGCCACGCCGCCGCGACCACCCGATTGCTGCCGCAAACCACCGCGTTCGCGCCATGCTGCGGGCTCGAACCAATCGTCTTCGACTTGTGGGGACACCGCGGCGTCGAACAGAATCACACCAGCGGCGCTTTCGCGAATTCGTTCCTGCATCGCCTTCTGCGCGTCAGACGCCCGCCCCGAGCCCTAAGTCAGATGATTCTAGCCTAATGCCCACCCCCACCTCGATCTGCCTGCTGCGCACCTCTGCCATTGGCGACGTCACCCACGTCGTCCCGCTGGTGCGAACCCTCCAGGCGGCGTGGCCACAGACCGAGCTGACCTGGCTTGTGGGCAAGCTCGAACGCAAGCTGGTGGGCGACCTGCCCGGCGTCAACTTCGTCACCTTCGACAAGGGCGCAGGCCTGACCGGCATGCGCGCCGTCGGCGCCGCGTTGAAAGGGCAACGCTTTGACGCCCTGCTGCAGATGCAGGTGGCGCTGCGTTCCAACCTGCTCAGCCTGTTCATCAAGGCCGATCGCCGCATCGGCTACGACCAGGCGCGCGCCAAGGATGGCCACGGCCTGGTGATCGGCGAACGCATCCCCGCCCGCACCGGCGAACACGTGCTGGATGCGATGGGCAGCTTCTGCGAACCGCTGGGCCTCAAGCAGACCCAGGTGCGCTGGGATATTCCCATCCCCGAAGAAGCGCATGCATGGGCCGCCGAACAGCTGCCCGGCGCGCAGCCGACCTTGCTGGTCAGCCCGACCTCCAGTCATGCGCTGCGCAATTGGCAGCCCGAACGCTACGCCGCCGTGATGGATCACGCCGCCACGAAAAACTGGCGCGTGGTGCTGGTAGGCGGCCCTTCGGCCCTTGAACGCAGCATGGCCGATGCCGTGCTAGCCGCCTGCCGCCATGCACCGCTCGACCTCACCGGCAAGGACACGCTCAAGAAGATGATGGCCATGCTGGTGCGCGCGCCCATCCTGCTCACCCCCGACTCCGGCCCCATGCACATGGCCAACACGGTCGGCTGCAAAGTGCTGGGCCTGCACGCCGCCAGCAACCCGAACCGCTCGGGCCCCTATTCCGACCGCCGCTGGTGCGTGGACAAATACAACGAAGCCTCGCTCGCCTTCCTCGGCAAACCCGCCAGCGAGATCGCCTGGGGCACCAAGATCGAGAAGCCCGGCGTGATGGATCTGATCGCCGTCGATGAGGTGATCGAGCGATTCGAGGCGTGCGCAGCGCACCTTGGGCTTTCCTGAAGCGCCTCTCCCTGTGGGAGCGCACCCTGTGCGCGACTGGCACGTTGCGTCAGTCGCGCACAGGGTGCGCTCCCGCAAGGGAAATGAGGCGTGATTACTTCGCCTTGTAATCCTGATACGACTTTTCTTCCACCAGCTGCGAACCGAGCTTGAGGTTGATCTCGCGCTTCACCGCCGCGCGGTCGTCGTTCTGGAAGTACACGGCGCGGGCCAGTTCGATGAACTCGGCGTCGAAGGCCTGGGCCTTTTCCTTCAGGCGGATGCGGTCTTCGATATCCCACAGCGACTCGTTCACGGCCAGCAGGCGGGCGCGTTCGGCGCTGATGTCGGTCTGCGAGGCCGGGTGGCTGGCCCAGGTGGCGTTGAGCAGGTCCAGCTCGGTGCGCACGTTGGCCAGCTTGGCGGCGTCGGTGATCTGCTTGGATTTGATTTCCAGGATGGTGATCTTGTCGATCAGCTCGCCGTAAGAAACCGGGACTTGGATAAGGCTCATGACAGCTCCGAGGATGCAGGGCTTGCGCAACGTGCCGCAGGGGTCACGGCAGTCGGGCGGAAAAGTGCACATGATAGAGGTTCTTGGTCGAATCATTCAGTCCGCCATTCAGCCTGCCTCGCTAGACTGGTGACGCAACGCCCACCCAATGGAGAGAGAGAGTCCATGTTCACCCCCCGTATCGCCGTGTTGTCCCTGGCAGCCCTGCTGGCTATCAGCCCGTTTGCCGCCAGCGCCCAGTCCCAGCAGCCGGCGCGCAACGGCGTGTTGGTACGCAACGACGGCATCTATATCCGCTGTGACCAGTGCGGCACGGTGGAATCGATCGACCAGAACATCACCCAGGGCAACGACCACAGCATGGCCGGCACCATCATCGGCGGCATCGCCGGTGGCGTGCTGGGCAACCAGGTCGGCAAGGGCAAGGGCAACACCCTGGCCACCGTGGCCGGCGCCGTCGGCGGCGGCTACGCAGGCAACCGCATCGGCGCCAACAGCGGCCGTCCGAACGCCAGCTACAGCTTGCGCATCCGCATGGGCAATGGCTCCTATGCCAATGTGACGGTGCCCGATGCCAGCGCGATCCGCACCGGCGATCTGGTGCAGATCGACCCGCAGGGCAATATCACCCGCATCCAGTAAGTCGCTGCACGATGCAAACAAAAAGCCGGCCTGCGAAGGCCGGCTTTTTTTGTGGTTGAGGTCAGCGCCTTTAACGGCGCAGGCGCGCGGCGATGTCGTCGAAGAAGGCTTTCGGCAAAACCGCCCGCACCGGCACCGACCACCAATGGGCCTGCGCGAAGGACCGGCATTTCACGGCATCTTTTTCAGTCATCAAGACCGGCTTGCCATCGAACGGGAAATCGTTCGGCATAAACGCGTGGTGATCGGGAAACGGATGCTCGATCACCTGCAGTCCCTGCGCACGCAGGCTTGCGAAGAAGCGCGCGGGGTTGCCGATCGCAGCGATCGCATGCACGGCCTGGCCGGCAAAATCCGCCAGCGGTTTGGCATGATCGTCGACCAGCGCGCGGGCCATGCCGCCGTGCAGTTCCATCGCGATATCGCCGGGCGCCACGGCGTCGCCGTTGCAGACGCGATAGTCGACCTGCTGCAGGCGCGACATGGGCTCGCGCAGTGGGCCGGCCGGCAACAAGCGGCCGTTGCCGAAGCGGCGCACGCCGTCGATCACGCAGATTTCCAGATCGCGCGCCAACGCATAGTGCTGCAGGCCATCGTCGGCGATCACGACATCGCAACCGGCGTCGATCAGCAGCTTCGCCGCCGCGGGTCGATCGCGCCCCACCGCCACCGGCACGCCGCTGGCGCGGATCAGGCAGGGTTCATCGCCGACTTGCGACGGTTCGGCCGACGCATCCAGCAGCAAGGGAAGTTTTTGCGTGCCGCCGTAGCCGCGGCTGACTACGCCCGGCGCATAGCCGCGCTCGCGCAGTCCTTCGGCCAGGGCGATGGTCAACGGTGTCTTGCCGGTGCCGCCCACGCTCAGGTTGCCGATCACGATCACCGGCACCGTCAGGCGCACGCTACGCAGTACGCCCACGCGATAGAGCGCACGCCGCAGCGCGGTGATCGCGCCGTAGAGCAGCGACAGCGGCCACGTCCACCAGGGTGCACGCGCTGTGCCGTACCAAGCCGATTCGAGACGTTCGGCCGTCGTCATGCCATCGCCTCAGTCACTGGCCTGGCTGTGGAATTGCATGCGATGCAGCGCGGCATAGTGGCCGTTCAAGGCCAGCAAGTCCGCATGCGTGCCGCGCTCGACGATGCGGCCCTGGTCCATCACGGCAATCTGGTCGGCATGCTCGATGGTGGACAGGCGATGGGCGATCACCAGCGTCGTGCGGTCCTTCATCAGGCCCTGCAGCGCTTGCTGGATCAGGCGCTCGGATTCGGTATCCAGCGCACTGGTCGCTTCGTCCAGCACGAGGATCGGTGCGTTCTTGAGGATCGCGCGGGCGATCGCCAGGCGCTGACGCTGGCCGCCAGAAAGAAGATTGCCGCCCTGCCCGATCACGCTATGGATGCCTTGTGGCATCTTCTGGATGAATTCCCAAGCATTGGCAGCCTGGGCCGCGGCGATGATGTCGCTTTCACTCGCACTGGCGAGTTCGCCATAGGCGATGTTTTCCGCCACCGTGCCATCGAACAACACCACGCTCTGCCCCACCCAGGCGATCTGCCGGCGCAACGAGGCCAGCGTGATGCTCTCGTAGTCTTCGCCATCGAGCAGGATCTGGCCGGTGGTCGGCGCATTGAAGCGAGGCAGCAGGCTGACCAGGCTGCTCTTGCCGCTGCCCGAGCGCCCCACCAGTGCGGTGACCGTGCCCGGCGCGCAGTGCAGGTCGATGCCGCGCAAGGCTTCGAACTCGCCGCGCGGATACACCAGTCCCACATCTTCGAAGCGAATGTCGCCCTGGGTGCGTTCCAGCACACGCGTGCCTACGTCCACCTCGGGCGCCGTATCGATGATCTCGAACAGGTTTTCGGCCGCGGAAATGCCGCTCTGGATATTCGACTGGATATTCGCCAGCCGTTTCAGCGACGGCATCAGGCCGCCCATGGCGGTCAGCACGGTGATGAACACACCGGCGGTCATGTGCTGGATTTCGAACGGCCGCGTGGCCAAAAACACCATCACTGCAAGCGCCAGCGCCGCCACGGTCTGGATCGCCGTGCTCGACTGCGCGTTGGTGGAAGCAATCTTGAGGTTCAGTCGCCGCGTGCTGTCGGTGACGTCCCTGAAACGCGCGGCCGCCTGCTCTTGGCCACCGTAGATGCGAATCTCGCGGTGCGCCTCGACCGATTCTTCGACCGTGCCGGTCACCGAGCCCATCATGCCCTGGATGCGGCGACTGATCGAACGATAGCGACGGCTGACAATGCCCGCGATCAACATGATCAGCGGCACCATCACGAACAACGCCAGCGTGAGGTACGCACTCGTGCTCAGCATCACGTAGATGAAGCCGATCACGGTGACGCCTTCGGTCACCACCACCTTCACCGAATCAGTCGAGGCGGACGCCACCTGCTCACTGGTATAGGTGATGCGCGATACCTGATGGCCGGAATGCTCCTGGCCAAAGAACGTCGCCGGCAGGCGCAGATACGCGCCAAACACATCGCGCTGCATCGCGTTGACCACGTTGCGGCCGATGTAGGACACGCCGTAGCTGCTGGCGAAGGTGCCTACACCGCGGACCAGGAAGATCAGCACGATCCAGATCGGCATCCAGAAAATCAACACCGGATCCTTGTCGACAAACAGCTTGTCGATCATCGGCTTCAGCAGCTTGGTGAACACGGCCAGGCCGCCGCCGTCGACAATCATGCCGACGATGGCGATCACGCCCACCACCCAGAAGCGCCTGGTGTAACCGAACAGGCGCTTGTAGATCTGGCGCGTGTGCGCGTCCCAGATCTTTACCTTGCCGTTGCTCACTGAGCGTTATCCGCCTGGCTGGGCGTCGTGGCGATGGACAACTTGGTAAAGCCAAGCTGGCCCAGCGCGTCCATGGCGGTGACGACGTTCTGATGCGGGGTCATGGCGTCCGCACGGATGGTGACCTGGCGCTCGCGATCATCACCGACCACATTGGCGATGGCCTGCTTGAGCGGCTCGACGCCTTCGCCATGCACCTCGTCGCTGCCCACGAAGAAGTGGCCGTCGCGGTCCACCACCACGGTGAGCGCGGGGGCCTGCATGTCGCGCTCTTCCGCGCTGGCCTTGGGCAGGGTCACCTGCAGGCGCGAGTGCTGGATGAACGTGGTGGTCAACACGAAGAACATCAGCAGGGTAAGCAGCACGTCGATCAGCGAGATCACGTTGATCTCGAAGTCGTCTTGCCGACGGTCGTTGCCGATACGCATGCGTCAGCTCGCGCTCGACTCGGTGGCTGCCGCGGCGCGCGGCGCGCGCGTGCGGGGCGCAGGCGTGGGCTGGTTGACGGTGAGCTCGTCGAGCAACTCGGTCGCCTGCTTTTCCATGGCTACGCAGTAGCCGGCCACCTTGGAGCGGAAATAGCGATGCAGCACGTAAGCCGGAATGGCGACGATCAGGCCGGTAGCGGTACAGATCAGCGCTTCGCCGATGCCGCCAGCCATCTTCATGGGATCGCCCACGCCGCCGTGCAGCACTTCCATGAACATCCGGATCAGGCCGATCACGGTGCCGAGCAGGCCGAGCAGCGGGCCGATCAGCGCGATCGTGCCCAGCGTGTTGAGGTAGCGTTCCATGCGATGAACGACATGGCGGCCGGTGTCCTCGATGCGCTCCTTGATCAGCTCGCGCGGACGGTTGCGCACGGCCAACGCCGAGGCCAGCAGCTCGCCCAGCGGCGAACCGTTGGCGAGGGTGGTGAGGTGGTTCGGATCGAGCTGGCCCGAACGCGCCCAGTTGCGCACTTCCTCGCCCAGGCCGGGCGGCAGCACCGACTTGCGGCGCAGGGTCCAGCAACGCTCCAGCACGATCGCCAGGGCGACCGCCGAACAGATCAGGATGGGCAGCATCGCCCAGCCACCAGCCATCAAGATATCCAGCACAACGACTCCGAGCCACTTCGCCAGTCAGGAGGGACGCATCATAACAGTCTCGTCCGATCGTTCCGCGGCACCGGTGGCAGTTGCGAGAGCCCCTTTTTGGGGCCTCAGATGGCCTCTGGCAAGGTCCCAGGCTCATTCGCGCCAGTAGCGAGACTGGCGCTGCCGCCAGGTGGCGGCGACATGGGGCGGGCGGTCCGGCGGTGCGTCGACCTGGATGGCCCCGGCGGTGGCGGTGTTCAGCCAGGGCACGCCGGCCTCGTCGTAGCGCTTGATGACGACTGCGCTCGGATGGTGGAAGCGATTGCGCCAGCCGGCCGAGACCAGGGCCAACGCGGGCGCTGATGCCTGGATGAAGGCCGCGCTGGACGAGGTCTTGCTGCCGTGATGTGGCACCGTGATCACCAGCGGCGGCCCTGGCGGAAGCGATGCAGCCACCGTCGGCTCGACGGCTGCGGTGATATCGCCAGTCAGCAGCGCACGGCCACCCCGCCCTTCCACCAGCAGCACGCAGGAGCGGTCATTGGCCGGACTGCCGCTCCCGCCGGAGGCAAGTACGCGCAGGCTCACGCCATCCCACTGCCAGGTCTTGCCGACCTCACAGGCCGCCATGGGTATGGGCAATCGCTCAGGCTCGCCCGAGATACGTTCGGCGGCGGGAAATGCCGCGGCCACGGCCGGCATGCCGCCTGCGTGATCGTTATCGGCGTGGCTGGCCACGATCAAGTCGAGCTGCCTGATGCCTAGTGCGTGCAGCGAAGGCAGCACCGCCGCCTCGCCCAGATCGAAATCCGACGGATAGCGCGCACCCGCGTCGTAGACGAGCGCGTGATGCTCGGTGCGTATCACCACGGACAAGCCCTGCCCCACGTCCAGCATCCACAGCTGGAAGCCGCCCTGCGTGGGCAGCGTTCGCGACGGAAACAACAGCGGCAGGAACAGCAGACCACCCAGCCATCGCATGGGCACACCGCGCGGTACGAACAGCCACAGTGCGCCCAGGGTCGCCAGCACCAGCGCCCAGCCGCTGACTTCGGGCAGATACCAATGCGCGCCCGGCCAGGTCGCCATCCGCTCAAGCAGCCACCACTGCGCGTGCGCCAGCCACGCCGCAGCGGCAAACACCGGCTGCGCCAGTGGCGGACAGATCGCCAACGAGATCATGCCGATCAACGCGGCGGGCACGATGACGAAGCTCACGAACGGCACGGCGATCAGGTTCGAAAGAGCGCCGACCAGGGACGCCTCGCCGAAGAACCACATCGTCAGCGGCAACAGCGACAGCGTCATCACCAGCTGGCCGGCCGACAACTCATGCAGGAAACCGCGAAGCCCCTTGCCGCGTATCGACAGGCTCAACATCAAGAATGCCACGCCGATGAAGGACAGCCAGAAGCCCGCCGACAGCATCGACAAGGGATCGACCAGCAACACCACCAACAGCGCCAGCGAGAGCGTCTGCGCGCCCGTCGGATGACGCCGCGAACAACGCGCCAGCGCCACGATCGCGATCATCAATAAAGTGCGTACGGTCGGCAGGCCAAAGCCGGCGAGTGCACTGTATACCGCGGCCACCACCATGGCCGCGACGGCTTGCGCCTGGACACGGGGGAGTCGCCGTCCGCAGCGTGGCACCAGCAGATAGACAAGCCGCGCCAACCACACGCCGAACAAGGCGGCCACGCCCACATGAAATCCCGAGATGGCGATGAGGTGTGGAATACCGTTGGCCCGCGCCACTTCCCAGTCGTGCTGACTCAAGCCGCGCGTATCGCCCACGGAAAAGGTCTGCAGCAAGGCCGCATCGTGAGCATCGCCCACGCGCACAGCAATCGCGCGACTGATGGCAGCCCGCACGCGGTTGATGCAGAAACCCGTGCTTTCCAGCGACGTATTGTCCGCACCTTCGCGCACGTAACCCACCGCCACGATGTGGCGTTCGAGCGCGCTGCGTTCGCCATCGGCACCGCCGGGATTGAGCAGCCCGCGTGGCCGCTTGAGGCGCAGGCTGAGTCGCCAGCGACTGCAGGGCCGGATCTCCGGCGCGTTGCGGTACCAATTCACGCGGACGCGTCCGTGCAAGGGCAACGGCGTACCGCCGACTGCCGCATGTTCGAGATCGAGCAAAAAACCGGTGGCGTCATTGCCGAGGAGCGGGAGATCGGCGACATGTCCCACAACCGTGATGTCCTGCCCCTCTCGCTCGCGCGGCAGGCGTGCATCCATGGCGGCGCCACCACGCCAGCACGCCCAGGCGATGCCGAACAGACACCAGGCCAGCGCACGCCCATAGGCACCGAGGCGAAGGATGATGCAAGCACCCGCGGCGAGTACGCCGCATGACCAGGCCGGCGGCAACACCACCAGCCACTGCACGACAAGCACGCCGAGCAGCAACATGATCGCCGGTACCAGCGCGCCATCCTTGCGCATTGCCGTCCCCTTCCCTGCGGAGGGGATCAGGTTAATGCGTGCGAATCAACGGCGGCGCCGAAAAACCTGTAGGCCTCAAACACGAAGGCCGCCTTGCGGCGGCCTCGGTGCTCAGGCGTGGATCTTTTCCACCAGGCTGCCGTTGTGCAGCTCCAGCGTGCGATCCATGCGCTTGGCGAGGCGATTGTCGTGCGTGACCAGGATGAAGCTGGTGCCGATCTCGCGATTGAGCTCGATCATCAGGTCATAGACCTGCGCCGCATTGGTCTCGTCGAGATTGCCAGTGGGCTCATCGCCCAACACCACGGCCGGACGCGTCACCAGCGCGCGCGCCACCGCACTGCGCTGGCGCTCGCCGCCCGAGAGTTCGGACGGCTTGTGATTCAAGCGCTGGCCCAGTCCCACCCGCCCCAGCAGCTCCGCTGCCTGTCGTTCCGCTTCGCTGATGGACACACCGCGGATCAACAGCGGCATGCACACGTTCTCCAGCGCGGTGAACTCCGGCAGCAGATGGTGGAACTGGTAGATGAAACCCATCGAGCGATTGCGCACCCGGCCGCGCTCGGCGTCGGAAAGGCTGGAGAGGTTGCGCCCGTCCACTTCCACCTCGCCGCGCGTCAGCGTGTCCAGGCCGCCCAGGATATGCAGCAGCGTGCTCTTGCCCGAACCGGACGCACCCACGATGGCCAGCGTCTCGCTGCGCTTCAGCGTGAAACTCACGTCGGACAGCACGTCGGTTTTCAGATCGCCTTCTTCGTACGTCTTGGCGATATGGCTTGCGCGCATCACCACGTCATTGGCGGAACTCATCGGCTTATTCATAACGCAGCGCCTGCGCGGGCTGGGTGCGCGACGCACGCCAAGCGGGGTAGAGGGTGGCCAGCAAGGAGAACAGGAAGGTGATCAGCGCCACCCAGCCCACGTCGCTCGCCAGCAGTTTGCTCGGCAGCTCGCTGATGTAATAGACGTCCGGCGAGAGGAAGGTGACGCCGGTGACGTGCTCGATCCACTTCACGATGCCAGGCAGCTTCCAGGACAGCAGCGAACCCAGGCCCACGCCGAAGCCGATGCCGACAAAGCCGACCAGCACGCCCTGCACCATGAACATGCCCATGATGCTGCGTGGTGTCGACCCGAGGGTTCGCAGGATGGCGATATCCGCCTGCTTGTCGGTCACCAGCATCATCAGCATCGAGATGAGGTTGATCACGGCGACCAGGATGATCAGCGAGAGGATGATGAACATCACCTTCTTCTCCATCGAAATGGCGGAGAAGAAGTTGGCGTGGCTATCCATCCAGGTATCCACGCGATAGACCTGGCCCAGTTGATCGGCAAGCTCGCGCGCCACTTCGCGCGCGTTGAACATGTCATCGAGTTTCAAGCGAATGCCGGTGGGACCACCCAAGCGATTGAGTCGCTCGGCGTCGGTCATGTTGACCAGTGCGAGCCCCGAATCGAATTCCTGCATGCCCATCTCGAACACGCCCGACACGGTGAAGGTACGCAGGTTCGGCACGCTGCCCGTGATCGGCGATGACTGGAACGCCGGCACCGCGACGATGACCTTGTCGCCCACCGCCACACCCAGCTGCATCGCCAGTTCGCGGCCCAGCACGATATGCCAGCTGCCCGGGGTCAGTTCGTTGAGCTTGCCTTCGACCATGTGCTGGTCGAGGTCGGAAACCTTGGGCTCCTGCGCCGGCTCGATGCCGCGCAGCACACCGCCGGTGGAACGCCGTGCCTGCAGAAAGGCCTCGCTCTCCACGTAAGGTGCGGCGCCCAGCACATGCTTGTTGGCGCCGGCAATCTTCACTGCACGCGGCCAGTCCTGCACGGCCTCACCCGGCATGCCGGAAACCGTGGCATGCGAGATGGCGCCGAGGATGCGCGAGCGCAACTCGTCATCGAAGCCGTTCATCACCGACATCACCGTGATCAACGCGGTCACGCTGATGGCGATGCAGACGATGGAGACGGTGGAGATGAAGGAGATGAATTGATTGCGACGCTTGGCGCGGGTGTAACGCAGGCCAATAAAAAGCTCTAGCGGTCGGAACATTAGGGCGGTCGCTTATGGGTTTCGAAGGGGCTGACGGCCCGAATGCTGCCGATTATCGCCTGTAACGCGGCTAAACCGTAGGACCGCGGCCGGCGGCGTAAGTGCCCGATGCCTCAACCTGGGCCAGCCGCATGCGCAGGCGGCGCCGGATATCGGCATCGCTGTTGTCGGGCGCCAGCAGCAGCGCGACGTGGCCCCTGCCGGCCAGCGACAGCCGCAGCCATACGGCCTGCTCGCCGATCACCCGATACGATGAGAGCGTGGCCGCACTGTCCTGATCGCCCCGCAAACGCAGGCTCCAGCTGCCATCACGCCCCCAGCCCGCTGCCTGCACCGATAGGCCGGACCAGCGCAACAAAGTGCGCCAGAGGGCAAGGCCTATCGCCAAGGCGATCGCGAGCGCGACCGGCCAAGGAGCGGCAGACATCCACACGGCAAGCGCGGCCAAGGTTGAAAGAAACCACAGCAGGCGCCCTAGCCAGCGCGAGGGCCGATATTCAAAGCCGATGGCGGGCGCGGATGTCATCGATGATCGCCTGCCAGTCCGGGCGCGTCGCCTGGGCGTGGCCCATCACCCAGTCCCACAGGTCCGGGTCCTGCACGTCGAGCAGTTCATCGAAGGCCTGGCGCTGGGCCTCATCGGCATCGGCAAAGCGCTCGTCGAGCCAGCCGCCGAACAGGGCGTCAAGCTCGCGCGTGCCGCGGCGGGTGCGCCAGCGGAGGCGCTTGATGCGGGCTTCGTCCATTGCGACACGCCTCCTGGCTTCTACTTCCTCTCCCCTCCGGGGAGAGGATTGAGGTGAGGGGCCAATCTTGCCTCAGTTCTTACTTGGCTCGTAGCAAGGCTTTCTCGAGCACCCGCCCCTCACCCTACCCTCTCCCCGCAGGGGAGAGGGAAAGAGCGACGTCTTAAGTCCGACGCTCAACGATCAACTTCTTGATCTCCGCAATCGCCTTAGCCGGGTTCAGACCCTTCGGGCAGGTGCGGGCGCAGTTCATGATCGTGTGGCAGCGATACAGCTTGAACGGATCTTCCAGATCATCCAGGCGCGCACCGGTGTCCTCGTCGCGGCTGTCGATGATCCAGCGATACGCTTGCAGCAGGATGGCCGGACCGAGATAACGGTCGCCGTTCCACCAGTAGCTCGGGCAGCTGGTCGAGCAGCAGGCGCACAGGATGCACTCATACAGACCGTCGAGTTTCTTGCGGTCTTCCGGCGACTGCAGGCGCTCTTTGTCGGCCGGGGCCGGGCTCTGCGTGCGCAGCCACGGCTTGATCGACGCGAACTGGGCGTAGAAGTGCGTGAGGTCGGGCACCAGATCCTTCACCACCGGCATATGCGGCAGCGGATAGATCTTCACGTCGCCCGAGGCGCAATCCTCGATCGCCTTGGTGCAGGCCAGCGTGTTGGTGCCGTCGATGTTCATCGCACACGAACCGCAGATGCCTTCGCGGCACGAACGGCGCAGGGTGAGCGTCGAGTCGATCTCGTTCTTGATCTTCAGCAGCGCGTCCAGAACCATCGGGCCGCACGCCGCCATGTCGACTTCATACGTATCGATGCGCGGGTTCTGGCCGTCGTCCGGGCTCCAGCGATAGATGCGGAACATACGCGGCTTCTTGGCGTCCTTGGCCGGATAGTGTTTGCCCGGCTGGACCTTGGAATTCTTGGGAAGCGAAAACTCAGCCACAGTGGCTCTCCAGTCCGGGTATCAGTAAGTACGCTTTTTCGGCGGAACGACGTCGACGTCTTTCGTCATGGTGTACATGTGCACCGGACGGAAATCGAAGTTGGTCTTGCCGTTCTCGTCGACCGAAACCATGGTGTGCTTCTGCCACTCATGGTCATCGCGGTCCGGGAAGTCTTCACGGGCATGCGCGCCGCGGCTCTCGTGACGCTGCTCGGCCGAGTACATGGTGGCCACCGCCTGGTCGAGCAGGTTGGCCAGTTCCAGCGTTTCGATCAGGTCGGAGTTCCACACCAGCGAACGATCGCTGACGCCCACGTCCTTGAACGACTCGCGCACCTTGGAGATCTTCTCGCAGCCTTCCTTGAGCGACTCGCCGGTGCGGAACACGGCCGCATCGGACTGCATCGTGCGCTGCATTTCGGCGCGGATCTTCGCGGTCGGCAGGCTGCCCTTGGCATTGCGCAGGCCGTCGAAGCGGGCCAAGGCCTTGTCCAGCACGCTGGCCGGCAGGTCCTTGTGGGCCGTGTCCGGCTTGATGATCTCGGCGCAGCGGTGCGACACCGAGCGACCGAACACCACCAGGTCGAGCAGCGAGTTGGAGCCCAGGCGGTTGGCGCCATGCACGGACACGCAAGCCGCTTCGCCGATGGCGAACAGGCCCGGCACCACGGCATCGACGTCGTCGCCGCGCTTCTGCACCACTTCGCCGTGATAGTTGGTGGGGATGCCGCCCATGTTGTAGTGGACGGTCGGGATCACCGGGATCGGTTCCTTGGTCACGTCCACGCCGGCAAAGATGCGCGCCGACTCGGCGATGCCGGGCAGCCGTTCGTGGATCACGTTCGCGCCCAGGTGCATCAGGTTGATGTGGATGTGATCCTTGTGCTCGCCCACGCCGCGGCCTTCGCGGATTTCCATCGTCATGGCGCGGCTGACCACGTCACGCGAAGCGAGGTCCTTGGCGTTGGGCGCATAGCGCTCCATAAAGCGCTCGCCGTTGGAGTTGGTGAGGTAACCACCTTCGCCACGCACGCCTTCGGTGATCAGGCAGCCCGAACCGTAGATGCCGGTCGGGTGGAACTGCACGAACTCCATGTCCTGCAGCGCAAGGCCCGCGCGCAGCACCATGCCGCCACCGTCGCCGGTGCAGGTATGCGCCGAGGTGGCGCTGAAGTAGGCGCGGCCGTAGCCGCCGGTCGCCAGCACCACCGCGTGGCCGCGGAAGAAGTGCAAGGTGCCTTCGTTCATGTCCAGCGCGAGCACGCCGCGGCACACACCTTCTTCGTCGAAGATGAGGTCGATGGCGAAGTACTCGATGAAGAACGTGGCGTCATGCGCCAGCGCCTGCTGGTACAGCGTATGCAGGATGGCGTGACCGGTACGGTCGGCCGCGGCGCAGGTGCGCTGCGCGGTGCCCTTGCCGTAGTGCGTGGTCATGCCGCCGAACGGACGCTGGTAGATCTTGCCTTCCTCGGTGCGCGAGAACGGCACGCCGTAGTGTTCCAGCTCGATGATGGCCGGAATCGCCTCACGGCACATGTACTCGATCGCGTCCTGGTCGCCGAGCCAGTCCGAACCCTTGATCGTGTCGTAGAAGTGGAAGCGCCAGTCGTCCTCGCCCATGTTGCCGAGCGCGGCGGAGATGCCGCCCTGCGCCGCCACGGTGTGCGAACGGGTCGGGAACACCTTGGTGATGCACGCGGCCTTGAGGCCCTTCTCGGCCAGGCCGAAGGTGGCGCGCAGGCCCGCGCCACCGGCGCCGACCACGATCACGTCGTACTTATGCTGTTGGATCTTGTAGCTTTCCATCGAATCAGGCTCCCAGCGCCACGCGCAGCACGGCCATCAAGGTGGCCAAGGTGCCAAGCACCGCAATGAACTTCACCAGCACCAGGAGGGCGACCTCCACCCAGCGGGTATGCACGTAATCTTCGATCACCACCTGCAGGCCGAGCACCGCGTGCCAGCACATGGCGAGCACGAAGGCCACCAGCAGCAAGGCGTTCCACGGCTTGGCGACGATGCCGCGCGCCGTGGCGTAGTCGGCGTGCAGCGCGCAAAGCACGGTCAGCACAAACCAGATGCCGAGGAACACCAGCGCCGCGGCGGTGATGCGCTGCGTCCACCAATGACCGACACCGGACTGCGCCGAGCCCAGGCCGCGGGCGCGCTTCAAGGGATTGCGCAACTGCTTGCGCACGTCGTACTGCGGACCGTTGGCGCTCATGCGGCACCTCCGGCGGTCAGCACGTAAGCCCACACGATGATGGTCAGCACGACGCTGCCGATGATCGAGAGCCAGCTGGAACGGACGAACTGCGGAATGGCGTAGCCCATGCCACCGTCCTGGATCAGATGACGGATGCCGTTGCACAGGTGGAAGAACAGCGCCCAGCTCCAGCCGATCATCAGGATCATGCCGATCGGGCTGCCCAGGCAGGTCTTGAACTGGTTATAGCTGTCTTCGCCGCTGGCGAGGGAGAACACACCCCACAACACGAGCAAGGTGCCGACGGAAAGGGCAATGCCGGTGGCGCGATGCACGATGGAGGTCACCATCTGCACTTGCCACTTATATATGCCCATGTGGGGAGAGAGCGGTCGTTGCGTGTCTGCCATGGCGGCTATCCTGGGTGGAATCGCTGATGCCCTTTACCGCCCTTCCCGTTCCGACGACGCCGACCAGAGCCGGCTCGGCGAATCAGAAGTCGATACAGCGCCCGTTCTTTTCCCAATCGCCGTAGCGGGTGGGATCCGGGGCCGCTCGCTCCGTCGAAGTCTTGTCCGTGGCCGGAACCGCGGGCACGGGAGCCTGTTCCGCTGGCGCGGACGCGGGCTTGGACTCAGTTTGGGAGGAGGTATCGGACATGGTGTATGAAAGCCGTAAAAGCGTAATACCTGCGTTAATGCAGCACAACCTTGACGACAGTGCGCTGCTCTGCCAGTAGGGCAGCACCCTTGTGACTTGCCTCCCCCGCCCTTACCTCCCCCTCTTATGCCTACCGACCTCTCCGCCCAGACCCTGTTGATCGAAGGCACTGACGCTGTTGCCTTTGCGCAAGCCCAGTTCACCAGCGATGTCCAGTCGCTTGCCGTCGGCCGCTGGCAGTTTGGCGCATGGCTCGATGCCCAGGGCCGCGTGCTTGCCTTGTTCCACCTCGCGCGACTCGCCGACGACTCGTTGCTGCTGCTGTTGCGCGGCGGCGATGCATCGTCGATGGCGACATCGCTGCAACGCTTCGTGTTTCGTTCCAAGCTCAAGCTGAGCGTGTTCGAACCGCGCGCACTTGCTACCGGCGCAGCAATGGAGACGTACGCCGTACATCGTGAAGGCGATGCGTACGTGTTCGGTTGCGGTGATCACAGCGTGATCGTCGGCGCTGCCGTTGCCGACGATGCGTGGCGAGTGTTGCAGGTACGCGCAGGCTGGCCATGGTTGCCCGATGACGCCTTGGGCGCGTTGCTGCCACCGGCCATTTCGCTCGAGCGTCTGCAAGCCGTTGCATTCGACAAAGGCTGTTATCCCGGCCAGGAAATCGTTGCGCGCCTGCACTACCGCGGTGGACACAAGCGGCATATGCATTGCGTCGTATTGTCGCAGTTTGTGAGCGGGGGCACCGTGCTGCACCGTAACGGTGACAAGAACATTCAACTGCTCGATGTGTCGCGCGACGATGCAACCTTTCAGGCGCTCGCAGTCATAGACGATGGTCTAATGCAATCGCTTGACGATGCATCGCGCATCGACACTGACGAAGGCATTCGTTTGCATGTTGTGCAGAGTTGGTCTGCATGATGAAAACAAACTGGCGCAAAGATTCACGAAGCGAGATGGCAATGTGAGTGTGACGTGAACCTGAACTGCAAGGCACTTGCCAGATCAGAAACCGGCCACTAGTCTCGCCAACCAATTCGACAGACACCCACAGCCCTGGGTGTCCACATACGCGACGAACCGGAGGGGTCCGGATCAGCGCGACCCGACAGAGATGTCGGTGTATCCAGTCCGCCCATGGCGCGGATGACGTTGCAGGCAACGCGGTCCTTAGTACCCGATCTATGCCCTTGCAGCACCACAAGTTTTGAGTGGCACCGGAACAGCCGCTCGACTGGCCACAATCCCGTGGCAAACCGCCTGACCACAAGTTTCGGTCGCGGCGATCAATCCAGGTGGAACGGCCTGCCCGCCCGTCCACCGCAACGGCGCGCGAAGTCAGCAGTACCGACCTCGCGCGTACAGCACGTTGGAGGCAGACTCAATGAAACTTTCCATGCTGTTGTGGTTAGCGTCCGTGCTACCCCAGCCCCTCGCGGACCAGACCTGCCTGGCCACGACGGTGTATCTCGAGGCACGCAGTGAATCGACCCTCGGCCAGTACGCCGTGGCCGAAGTTGCTCTTCGTCGTCGCGATCGCGGCACGTGGGGCGACAATGTTTGCGAGGTGGTCAAGTCACCGCGACAGTTCGCACTGACGACCACCGCAAGCACATTCGAAGTGACCGATCTCAACTCCTGGACCAAGGCGTGGAAGATTGCTGGCGATTCGATCAGCAATTGGAGCCTGCCAAAGGGAGAGCGCACCGTGTACGTGCCGCAAGCAGATCATTTCGCGACGCTTGCCGTCACCACCGCGTGGTCCACGAAACGCGTCAAGACCATTGGCGAACACGCGTTCTACGCGGTCAGCAACTAAGCAAACCCCTCCCCATAAAAAAAGGCCCTCGCAAGAGGGCCTTTTTATTTGGACGTCCAGACGTCTTTACGTCAGAGTCGATAGACGAGGTTATTGCGGATCTGCACGTAGTCACCAGGACGGACCTGGGGATCTGCTGCCTGCGTCACCGTGGCATAGCGACCGTCGTCCAGCTTGATGGTGACCTGCCATGCGACATCGGGACCGCTATTGTTCTTGCCGACCTGATTGCCGATGGCGCCGCCCGCCACCGCACCAGCCACGGTGGTCAGGGCCTTGCCGCTGCCGCCACCGAACTGGTTGCCGATCACGCCGCCAGCGATGCCGCCGATGACCATGCCCAGCGGCGACGATTCCTTCTGGGTCTGGATCTGCCGCACGTCACTGACCACGCCACACTGCTCGCAACGGTTGGAAGCGCCGCTGTAAGCCACCTGGCGCTGCGGTGGCGTTTCGCAACCGGACAGCAGCGCAACAGCAGATACCAGTCCTACGACAGCCAAATGTCTAAGCAGTGTTTGCATGGCGTGAATCCTCAGTGAGCGTCGGAAACGGCTACCACACCTTCCTGTACCTGCAGCCTGTCACCCGGATCGTGATCCATTCGTACAGTGCGGGTCACGCCGTTGTACTCGTAACTCACATCGTATGCCACCACCTTGTCGCCAGCACTGCCGGCCACGGTGGTGCACTTACGCTGCGTGGTCTGCTGCGTCGCGTTTGCCTGGTGATTGGCCTGGATTTCATGGCCTGCGTAGCCACCGCCGACAGCGCCTGCCACGGTCGCCAGGGTGCGGCCCTTGCCGCCGCCGACCTGGTTGCCGAGCAAGCCACCCGCCACGGCACCAATGGCCGTACCAGCAATCTGGTGGGTGTCCTGCACCGGCTTGTGCGTGGTCACCACCTCGTCATGACATACCTGCTGCGGCGCACTCGCGGCCTCACGGACCGGCGTCACGCTCGTCACGCGCGCGTACTTGGCACCATCGGCAGCCCCTTGCTGCTGCGCGGCGGCGCCCACGCCACCGTCAGCATTCGCGTCTCGATTACACGCCGAAAGACCCACCATCAATACACCGGCGAAACCGACATGCAGCGCCGAAACGACCAACCTGTTCATAATGCTCTCCTAGTGGGACCAGCGGAGCGCCCCCGCTCCTGCTTGAATTCGATCCCAGCGCAATCATTGAACCTCTGGTTCACTGAATGCTCGCTTAGACCGAAGCCGCTCATTGTTTCAAATTCAGGATGCCCCGTACTGTGCTCGAACTCACCGACAGCCACGCGCACATCGATGATGCGAGTTTTGCCCCTGATCGGGACGCCATGTTCGAGCGTGCGCGCGACGCCGGCATCAGGCACATCGTGGTTCCGGCGATCGACCGCGCCTCGTGGCCGCGCATCGCTGCGCTGGCCGCCAATCATGCCTGCGTGCTGCCCGCGTATGGCATGCATCCGATGTATCTGGACGAACATCGCCCCGGGCACCTCGATGTACTCACCGCCTGGCTGAAGACGCATCGCGCCGTCGCCGTGGGTGAGATCGGCCTGGATTATTTCCTGCCCGAACTCGACGTCGAGCAGCAGCGGTTCTATTTCCAGCAGCAATTGCAGATCGCGCGCGACTTCGACCTGCCGGTGATCGTCCATGCACGGCGCGCCATGGATGAAGTCACCTCCACCATGCGCCGCATGGGTGGATTGCGTGGCGTGGTTCACAGTTTTTCGGGCAGCCAGCAGCAGGCCGAGCGACTATGGGAGCTGGGCTTTCATCTGGGCATCGGCGGACCGGTGACGTATGAGCGCGCACAACGACTTCGTCACATCGTCGCGACCATGCCTGTCGAACGATTGCTGCTGGAGACGGATGCACCCGACCAGCCCGGCGCCTGCCATCGCGGCGAGCGCAACGAGCCCTCGAACATGGTCGAAGTGCTGCATGTGATCGCCGAGCTGCGCGGCGTGAGCCCCGAGGTCCTCGCCGAAGCCACCACCCGCAACGCCCGGAATCTGTTCCGGTTCGATTGACCCTTGCGGGCCGCTCGAGCCCGGTGCTAGCCTAATTACTTCACTGGCGAACTATTCTTTGGTGAAATGAAGCGCATGCATGAGTGCCTCGACCATATGGACGAGGGAATTGGTCGCGTCAGCGAGATCTTTCCGGACCTTCCCGTCCAGGAAGTCGTACTCACGCGCCTGTTGCTGCTGGTCGGCGGCACCCTGCTCGGCGAGCTGGAAAGCAAGCTCAAGCCACACGGCTTGAACGACAGCGATTTCCGCACGCTGATGATGATCTACAGCAGCCCGACCGGCAGCGCGACGCCCACCGAGTTGTGCGAATACGCGCAGCAAGGCGCCACCAACATGACGCGCATCGCCAACGTGCTGGTCAAGGGCGGCCTGATCACGCGGGCCACCAGTGCCGAAGATCGCCGCCGGGTCGTACTCAGCATCACCACGGCCGGCAAGCGTCTGGTGCGAAAGATTCTTCCGCCGCTCTTCCCGAACGTTCATGGCGCGTTCGCCTCGTTGAGTGCCGCTGACAAGCGCACGCTCGACCGCCTGCTGCGCCAGATCGCCGTCAACATCGATACGCTCACTCAGCCGGACGCTGGTCCATGACTCCTTACTCCCCCATTCGCCACGGCATCGGCCGCCGCGCGCTGCTTGCCTGCGCGATTGCTGTTGCCGTCGCGGGCTGCTCCATCCCCGCCAAGTTGAACCGGCCGCCGGTGCGCGACGACGTGCCGCTCGCCGGCCTGCAAACCGGCCATCGCGCCGGCTGGCCCGATGCCGCGTGGTGGAAGCAGTACAACGATCCGCAGCTCGACCAGCTGATCGATCTGGCGATGAAGGATTCGCCGGATCTGGCCCAGGCCAAGTCGCGCGTGGATTCGGCGCAGCAGAATATCCATGCGGCGACGGCGCAGGCAGGGCTCAGCGTGAACGGCAGCGCGCAGGTCGAACGCCAGCGCTTGAGCGAAACCGGCCTGATTCCGCCGAAATTCCTCGGTTTCACCTGGTACAACCAGGGCGATATCGGCGTGCAGGCGCAATACGACTTCGACTGGTGGGGCAAGAAGCGCAACACCATCGAGTCGGCGGTGGACCAGGCGCATGCGGCCGAAGCGCAACACAGCGCCGCCGCGCTCGCGATCCAGAGCAATGTGGCTGACACCTACTTCGGCTGGCTCGCCGATCAGAGCCGCATCGCCCTGGCCAAGCAAACCGTACAGACGGCCGAACAGCTCGAGCAGATCGCGCAGCTGCGCGTGAAGCAAGGCGTGGATCGTCCAGATACGGTGCAGTCGGCCAAGGCGCAAACCGCCTCCGCGCGACAGATGCTGGTGGTGCTCGAAAGTTCCGCGCACATTCGTGAGGCGGCGCTCGCCAGCCTGTGCGGCGTGTCGCCGGCGCAGTTGCCCGCCCTGCAGCCACGCGCCCTTCCTGAGGTCACCACCGGACTGCCGGACAACGTCGGCGTCGACCTGATCGCGCGCCGTCCGGATATCGCCGCCAGCCTTTGGCAAGTGGATTCGGCGCTGCGCCAGACCGATGTGGCGCGCGCGGAATTCTTCCCCGACATCAGCATCAGCGCGATGGCCGGCCTGTCGAGTATCGACCTCGACAAGATGTTCAACGCCGGCAGCCGCGTGTTCGGCCTGACCCCTGCCCTGCACCTGCCGATCTTCACCGGCGGCCTGCTGGAGGCGAACTACGGGGTCAGCAAGGCGCAGCTCGACGCCGCCGTGGCGCAGTACAACAGCTCGGTGCTGAGCGCCGCGCGCGATGTGGCCACGCAAAGCCTGACCGCGGACCAGATCCAGGGCCGCCGCAAGGAACAGGCCCGCGAAATTGCCGCCAACCAGCAGCTGCTCGCCAACGCGCAATCGCGCGTCAAGCGTGGCGTGAGCGACAGCCGCGAAACATTGAGCGCGCAGGCGCAGCTCCTGCAGGAACAGGACAGCGACGTGAGCCTGCAAGGCCAGGCGCTCTCCACCGATATCTCGCTGATCAAGGCCCTGGGCGGCGGTTACCGCGCCAGCCTGCCGGCACAGGCATCCAGCGACCACCCCTCTTCCCCTTTGAACCTTTCCGGAGACGCCCCGAATGAGCGCCACTGATTCTGACGTCAAGAACAACAACGACAACGACAGCGGCATGGCGGCGAAGGATCCGGCCAAGCGCCGTCGCGCGCTGTTGATCGTCACGGCGGTCTTTGTACTGGCCGGTGTGGCGTGGCTGCTGCTGTGGCTGTTCGTGTTCTCCACCCGCGAGAAGACCGACAACGCCTATGTCGGCGGCAACCAGGTGGCGATTTCCGCGCAGGTGCCTGGCATCGTGGTGGCCATCCTGGCTGACGACACGCAGCGCGTCGAAGCCGGCCAAGTGCTGGTGAAGCTCGACAACACCGACGCCGACGTCCGCCTGCAGCAACTGAGCAGTGCGCTCGCGCAGGCCGTGCGCCAGGTGCGCCAACAGACCGAGTCCGCCACCAGCGCCGATGCGCAGGTGGCCAAGGCCCGCGTTGACCTGAAGAAGGCGCAGGCCGATCTCGCCCGGCGCGCCCCGCTGGTGGCCGCCCAGGCCGAAGCGCCGGAAACCGTGCAGCACCTGCGCGATACCGTCGACCAGGCGCAGGCCTCGCTCGATGCGGCGCAAGCACAGGCTGCTGCCTCGCATGCCGCCATCGAAGGCACGCGCATCGCGACCAACCCGGCGGTGGAGCAGGCGCGTGCCAACTATCGTTCGGCCTGGATCGCCGCACAGCGCAACAACATCTACGCGCCGGTCACCGGCTATGTGGCCCAGCGCAGCGTGCAGGTGGGCAACAGCGTGCAGCCCGGCCAGCAGTTGATGGCGGTGGTGCCGCTGCACGACTTGTGGGTGGATGCGAACTTCAAGGAAAACCAGCTGCGCCACATCCGCGTGGGCCAGCCGGCCAAGGTCGAGGCGGACGTCTACGGCGGCAGCGTCGAATTCCACGGCAAGGTGATCGGCCTGGGCGCCGGCACCGGCAGCGTGTTCTCCCTGCTGCCGGCGCAGAACGCCACCGGCAACTGGATCAAGGTGGTGCAGCGTGTGCCGGTGCGCATCGCGCTGGACGACAAGGAGCTCGACGAGCATCCGCTGCGCGTTGGCCTGTCCACCGATGTCACCGTCAACATCACCGACGACAAGGGCGCCATGAATGCCGCGCTCGGCAACGGCAAGCCGATCGCGGCCACTTCGGTGTACGACCAGATGGCCAGCAAGGCCGACGAAGAGGCCGAGAAGATCATCCAGGCCAACCTCGGTCAGCACGACGCCAACTGATAAAGCGATCCCATGGCCGCCAACCCCACCGAAGACAAGCCGCTACCGCCCTTGCACGGTACCGCGCTGGTCTTGCTGACCATCGCCGTCGCCTTCAGCACTTTCATGGAAGTGCTGGACATGACCATCGTCAACGTGGCTGTGCCGCATATCGCGGGCAGCCTGGGTGTGAGTGCGAGCGAAGGCACCTGGACGATCAGCTCGTACTCGCTGGCCAGCGCCATCATGCAGCCGCTCACCGGCTGGATCGCGCGCCGCTTCGGCGAGGTGAAAACCTTTGTCGTCTCGGTCGGCCTGTTCGTGGTGTTTTCCATGATGTGCGGCCTGGCCACCTCGATGCCGATGCTGGTGTTCGCGCGCCTGATGCAGGGCGCGGGCTCGGGCCCGATGGTGGCGTTGTCGCTGACCCTGCTGCTGGCGAGCTATCCGAAGACCAAGCAAGGCGTCGCGCTGGCCCTGTGGGCGATGACGGTGGTGGTGGCGCCGATCTTCGGCCCGATCCTGGGCGGTTGGCTGACCGACAACTTCTCGTGGCCGTGGATTTTCTACATCAACCTGCCGGTGGGCATCCTGGCCGGCGTGATCACCTGGACCTTGCTGCGCAAGCGTGAAACCAAGACCTACCAGTCGCCCATCGACGTGATCGGCCTGGTGCTGCTGGTGGTCGGCGTCGGCTCGCTGCAGTTCATGCTGGACAACGGCAACGACCACGACTGGTTCTCCTCGCCGATGATCACCACGCTGGGCCTGATCGCGCTGATCTGCCTGGTGTTCCTGGTGGTGTGGGAACTGCACGCCAAACACCCGGTGGTGGAACTGGGCCTGTTCAAGGAGCGCAACTTCACCGCGGGCGTGGTGGCCCTGTCGCTGGGCATGTTCGCGTTCTTCGGCATCAACGTGGTGTTTCCGCTGTGGCTACAGACCACGCTGGGCTATACCGCCACCTGGGCCGGCCTGGCCACGGCGCCGGTGGGCATCCTTGCCTTCCTGCTCTCGCCCATCCTCGGGCGCAATATGCACCGGCTGGAACTGCGCGCGGTGGTGACGTTTGCCTTCGTGGTGTTCGCCGCCACCTCGTACTGGTTCTCCACCTACGACAGCTCGGCCTCGTTCAACTCACTGGTGTGGCCGCGCTTCGTGATGGGCATTGCCATCCCCTGCTTCTTCATCCCGCTCAACCAGATCTATCTGGCGGGACTGCCCGCGCATGAAATTGCCAGCGCCAGTGGCCTGGCCAATTTCTTCCGCACCCTGGGTTCGAGCGTGTCTACCGCGGTGACCGTGACGCTATGGCAGCACCGCGGCATCCTGCACCACGCCACGCTGACCGAGAACGTCACCAGCGCCAGCCAGCCGGCCACCCAGATCCTGTCCCAGCTCACCCATGCCGGCAGTAGCCAGACCCAGGCGCTGGGCGTCGTGGATCAGCTGGTGAACCGCGAAGCCCTCACCCTGGCGGTGAACGACATCTTCCTGCTGTGCGCCATCCTGTTCGTGGTGCTGATCCCGGTGATCTGGCTGGCCAAGCCGCCGTTTGGCTCGGCAGGTGGCCCCGGCGGGCATTAAGCGATGCCGGAACGTTCCTAATCCGGCACAAACCTGCAACAACCGGCAGGTATTTGATCTAACAGCAATTGCTGCAACTGGCCAGTGCAGCAATTAATACCACTTGGGCGACTGGTGCGCCGCAATACCTTCTGCTAGTTTGTGTGCATGGCACAAACGATGCGCACCATTAAGAAGTATCCGAACCGTCGACTCTACGACACGGAAATCTCCAGCTACATCACGCTGGAGGAAGTCCGTCAGCTGGTGCTCGACAACGAAACCTTCGAAGTCCGTGACGCCAAGAGCGGTGAGGATCTCACCCGCTCGGTGCTGTTGCAGATCATCTCCGAGCACGAGGAAAAGGGGCAGCCGATGCTCTCTCCCCAGCTGCTCAGCCAGATCATCCGCTTCTACGGCGACTCGCTGCAGGGTTTCATGGGGCCTTACCTGGAGCGCAGCCTGCAGGTCTTCCTCGACCAGCAGCAGCAGTTCCGCACCCAGCTGAACAGCCTGCTGGGCCAGACGCCATGGTCCATGCTCAATGACCTGACCGAGCGCAACATGGATGCCTGGCGCAACATGCAGCGCGGCCTGATCGACGCCGCCACCCAGGGCCAGCCGCCGCGCAGCGGCACCAAGAAGCCCGGCTGATACGCCGCGACCGGCGCGCAGGCGCCGGTCTCCCCTGCCGTCTCACTCACCGCTGCAGCACAACACGTGCTGCCCTGCGGCATGTGCACGAGTCCTTCACATGAATTCCCACACCCGCAACGCACGCGTTGCCATCGTCACTGGCGGCATCGGCGGCCTTGGTACGGAAATCTGCCGGCAGCTGGCGCAGGCCGGGCGGCAGGTGATTGCCGTTGACCTGGCCGGCCGCGACGAACGGCTCCACGCGTTCCAGCACGAGCTGGCCGATCTCAATGGCGCGGTGAAGTTCGAGCCTGCCGACGTCAGCCACTTCGATGGCTGCGCCGAGCTGATCGGACGGGTGGAACGGCAGCACGGCAACGTGGACATCCTGGTCAACGCCGCCGGCATCACCCGCGACACCAGCCTGCGCAAGATGACACCGCAGCAATGGCACGAGCTGATGCGGGTGAACCTGGATGGCGTCTTCAATATGTGCCGCAACGTGGTCGAAGGCATGACCACGCGCGGTTTTGGCCGCATCGTGAACCTGAGCTCGGTCAACGGGCAGACCGGACAGTTCGGCCAGACCAACTATTCCGCCGCCAAGGCCGGCGTGCACGGCTTCGGCATGGCGCTGGCGCGCGAGACGGCGCGCAAGGGCGTGACCGTGAACACCGTATCGCCGGGCTACTGCGATACGGCGCTGGTGGCGGCGGTGCCGCAGGATATTCGCGAGCAGATTATCTCGGATATTCCGGTGGGCCGGCTTGGTTCGCCGGGGGATATTGCCCGTGCCGTGGCCTTTCTGACCGCGGATGACGCCGGTTACATCACGGGTGCGAACCTGCCGGTCAACGGCGGGTATTTCATGAGTTTTTGAGCGGCGCTAGCCATTGTCGCGCAGGCCACCCACCGCCTTGCCGCACTGCGCATCGCTCACCCGCCCGCGACACGCTACTCTCAGCGCTTTAAGCGTTGCGACCTCATAGCGGAGCTCCATGGCGAAGCATCTCACTCTCATCGGCGGCGGCCTGGTCGGCGCCTTGCTGGCGCAGCAATTGGCGGGACGTGGTTTCGCCGTCGACGTCTTCGAAAAACGCCCTGACCCGCGCATTGCCGGCTTTACCGGTGGCCGCTCGATCAATCTCGCGCTGGCCGAGCGCGGTCTGCAGGCGCTGCGCAAGGCCGGCCTCGCCGACGACGTGCTGCAGCGCGCGGTGATGATGCGCGGACGCATGGTGCACACCACCGACGGCCGCTCCGGCCTGCAACGCTACGGCGTCGACGATAGCGAGGTGATTTGGTCCGTCTCGCGCGGCGCACTCAATATGCTGCTGCTCGATGCTGCCGAAGCTGCCGGCGTGAAGTTTCATTTCGGGCAATCGCTGGCCGATGCCGATTTCGATCGGCAGTGCCTGCAACTGGTCGACGAACAAGGCGTGACGCGCGAGCTCGACGCCCCGATCGTGATCGGTGCCGACGGTGCGGGCTCCTCGCTGCGTACGGCGATGAATGCGTACTCGCCGCTGGGCGAGCGGGTGGAGTCGCTGGGCCACGCGTACAAGGAGCTGGAAATCCCCTCTGCCGGCGGACTCAGCGCCGAGCTGATCAACCGCAGCGGCGGCCACGACCAGTTCGCGCTGGAGCCGCACGCGCTGCATATCTGGCCACGCGGCGGCTATATGTGCATCGCGCTGCCCAATACCGAGGGCAGCTTCACCGTGACCCTGTTCCTGCCGGCGCAAGGTCCGCATCCGAGCTTCGCCACGCTGGGCGACGCCAGTCATGCGCGTGCGTTCTTCGAGCAGGACTTCCCCGATCTGCTGCCGCTGATTCCGGATTTTGCCAACGATTACGATGGCCACCCGGTTGGCACGCTGTCCACGCTGTACTTGCAGCGCTGGCATCTGGACGGGCGCGCGCTGCTGATCGGCGATGCCGCGCATGCCATCGTGCCGTTCCACGGCCAGGGCATGAATTGCGGTTTCGAAGATACCGTGGTGCTCGCCTCCTTGCTGGCCGAATCGCCGGATGACACCGGCGAGGTGTTTGCCGAATTCCAGCGCATCCGCCAGCCCAACAGCGACGCCATTGCGGCGATGGCGCTGGAAAACTACGTGGAAATGCGCGACTCGGTGGCCGATCCGCACTATCTCGCCAAGCGGGCGCTGGGCGCCCTGCTGGCGGAGCGGGCGCCGGAACATTTCATGGCGCGCTATCGCATGGTCACCTTCACGCATCTACCGTATGCGTATGCCTACGAGCGCGGGCGCGCGCAGGACGTGCTGCTCGACCAGCTGCTGCGTGGTTCGGCCGATGCGGCGTCGGTCGATCTGAACGCCGCCGTCGCCGCGCTGCGCGCCACACTGCCCGCCCTGCCCGATCTGCGGCATGGATGAGGCACTGCTTGCCGCGTACCGGGCCACCGATTATCGGGTGCGCCTGACGCGTGGCGGCTGGGTCGCCATCCAGATTGATCAACCCCTGCCGGAGGAACTGCGCGATCTAGCGCAGGGCTTGCCGTGGGGTTTCATTACGGCGTGGCATCCGTCTTCCAAACTGGCGCCACGCCCGCACAACCGGATCGCCCAGCGCGCCCTGCTGGCCGCATTACGCGCCCTGCCCGAAACGGTGGTCGTTCGCGCCGGACTGGGCGCAAGCCGCGAGGGCCCATGGAAGGAGGCCAGCCTTTGGGTGGTCGGACCGGGTATGCCACAGCTCGACGCGCTGGCCCATCGATTTGGCCAATCTGGCTACGTCCACGGCGAGGGCGCGGCGCCAGCGCGGCTTCGTCTCACACCGCCGGGCTAGGCCATGTCCGCCACGCCTGAAATGCGCTCTGCCATGCACCAGCCAGCTGATGGGTCTGGCGGCACCTCGCCGCATGGACAAGCCTGCCGGGCATTGCGGACAATCGAGGAATGACCGCTTCCCCCGCCATCGCCCCGCCTCTGCTCGAGGCCCGGGCGCTCTCGTTTTACCGCCAGGACGAACCCGTGTTCGGCCCGCTGGACTTCTGCCTGCGCGAGGGTGAAGTGGCCTTGGTGGAAGGCGACAACGGCAGCGGCAAGACCACCTTGCTGCGCATCCTCGCCGGCTTGCTGCATATCGACGAAGGGTCGCTGGACTGGCGCGGCCAGCCTTGGCGTCGCGACGAACATCTGGGCGACACGCAATTTCTTGGTCACCACCTGGGACTGAAATCCGATCTCAGCGCGCGGGAGAACCTCGCCGTAGCGGCAGGTCTGTACGGCACTCGCGATGGACGCAGCGTCGATGGCGTGCTCGCCGATATCGGCCTGGCCGGCTACGAAGACGAACCCGTGCGCCGGCTTTCCGCCGGTCAGAAGAAACGCGCGGCGCTCGCACGCCTGCTGTTGCTGCCAGCCACGCTGTGGCTGCTGGACGAACCGTACGCCAACCTCGATCGCACCGGCATCGAACTGGTCAATCGCCTGCTCACCCAACATGCTGCCGATGGCGGCGCCGCGCTGGTCACCAGCCATGGTGCGGTGAGCTTTCTCAACGGCGAGCCAAAACGGGTGCGCATGCACGCATGAATCACGCGCCGCTCGGTCCCGCCTGCGTCGCCGTCCTGCGCCGCGACCTCACCCTGGCCTGGCGTCGTCGTGGCGACATCGTCATGCCGGTGCTGTATGCGCTGATCGTCATCACGCTGTTTCCGTTTGCGCTGGGGCCGGAGGAAGCGCTGCTGCAGCGTATTGCCGGCGGCGCGGTGCTGGTGACCATGCTGCTGGCCATGCTGCTGGCGCTCGATGCCATGTTCCGCAGCGATATCGAAGACGGATCGCTCGAACAACTCATCCTTTCACCCCAGCCGCTGGCACTCATGCTAGCGATGAAAATTCTTGCGCACTGGATCACCACGGCTTTGCCGCTCATCGTCATCGCGCCGCTGCTGGCGGGCATGCTGCATTTGCCGACCGCGGTGATGCCGGTGCTGGTCTACGCGCTGCTGCTCTCCACGCCGCTGCTGAGCCTGCTCGGTGCGGTGCTGGTGGCGCTCACGGCCGGCTCCAGGCGCTCTGGTATGCTGCTGGCGCTGATGCTGCTGCCGCTGTGCGTACCCGTGGTGATTTTTGCCGCCGGCGCTGTCGCCGCGGCTCAACAAGGGCTGCCGTGGCTCGCGCCCATCGCCTGGCTGGGCGCCGCGCTGGTCATGGCCATGGTGCTGGCCCCGCTGGCTTGCGCCACCGCCCTCCGCATAGCTCTGGACGCTTAAGACAATGGCCAACTGGATACCCTTGTGGGTGCACAAGCTCAGCTCGCCACCGAACTTCTATCGGTTTGCCGGCACGCTGCGACCCTGGGCCCTGGGCATCGCCGTGTTGTTGGGCGCCATCGCGATGTATGGCGGCTTGGTGCTCGCGCCCGCCGACTATCAGCAAGGTGACGCCTACCGCATCATCTTCATCCACGTGCCCTGCGCATGGATGAGCCTGTTCGTTTACGGGCTGATGGCGGTGGCTTCGTTTATTTCGCTGGTCTGGCGCATCAAGCTGGCCGAAGTGGTGGCGATGGAATCGGCGCCGATCGGCGCGGCCTTCACCTTCATCACGCTGGTGACCGGTTCGCTGTGGGGCAAGCCGATGTGGGGCACCTGGTGGACGTGGGATGCACGCCTCACCTCTGAACTGGTGCTGCTGTTTCTTTATCTGGGCGTGATCGGTCTGTATCACTCCTTCGAAGATCGCCGCCAGGGTGCACGCGCCGCGGCCTTCCTCGCCATCATCGGCATCATCAATGTGCCGATCGTGCATTTCTCGGTGAACTGGTGGAACACATTGCACCAGGGTTCCACGATTCGCATCCTCGGTCCGTCAAAGATTAGCACCGCCATGCTGTGGCCGCTGCTCACCATGATGGCCGCCACCAAGTTCTATTACATCGCCAGCCTGTTTGGTCGCGTGCGCACCGATCTGCTGTCGATGGAAAGCGGCAAGGACTGGGTGAAGCAGATCGCCCAACGCGAGGGACAGGCATGAGCACCTTCTTCGCCATGGGCGGTTACGCCATGTATGTGTGGCCTGCCTATGCGGTGTTCTTCATCGTACTTATTGCCGACTACATCAATCCGTGGCTGCGCCGCCGCCGCAACCTGCGCGAGCTGCGCGGTCGCATGGCGCGCCAGGCGGCACGTCAGCAACGCAACCCTACCGCGCCCTAAGACGCACCTACGCGAATGAGCATGAACCCCACACGCAAGCGCAGGCTTACCATCGTCCTACTCGTGATAGCCGCCGCCCTGGTAGCGGTGGCGCTGATCGTGTTCGCCCTGCAGCAGAACATGAATTACCTGTTCACGCCCAGCCAGGTGCAGACGGGACAAGCCACCAGCTACAAGACCTTCCGCCTGGGCGGCATGGTCAAGTCCGGCTCGATCCAGCGCAGCAAGGAATCGCTGAAGGTCACCTTCACCGTGGTCGATGCGAGCGGCTCGATGCCCGTCGAATACACCGGCATCCTGCCCGACCTGTTTCGCGACAATCAGTCCGTGATCGCCACCGGCCACATGGACAACGCCCGCTTCATCGCCACCGAAGTGCTGGCCAAGCATGACGAAACCTATATGCCCAAAGAGCTGAAGGACGCCATGGCCAAGGCCCACGAAGGCAAGAAAGTGAACGAGGAAGCCGGACAGGACAAACCGCAATGACCCCCGAACTTGGCCAACTCGCCCTGATCCTCGCGCTGCTGCTCGCACTGGCCCAAGGCGTGCTGCCGCTGATCGGCGCCTGGAGCGGCAGCCGCGCGCTGATGTCGGTGGCCCGCCCTGCGGCGGCAGGACAGGCCGTATTCGTCGCGCTCGCCTTCGGACTGTTGGTGTGGTCGTTCCTCACGTTCGACTTTTCGGTGCAGTACGTCGCCGACAATTCCAACCTTGCCTTGCCGTGGTACTACCGTGTCGCCGCCGTGTGGGGCGCGCACGAAGGTTCGCTGCTGCTGTGGATCTTCATCCTCAATCTGTGGACGCTCGCGCTCGCTGCACTGAGTCGCAACCTGCCTGAAGTGTTCGTGGCGCGCGTGCTCGGCGTGCTGGGCCTGGTGGCAGTTGGTTTTCTAGCCTTCATCATCTTCACCTCCAACCCGTTTGCACGCCTGTTGCCGATGCCGCCCGATGGCGGTGATCTGAACCCGGTGCTGCAGGATCCGGGCATGACGTTCCATCCGCCGGTGCTCTACATGGGCTACGTCGGTTTCTCGGTGGCGTTTGCGTTCTCCATCGCTGCGCTGTTGGGGGGCGAACTGGAACAGGCCTGGGTGCGCTGGGCGCGTCCGTGGACGAACGTGGCCTGGGGCTTCCTCACCGCCGGCATCGTCGCGGGCAGCTGGTGGGCGTATGCCGAGCTGGGCTGGGGCGGCTGGTGGTTCTGGGATCCGGTGGAGAACGCGAGCTTCATGCCGTGGCTGGTGGGTGCTGCGCTGATCCACGCGCAGGCCGTGACGGAGAAGCGCGGCGGTCTGCGTGCCTGGACCATCCTGCTTTCCATCTTCGCGTTCTCGCTCTCGTTGCTGGGTACGTTCCTGGTGCGTTCGGGCGTGCTCACCTCGGTGCATGCGTTTGCCTCCGATCCGCGCCGTGGCCTGTTCATCCTCTGCTTCCTCGCCATCGTGGTGGGCGGTTCGCTGCTGCTCTATGCGATGCGCGCACCGAAAGTGGCGGGCGGCAAGCCATTCGCCGTGGTCTCGCGTGAAACAGCGATCCTGGTCGGCAACCTGATGCTTACCGTGGCCGCCGCCATGGTGCTGCTCGGCACGCTGTTCCCCTTGCTGGGCGATGCGTTGAATCTCGGCAAGATCTCAGTAGGCCCGCCCTACTTCGGTTTCCTGTTCACCCTGCTGATGCTGCCGATCGTGCTGTTGCTGCCGTTCGGCCCGTACCTGCGCTGGGGCAAGAGCGATGTGCCGGTGCTGAAAAAAGTGATGCTGCGCGCCGGACTGGCGGCCATCGCCTGCGCCATCGTCGCGGCGTTCGTCACCAGCGGCGAAAGCAAGGCGATTGCCGGCACCGCCGCCGCGGTGTGGTGCGGCTTCGGCACCCTGCTTTACGTGATCAAGCGTTGGCGCGAGATGCCCGCCGGTCGGCGCTATCCCGCCGAGATGGCCGGCATGCTGCTCGCGCATTTCGGCGTGGGCGTCTTCCTTGCCGGCGTACTGCTCACCAATGCGCTGAGCGTGGAGCGTGACGTGCGCGTGGCGCCGGGCCAGACCGAAAGCATCGGCGGCTACGAATTCCGCTTCGACGGCGTGCAGCATACGCAGGGCCCCAACTGGCAGGGCGACCAAGGCACGGTCACTGTCACGCGCAACGGCAGCACCGTGGCCGTGATGCATCCGCAGAAACGCACCTACCTGCGCGGCCAGGTGCAGACGGAATCGGCAATCAATCCGGGCCTGTTCCGCGATCTCTACGTGGCGCTGGGCGAACCGATGGATGCGAAGCAGCCCGAAGGCGCGTGGGCATTGCGTCTTTACGACAAGCCGTTCGTACGCTGGATCTGGGCCGGTGGTCTGCTGATGATGCTGGGCGGTTTCTTTGCCGCGGCCGATCGTCGCTTCCGCACCAAGCGCGTGGCCGAGACGGCAACGGTGCCGGCAACCACGCTGCAGGAGTCGCGCGCATGAGCCGCCTGATTCCCTTCTTCGGCTTCCTGCTGCTGGTGGCCTTGTTCGGCTTCGGCATCTGGTGGAACACCCAGCACGACCAGCGCGAAGTGCCTTCGCCGCTGATCAACAAACCGGCGCCGGCCTTCGTGCTGCCCAAGCTGGACGATCCCGCGCAGACCGTCAGCCGCGACGCCATGCTGGGCAAGCCTTACCTGATCAACGTGTTCGCCAGCTGGTGCATCGCCTGCGGCGAGGAACATCCCGTGCTGATGACCGAAGGCAAGACCATCGGTGTGCCGGTGGTCGGCTACAACTACAAAGATGCGCCGGAAGACGCCAAGGACTGGCTGGCCAAGCACGGCAATCCGTACGACATGATCATCGTCGATCGCGAAGGCCGTACCGCGATTGATTTCGGCGTGTATGGCGCACCGGAAAGTTTTCTGGTCGATGGCAAGGGCGTGATCCGCTACAAGCGCATCGGCCCGCTGACGCCTGAGGTGATTGCGAAGGAATTGAAGCCGGCGATTGCGGCGTTGTCCAAGGAACAGCCATGATCCGCCGCCTTTTTGTGGGAGCGCACCCTGTGCGCGACAATCCTACGAGGCGGCCAGCCTGGCGTCGCGCACAGGGTGCGCTCCCACAGGTTCTTCTGTTGTTCCTCGTCGCCAGCATCGCCTTCGCCCAGGCCATCGACCCCCTGCCCTTCAAAGACCACGCCCAGGAAGTCCGCTTCCAAAGCCTCACGCGCGAACTGCGTTGCCTGGTCTGCCAGAACGAAAACCTCGCCGACTCCAACGCCGACCTCGCGCGCGACCTGCGGCACGAAGTGTTCAACCTGATGCAGCAGGGCAAGAGCGACGAGGAGATCAAGCAATACCTGGTCGATCGCTATTCCGATTTCGTGTTGTACGACCCTCCGGTAAAAACCAGCACGCTGCTGCTGTGGTTTGGACCGTTGGTGATCTTGCTGGCCGGTGCGGCCGTAGTGGTGGTCACGGTGCGCCGGCGCGGACGCGCGGCGGTCACCGTCACCGACGACAAGCCGACCGATGAAGGGGACGACTGGTGAGGCTGGCTTTTTATCTGATCGCCGCGGCGATGATCGTTGCGGCGCTTTTGCTCGTGTTGCTGCCGCTGGTACGTCACGGACGCCGACTCGGCCGTCCGCGCGGCGTCTTTGCGCTCGCCATGATCGTGGCGTTCTGTCTTCCCCTCGCTGCGATCGGCCTTTACCTCGCGGTAGGCACGCCCGTCGTGCTCGATGGCGTGCCCAAGTCCGACGCCGGCATGAGCATCGACCAGGCAGTCGACGAGTTGAACGCACACCTTGTGCAGAAACCGGACGATCTGCAAGGCTGGATGCTGCTGGGACAGACCTATAGCGTGATGCATCGCGCCGCCGATGCTCGCCATGCGTACGACGAGGCCCTGCGCATCGATCCCAACAACAGCGCCGCCATGGTCGGCTGGGCCGAGGCCGATTCGCTGCTGCGCGAGGATCACCGCATCGACGGCCGCGCGCAGGAACTGCTCGAACGCGCGGTGAAGATCGACCCACAAAGCCAGCGCGGCCTGTGGCTGCTGGGCATCAGCCAGTTCCAGCACGATCAATATGCGCAAGCCGCCGCCACCTGGCGCCAGCTGCAGCCGCAACTAGATCCGGACTCCAACGTGGCCAAGGCGGTGGCCGAGCAGATTGCCGTCGCCGATGCGCGCGTCAAGGACCCGGGCAAGACCGCGACCGAAGCGCCTGCCGCCGCCAACGCTCAACCGTCACTGCAGGTGCAAGTGGCGCTCGCACCGGCGCTCAAGAACAAGCTGGCCGCAGGCGATACGCTGTTCGTCTACGCGCGCGCCGAGCACGGCCCGCCGATGCCGCTGGCCGTGGCCAAGCTGGACGCCAACGCCCTGCCCGCCACCGTCACCTTGAACGACACGATGGGCATGACGCCGCAACTCAAACTATCCTCGGTGCCACGCGTGTTCGTGGGCGCCCGCATCAGCAAGAGCGGCCAGGCCATCGCCCAGCCGGGCGACCTGGAAGGCGATGCCGGCGTGGTTGCGGTGAGCACGCAATCGCCGATCAAGATCAGCATCGACAAGGTTCACGAATGACACACGACGCCCGCCGCTACTGCGCCCTCCCGTCGCCCTTCGCGATGAAACGGGGCGGCGCATTGCGCGAGGCGCGCGTGGCGTACGAAACCTGGGGCGAGTTGAACAGCGCGCGCGACAACGCCGTGCTTATCCTCACCGGCCTCTCGCCCAGCGCGCATGCCGCGTCCAACGCGGAGGATCCGTCCGACGGCTGGTGGGAAGCGATGATCGGCCCGGGCAAGGCGATCGATAGCTCGCGTTGGTTCGTCATCTGCGTGAACTCGCTCGGCAGCGACAAGGGCTCCACCTGCGCCCGGTCGATCAATCCGGCGACCGGCGAACCCTATCGCCTGGATTTTCCCGAGCTGTCGCTGGAAGACGTGGCCAACGCCGCACACGTGGCCGTCACAAGCCTCGGCATCGACCAGCTCGCGTGCCTGATCGGCTGCTCGATGGGCGGCATGAGCGCGCTGGCCTACATGGTGCTGCACCCGGGCAGCGTGCGCGCGCACATCAGCGTGGACACGGCACCGCAGGCGCAGCCGTTCGCCATCGCCATCCGCTCCTTGCAGCGCGAAGCGATCCGGCTCGATCCGCATTGGAACAACGGCCGCTATGCCGATGACGACTATCCCGTCGACGGCATGAGCATCGCGCGCAAGCTCGGCGTGATCACCTACCGCTCCGCGATGGAATGGAATGGCCGCTTTGCGCGCATCCGGCTCGATCCCGAGCAACGCGACGACAATCCGTTCGGTCTGGAATTCGAAGTGGAGTCCTACCTCGAAGGACATGCGCAGCGTTTCGTGCACACCTTCGACCCGAACAGCTACCTCTACCTCTCGCGCGCCAGCGACTGGTTCGACATGGCCGAGTACGGCAACGGCAACGTGATGGAAGGCCTCAAGCGCATCAGCGTGGAAAAGGCCATGGTGATCGGCGTGAGCACCGACATCCTGTTCCCGCTGGAACAGCAGGAGCAGATCGCCGACGGCCTGCGCGCGGCCGGCGCCGCGGTGGAATTCGTGGCGCTCAATTCGCCGCAGGGGCATGACGCATTCCTGGTTGACATCCCCAACTACAGCCGTGCCATAGGCGGCTTCCTCGGCGGACTCTGAACGGGCCGCCTGCGGCGCCCCGCCGGCACTGCTAAGATGGCCGCGTAGCACGAACCTCGAGAATCACCATGCTTACCCTGGACTTCCCCGGCTCCCGCAAGCTCATCGACGCCATCGACGCGGCTGTGTCGCAGGACACCACCCGCGCCGTCACCGACAGCCTGCGCAACAGCCTGTGCAGCCTCATCCGCAGCCAGCAGGTGAAGCTCCCCGATTGCGTCTTCGAGACCGCCGAAGGCCGCTATGCCCGCCGCGAGCTCTACCGCAGCGAAGACCACGGCTATTGCGTGGTCGCCATGACCTGGGGACCCGGCCAGGGCACCCCGATCCATGACCACTGCGGCATGTGGTGCGTGGAAGGCGTCTGGAGCGGCGCGCTGGAAGTGGTCCAGTACGAGCGCCTCGCCGACGAAGACGGCAACTACTGCTTCCAGCCCGTGGGCTCCATCCAGGCCGGCCCCGGCTCCGCCGGCAGCCTGATCCCGCCGCACGAGTACCACACCATCCGCAACCCCAGCGACGACGCCGTCGCCGTGAGCCTGCACATCTACTCGGGCGCCATGACCCACTGCGCCGTGTTCCAGCCCCTGGGCCACAATCAGTACCAGCGCTCCGACCGCCAACTGGGGCTCGACCCGGTCCACTGAACCCGGCATAATGCGTCGCTGCAATGCCGGTGTGGCGGAATGGTAGACGCGGTGGACTCAAAATCCACTGGCAGCGATGTCGTGTAGGTTCGAGTCCTATCACCGGTACCAGATTTGAAAAGAAAAGGCCCGACTATGTCGGGCCTTTTTTTTGACTTGATGGCGATCTGGCTGCGTTGGGGTTTGCGATCGCCGGCCGGCGCACTGCCGCGACTACCGCCGCGCGGAATCGCGCGATGCCATTCAATCAATCCATGCAGAAGTGCACTCCGACCTCGCTTTCGTCCTGTGCGAAAGCGAGGGCGTACCAAAGCAAAAATCTATCCTGAGCGCTTCTGAGCGGCCACTATCAGGCTGGATCCAAACGCCTGGGGCTTGAGCGTGGCGATGCGATGCACTTCAGGCTGCAGCAGCAGAGTCAGCGCGCGGCTTGAGAGGCCGTTGTCCGTGCCGTGCTCGCGCGACGCCTTGGCTTCGGTGGTTTTGGGGCGAATGCCAAATCGATAGGGAATCGACCGGAAGGCGAGGATGGGAAGGACCAGGGCCCCGAAGAAGTAGCTGATGAATTTCACGTCGAAGTGCGGCGCCAGGAGTGAGGCGTAGTTGTCCGACGTATAGCGTCGAAAGTGCCCTGCTTCATCGTCTGCGCCCGACCACATCCAGGTATGTGCCGGCACCGTCGAGAAGAAATAGCCACCGGCGCTCAGCGATGCCGCAATCTGTCCCACAAAGGCCGCGTCATCCTCGATGTGCTCGACGACATCGAACGCGCCAACGGCGTCCAGCGGGCCAAGTTCCGGCGCTGCATCGCTCAACGTGCCACAGACGACTCGATGAATGCCACGGGCCTGAGCCATGCGCGCACCATCTGGACCGGGTTCGACCAGGACAACATCATGCCCGTCATCCTGAAGACGACGGGCAACGAATCCGTTGCCGCCGCCTACATCGGCGAAGTGCGAACCCTGCGCAAATCGAGATACGAGTGCCGAGATGCATTCGTTCCTGTGCTTGAACCAGAACGAGTGATCCTCGACCTGCGCGCAGGATGCATTGCCGTGTTCGGGGTAGGAGATGTCGGAGTGCTCGCTCATCGTCCTAGGCTAAATTAACGGGTCGCCAAGTCAATCCCGAGCCGAAACCAGGGCCAGAGCCCCCCCGCTGATTGGAACTCTGCCGATGTCTCAGGCGACCCAAAGCAAGAGAAATCGTTTCAGGGGCAATTTGTCAGGATGATGGCCAATGCCAATCGCCACGTCTGCTCACTTCTTCCGCAACCCCACCCATCCCCCACGATACCGCGGCAACTGCGCCGCACACGTCGAGTGCAGCTGCCCGATCTGGCGGAACGTGCGGTTGGCGTAGAGCTGCGCCTGCAGGCGCGCGGCGTCGAGTTGCTGGATGCTGTGGCGCAGTTCGGTTTCGCGGTCCATCGCACGTTGCTTTTGCGCGGCGTTGCGTTGGATGTTGACGCGCAGGCGCTCTGCCCTTGCTTCGGACTCGGCGATTACACGCTGCAGCTGCCTGTTGGCGGCGTCGAGCTGGACGCGGCGCACTTCGCTGCGGGCGCGGTGATTGGCCTGCGCCACGAATTCTTCAAAGGCCCTCTCGGCGGCGTCGAAGTCGGAGGACTTCATCGCTCGCCACAACAGGTCATCCATGTAGATGGTGGCGTAGAACTTCAGCGTTGCGGCGTGGAACAGGAGTCGGACGGAGTGGCTGAAGCTGTGCAGTTCACGCACTTGCGTCACCGTGTCCTGGTACACCAGCGCTTCGACTTCTTCGACGTCCGCCACTTCGACGACATCGCCTTCGGTGTCATGGCGCGTCCAGACGGGATGCGCCAGATCTGGGACCGCAGGGTCGCCATGGTCGTGGACGGCCATCGCGTCGCCAGGCGCGTCGGCGCTGACGATGTCGTCCTCGTCATCGCTGCGAAACACCACGGCAAACTCCCTCATCGATGATGTTTCACTCATGACTGCCTCTGTGCACGACGGCGTGGCGCGGGACCACCGACCCACTCCTGGCTTCGCTTGAGGAAGACCAGGCCTACCGCCAACAAGCGGCTCCATGCTCGCTCGCGGCATCGCCATTGGACGGGGACCCATGCTAGCGAGGTCGGCTGGCACGAATACATCAGACGCTTCTTGAAACGCCGCGCCGGGTACGGGCTGAGGGGTTCCGCCTTGCACCGATACGCGTGGAGTCATCCCATCAGCCCACAAGGTCCGGCCAACAGCCTGCCCTGCCGAATCATTCACACGCGGCGCAGCCAAGGAGAGTAGTGTCAGGTCGAAGGGCTGCGGAGGACGCGATCATGGCTGAGGTCGCCGGCATGACCAGCAATGGTTTCAATTACACGGCGGAGTATCTCGGCGCCGTGCACGACAGCGTGTACTGGTCGGCTACGTTCCGCCTCAACGGCATTTACCGCGGCATGCGCCACGGCAGGGTTTTCGAGGTTTCCGAACTGTCGAGCACGGAACTGCAGGTCGCCATCCAGGACGACATCGAAGATACCTGGGTCAACGAACACTAAATCGGCGGTCACACGCCACTCTCACGCCATCCAGGTATCCCTCGTCACCATGTGGACGTGCATACGCTGCCAATCCGAGCTGACGGCCAAGGACACCCTGCCGTCAATCGACAGCTTTGGCGTGTATTTCATGTGCCCGGTCTGCGGCAGGCGCAACAGTCTTCGCAACATCGGCCGCCGCGCACAGGATGTGCCGCTGGTGCTCGCACCGCTGGACGAAGCGGACTAGCTCGACGTCGGCCCTGCCTGGGCATGCCTTGAAATGCATGCGCGGATCAATGCAGAAAGGGAAACTCCCCTGCCCCATGCCAGCGCCGATGATCGTTGACGAGCAACGACAGCGATTCGCACCAGCCGTAGACGGGGCCATGATCGGCCAGCCGTGCTTCCAGTTCGTTGATCAGCGCCGCCTTCTCATGCTGCACATGCCGTGCGACCGAGAGATGGGGAACAAAGTCGGGAAAGGCGCCGCCGCCCTTGGGATGATCGGGAAAGGCGCGCTCCAGCGCGTTGGCGATCTGGGCGATGGGTTTGGCGGGCTCGGGCGCCAGCCACACGACGGAAGGAAACGTATCCACATGCGCCAGGCGAAACATTGGCGCGGGGATCTCCGCCGCCACCTCGCGCAAGCGCGCCAGCAGGGTCGGCGTGAGCAGTTCGCTGTCGATGAAGGGATAGATCAGGGTGATGTGCGCCCCGAGGCCACGACGCGCGGAAGGGTCGTACTGATCGCGGAAGCTGCCGATCAGCGGCTCGGCCTCGGGCACCATCAGCGCTAGCAGGGTACGCGCCATGAGTGGCCCGTCGCCTTCCTCTCGTCCGGCGGATCGCCGTGTCTGCGCATTATGGCGTGCGCACCGAGGGGAACGACACTCGGCCGTTGGGCCATGCGATGGCCAGGGTTCCACGTGATGCCGCAGGCAAGCCCGATCAGTGCCGGCCGCCACCGCAGGCGCGCTTGAGCGGCACGCTCGAGGTGACTGGCACCGGCGCCCATGTCATGGGCTCCAGCCCATCGTCACCCTGCAGTTCGCGGGCGAACGCCACGCCCTCTTCTTCGCCCGCCTGCATGGCGAGCTCAGGACTGTCGAAGCAGGCCGCGGTCTCACCGCTGGTCAGCGCTTCCCAATCCGCGCGATTCATCCAGGGGGAACGGAACAGCGTCCACGTGCCAGTCCAAAGGGTTCCGCCATCGCGCACGATTTCGAACAGGTCGCCCTGCACCAGGTAAATGCCGACGAGTACCGCCATAAGAACTCCCTTTCGCGCCCTGCGCCATGCGGGGAACCGGCGGTGGGGCGCCGGCAACATGGAACGCTGAAATCGTTATGCGAGACCAAAGCTTACGCATGACTTACATTCAGCGAGCGTGGCAAAGGTCATGCTTTCCAACCGCATGTTTTTGCGAGGTTTTTGCGATGCACCAGGAGGGAGACTTTGCACCAGACCGCGCCCGGCATGCGCCGATCAGCGGCCTGGAACAAACCGCCAGGCGGCTAAGTGCCCGCCGTGACCTCAGCCATGCTGCGAGACAACATCTTTCGGCGTCGGGATCGATCACCCACCGTCGCGTCCGGGCATCAACCTCAGGGATGGCAGTCGTAGCGCAGCAAGGTCCACACGCGTTGAGTGAACTGTCAGACCAGGCTGGGCGAAACGCTGCAGCCCCACCTCGACGAGCGCCATGCGAAGGCGTTCGAGATTTCGATGCAGGCGGACAGGTTGGAGCCGGTCAGCAGCCTGTAGTGCTCGTTGTCCAGCCAGGCATAGAAGCACTGAGGTTGTAGTCGCCGCCACTGCAACAGAGCTTGTCCTTGCAGACCACGCGCAAGAGGCCGCCATCCAATTCGCCGCGGAAATCCGTGCGAAAAATGCATTGCCGATAGAGCTTCACGGGCCTGCTTCTGTAGACGCCGACAGCAACAGGAACGGCGATGAGTCGCCGCACTCCCGTCTCGACGATTTCACGCTAGGCCTGCGCCGGGAAACACCCGATTGCCGCATCTGGCTGATCTGCATCGAGCGTGGCCGCCGCGCCCGATGCGCGCGCGTTGATGAAGCAGCCGGCAAGCTAAGTAGATTTTCGCTATGACGTAACAGTCGCGATCGGACTTAGAATGGCAGCGCTTCCCCTCGCTGCGCGGGGTGCATGCCACTGGCCGATGCCTCGCTGATGTCCAGGCGTTCGCGTCTGCATCGAACACTTACTCACGATAGAAGACGTGACAAGCTTCATGAGCGCCATCTGAAGACTACAAGCGTGGCGTAGGCTCAAACCTACAATGCATTAGGCATCTAGCAGCTACCCTAGCCCAGCTCTACAGACACAGACACTCGGGACGGGCACACCGTGACCCTTCGCATCATCCTCGCTGACGACCATCCCATTTTTCGCAGCGGCGTACGCGCCCTGCTGGAAAACCATACGACGGCCAAAGTGGTGGCCGAGGTCGGCTCGCCGGTCGAGCTGCTCGATGCCGTGGACAAACATCCCTGCGAGCTGTTGATCACCGACTTCAGCATGCCCGGCGGTCAAATGGCCGACGGCCTGCAGATGCTCGGCATGATTCGCCGTCGCCGCCCCGAGCTGCCGGTGGTGGTACTGACCATGGTGAACAACGGTGGCGTGCTCAAGGCGATCCTGGAAACCGGTACGCGCGGCCTGATGAGCAAGACCGATGCGCTTTCGGAGTTGACGCTCGCGGTGCAGGCCGTCACGCATGGACGTCTGTTCCTGAGCACCAGCATCAGCCAGGTGCTCGATGATGGCGGCGCGGGTAGTCCGGCCGACGGCCATCCGGCCCTGTCCAAGCGCGAAACCGAAGTGCTGCGCCTGTTCGCTTCGGGCTTCACCGTGACCGAGATCGCCGGTCAGCTCAACCGCAGCGTGAAAACCATCAGCCGCCAGAAGATGGATGCCATGAACAAGCTGGGGTTGAAGAACGACCTGGACGTGTACGCCTACGCACGCGAGCACGGCATCCTCGCCTGATCCGACCAGGGCGCACCAAGGCCCGCCCGCTTACTGGCGACATGGCACGTTCCTTGATTGCGCTTGGCTTGAACAAAGGCGCCTCGAAGAACCAGACACTCGATGAGGACCTCGCGATGGCATCGCCATCGCCCACCGTTTGGCCGTTTCGCGGGCGTCAGGGGCGCCCACGCATGAACATGAATTTTTGCGTCGTGGATGAGACAGAGCACGAACTTCAGGTGCTTTGTGAAGTGGATCAGCTGCCCGGCCGGGTGGCCTGGCGCGCCCACATCTACGGCACGGTCTGCGCCCAGCAGGAGCTCAGCGGCGAAGCGATGGACCACGATGCGGTGGCCGGCCACGTCCAGGCCGAGGTGCTCGACCGGGGCATTTTCGCCAAAAACTGACCTACAGCGTCATGGCGCTGACCTGGAGTGACATCCGCAGGAGGCGCGCACGCTGCACTGCCGCATGCACTCATTGACCGCGCCGATCGCCCTCCCGACCAACGCCAGTTGGCCCGCCGCTGGGCTCGTCCAGGCCCGCGGTGTGAGCCCTAAAAGCAAAGGCCGGCGTCACCGCCGGCCTTTGTGCATCTGCGTCTTGGTGCCCCCGATACGATTCGAACGTACGACCTTCCCCTTAGGAGGGGGACGCTCTATCCAGCTGAGCTACGGGGGCAACGGGCGGAATTCTGGCATGGAACGGGGGGACGGCGCGAACCCGTTAACAGGCCCCTGCTAGAATGGCGGTTTTATTCCCGGCGCCTTCCCCGCGCCCCGGTCTGGAGTGAAGCATGTCGCACGAAATTCTCACCGCCCTTGGTCTTGGCCAGTCGCATTCGGGCACGTACCTGGGTCAGGGCGAGTGGTCCAAGACGACCGACGCCGGCACCCTGCATCCGGTCAATCCCGCCACGGGCGAAGTGATTGCCTCGGTGCACGCATCCAGCGCGGCCGACTACGAAGTGATCGTCAAGCGCGCGCAGGAAGCCTTCAAGGTGTGGCGTACCACCCCGGCGCCGCGTCGCGGTGAAGCGGTGCGTCTGTGCGGTGAAGCGCTGCGCAAGCACAAGGACGCGCTCGGCTCGCTGGTGGCGTTGGAGATGGGCAAGATCAAGCCCGAAGGCGATGGCGAAGTGCAGGAGATGATCGACATCGCCGACTTCGCCGTGGGCCAGAGCCGCATGCTCTATGGCTACACCATGCACTCGGAGCGTCCGGGCCATCGCATGTACGAGCAGTACCAGCCGCTGGGTCTGGTCGGCATCATCAGTGCGTTCAACTTCCCGGTCGCGGTGTGGGCGTGGAATGCGTTCCTCGCGGCCATCTGCGGCGATATCTGCATCTGGAAGCCGTCGCCGAAGACGCCGCTGTCGGCCATCGCCAGCATGAAGATCTGCAACGACGCGCTGAACGAAGCCGGCTTCCCGGACATCTTCTTCCTGTTCAACGATGCCGGCACCGATCTGTCGCAGGCCTTCGTGGACGATCACCGCATCCCCCTGATCAGCTTCACCGGTTCGACCAAGGTGGGTCGCCAGGTGGGTGAGCGCGTGGCCAAGCGCATGGGTCGTTCGCTGCTGGAGCTGGGCGGCAACAACGCCATCATCCTGGACGAGAGCGCCGACCTGAAGCTGGCGATTCCGGCCATCGTGTTCGGCGCCGTCGGCACCGCCGGCCAGCGCTGCACCAGCACGCGCCGCCTGTTCGTGCATGAGTCCATCATCGGCGACGTGACCGACAAGCTGGTCGCCGCGTACAAGCAGGTGGAAGGCAAGATCGGCGATCCGACGCTGGCCACCACGCTGATGGGCCCGCTCAACAGCCCGGATGCCGTGAAGGCCTACCTCGCCGCCGTCGAAAAGGCCAAGGCCACCGGCGGCAAGGTGCTCACCGGCGGCGCTGCGCTCAGCGACCGCAAGGGCAACTTCGTGCTGCCGACCATCGTCAGCGGTGTGAAGAACAGCGACGACGTGGTGCAGACGGAAACCTTTGCGCCGATCCTCTACGTGATGCCGTTCAAGACGCTGGACGAAGCCATCGAGCTGCAGAACAGCGTGCCGCAGGGCCTGTCCTCGGCGATCTTCACGCAGAACCTGAAATCGGCCGAGCAGTATCTGTCGGCGGCAGGTTCGGACTGCGGCATCGCAAACGTCAACATCGGCACGTCCGGTGCGGAAATCGGCGGCGCCTTCGGTGGCGAGAAGGAAACGGGCGGCGGTCGCGAATCCGGTTCGGACGCATGGAAGGTCTATATGCGCCGCCAGACCAACACCATCAACTACTCCAACTCGCTGCCGCTGGCGCAGGGCATCAAGTTCGATCTGTAAAACCGCAGTACCGGTGCATCCCGGCGAAAGCCGGGATGCACGCACCGCCAGGAAGCAAGTGCACGCGTAACGGCATCGACGACAGGAGTTGTGATGATGGAAAACGCACAGGTGGTTCAAGCGGCACCGACGTATAGTTCGCTGGCGATTTTCAGCTTGGTGTTTACCGTGCTCGCCTGGACGGTGCTGCCCGTGATGGGCTTGGCCTTGTCCGGGCTCAATCTGTACATCATGTTCGCGATGCCGCTCAGCGGTTCCGTGATCGCCTCGCCAAGCGCCTGGATCGCGCAGCGGCAGATTCGCCGCTCTGGCGGCTCGATTCGCGGCGAGGGACTCACCAAGGCGGCGAGCATCATGGCGTACGCGCAGTACACGCTGTTTGGATTGCTGGTCGCGTTCTTCTTCCTGCAGATGCGCCATTGACGGAGCGGCGCGTCTACTATCAGCCGACAGCCGATCAGCCACCGTGTTTCGTCCATGACCTCACAGGGAGTGCGTCCATGAGTTACCAGCCCGCTGCTTATCGATCGACCAACACGCTCGCCATCGTCAGCCTCGTTGCCGGTATTGCCTCCTGGACCGTGCTTCCCTTTGTGGCAGCCGTCATCGCCATCGTTTGCGGACACCTGGCACGCAAGGAAATTCGCCTTGCTCCGCCGGGCACCGTGGAAGGCGATTCACTTGCCGTCATCGGCCTGGTGATGGGTTACCTGCAGCTGGCGCTGATCGTCCTGGCCTTGCTGCTGTTCTTCAGTCTTGCAGCCCTCGGCATCGGGCTCTTTGCGCATTTCTTTCCCTGGCACGGTTGATGTCCCGTGCGGTAACGGTGCAATCATGACCGACCAGAAGCCCACCGAACGTTTCAGCGACCGCGTCGCCGACTATGTGCGGTTTCGACCCGACTATCCGCTGGCCATGCTGCAGTGGCTGCAGAGCGAGTTCGGTGTCACCCCGCAGTGGCTGGTGGCGGACATCGGCGCGGGTACCGGCATCTCCAGCAAGCTGTTCCTGGATGGCGGCTATCACGTGATCGCGGTGGAGCCCAATGCACCGATGCGCGCTGCGGCCGAGAGCTGGCTGGGCGATGACTCGCGTTTCAGCACCGTTGATGGGCATGCGACCGCGACCGGTCTCGACGACGCCAGCGTCGACCTCATCGTCGTGGCGCAGGCGTTCCACTGGTTCGACCAGGCGGCCGCGCGCGCGGAGTTCCAGCGCATCCTGCGTCCGGGCGGACTGGCGGCGATCATCTGGAATTCGCGCCGCTTGGTCGGCTCGCCCTTCCTTGAAGGCTACGAAGCGATCCTCAAGCAATACGGTACCGATTACACCAGCGTCGCCGAGCGCTATGGCGACGAACCGACGCTGCGTGCGTGGTTCGGCGAGGGCTATCTGGGCATGGGCCGTTTCGATCACGGCCAGCGCCTGGACTATGAAAGCCTCAGTGGACGATTGCTTTCATCCTCGTATGCGCCACGCGAAGGCCATCCCAATCATGAAGCCATGATGCACGCCTTGCGCGAGCTGTTCGATCGCAGCGCGATCAACGGGCGCATCGGTTTCGACTACGACACCGTCATCTACGTGGGCCAACTTTCCTGACTATGTATGACCTCATTCGCCCATTGCTGTTCGCGCTGGATGCTGAAACCGCGCATCGTGCGACGCTCTATGGCCTCGACGTGGCCCATCGCAGCAACTTCATCCAGCTGGTGGCTAAGCTGCCGCAAGAGTTGCCGACCACGGCGTTTGGCATCCGCTTTCCCAATCCGGTCGGCCTTGCGGCCGGGCTGGACAAGAATGCCGATCACCTCGATGCGCTGGGCGCACTGGGCTTTGGCTTCGTGGAAGTGGGCACCACCACGCCGCGTCCGCAGCCGGGCAACGACAAGCCACGCATGTTCCGCCTGCCCAAGTACGAGGCGGTGATCAATCGCCTGGGCTTCAACAATGCCGGCGTCGATGCGCTGGTGCGCAATGTGCAGAAGTCGAGCTATCGCGGCGTGCTCGGCATCAATATCGGCAAGAACAAGGACACCCCCAACGACAAGGCGGTGGACGATTACCTGTTCTGCCTGGAGCGCGTCCATGCGCTGGCCAGCTACATCACCGTGAATATTTCCTCGCCCAACACACAGGGCCTGCGCGACCTGCAGGAAGAAGCCACCCTGCGCCGCTTCATCGAGACCCTGCGTGAAGCACAGGAGCGCCTGGGCTCGCAAAGCGGTGCGCGCAAGCCGATGCTGTTGAAGATCGCTCCGGACCTCAGCGAAAACGAGCTTGATGCGATCGCCGACGTGCTGCTGGCCGCCAAGGTGGACGGCGTGATCTGCACCAATACCACCATCGACCACACCGCCGTCGCCGACGATCCGCAGGGCAATGAAACCGGCGGCCTCTCTGGCAAGCCGCTGTTCGCCCGCTCCACCGCCGTGCTGCGCGGCATGCGCCAGCGCGTGGGCGACCAGCTCGCCATCATCGGCGTGGGCGGCATACTCGATGGCAGCGATGCTGCGGAGAAGATCAGCGCAGGCGCCTCGCTGGTGCAGCTGTATTCGGGCATGGTTTATCGCGGGCCCTCGCTGATCGCCGAATGCGTGAATGAAATCCGCCGTCAGCAGGAAACCACCCATGCCGGTTGAACGTATCGATATGGGCGGCTACACGCTGATCGAAAATGCTCCGTTGGCCACGCGCAACACGCTGCGCGTCAACGCGCGGGCGCGTCTGCTGGCGGAGATCAACGACGCCTCCAAGCTGACCGAACTGCTGGAATTTCCGGCCGTACGCAACGGCAAGCTGCTGGTGCTGGGCGAAGGCAGCAATATGCTGTTTACCGGCGACTACGACGGCACCGTGCTGGCCATGGCCACGCGCGGCGTGCAGGTGGAACAGGATGGCGACGTCGCCCGCATCGCGGTGGCCGCCGGCGAGCGCTGGGATGATTTCGTGCGCTGGACGCTGGGCCAGGGCTACGCCGGATTGGAAAACCTCATCCTGATTCCTGGCACCGTGGGCGCCGCGCCGATCCAGAACATCGGCGCGTATGGCACCGAGGTGGCGGAATTCATCGACAGCGTGGAAGCGTGGGATACGCAGGAGCGTCGCGTGGCCGTGCTCGATCGCGCCGCCTGCGCCTTTGCCTATCGCGATTCGGTGTTCAAGCATGAGCCTGGTCGCTACATCGTCACCGCCGTGCGCTTTGCCCTGCCCCGTTCACGCGAACTGCGCACGGACTATGCGGGCATTGGCGAGGAACTCGTGCGCATGGGCGTGGACAAGCCGGCACCGTTCCACGTGGCCGAGGCCGTGGTGCATCTGCGCACCAAGAAGCTGCCCGACCCCGCGGTGATCGGCAACGCCGGCAGTTTCTTCAAGAATCCCTTGATCGATGCAGCCCAGGGCGAGGCGCTCAAGCGCGAACATCCCGAGCTGGTGTCGTGGGTGGGCAGCGATGGGCGATGGAAGCTCTCCGCTGCCTGGCTGATCGAAACCAGCGGCTTCAAGGGCATGCGCGAGGGCGACGCCGGCATCTCCAATCGCCATGCGCTGGTGCTGGTGAACCATGGCCGCGCCACTGGCGGCGAGCTATGGGCGTTTGCGCTGAAGGTGATCGAGGGCGTGCGCGCGAAGTTCGGCGTGACGCTGGAGCCGGAGCCGGTTGTCGTTTGACGACCGTGCAGCCCTCCCCTGTGGGAGGGCACCCTGTGCCCGACAAACCTACAGAGCGCAACCTTCACCGCCCCGCTCCATTGTAGGAGCGCACTTGTGCGCGACCGCGGCCCCACATCGTCCCGCACTACCGACCCGTCGCGCACTGGGTGCGCTCCCACAGAGGTGTAGCGCCCGCGCACGCTCAGGCCGGCTTGCGCTCCAGATTCGGCAAGAACGCCGTAATGATGCCGATCAACGGCAGATAGGCGCACAAGCCGTAGACATACTCGATGCCGCGCGCGTCGGCGATATGTCCCAGTACTGCCGCACCAATGCCGCCCATGCCGAACGCAAAGCCGAAGAACAGGCCCGACACCATGCCCACGCGGCCAGGAATCAGCTCCTGCGCGTAGACCAGGATGGCCGAGAACGCCGAGGCCAGGATCAGGCCGATGATCACCGTGAGCACGCCCGTCCAGAACAGGCTGGCATGCGGCAGTAGCAGGGTGAACGGCGCCACGCCGAGGATCGATGCCCAGATCACCCACTTGCGTCCGATGCGATCGCCCACCGGACCGCCGATCAGCGAACCGGCCGCCACGGCAAACAGGAACACGAACAGATGCGTCTGCGCACTCTGCACGGACACGCCGAAGCGGTGCATCAGGTAGAACGTGTAGTAGCTGCTGAGGCTCGCCAGATAGAAATACTTGGAGAAGATCAGCAGCCCGAGGATCAGCAGCGACCAGGCCACCTGGGCCTGGGTCAGCACGATATGCGACGCCCGCTTGGCCTTGGCCTTGCCGCGCACGGCGTGGTGATCGCGATACCAGCGGCTCACCTGCAGCAGCACCACGATGGCCAGCAGCGCGGCGAGCGAAAACCACGCCACGCTGCCGCGGCCATGCGGCACGATGATCCATGCCGCCAGCAACGGACCCAGCGACGCACCCGCATTGCCGCCGACCTGGAACAGCGACTGCGCCAGGCCATGACGACCGCCCGAGGCCATGCGCGCCACGCGCGAGGATTCGGGATGGAACACCGAGGAGCCCGTGCCGACCAAGCCCGCAGCGATCAGCAGGACGGTGAAGTTGGGCGCCGTCGCGAGCAGCAACAAGCCGCACAGGGTGAAGCCCATGCCCACCGGCAAGGAATACGGCATCGGCTTCTTGTCCGTGATCAGGCCCACCGCCGGCTGCAGCAGCGAGGCGGTGATCTGGTAGGTCAGCGTGATCAGGCCGATCTGCGCGAAGTTGAGGTTGAAGCCACTCTTGAGGATCGGATAGATCGCCAGGATCAACGACTGGATCATGTCGTTGAGCAGGTGCGAGAAGCTGATCGCACCGAGGATCCTGAACTCGGTGGCGTGTTCGGTGGCAGGGCTGGCGGGCGGCGCGGCGGCCAACGGCATGTCTTCGACGCGGGTTTGCATGGGGACTCGTAAGGGAACGTCTGCGGCAGGACGACGCGGTTGCGCCGCCGGGAACGCCACCTTAAAGTGGACGCGCCCGGCCCGCACACGCAACTGGGTCAATTTCTGTTGAAAATGGGCCAAGCCTATGCGTAACGCCCGTGCGGAAAGCTTTGACCAGACGCCCCGCGACGTGATCGCGACGGGCAACGACTATCCCCCGCATTACGTGCTGCCCCCGCATTCGCATCGCCGCGGCCAGCTGCTGTATGCCTCCACAGGGGTGATCACCACCATTACAAGCGAAGGCAGCTGGGTGGTGCCGCCACGGCGCGCCCTCTGGATCCCGCCCGGCGTGTCGCACGAGGTGCTGATGGCCGGCCCGGTGTCCACGCGCAGCGCTTACGTCACGCCCGAGGCCGTCGAGAACGCCGGCCTCGCATCCCGCTGCCAGGTCATCAGCGTCTCTCCCCTGCTGCACGAATTGCTGATGGAAGCGGTGGACCTGCCGGCCGAATACGATCTGGACGGCCGGGATGGACGTGTGATGGCGCTGCTGCTCGATGAAATCCGCCGCATGCCGGTGCTGCCGCTGAGCACGCCGCTGCCGCGCGAAAAGCGTCTCGCCGCGCTCTGCCGACATCTGCTGGAACAACCCTCGCAGGAAGTGAAGATCGACGACATGGCGCGCCGCGCCGGCATGAGTCGGCGCCATTTCACGCGCACCTTCCGCGACGAAACCGGCATGAGCTTCACCGCCTGGCGGCATCAGGCCTGCCTGCTCACGGCGTTGACGCGACTGAGCAACGGCGAGGCGATCACGCAGGTGGCGGTCGACCTGGGCTATGGCAATCCCAGTGCGTTTACCGCGGCATTCCGGCGCGTGCTGGGGATGGCGCCGAGCCGGTATCTGGCCACGCCGCTGGGATAAACCGGCACGCTGACCATCACTGCGGGAGCGCACCCTGTGCGCGACGGGCGTGCGGCGACGTTGCTACGGAGAGGCACGCCCGTCGCGCACAGGGTGCGCTCCCACAAGAGCAGAGGGTCGTGGGCATCACGGCTCCATAACATCCGACTATGCACTGTCACAGGTTCGTCAGATGCGATGGGCAATATGTCGGTCATATGACAGCGCATTCCGCGCTTTCCTGCCATGGCCCGGTCGCAATTGGCGGCTTACCATGCTTTCCATTCGCGGATTGCGCAGCCCGCTCGCGCCCGCCCATCGAACGGTGAACCGATGAGTACCGATGTCGTCCGAACCAGTGCAGAGCGCGACGCCGCCATCACCGAACAGGTGCCTGCCGCCCCCGTCCAGGCGCCCGCCGCCAGCGCTGCGCCGGATTTGAATGATCCCGCCCTGTATATCAATCGCGAACTGTCGCAACTGCAGTTCAACATCCGCGTGCTCGAGCAGGCGCTGGATGAAAGCAAGCCCATCCTGGAGCGACTGAAGTTCCTGCTGATCTTCTCCAGCAACATGGATGAGTTTTTCGAGATCCGCGTGGCGGGCTTGAAGAGCCAGATCGCCTTCGACCACGAAATCGTCGGCTCCGACGGCGTGGCGCCGCGCAAGGCGCTGGCCGAGATCAGCGAGATCACGCATAAGCAGATCGAGCGGCAATACGCGATCCTCAACGACAACATCCTGCCGGAGCTGGCGCGCAACGGCATTCGCATCGTTCGCCGCAACGAGTGGTCGCACAAGCAGAAGATGTGGGTGCGCCGTTACTTCCGCCACGAAGTCGCGCCGTTGGTGACGCCGATCGGACTCGATCCCACGCATCCGTTCCCGCTGTTGGTGAACAAGAGCCTCAACTTCATCGTGCAGCTGGAAGGGACCGATGCGTTCGGCCGCGATTCGGGCCTGGCCATCGTGCCGGCACCGCGTGTATTGCCGCGCCTGATCAGGCTGCCCGACGACGTCAGCGAAGGTGGTGAGAACTTCGTGCTGTTGTCGTCGATCATTCATGCGCACACCGAGGAACTGTTCCCCGGCATGTCCGTGCGCGGTTGCTACCAGTTTCGCCTGACTCGCAATGCCGACCTCACCATCGACCCCGAAGACGTCGAAGACCTCGCCCGCGCATTGCGCGGCGAACTGTATTCGCGCCGCTTTGGCGATGCCGTGCGGCTGGAAGTGGCGGACAACTGCCCGAGCGAACTGACGGATTATCTGCTGCGTCAATTCGGCCTGACTGCCGCCGAGATGTACGAGGTCAATGGCCCGGTAAACCTGGCCCGCCTGTTCGGCCTCATCACCAAGACGCTGCGGCCGGAACTGCAATACCCCACGTTCACCCCGTCCATCCCCAAGGCATTGAAGAAGGCCGAGGACCTGTTCCAGGTCGTGGGTCGGCAGGATGTGTTGCTGTTGCATCCCTACGAGTCGTTTGCGCCGGTGGTGGATCTGCTGCATCAGGCGGCGAAAGACCCGAGCGTGCTGGCGATCAAGCAGACGCTGTACCGCAGCGGTGCGAACTCCGAGATTGTCGACGCGCTGGTGGATGCGGCGCGTTCGGGCAAGGAAGTCACCGTGGTGATCGAGCTGCGTGCGCGCTTCGATGAGGAGTCCAATCTCACGCTGGCGTCGCGTCTGCAACAGGCCGGCGCCATGGTCATCTACGGCGTGGTCGGCGTGAAGACGCATGCCAAGCTGATGCTGATCCAGCGTCGCGAAGGTGAGGAACTGGTGCGTTACGCCCATCTGGGCACCGGCAACTATCACACCGGCAACGCACGCCTTTACACCGACTACAGCCTGCTCACCTCCGACCAGGCGCTGTGCGAGGACGTGCACAAGCTGTTCAGCCAGCTCACCGGCATGGGCAAGCTGCTGCAGATGAAGAAGCTGCTGCATGCGCCGTTCACGCTGAAGAAGACGCTGCTGGAATTGATCGCGCGCGAAACCGCGCATGCGGCGGCGGGCAAGCCGGCGCAGATCATCATCAAGGTCAACGCAGTCACCGATGCCAAGATGATCCGGGCGCTCTACAAGGCCAGCATCGCCGGCGTGAGGATCGACCTGATCGTGCGCGGCATGTGCTGCCTGCGTCCGGGTGTGCCGGGCATCTCGCACAATATCCGCGTACGTTCCATCGTGGGGCGTTTCCTGGAGCACAGCCGCGTGTACTGGTTCCTCAATGGCGGCGATGAGAAGTTCTATCTGGCCAGCGCCGATCTGATGGAACGCAACCTGGATCGCCGTGTGGAAACCGGCTTCCCGGTCGAAGGCAAGAAACTGCAGAGTCGCCTGAAGAAGGAGTTGGAGCTCTACCTCTCCGACAATTCCAGCACCTGGGTGCTGCATCCGGACGGGCGCTATTCGCGCAGCCGCCCGGGTGCGAGCCAGACGCCGCGAAACGTGCAGACGCAGTTGCTGGAGAAGATCTGCGGCTCGGGGGCCAGTGCGGATATGTGAGTTGCGGGGATGCTGCTCCGCAACGTCGTGTAGGCCTAACCGCCAAGGTGGCGACTTAAGCCGCGCAGCAATCGAAGTAGTTCACTGTCATCACTGACAAGTCTTCGCTTACTTCGCGGCAGGCCGCGGATTCGTATGGTGGTTCCGATATCCATCGGCCATTCCGGCCGGCCACCGGAGCCCTCCATGCGCAAATTCATCGTCGCCATTGTCTTGACCACCTTGGTCGCACACGCCTACGCCCAGAGTCAGCCTCAGGGCGGCCAGGATCGGAATGGGAATACAACCGCCCGGGTTCCCTGCCTGACCGATGAGAGCGGCGCCCATTGCGCCGGCGCGGCGACTGCCTCGGAGGCAGCCACGGGCAATCTCACGCCGCTGTATGTCGGCGCAGGCGTGATTGGTGCGGCAGTGATTGCTGGCGCCTTGAACGGCGGCGGCGATGGCCATCATGACCCGGCCAGCGGCAGCGGCGGCGGCGGCACCAGCGGAACCACCGGGACGCACTGATCCCGACGAGCATAAGGTCCCTCGCGGTCGGTATCGGTCGATCCCCTGCTACCGGCCACCTCTCGAGGTGCGCCTGCGCCGGCTGCGCCGCCCTTGTTCTGGCAGGGGCGGCGCAGTTCGTTTGGCCCTCAGGAATCGGACAGGACCTAGCGGTGACGCTTTATCCAGGCGACATAGCGATCGACGAAACCCTGCAGGAATTTCCGCGTGCCCTCGTTGGCGATCGAACCGTCTTCGGCGAACAAGCCGTCCTTGGCATGGATGAACACCTCGGGCTGGGCCAGCGTGGGCACGTCGAGATAGGCCAGCACGTTGCGCAGATGCTGTTGCGCCATCGCACCGCCCTGGGCGCCCACCGAGACGCCGATCACCGCCGCCGGCTTGCCCGCGAATGAATTGGTCCCCCACGGGCGCGACGCGATGTCGATGGCGTTCTTGAGCACGCCGGGAATCGAGCGGTTGTATTCCGCGGTCACGAACAGCAGCGCGTCGGCGGCGCCGATCTCCTGCTTGAGACGCTTGCCTTCAGCGGGGTAATCGTCATCGAAGTCCTGGTTGTACAGCGGCAGGTTGTCGATGCGGATGTGCTCGAAGCTCAGCTCCGGCGGAGCGAGCTGCTCCACGGCGCGCGCCAGCTTCAGGTTGAAGGAATCCTTGCGCAGGCTGCCCACCAGAACCGCCACGCGAATCTTGTCGTTGCTCATGCCCTAGCTCCCAGAGAATGGAAATGGAAGTCGCCGAAAGACATAGAGCATGGCATCGCAGCCGGTGAAACCCTCGTGATAAACCTTGTCACACGGTCGCTGTGGCCTTGTGGCATGATGGACTTATAGCCTTCCATACTGCCCTATCGGCTTCGGCGCGACGGGGTCCAACGAGGCACCGCCAGCCATGGCGGCCTCCGCAAATCGCATGGACGATGCCCTGCCCGCGCCACCGGTAACGCGGGTTTCCGCCCACAGGATTGACCGGATCGGCCGTAAAGCTGCGCGCCACTCCCAACCACGGAGTGCGCGAAGAAGGGGGACCGGTACATGGTTGGGCCACTCGCGACCATCGCGACGCGTCGCTACGGGCGGATGCTGGGCATCCTCGCCCTGCTGTTGTTCGCCTGCTCGGTGCATGCCGCGACCGCCCTGACGGGCGCCGCGCGGGAAGTCATGCCCGGCGACACGCCGCAGTCGGTGCTGGACGCCTACCATCGGGGCGAGTTCGCCAGCTTCGATCCTAACCTGCTGCAACGCTTCTCCCGTCGCGGGCTGGGCACCTGGGTGGTGCTGCAGCCGCAGCCACCGTTGGTCAGCGAGGAACGGGTGCTGTCCGTGTACCCGCCGCCGATGGCGCCGGTGACGCTGTTCAATACCGACGGCAGCACCTTGACGATGTCCCTCGACGATTTTCTTGCCAGCGCGCACGGCAACGGCCGCCTGGCCTACCGCATCACCGCGGACATGCCGGCCTCGGCGCCCATCCTGCTGAAAATCGAACCGGGCACGGTCAACCATGCCGTGGCCAGTTTTCATCTACAGCCGTGGAACGAATACCTGCAGACCGATGCGCAATGGCTGGCCTTTGCCAGCGCCTGTTTCGCCGTGATGGTGGCCATGTCGCTGATGGCGCTTTGCCTCGCACTAATGCTTCGCGACAGCACGTTCGCCTGGTATGCCGGCTACGTGCTCTGCTATGCGTTGATCCAGGGCATGCAGACGGGTTACCTGTTCCATCCGCTGGAGCTGACCTGGCTGGCCGGCGCGGCGCCGATGATCGCTTCGTCGGCGATGGCCTTGTCGCTCGCCTTTGCGGCCATGTTCGTCTCGCGCTTCTGCGAGTTGCCGCGCTATGCGGCGATCCTGCAAACGCCGACCGTGGCGCTGGCCGTAGGCATGCCGCTGGTGGTGCTGCTGGACAACAGCCAGGTCGCGGTGCTGCAGCAAACCGCCCAGGTGCTGGTAACGCCCTTGCTGGTGATCGGCACGCTGTTGCTGCTCAGCGCCACCGTGGTGGCCGCCATACAGGGCTCGCGCCCGGCCTGGTTCTTCCTGGTCGGCTGGACGCCGCTGCTCGCGCTTACCGCGCTGTACAGCTCGCAGATGACGGGCGTGCTGTCGGATATCCCCTGGCTGGGCGATGCCTGCCTTGCCGCCGGTGCCTTCGAAGCCATCGTGCTGTCCTTGGGCCTCGCCGATCGCGCCCTGATGATGCGGCGCGACCGCCATATGGTGCAGGAGCTGGCCGATAACGACGCGCTCACCAATGTGCTCAACCGCCGCGCGTGGACGGAGAGCATGCAAAAAGTATTGGGCAATTGCGGCGCGCAACCGATCGCCCTGCTCTTCCTCGACCTGGATCACTTCAAGATGCTCAACGATCGCCAGGGCCATGCAGCCGGCGACCGCGCCCTGGTCGCCGTGGCCGACGCCTTGCGCAGCGAATTGCGCCCGCACGACCTGTTGGGGCGCTATGGCGGCGAAGAATTCGTCGCCATGCTGTTCGGTGTGGAACAGAACCAGGCCATGCAGGTGGCCACACGCCTGTGCCGTCGCGTCTATCGCCTGGAGATTCCGGTGAACCAGACTGGCCTGGTGCTCAGCGTGAGTATCGGCATCGCCATGCGCACGCACGAGGACACGGTCGACACCCTGGTGGAGCGCTCGGATCTGGCCATGTACCGCGCCAAGCTGGCCGGCCGCAACCGCGCCCGCCTGGACGAGAAACTGGAAGGCGTGCGCCGCAGCTGGCCCCGTGCGGTGGAGAACGACCGCAGCGCCTGAGCGTCACTCGGAAAATCGACAAGACATGGCCGCCCGACGGGGTACGCTCGGCCCATCCCTGTCACGGAGCACGCCCATGAGCACCCCGCACGCCGCCGGCAGCACCATCATTCCCTGCTTGCGCTATCGCGATGCACACGCCGCCATCGATTGGTTGTGCAAGGCGTTCGGTTTCCACCAGCAGGCCGTCTACGAGGATGACCAGGGCGGCGTGGCCCATGCGCAGCTGACCTATGGCAACGGCATGCTGATGCTTGGCTCGGTCAACGACAACGAGTTTGGCCGCCGCATGGTGCAGCCCGACCAGGTCGACGGGCGCGAGACGCAATGCCCGTGCGTGATCGTCAAGGACTGCAAGGCGCACTACGAACAGGCCAAAGCCGCCGGCGCCATCATCGTCGACGAGTACGCCGAGAAGGAATACGGTGGCGCCGGTTACGGCTGCCGCGACCTGGAAGGCCACCTGTGGTGGTTCGGCAGCTACGACCCGTGGGCCGAGGCTGCCGGATGATCCACGCGCCGGCTCAGCAGCGCGCGACCGGCAAATAGACGTCCGCACGCAAGGCGGCTTCCGGCACTTCCTCGGGATCGTCGAGAAAATGCCGGTACGGATCTTCATCGCGCAGCACGTAGCCGCTATCGGGCAACCAGTGGCCGATCAGGCGATCGGTCAACCCGCCCAGTGCATCGTAGGAGCCCACGTGGCGCCAGCGCGCCCACAGGCCGCCGCCCAGTTGCAGCGGCTGGGTTTCCGAGTCGCCCAGCACCTCGTTCCCCTCGAAGGCCAGCGCACAATCGAAGCTGCCGTGGTCGAACCGCGCGTCCGGGCCGCCGTCGTGGGCAATCCCGTAGATGCCGGTCAGACGCTCCAGCAACGCACGCTCGGCGGCCCAGGCGAATAGACGTCCATAGGCCTGATCCAGTTCGCGATGCGCGCCTTCATATCGCGTGGCCACGACGCGGAAAGGCTCGACCGAGACGACTTCGACCTCGAAGGCCTGCTCGACCGCTTCCTGCGTGGCGGGGCGACGAAGACGCTGCATCGCTTCGTGCAGTCGTCCCTGCTGCCCGCGCAATTCGCTGGGCGTGGCATCGAAGGCCTGCCGGAACGCGCGTGCAAAGGCCTGCGGTGTTTCGTAACCCACCGCCAGCGCTGTCTCGGTGACGCGCTCGGCGGGCTCGGCCAAGAGCTGCAAGGCGCGCAGCCAGCGCAGGCGCGCCACGGTCTGGCCGATCGTCTCGCCGGCGAGCGCACGGTAGATCCGATGAAAATGGAACGGCGAAAGATGGGCCGCGGCCGCCAGTTGCGCCAGCTCGGGCAGCGCTTCGCCCTGGGCCACCGCCGACTGGAGCATGGCGACCACGCGATCGATGCGTTGCAGATAGTCCTGACGCGTATGGGTTTTCATGACTGGGCTTCCTCTGGGAGTGGGCACAGTGTGGTCGGCGCCTGCGGCGGCAGCGTTCCCATTCTTGCGCCATTGGGCATCGTATAGGCAGGAAGTCATGGTGGGAGCCTGGGTGCTACTCGCTTACAGTCCCCCTGGGGCCCCATCCACTCACTATGCCGGAACAGCTGTCGCCAGCTGTTCGCCTGGAGGATTCATGCATATCCGCCGTACCATGCTCGCCGTCGCTCTCGCCGCTGCCGGCGCCACGTTGGTCCACGCGCAAACGACGCCGCTCACGCCGGATATCACGTCCAAGGCCTTCATCGCCGACACCGCCGGCTACGACTACGTGAAGCGCGACGTGATGATCCCGATGCGCGACGGCGTGAAGCTGCACACGGTGATCGTGGTGCCCAAGGGCGCGCACAATGCACCGATTCTCCTCACGCGCACCCCGTACGACGCGAGTGGTCGCGCCGAGCGTTTCACTTCCCCGCATATGGACGCCACGCTGCCGCAGGGTGACGAAGTGTTCGTGCACGGTGGCTATATCCGCGTATTCCAGGACGTGCGCGGCAAGTACGGCTCCGAAGGCGACTACGTGATGACGCGCCCGCTGCGTGGCCCGCTCAACTCCAGCGACGTGGATCATTCCACCGACGCCTACGACACCATCGACTGGCTGGTGAAGAACCTGCCCGAGTCGAACGGCCGCGTCGGCATGCTCGGCTCCTCCTATGAAGGCTTCACCGTGGTGATGGCGCTGATCCATCCGCATCCGGCGCTCAAGGTGGCCGCGCCGGAAAGCCCCATGGTCGATGGCTGGATGGGCGACGACTGGTTCCACTACGGCGCGTACCGCCAGACCAACTTCGACTACATCTACGGCCAGACCGGCAAGAAGGACGGCAAGAAAGGCGGCGTGCCACGCGTGGGCTACGACGACTACAGCAATTTCCTCAACGCGGGTTCCGCCGGCGATTACGCGCGGGCCAATGGCCTGGAGCAGCTGCCGTTCTGGCGCAAGCTCGACGAACACCCGGCGTACGACGCCTTCTGGCAGGGTCAGGCGCTGGACAAGATCATGGCCGAGCAGCCGCTCGCCGTGCCCACCATGTGGCTGCAGGGTCTGTGGGACCAGGAAGACATGTGGGGTGCGATCCACAGCTACGCCGCCACCGAAGGCAAGGACAAGGGCAACGACAAGAACTTCCTGGTAATGGGTCCGTGGCGGCATAGCCAGGTGAACTACGACGGCCGCTCGCTCGGTCCGCTGCAATGGGATGGCGACACCGCCCTGCAGTTCCGCCGCGATGTGCTCAAGCCGTTCTTCGATCAATACCTGGTGAGCGGAGCCCCGAAGGCGAACACGCCGCCGGTGCTGATCTACAACACCGGCGAAAACCATTGGGACCGCTACAAGTCGTGGCCGCTCAGCTGCGACAAGGGTTGCAGCAACAAACCCAAGTCGCTGTATCTGGGCAGCAACGGCTCGCTATCGTTCAATGCGCCCGCGGCCGATGCGGCGAAGTACGACGAATACACCTCCGACCCGGCCAAGCCCGTGCCTTACCAGCCGCGTCCGGTGCATTTCGCCGATCACGACGCCTGGACGCGCTGGCTGGTCAGCGACCAGCGTTTCGTGGATGGACGTCCGGACGTGCTGACCTACGTGAGCGAACCGCTGACCGCGCCGCTGCATATCGGCGGCGCGCCGCAGGTGAACCTGTATGCCTCCACCAGCGGCACCGACAGCGACTGGGTGGTGAAGCTGATCGACGTGTACCCGGATACCGTGCCTTCCAACCCGGACATGGGCGGCTATGAACTGGCTGTGTCGCTGGATATCTTCCGCGGCCGCTACCGCACCAGCTTCGAACATCCGCAGGCGCTCACGCCCGACCAGCCGCTGCTGTACGCGTTCGGCCTGCCCACCACCAACCACGTGTTCCAGCCCGGCCACCGCATCATGGTGCAGGTGCAGTCGAGCCTGTTCCCGTTGTACGACCGCAATCCGCAGACCTTCGTGCCGAATATTTTCGATGCGAAGCCGGCCGATTACCGCAAAGCCACGCAGCGCGTGTGGCATACGCCGGGCACGGCCAGCTCGATCAGTTTGCCGGTGGTGCCCAACGGCTGATCGGCCGCTCACCCCGCTCCCAAAGGCCGGCTTATGCCGGCCTTTCTTGTTTGGAAATACCTATATCTTCCAGCCACTTGAAAATTAATTAAAGCTATGATTAATTGATGGACATGACGACCAAGCCCAGTCCTCCGAAGTTCGCCGGCCGCCGCACTCCGGGCCGCCCCACCACGGACAGCCCCGATTTGCGTGCCAGCCTGATCGAGGCGGCCCTCGCCTGCTTCGTGCGCGATGGCATCGCCGCGACCTCGTTGCGCAGCATCGCCAAGGAAGCCGGCGTGACGCCCGCCATGCTCAACTACTACTTCGGCAGCAAACCTTCCCTGCAGAACGCCGTGTTCGAGGAACGCCTGCTGCCGGCGGTCATGAGCCTGCGGGAAATGCTGAGCACGGCGGGCGATGACGTGCACGCCATGGCCAGGCAATTCGTGCATGGCGTGCTCGGCCTGGTCGAGGCCTACCCGTGGTTCCCCTCGTTGTGGGTGCGCGAAGTGCTGTGCGAAGGCGGCGCCCTGCGCGAACTCCTGCTTGCACGCATCGGGCCCGAACTGCCACAGATGCTGGCCCGCCGTTTTGCCCAGGCGCAGCAACGCGGACAGATCCATGCCTCGCTCGATCCGCGCCTGATGGTCGTATCCCTGATCGGCCTGACCCTGTTCCCGGCGGCCAGCGCGCCGATATGGCGGCAGATGTTCCAGGCCGACCTGGGCACTGAAGTGCTGGTCCGCCACGCGATCGCGCTGCTCGAACATGGCATGGGAGTGGACCCATGAAGAACCATCATCGTCTGCTCGCCACCCTGCTCGCTTCGCTGCTGCTTGCTGGCTGCGAAGGCTCGCCGCCGCAGACGCTGGGCACGGTGGAATTCGACCGCATCACGCTGCCGGCGCCTGCCGCCGAGCACATCGTGAAAATCGACGTACGCGAAGGCCAGTACGTGCCCGCCGGTACGCGCATCATGCAGCTTGAAACCACGCGTACGCAGGCCGCGCTGAACTCCGCACGCGCCGACCTGCAGCAACAGCAGCAGGCCTTGCTGGAGCTGCAGCGCGGTCCACGTGAAGAGCTGATTCGCCAGGCGCGCGCGAACCTGGCGGGCGCACAGGCGCAGTCCCGCGACGCCAATGCCTACTACCAGCGGCTGTCGGCACTGGGCACGCAGCAATTCATCTCCGCGGCGGATCTTGACCGCGCGAAAGCTTCGGCAGGCAATGCCGATGCTGCCGTCGCGGCCGATCGTGCGGCGCTCGATCAGCTGGTCAACGGATCGCGCGTGGAAGACGTCGCCCAGGCACGCGCCGCGGTGGCCGCGGCCACCGCTACTGCCGCCTCGCGCGCGGTGGACCTGGACAAGCTCGACCTGACCGCCCCGCGCGATGTGCGCGTGGACAGCCTGCCCTACAAGTTGGGCGACCAGGCCCAGCCCGGCACACCACTGGTCATCCTGCTCGCCAGCGATACGCCGTATGCGCGCGTCTACGTGCCCTCGGCGCTGCGTCCATCGATCAAGGTGGGCGATCAGGCAATCGTCAAACTGCACGACGGCAAGCGCGAATTCCATGGCACGGTGCGCATGATCCGCAGCGAGCCCACCTTTACGCCGTACTACGCACTGAGTGGCGACGACGCGACGCGACTGAGCTATCTGGCGGAGATTGCCCTGGGCACCGATGCCCGCGATCTTCCCCAGGGTTTCCCCGTCGCCGTGGCGTTCCCAGGCAAGTCCAGCCATGACTGACAACGCCATCCATGCGCAGGGACTGACCAAGCGCTTCGGCGCGCTGGTGGCGGTGAACAGCGTCAACCTGGACGTGCCGCGCGCCTGCGTGTATGGCTTCCTGGGTCCCAACGGCTCGGGCAAATCCACCACGATACGCATGCTGTGCGGACTGCTGACGCCCAGCGAAGGCGAGATCGACGTGCTGGGTTTGCGCATACCCGAACAGGCCGAGGCCTTGAAGCGGCGCATCGGCTATATGACGCAGAAGTTCTCCCTGTTCGACGATTTGTCGGTGCGCCAGAACCTGGAATTCCTCGCCACCGTGCAGGGCATGTCACGCCATGCGACGCGTGCACGCGTGGACGAACTGCTGCAGCGCTATCGACTGGACGATCGTCAGCAGCAATTGGCCGGCACCATGAGCGGTGGGCAGAAGCAGCGACTCGCGCTGGCCGGCGCCATCGTGCACAAGCCCGAGCTGCTGTTCCTGGACGAACCGACCAGCGCGGTCGATCCCGAGTCGCGCCGCGACTTCTGGGAAAAGCTGTTCGAGCTGGCCGATGCCGGCACCACCATCCTGGTGTCTACGCACTACATGGATGAGGCCGAGCGCTGCCATCGCCTGGCGATCCTCGACACCGGCAACCTGGTGGCCGACGGTACGCCCAAAGAACTGACCGATACGCTGCGCGGGCGCACCTTTGTGATCCGCGCCAGCTCCCCTCGCCAGGCCAAGGCAGCGCTGGATGAGCGGCCCGACGTGCTGAGCGTGGCCCAGATCGGCAACGAGCTGCGCGTGCTGATGCGCGAAGACAACGTGACCGTGGAAACCCTGCGCCATGCGCTGAGCGAAGTCGATGCCGCCATGGATGTCGAAAGCGTCGCGCCCAACCTCGAAGATGTCTTCGTCGCCGCCACGCGCAAGCTCGCCCGACCAGAGGAGCAAGCGGCGTGAATCTGCGACGGCTGTGGGCCATCATGGTCAAGGAGCTGCGCCAGATGCGGCGCGATCGCGTCACGCTCGCCATGATCATGGGCATGCCGATCCTGCAGTTGCTGCTGTTTGGCTACGCCATCAATCTCAACCTGCGCAATCTGCCCGCAGCAGTGGTGGATCAAGCCCAGACGGCGGGATCGCGCGCCGCTGTACAGGACATGCTGGCCAGTGGCGTGATCGAGCTGAAAGCCAGCGCGCAGTCGCCTCAGCAACTGGTCGACCTGCTGCGCGAGGGGCGCATCAGCGTGGGCCTCGCCGTGCCGCCGGATTTCGAGCGCCGCAAGCTCGATGGGCGCGAAGCGATCCAGGTGATGGTCGATGGCAGCGACAACGTCGTGCAGTCCGCCGCCGCCCAGCTTGCGCTGTACCCGCTCAATCAGCCGGACAATTTCCACGCGCGTGCGCAAACGCCGATCAGCGTGGTGAGTTTCTACAATCCGGAACGGCGCTCGCCGGTCAACATCGTGCCGGGGCTGATCGGCGTCATCCTCACCATGACGATGGTGCTGTTCACCGCCGTCGCCATCGTGCGCGAAACCGAGCGCGGCAATATGGAGTTGCTGATCACGACACCGGTCAGCCGTACCGAGCTGATGATCGGCAAGGTGTTGCCGTACGCGGCGATCGGCCTGGTGCAGACCACTGTCGTGCTCTTGCTGGGCGTGTGGCTGTTTCGCGTGCCCATCCGCGGCAGCCTGTGGGACGTCTACCTGGCTTCGGGCCTGCTGATCCTCGCCAATCTCTCGTTGGGCCTGTTGATTTCGACGCGTGCGCGCTCGCAGTTCCAGGCGATGCAGATGACGTTCTTCGTCTTCCTGCCGTCGATCCTGTTGTCGGGTTTCATGTTTCCGTATGCCGGCATGCCGTTGCCCGCACAGTGGATTTCCGAGGCCTTGCCGCTGACCCATTTCATGCGCCTGATTCGCGGCATCATGCTGCGCGGCGCCGACCTGGGCGATCTGTGGCACGACGCGCTCGCGCTGCTGGCGTTCATTGCGGTCATGCTCACGCTGGCCATTCGCCTGTTCCACAAGCGGCTGGATTGAACACCAACGGAAGAGGCCCGCATGCGCGGGCCTCTTTCAGGTGACGCCAAGTTACTGCGTACAAGCCTTGCCGTGATCCCCGTGATAACCCTTGGCCTTCGCATCGGCCTCGCTCATGTACGAGCCCGACTTGGTCTTGCCGTACCACTTGTCGCCCTGGCAGTGGTAGACCTTGCTGCTGTCGTTGACCCACACCATGCCCGGACCGCCACCTGGCGCGGCATTGGCCGGCGGCTGCGGCCCTGCAGGCTTGGCGGCGGCTGCCGGCGCGGCCGCCGTGCTCTTGGGCGCCATGCTGTTGCTGGCCGGCGCAGGTGCAGCTGCAGGTGCTGCTGCAGCTGCCGGCGCTGCCGTGGCTGCTGCGGTGTACCACTCCTTCACGCCCTGATGGCCCGAGCAGGCACCCTTCTTGGTGGCGTGGTTGGTGTAGCTGCCATCCTTGCACTGGCCGGTCGAACCGGCGGGTGCGGCGGACTGCTGGGCGTAGACGGCCGGCCCGGCCAGAAGACCCGCGAACAAAACGGCGATCAGACCATACGATTTCATCTTCGATCCCTCCTGCGAATGTCGCCTGCCTGATGGGCGAATGCCCGGCGTGGCTGGCATGTCCCGGCGTCATCCACATCGACCGCTTCACTGTCGATGCATGACGCTCCCCAAGCGCACTGGCGCCTGCGCAAGCAATATGCGCCTGCCCCGTGACGCCTGATCACGCTGCCGGAAATGGCGTTCATCTGGCGTGATGCTGTTTCGCAACTTCATACGACGACGGACCGCATCGCGATGCACACGATGCGGTCCGCGACCATCAATGATTGATGACCAGGTCGGCGATCACGCCCGTGGCCACGGCCACCAGCAGGAAATCGCCGGTATCGCTGCGCACCCACACGTGTTCCGGCGGCGGCGGAGCGAGGTGATAGGAGTGATAGTCCACGTAGTAGCGACGGTCGTGGTAGTACTCCTCGGGCACGCGGCCGCCGCGGTGATACCAGCCTTCGTGGTTGCCGCGGTCGTGCACGATCACGTAGTCGTGGCGATCGTGGTCGCGATCGTAGCCGCGGTCGTGGTCGTGGTCCCGGTCGTGACCCTGATCATGATGATCGTCGTGGCGATCCTGATCGTGCTGGTCATGGTGGTCGTCGTACTGAAACGGTGCGGCTGCAACGGTGGTGGAGGCCATCACGGCGCCAAGCATCAGTGCGAACAAGGTCTTCTTCATGCGAACTCTCCAAGGGGTAGCGCCGTGGATCTGGCGCGCCCCCTGGCGCACGTTTCCACGGCGGCGCCATGATGTGATTCGCAACGATGCACGATGGGTGAATTCGTTCGCAAAACGGTGCGCTTGCGCCACGCAAGTTCATGCGTTGATGCAGCGTTAGGTTTGGGTGCTGCGATGCATCACCCATCCCGTTCGAATAAAAGAAGCCGTCCGTGGCCAGCCCCTGCTCCATAACCGCAGATCAAGGGACATCCAAACACTTCAACTCAATGCACCATGCGGCTGCTCAGTCGCTGCTTGAGCGGCGCTGCATCAAGCAGCAGCAGGGTGCGGTGATCAGGCAGCTCCACCACCTCGCGCATGTCGTTGCGCAAGTCCTGGTCGATCTGGTTGCGCAGCACGCCGGGCACGCCGATCTTGTCCGCCGCGTCGATGGTCACGATGTTCTCGATCGCATCCACGATCAGGCCGAACTTCTCCTCATCGTTTTCCACCACCAGTACCTTGGCGCCGTCCAGATCGGCATAGCCTTTCATGCCGTAGAGCGCACGCAGGTCGATGATGGTGATCAGCTTGCGGCGCAGATTGAGCATGCCGCGCACATAGTCCGGCGCGCCCGGCGGTTGCATCACGTCCGGCGGAAAGTCGATCACCTCGCGCAGCTGGTCGATGCGCATGCCCATCAGCTGGTCGAGCTTGAACGTCACATAGGTTTCGCGCACGCCACCGCGACGCTTGCCCTGTCCGCGGTCCGCCGCCGATGCGAGGGCGTACAACTCGCGATGGCCTTGGGTGAGGTCGGCGACGGCGGCATCGCCCAGCAGGGCCGTCTCGTCGATCAGGATGATGTCCGGCGCGCCCTCGCGGCTGATGCAGCCGGTGAACAGCTGCGGCCGATCCGCATTGAACGAAGGGATGGCCAGCAGCTCCTCGTCGCGATAACCGACGATGCTCTCCACATCGTCCACCAGCAGACCGACATCCATCGCCTGCTGGCGGATCACCACGATGCGGCGCGGATCCTCGAAATCGTCGCAGGCCGCGGTCGCCGCAGTCGCGCCGGGCAAGCCAAGGAAACGGGCGAAATCGACCACCGGCACCGTGTTGCCACGCAGGTTGAGCAAGCCTATGCACAAGTCGCTGGCCAGCACCGACTTGAGCAGCTCGGGCACGCGGATGATTTCGTGGATGGCGCCCATCGGCAGGGCGAGGCGCGTGTCGCCGACGCGGAAGGACACGCCCTGGCGACGCTGCCCCATGGCCGCGCGCTGCCTCGCGGGTTCGGACGCGACGCTGTCTGCCCTGGGCAGCGGCATGTCGTGCAGTTGCTGGAGCGCATCCACGCTCAGTATCTGCAGGATGCGGTTGCCGCCATCGAGCTTGAGCGCACCGCCTATCAGCGACCTGCCATCGCCGTCGTTGAAGATCACTTTCTGATCGCCCGTCACGCGCAGGATCTCGCCGGTGGCGTCGAACAGCAGGCCGATGCGTCCCTGGCGGAATTCCACGATGGCGATCTTCGACGCGGCGCGCGTTCCGTTCCCGGGCAGCTTCAACAACTGGCCCAGATCGACGATGGGTATCAGGCGACCGCGAAGGTTGAACAACCCAAGCAGATAGCTGGGTGCCAGCGGCACCTGGGTGACCACGGCCGGAAAAGTCACCACTTCCTGCACCGCCGTCACCGGCAGTACGAGTTCGGTATCGCCCAGGTGGAACGAACCGAACAGTTCGGTGGCTTCCTGGCGCATCGGTGTAGTGATGGATGTGTCCATGGCATGGCTCCGGTTCACGTCGTACGGCCGATGGTTTTGACCACGTAGTGGTGTTGCGCGCAATCGATCACGAGCTGGCGGCCGTTTTCGCCGCCCACGTCCAGGTGCACGAGCTTGATCCGGGTCTGGCCGATCAGCTGCTGCGCCATGCGCGCGTTCTGCTCGCCGATCAAGCCGTGCCGCGGCGCCTTGACGTGCTGCACCATGCAGGCGCCGCCGACGATCACGGCTTCCACTTCGTCCTGCCGGGCACGATCGAGCTGCATCATCGACAACAAGGTGGGCACGGCGCCGGTGACGTACTTGGCGCCCTCGCCGGCCGACTCCTGCGGCGACTCCGGCAACAGGCAGTGCGCCATCCCGTAGATGCCGCGGCGACGCCACAGCAGCCCGATGCCTACGCACGAGCCCAGGATCGCGCGCAGCACGTCGTTGCCGCTGCCTATCCTCACCTCGCACATGCGTACCTGGATATCCTCCCCCTCAGGCATGCATGCGTTCCTGTCGGCGATAGATCAGCGGCTGCTCGAAGTCGAAGCCGACGTTGAGCCGGGTCAGCGATTCCGATTCGCCGATGATCAGCACGCTGCCGGGCGACATGGCGCGGCGCACGTTCTCCAGCACGCTGCACTGCCCTTCCTCGTCGAAGTAGATCAGGACATTGCGCAGCAAGGTGATGTCGAAGCGGGCGGCGCCATCGAGGCGTTTGTGCAGGTGATGCTCGCGGAACACGATATGCGAGCGCAGTGTGGGCGAGGCCAGATAGCCATCGCTGCTGGGCTGGAAATACTTGGCGAACCACTCGGGCCTGGCGCGCTTGAGACCTTCGATGCTCTTGCCCTGGTAGTAGCCCGTCTTGCCCACCGCCAGCACCTGGCTGGCAATGTCGGTGGCGAGGATCTGGTACTTGAAGGCCGGATGATGCTCGCGAAATTCCTCGCACATCATGGCCATCGAATACGCCTCTTCGCCGGTGGACGCCGCCGCCGACCACAACTGCAATGTGGCGCCGCGATGCTCGCGGAACCATGCCGGTAGCAGTTGCTGCCAGAGCTGGTCCCAGATGCGTGGCGTGCGGAAGAACGAGGTCTCGTTGGTGGTCACCAGGTTGATGAAGGCCGCCACTTCGCCCGGCTGCGCATCCAGCACCGCGAGATAGTCGCGGTACCGGTTGAGCGACAGCGCCTGCAGGCGGCGGCGCAGGCGCCCCTGCAGCAAGGTCCATTTGCGGTCCGCCATATGGATGCCCGTATGGCGCTGCACTTTATCCAGCAAGGCGCGCTGGGTGGCCAGGTCGATCTCGCTCTCGATCTCCATCGGCGCGTTCATCAAACCACGAACCGCTGAACCGTCCGATTCAGTTCCTCGGCCCCTTGGGTAAGCGAGGTGGTGGAGCGGGCGATGGTGTCGCAGGCAGCGGCGGACTTCTCGGTTTCTTCGGCCACCTGCTGGATCGCCGCGCTTACTTCGCGCGCCGCCACCAATTGCTCGTCCGCGCCGCAGGAGATCTCGGAGATCGCCTGGGTGGTGCGGCCCACGCCGGCGACGATCTTCTCGAAGGCTTCGCCCGCCTGCTTGGAGATCTCGCTGCCCTGGGCCACGCGCTTGACCGACTCGTTGATCAGCTTGGAGATCTCCTTGGTGGCCTGCGAGGAACGTTCCGCCAGCTTGCGCACTTCGTCCGCCACCACGGAGAAACCCAGGCCGTGCTCGCCCGCACGCGCCGCTTCGATGGCGGCATTGAAGGCGAGCAGGTTGGTCTGGCTGGCGATCTCGCCGATCACCTTGATGATCTCGCTGATGTCTTCGGAGGACTTGTTGATCAGTTCCATCGACTCGATCGAGCGCGCGATCGCCTTGGCCCCGCGTTCGGCTTCCTGGTGGGTGTCCTTGGCGAGCTGGTCGGCGCTGCGCGAGTTGGTGGCGATGGAATTGATCGAGGCGGTGAGTTCTTCGATCGAGGCGTTCATTTCCTCCACGGTGGCGCCGAGCAGCTGCGCGCCACTGGCCACGCCGCTGGCGCGGCCGGCGATCTCCTGCGAGCTGCCGGAGAAGCCGCTGGCGTTGTCGACCACCTTGCCGATCACGCTGCGCAGGTCGCTCATCATCTGCTGGATGCCGTCGGCGAGCTGATCGATGGGTTCGCTGCCTTCGACGCGCACTTCGCCGGTGAGGTCGCCTTCCGCGGCCAGGCGTACCGTCTTCAGCAGCGCCTCGACTTTGCGCTGGTCTTCGGCGGCGCGAAGCTTCACGCTTTCTTCCAGTTCCACCTGCGCGGTCACGTCGGTGGCGAACTTCACCACCTTGCTGAGCCGGCCGTTGCCGTCGTAGATCGGATTGTAGGTGGCCTGGATCCAGATCACCCGTCCGCCCTTACCCAGACGCTTGTAGCGGCCCGCGTCGAATTCGCCGCGATTGAGCTTGGCCCAGAAGTCCGCATAAGCCTGGCTGGCCGTGTAAGCATCCTCACAGAACATGCGGTGATGGTGGCCCTGGATTTCTTCCAGTGCATAGCCCATCGCCTTGAGGAAATTATCGTTCGCGCTGAGCACGTGGCCGCCCAGGTCGAACTCGATCATCGCCTGGGCCTTGTCGATGGCGTTGACCTTGCCTTCGAATTCCGCCTTCTGCTGGCGATTGGCGGTCACGTCCGTGGCGAACTTGATCACCTTGTACGGCTTGCCGTTTTCGTCGAACACCGGGTTGTATGAGGCGTTGATCCACACTTCACGGCCGTCGCCGCCGATGCGCTTGTACTCGCCGCGGTCGAGCACGCCCTTGCCGAGGCTCTCCCAGAACTTCTTGTACTCGGCGCTGGCCGCGTAGGCCGGCTCGCAGAAGATGCGATGGTGCTGGCCGCGGATATCCTCAAGCGTGTAACCCATCGCCTTGAGGAAGTTGTCGTTGGCGTGGAGCACCTTACCCTTCAGATCGAACTCGATCACTGCCTGCACGCGATTCAAGGCTTCACTGACGGCGCGAAGCTCGTGCGGCACGAGCTGCAACTCCGGTGTCTCTTTTCCCATCGCCTTCTCCCCCGTTATTGAGACGCATCGACTGCGTTTATCTCGATTGCGTGAGGGATATCGGCGAGCGGGGGGACGGCCTTTAGGCCTTAAAAACCAGGGAAAACGCGCGAAAATCCAGAATGGCGTGAGATTGCTCTTGCAACTGATTCGGCCGCGCTCATTTCTCGATACCTGGATCGAGACAATGTGATGGCCATCACAAAGGATGGCCATCACATCGACGCTGATCCCGCGAACGGCCTATGGCGTAAGGCCTAGCATTTTCTTTCGGCGCGAGGGCCTCAAGGAGCCGCCGCGCGCTTCAAGTTCGACTGCGGACGCGCCACCGCATACATCTCCCAGGCAATCTGCTTGAGCAAGGCCGTGCGATCCGCACCGACCGCGTACAGGTCGAAGTGCGTCTTGTTGGGCAGGAAGCGGATGTCCGACTGCGCATGCAGTCCGTCGAGCACTGCCTTGAGACGATGCGCCGAACCATCCAGATAGAAGGTGTCGGCCGTGCCCACGATCAGGTGGATCTTGCCGTCCAGGTCCGGCGCCAGCTGCGGCCACTGGGCCTGCAGGCGATGGGCGATGTCGTAGTGGTCGCGCCAGTAGTCGACCACGTTGGCGTTGACGTCGCCGGTATCGCGATCGAACATCGCCAGCGGACGGCCATCGGCGCCGCGCGGCGAGAACACCCATTCGAACGACGCCATCTGGCCGCCGTAGCTGCCGAACACGCGCTCCAGCTGCGCGTACTGCTGGAACGAGGCGATCACCTTGCCCTGGTCGCGGACGAGCGGATAGGCGGCGCCTGCAGCGTTGCGATAGACGTTGGCATGCGTGGCATACAGATCGACGCCGGTGAAGTCATGGAAGTCGCTCGGATCGGGCGAGGTCGACCAGGTGCCACCGAAAATTTTCGGATAGCGCGTCTGCAGCCACAGCGTGGCCCAGCCGCCGGACGAGTGACCGTTGAGGAAGCGGCCGGACACCTTGGCGTCCATGCGATAGCTCGATTCCAGTTGCGGAATCAGCTCCTCGGTGAGCGCCTTGCCCCACGGCCCGTTGTTCACCGAGTCGACGAACTCGTGCGTGCCCGTGGGCAGGGATTCGTCCAGCAGCACCCAGATCATCGGCGGCATCTGGCCGTTGGACATCGCCAGCCAGGTATTGGCGACGACGCCGGCGAAATGATCCATGCCACCGCCGAAACCATGCGTGTAATACACCACGGGATAGGTCGCGCTGCCCTTGGCGTCGTAACCGGGCGGCAGCAGCACCAGGCCGCGCATATGGATCGGCCGGCCCCAGAAGGCGCTGAGCGCAGGACTGACGAAGTCGATGGTCTGCACGTGCTTGCGCGCTTCAGGCATCGCCTCGCGCGCGGCCGGATTGATCGAAGGCGACAGCGCCCACGGATCGGCGGCAGGCAACCGCGTAGCGAGCTTGATCGGCGGCAGGCCGGTGGCCGGCAGATGCACCTTCACCACGCCGCTGACCAGATCGCCCTCGCCGCGGCCGCCGTAGTTGTAGCTGTGGTTGCTGTCGAGCACGGCCTGCACGTAGTAGTCGCCGGGCGCCAACTTGCTGAAGGCCGCCGGATAGGCCTGCTGGTCGGCGTCGATGTCGACACCCTGCCCCGCCACCAGACGATTCACTTCGCGTGCCGCCACGTTGACCTTGTCGGGCTGGAGCGGATCGAGATCCACCTCCTGCACCTTGCCGTTTTTGGCGCCGGCCTCAGCGTCCTTGGCCGGCTCGGCGAACACCAGCAGGCGACCGGACGCCACGTCCGTGCCGGCCACCGCCAGGTCCACGTGGAAACGCTGCGCCACGCTGGTCTGGTCCGCGGCCACGCAAGTGGCGGTGGCCAGTCCCAGGCACAGCAGGACGGCAAGCTTCGATCGATGTGACAGCATGACTGACTCCCCAGTGGGTGATCCCTTTAAAACGAACCTTCAACGGAATCGCCGACAAAGTCCATCACCTTGGCTCACGGCAGCGAGGCGTCAGGGGATGCGCTCACCGGTGCCATAAGGCAGCGTGTCCTGCTGCCTGATCCAGTCCGCCAGCAGGCGGAAATAGCCATCAGTGATGCGCGTGACCCGACGGCTGCCGTCCGGGTTCTGCACGAATTCGTACATGCCGTGATCGGTGTGCGGGAACACATAGAGGTCGATCGGCTTGCCTTCGTGTTTGAGCGCAGCCAGTCGTTCGCGCGTGACGCTGCCCGGGGCTTCGCGGTCGTCGCCAGCGAGCACCCATAGTTGCGGCACGCTCAGCGAGCGGATGGCGGCGGTTGCGTCGTAGTTCCACAGGAGATTGAGATTGTCGTGGCGCGGCGCGCCGGTGCGGCGCAGGTCGGCTTCCGGCTCGGCCAGCAGCTCGCCGGTGAACTCGCCTTCGATAGTGTGCAGCCAGGCTTCGTTGGCGAACTTGCGCTTCACGGCGGCCAGCTGGTCGTAGCCGGCTGTGAAGTGCGAGGCCATCAGCGCGCCGGTGGCGTCGGTGACCTCGCGCGCCTTGGCGAGGGCGGCAGCGTCATAGCCCTTCTCGCGCATCTCCAGCACGACTTGCTGCTGGTCTTCCTCCAGCGGCGTCATCACCAGGCCGAAACCCACGGCCACATAATCGGCATGCGCCAAGGCCGCCGCGCGCGGCGCCACCCAGCCACCCTGGCTGCCGCCGAAGAAACCGGCACGCGAATAGCGGCCCGCCGCCAGCTTGCGCGCCTGATCGAGCGCGGCGGCGGCATCGTCGGCGAGCAATTCGAAGTTCTGCGTGTAATCGCCGCCGGAAGCACCGGTGCCGCGTTTGTCGTACGCAAACACGGCCAGGCCTTCGGCGGCGAACACCAAGGGGTAATAGCCGCCGATGCCGGGCGTCTTCTCCGAACCGTGCACAAAGACCACCAGCGGCGGCTTGCCGTTGAACTGCGCGGGCTCGATCAACACACCTGCCAGTTCGGTGCCGTGGCTGGTGAAGCGCGTCGGCGTTTCGCGCAAGGCCACTTTCGCCTGCGCGAGGTAACGTCCGTCGGGCTGACGCACACTCACCACGCCTTGTTCGCAGCGTACCGGCGCATCGTTGCCGTTGACGTCGCCGCGATGGCCATCGAGGAACGTATAGCGTTCCGGAGCACTTGCGCCGCCGGCTGTCGGATTGGAGATCACTACCAACGACTTGCCGGACTCTCCATATACGCCGTAATCGCACGTTGCCGGTGCGGCGAACGCGATCCCTGCCATCGAAAAAACCAGCAGACCTGCAACGTACCGTTTCATGCAACCAGCACTCCACCGTGGGGACGCCGCCACTATAGGCAGCGCCCCGCACGCATCGCCCCTGCTATTGGTCAGGGCGTGACGGAGGTCTTGGCCGTCTTGGCCGGCGACAGGCGCAGATCCTGGAAGTCAAAACTGAAATCGGTCAGCGGTGATACCGGCTCCATGCGCACCTCGCGGATCTTGCCGTCGGCATCCAGCGCATAGCTCACGAAGGCATCGGCATTGAGCGCGCGATCATCCCAGCGCACCATGAAGGTGTCGTGCTGCCACGGCGTCATGGTGCCCACCAGTTGCGCGGTCTTGGAGAAACGCATGCGCAACTTGCCGCTCTGCTGGCTCACCTCGATATCGCCGTACCACGGATCGTGGAAAGTCCCCGCATAGCTGGCCAACGGCAAGGTGGGCTTGCCGCTCTTGGCGCGCGCGGCTTCATGCTTGCTCCAGCTCTCGTCGGCATTGCCTTCGGACTTCTTCACCGCGGCGGCGTACGCTGCAGTCCAATCCTTCTTGTCCTTGCCCAGGTAAGCATCGAGCACGCGATACGTCACCGCGTTGAAGGCCGCACCCGATTCCTGGTTGGTAAGCACCACCACGCCCAGGTGAAGTTCCGGCACCAGGGTCACGCGCGACACCATGCCCGGCCAGCCACCGGTGTGCCACACCAGGCGTTGGCCCTGGTAATCGGAGAGGAACCAGCCTTCGCCATAGCCGGAGAAGTTCGGTCGCATGGCTTTGAGTTCCGGCACCGGCGGCTCGGAAATCTTCATCGGCGTGAGCATCGACCACATCTGCTTCTGGCTGTCTTCGGAGAACAGCGCCTTGCCGTCCGGCAGCTTGCCGCCGGCCAGTTGCACGTTCATCCACTTGGCCATGTCGTGCACGCTGGCGTAAATGCCGCCCGCGCCCGAGTTGTTCGACCAGGCCATCGGCGGCACCGGCTTGAGTTCGGTGAAGTTGAACTTGGCGTGGCCCATGGCCACGTCCATGCCGCTCTTGAGCTGGGTCATGTCGACCAGCGATTCGTCCATGCCCACCGGCGCGAAGATGCGCTGGCTGATGAAGTCGGCATAGCTCTGGCCTGACACCTGCTCGATCACCAGGGTGGCCACGGCAAACAGGATGTTGTCGTAGGCATAGGCGCTGCGGAAGCTGGTGGCCAGCGGCACATGGCGCAGGCGCTGCACGACTTCCTTGGTCGAATACGATGTGGGCGGCCAGTACAGCAGGTCGCCCGCACCCAGGCCCAGGCCGCTGCGGTGCGCCAGCAAATCGCGGATGCGCATCTCGCGTGTCACATACGGATCGGACATCTGGAACCACGGCAGATGATCGATCACGCGATCATCCATGCTGAGCTTGCCCTGTTCGGCCAGCATCTGCAGCGCTGCAGCGGTGAACGCCTTGGTGTTGGAGGCGATGGCGAAACGCGTGCGCGCATCGACCGGTTCGGGCTTGCCCACTTCGCGCAAGCCGTAACCCTGCTCCAGCACGATCTGGCCATCCTTGACGATGGCCACCGCGATGCCCGGCACGTCGAACTGCTTGCGCACGCCGTCCACGTAAGCAGTGAAATCCTGCAGCTGGGCCGGCAAGGCCGGCTGTGCGCTGGTGGCGATGGCGGCAGTCGGCGCGCTGGCCGAAGTCGTCTGCGCCCACACCGGCGCAGCCAGCGCCAGCAACGCCATGCAACCCGCCAGTCGCGGGGAAAACGTACGCAAGAACATTCGGCAGCTCCGCCACAGCAAAGCGCAACACTATCGCGGCTAGGGCTTGCTGATCCAGCACTGAAAGTCATGCTGGCGACCATCTCGACGCGGACTGCTGCAGCCCGGATCATGGGACGTTGCATCGAGGACTGCGCATGAACGACTGGGTTGAATGGATCGCCACACACGCCCTGCCCCTGTGGGCGGCGCTGCTGGTGGCCGCCTTGCTGGCAGGCGATCTTGCATGGCAATGGAATCGCCGGCACGGCGTGAAGACGCTGGCCGCCGGCGGCGAGCCGGTGGCGCTGCGCGGCCTCACGGCGTTCCTGCTGCTGGTGACGATGTGCCTGCTGTTTGCGGCCATCGCCATCGCGCTCAAGGAAGAGGCCACACGCTGGCTGCCGGCATTCGACGAAACACTGGCCGAAGACCTGCGCAGTTCCGTGCAGCCCGGCGCGCTGCGCTTGGTGGCGGCCGTGTCGCACCTGGGCGATCTCGGCTCGGTGGCGGCGATCACCGCGATGATCCTTGCTGCGCTGCTGTTCAAGCGCCAGCTGCGGCTTGCCGCCTGCTGGACGCTCGCCATGGCCGGCGTGGTGCCGATCAACAGCGGCCTGAAGGCATGGTTTGAGCGACCGCGTCCGCTGCACAACCATGGCTACCTGGTGGAACACGGCTGGAGCTTTCCCAGCGGCCACGCGTTCGGCGCGATGGTGTTCTACGGCATGCTTGCCTATGTGCTGTTGCGCCTGCTGCCGCACCGCTGGCATCGCTGGGTGGTGGCCGGCGCGGTGGCGATGATCAGCGTGATCGGCCTCAGCCGCATCGTGCTGCAGGTGCATTACTTCAGCGATGTGATGGCCGGATATATCAGCGGGATGGCGTGGCTGGTGGTGTGTATTGGGGGTGCGGAGTGGTGGCGGCTGCGAGGTGCGAGGACATAACCGGCACCATGCCCTTGTGGGAGCGCACCCTGTGCGCGACGGCCTCAGTTCTACCTAAGGCATCGAGGTCTTCGCGAAAACCAGTCGCGCACAGGGTGCGCTCCCACAGGATATTGCGAAGGCCGCGCTCAATTCGGCGAATACAGCTTCCGCCGCAACAACGCCTTCGACGCCTCATCGGGCGACCCCAGCCACAGCAAATCGTCGTTGGCCGGATCATTGCTGTCCGCATCGTTCAAGGCATTGGCCTTGCGCCGCGCGAACAGCCCGGACATGGCATGCGTGTTTTCATCGTAGAGAATCAGAATGCGTTCGGACGGACAGTCATGCGGCTTGCAGGCGGTGGCGAGCAACTGCGTGCGACCGTTCACGCTGACCTGTTGCGCCGGCGTCGCGACGCCGCCCTGGCTGGCCCAGGCCGGCAATTGATCGCCGCCGTATAGCGCAGCGAATGCCGTGGAGAAATCCGGGCGCTGCATCAGGTCGTAAAGATAGGTCAGGCCGCTGGCTGTGCCCGCACTGGTGGCAAGCGCGGGCGCCGATGTGCTGAGCGGGGCCGGCGGTGCGCCGGCGGCGGTCTTGCCTTCCGGTTGCTGCGAACAGGCGGCGCAGGCAACCAGCAGACCCAGCATCGCTACGTAGCGGTAATCCATGACAGCCTCCTCGCGTGGCCATGCACTCATGCCCGTCGCGATGGAGACGACGTGGCGCCGGCCGCCCGGCGCCACCATGACACCGGTCAGGCCAGCTTGCGGGCCGCGGCGACTACATCAGCATCGCCGGGCAAAACCAGCAAGGCCGCGCCGGCCAGTGGCGTGTAGGTGTCGGCACCTACGACGCGCTCCAGCGGCGTAGCCCCGCAGCCGCCTTCGACGATGGCAGTGATGATGCCCTCGCCCACGCCAGCACTCTTGCGACCTTCGTCCAGCACGATGATGCGTTTGGCGGACTTTGCCTGCGCCGCGATGAAGGCGTCGTTGAGAGGCGCCAGCCAGCGCAGGTCCACCACGCGTACCTTCCAGCCCAGCTCCGCCTCGATCGTGCGGGCGGCGCGCAAGGCCATCGTCACGCCGTTGCCGAAGGTGAACACCACCAGGTCGTTGGCGTCCTGGCCGTAGACGCGGCCTTCGCCCAGCGTCATGGCCTCGCCCGGCGCGGGATAGCCGAACTGCCACTGGCCATCGCCTGCCTCGTACAGATCCTTGGTCATGTACAACGCGATCGGCTCGAGGAAGGCGCATACGCGGCCATCGACCTTGGCCAGCGCCGTCATCGTGCGCAGCATGGTTGCGGCATCGTCGCCACGGCTGGGGCAGCCGACCACCAGGCCGGGGATATCGCGCAGCGCGGCAATCGAGTTGTCGTTGTGGAAGTGGCCGCCAAAGCCCTTCTGGTAACCCAGGCTGGCCACGCGCATCACCATCGCGTTGCGGAACTGGTCGTTGGAGAAAAATTGCAGCGAGGCCGCTTCGCCGCGGATCTGGTCGCAGGCGTTGTGGAAGTACGCCAGGTACTGGATTTCCGGCAGCGGCAGCATGCCCATGTTGGCATAGCCCTGCGCCAGGCCAAGGATGATGGTCTCGTCCAGCAGCGTGTTGAACACGCGGCTGCCCTTGAAGGTTTTGTTCAAGCCCTTGGTGACGGTGTAGACGCCGCCCTTCTGCGCCACGTCTTCGCCGAACAGCAGCGACTCGGGATACTTGGCCATGATGTCGTGCAACGCCTGGCCGATCTGGATCGCCAGATGACGCGGCGGCTGGTTTTCTGGCAGCTTGTCTTCGCTGCCGAAGGCGGCGAGGCGGCGATCCCGATAGTCGGTGCGCTCCGCTTCGGCCTTCACTGCTGCCGGCGTGTACGGCGCGAGCGGCTTCATCACCTGCTCCAGCGTGCTCAGGCGCGGGCGACGATCGGCATCCTCGGCCGCCTCGAAGCAACGCTTGCGCGTAGCCTCGTACAGCGCGAGCAGCGACTCCTTGGTGTACAGGCCCGACGACAACGCGATCTCCGCCGAACGCAGCAGCGGATCAGAGGCTTCGACGGCAAACAGTTCTTCCACGCTGCGCCACTCGATCTCGAAATCGGTGCCGGCATGCCCCATCACGCGCGTCGTGCGCAGATGCAGGAAGGTCGGGCGGCGCGTGGTGCGGCAGTGTTCCACCGCTTCCTGCACCTGTGCATAGCCTTCGGCCAGGTCCAGGCCGTCGGCGTAGAAATAATCGAGATCGGCGCGATGGCGGAAGTTGTTCGCCACCCAACCGTTGGGCGTCTTCACCGAGATGCCGATGCCGTTGTCTTCGCACACGTAGAGCACGGGCGCCGGCAGCTTCTGGTAGGCCGTCCATGCCGCCGCGTTGAACGCAGTCTGTGCGGTGGCGTGGTTGGACGAGGCATCGCCGAACGAGCAGATCGCGATGCTGTCTTCGGGAATCGGCAGCTTGTGGCCGATGCGTCGCGCCTGCTCGATGGCCACCGCAGTGCCGAGCGCCTTGGGCAGGTGCGAGGCGATGGTGGAGGTCTGCGGCAGCACCCACAACGGCTTGCTGCCCCACACCTTGTGGCGGCCGCCGGAAGCGGGATCTTCCATGCTGGCGGCAAACGACAGCGCCGAATCCATCACCGGATCCATGCCCGGCAGCTTGCGGAAACGCTCGGCCATGAAGCCGCCGGAACGGTAATGCAGGAAGGCCGGGTCGGTATGGCGCGTGAGGCGCGCCACCATCGCGTTGCCTTCGTGACCACTGGAGCCGATGGTGTAGAACACCTTGTTCTGCACACGCAGCACGCGCGCCATCAGGTCGAGATGGCGGCTGATCAGCTGCGATTCGAGCAGCTCGCGAAAACCCTGGCCATTGAGTGCGCTGCCCGGCAAAACCGGCGAGTGGCCGCCCAGCGGCGCCTGCACGTCGCCCTGCCAGAGCTGCACGAACTCGATGAAGTTCTGGTCGACGATCTCGGCGCGGTTGAAGCCTTTATGGCGGGCCGTGAGGGTGTAGGGGATGGCGGTCATGATGGCTTGAGGTCTCGTCAACGAGTGGCCGTTTGGACGGCTGAAATATGGATGGTCAAGCAAAGCAAAGAGGCGCGCTGTTGCTCCCTCTCCCCTGCGGGGAGAGGGCTGGGGTGAGGGGCCACGGTCGCGGCATGGCTGATTCGAAGCATGCTTCGTAGCTGCGTCATCGCGAGCACCCGCCCCTCACCTCAGTCCTCTCCCCGGAGGGGAGAGGAGGCTAGAGCGCGCAGGGTTTTCGCACGCTGTGCGTCCTTCTCACGTCCGAAACTTTCAAGTATGCGGATCTGATCTTCGAGCGACGGCACCGGCACGGCAAGGCCGTTGAGGCCTACCAGGGTGAGTCGTCCAGCTTCCACCAATTTCCAGCCATCGCCTTGATTGAGCTCCAGCCCGCCCATCACCTCGACGGGCGTACCGGGAAAACGAAAGCGTGCGAAATGCGAGCGGAAACGTTCGGCGTTGGCCGGTTCGTAGACCGGCTCGCGACGGTCGGCCCAGAGCGCCATCAACGTGTCGGCATCGTCACGCGATACCAGCAGGTCCACATCGGCCACGCTGACGTCCGCGCCGGCGAGCAAAGCCGCAGCGCTACCGATCACGCACCACGGCTGCGCACAATGCACATGCAGCTCCGGCACGATCTCGGCCAGCGTGGCGTACAGCGCGGGCGTGACATGACTCATGCGCGTCGACGCCATTCGTCGCGCGTCTGCCCCCAGATCTCGACCGGGGCGTCCTGGAAGGGCTCGGGCAAACGGCCGGGGCCACGCAAACGCGAGCCAAGCCTTGCCGCCAGCGCCTGCGACGGCGCATTGGCTGGATCGATATTGTGGATCACGTCGTCCCAGCCGAGCTGGTCGAAGGCGAAATCCATGCAGGCAATGGCGCCTTCCATCGCCAAACCCTTGCCCCATGCATGGCGCGCGAGCCCCCAGCCGACTTCACGGCCCGGCCAGCCTTCGGGGAACCATGGACCCATGCGACCGATCCAGTGCCCGGTGTCCTTCTCGATCACCGAGAACATGCCGAAGCCCTGGATGGCCCATGAACCGACCATGGTGAGGAAACCGCGCCAGGCCACGGCGCGCGGTTGCTGCCCGCCGATGAAGCGGGCCGACTCGGGGTCGGCCATGTTGGCCGCCCAGCGATCAAAGTCCTCGGCCTGCGGCGGACGCAGGACGAGGCGTTCGGTTTCGATGCGGATGGTTTGCCAGCTCATGGGTTGGCGATATCTCGCGTCACGTCTAATGACTCATCACCGTCATCCCGGCGAAAGCCGGGATCCAGCGCCTGAAGGCCGAACCAAAGTCGCTGGATTCCGGCTTTCGCCGGAATGACGAGCAGGGGCGTGTGGGCGTGCCCAATCCTCAGAACGCATTAATCCCCGTCAACTCACGCCCCACCACCAGCTGATGCACCGTCTCGGTGCCTTCATAGGTGATCACCGATTCCAGGTTCAGCGCGTGACGAATGGCCACGTGTTCGGTGGTGATGCCGGCGCCGCCGAGGATGTCGCGGCATTCGCGCGCGATATCGATGGCCATGCGGCAGTTGTTCCACTTGGCCATCGACACCTGGGTCGGCTGCATGTTGCCGGCGTCCTTGAGGCGGCCGAGCTGCAGCGACAGCAGCTGCGCCATGGTGATGCGACGGGCCATCTCGGCCAGCTTGATCTGGATCGCCTGGTTGGAAGCCAGCGGACGGCCGAACAGGATGCGGTCCTGGGTGTAGTTGAGCACTTCCTGCAGGCAGGCCTGCGCCGCGCCGATCGGACCCCAGGTGATGCCGTAGCGTGCCTGCGTGAGGCAGCCCAGCGGACCCTTCAGGCCCTTTACGTTCGGCAGGCGGTTGGCCTCGGGCACACGCACGTTGTCGAAGAACAGGCCCGAGGTCACCGAGGCGCGCAGGCTCATCTTCTTGTGCACTTCCTGAGCGGTGAAACCCTTGCTGTCGGTCGGCACGATGAAGCCCTGGATGCCGTCCTCGGTCTGCGCCCACACGATGGCGATGTGCGCAACATTGCCGTTGGTGATCCACATCTTGGCGCCGTTGATGACCCAGTCGCCGCCGTCCTTTTTGGCGTTGGTCTTCATGTTGGCCGGGTCCGAGCCGCCGTGCGGTTCGGTCAGGCCGAAGCAGCCGATGATTTCGCCCGCCGCCATCTTCGGCAGGTAATGCATTTTCTGTTCTTCGGTGCCGTACGCGTAGATCGGGTACATGCACAGCGAGCTCTGCACGGAGGCGAAGCTGCGCAGTCCCGAATCGCCGCGCTCCAGCTCCTGGCAGATCAGGCCGTAGCTGACGCCGTTCATGCCGGCGCAGCCGTACTTCTCCGGCAGCGTGGCGCCGAGCAGGCCCAGGCTGGCGATTTCAGGCACCAGTTCCTTGGGGAAACGGCCCTGGTCAAAGCAGTCCCCGATGATCGGCAAGACGCGCTCGTCGACGAAACGGCCGACGGTGTCCTGCACCATGCGCTCCTCATCGGAAAGCAGGGAGCGGACGTCATAGAGATCGAGGGGATTCAGGCGAGCGGGCATGCTTGAAGTTCCGTGACGTTGGGGACAATCCCCCATTCTAGCCCGGCCCAGGGGATGAATCATGGCGGGGTGCAGCAGGCCCGGGGTAGGCGTGCGGGACGGGCTGTGGGACCATGCATACTCCGCGTCCCAGCCCCGGCTGGGACGCCAGCGCCGTCACCCCTGCCGACTGGCCCCGGATCTCGCAGCACCGCCCGCGGCCTGCCGGGTCCCGCCTGATCGGGCACGACGGCCGGCATTCCGTCCCCCGCCGGATCGTCCATGTTCAAAGGTGTGTTACTCGGCTTTGCCTGCTACGCCGCCTACGCGATCAGCGATGCGTTCGTGAAGTCGCTGCATGGCACGTTGCCAGCCTATGAGGCAGTGTTCTTCGGCGCGGTGCTGATGCTCAGCGCCCTGCCCTTCATCCGCCATCCCGGCGATCGCTATCTTGATGTGTTCACCGCACGCAAGCCACACCTGTGGTGGATCCGCGCGATCACCGGCGCGATCTGCAACATTTCGGCGGTGATCGCCTTCACCGCCTTGCCGATGGCCGAAGCGTTCGCGCTGATCTTTCTGCTGCCGATCTTCGTGACCCTGCTGTCGGTGATCTTCCTGAAGGAACACGTGGGCTGGCGACGCTGGTCGGCGGTGATCGTGGGCTTCCTCGGCGTGCTGGTGGTGTTGCGACCGGGCTTCCGCGCATTGGGCGTGGGACATCTGGCGGCGATGTCCTGCGGCCTTTCCGGCGCGGTGTCCGTGGTGGCGTTGCGCATGGCCGGCCCCCATGAAAAGCGCATCAGTCTTTACGGTGCCGGTGTGATGGGTCCACTGGTGAGCGGCGGCGTGTTGATGCTGCCCAGTTTCATCTGGCCGAATCTGCATCAGTGGTGGCTGTTGGCGGGCTACGGTTTGCTCGCCGGACTTGCCGGTGTGCTGTTGATGCTCGCCACGCATCACGCACCCGCCAATCGCATTGCGCCGACCCAGTACAGCCAGATGCTGTGGGCGATCTTCTTCGGCTACTGGCTGTTCGGCGATCACCTGGATTGGCCCATGCTGATCGGCATCGCGCTCATTCTCGGTTCGGGACTCTTCACGCTGGTGCGCGAGGAAAAGGTCACGAACTGGTGGAAGCGCGCGCGCATGGTTTGATCGGCCCTAGATGAATATTTCTTAATCAAGCAAGCACGGACGTGCATCCTGTCGCGAGGCATCACCTGTCCGTGACAATGCTTGTGCCATCACTTTTTCCAGTGCATGACAGCCCAGTGCCCACGCGCTGCTGGGCACGGCCATGGCCGCGCACGCCCCTGCCCGGGTCAACCACATGGACCACGGATCGTTAGAAGTCAGTCAACACGACGTCACGGCGAAACTTCGTCGCCGCATCGTGCTCGCGAACAACGATACGAATGGTTGGTCTTGTGAATTGCATACTTGAGTTGCTGGGAGATGGTCGATGAGCGCCGACACGGCCCAAACATCCGGGCACCCTCGTAGGAAGCGTGGCGTACTGATCGCGGCCGTGATCATCGCGCTGCTGCTGGTGCTGATCGTGGTCCACATCCTCACCGGGCAAAAAGCCAAAACGGGTCAGCCAGCCCAAGTGGTGAGTGCCGCCACCGCCACGCTCGGCGATATGCCCGAAGTGCTCACCGCGCTGGGCACGGTCACGCCGGTGGCGACGGTCAATGTGCTGCCGCAACTGAGCGGTTACCTGACCGGCGTCGGCTACCAGGAAGGCCAGGATGTCGAGAAGGGCCAGTTCCTCGCGCAGATCGACCAGCGCCAGTACGAGATCAACAAGCAGCAAGCCGAAGCGCAACTGGCCAAGGATCAGGCCACGCTCGATCAGGCACGCGCCGACCTGGTCCGCTTCACCCAGCTGCATGAGCAGAAGTCGATCGCCGAGCAGACCTACGCCGATCAGAAATTCACGGTGGCGCAGAACGAAGCGGCGGTGAAGGCGGACAAGGCCGCCATCGCGCAGGATGAGCTGGACATCGCCTATTGCCATATCACCGCGCCGGTGGCCGGCCGCGTCGGCCTGCGCCTGGTCGACCCGGGCAACTACGTCACGCAGTCCACCTCGCCGGGCATCGTCACCATCACGCAGATGAAGCCGACCACGGTGCAGTTCACCGTGCCGCAGAATTCGCTGGGCAAGGTGCTGCAACGCGTGAACGGCGGCGCCAAGCTGCCGGTCACCGCCTATAGCAGCGACAACAGCAAGCAGGTCGCCAGCGGCACGCTGTACGCACTGAGCAACCAGATGGCCACCAGCACCGGCACGGTCACGCTGCGCGCCACCTTCGCCAACGACGACGAAGCGCTGTTCCCGAACGAATTCGTCAATGTGCAGATGCTGGTGGACACGCTGCAGAAGGCCGTGCTGGTGCCCACCTCGGCGGTGCAGAGCGGTGCGCCAGGCGATTACGTGTACTTGGTCAATGCGGACCAGACGGTGTCGGTGCACAAGGTGACGCCCGGCCCCAGCGACGGCAAGTCCACTGCCATCCTGGCCGGTCTTGCCGCCGGCCAGCAGGTGGTGACCGACGGCATGGACCGCCTGAGCGACGGCGCGAAGATCCGCATCGCGCAGCCGCATCCGGCCGGCGCCAGCAGCGCAGGCACGCCTGCCGCGACGCACACTGGCAAGCGCTCGCACGCCGCCAGCGCATCGTCGTGAGTCGCAGGCGCAAGATCCAATGAATATTTCCCGCCTGTTTATCCTCAGGCCGGTAGCCACCTCGCTGCTGATGATTGCCCTCGTGATGGTGGGCCTCGTGGCGATGAAGTTCCTGCCGGTGTCATCCCTGCCCAACGTCGACTACCCGACGATCCAGGTGCAGACGTTCTATCCAGGCGCCAGCCCGTCGGTGATGGCGACGACAGTGACGGCGCCACTGGAAGTGCAGCTGGGTGAAATCCCCGGCCTGCAGCAGATGACGTCCAATAGTTCGGCGGGTGCGTCGATCATCACGCTGCAGTTCGACCTGTCGCTCAATCTCGACGTGGCCGAGCAGAATGTGCAGGAGGCGATCAACGCGGCCAACAGCCTGCTGCCGTCCGGTCTGCCGGCGCCGCCGACCTATGCCAAGGTGAATCCGGCGGATCGTCCGATTCTCACCTTGGCCGTCACCTCCAACTCCATGTCGCTGCCGCAGCTGCAGGACGTGGCGAACAACCGCCTGGGTGCGAAGATTTCGCAGGTGCCGGGCGTGGGCCTGGTGACGCCGGCCGGCGGCAACGTGCCGGCCATCCGCATCGAGGCCGATCCCAAGAAACTGGCCGGCTACGGCCTCAATATCGACGACCTGCGCTCGCTGATCGCCAACGTCAACGTGAGCCAGCCCAAGGGCAACTTCGACGGCCCCGATCTCGACTACACGATCAACGGCAACGACCAGATCCAGAATCCGCAGGATTATCTCGACACCGTCATCTCGTACCAGAACTCGGCACCGGTCTATCTGCGCGACGTGGCCCGCGTCACGCAGGCCGCGCAGAACACCGAACAAGGCGCGTGGTTCAACAAGACGCAGGCGATCGTGCTCAACGTGCAGCGCCAGCCCGGCGCCAACGTGATCGCCACCGTCAACCAGATCATGAAACAGCTGCCGCAGCTGGAATCCACCCTGCCCGCGGGCATGAAGGTGGAAGTGGTCACCGACAGCACCGGGGTGATCCGCTCCTCGGTCAACGACGCGGCGTTCGAGCTGGTCCTGGCGGTGATCCTGGTCGTGCTGGTGATCTTCGTGTTTCTGCGCAATCTGCCGGCGACCATCATTCCCAGCATCTCGGTGCCGGTGTCGCTGATCGGCACGCTGGCGCTGATGTACGAGCTCAACTACTCCATCGACAACCTGTCGCTGATGGCCTTGATCATCGCCACCGGTTTCGTGGTGGACGACTCGATCGTGATGATCGAGAACATCGTGCGCTATCTGGAAGAAGGCAAGACGCCGTTGGAGGCTGCGCTCGAAGGCGCCGGCCAGATCGGCTTCACCATTCTCTCGCTGACGGTGTCGCTGATTGCGGTGCTGATCCCGCTGCTGTTCATGGGCGGCGTGATCGGCCGCTTGTTCAGCGAATTCGCGGTGACGCTGGCGGTGACCATCGTGCTGTCGGCGGTGGTGTCGCTGACCCTGGTGCCGATGCTGTGCGCGCGCATCCTCAAGGCGCAGGCCGATCGCCACCCCAGCCGCTTCGAACGCATCAGCGAGGGTTTGTTCGACAAGACGCTGGCGGCGTACAAGCGCGGCCTGCACTTCGTGATGGCGCATCAGACGGCGACGCTGCTGACCTTCCTGGCCACGCTCGCGCTCACCTTCGTGCTCTACATCATCATCCCCAAGGGCCTGTTCCCGGTGCAGGACGTGGGCGTGCTGCAAGGCATCAGCGTGGCGGACAACTCCGTCTCCTATGGCGTGATGGTCGATCGTCAGAAGCAGTTGGCCGATGCCATCCTCAAGGACGAGGACGTGGCCAGCCTCACCTCGTACGTGGGCATCGACGGCACCAATACCACGCTCAACAACGGCCGCTTCCTGATCAACCTCAAGCCGCGCGACGACCGTTCGTCCACTGCCGAGGAGATTTCGCGTCGCATCCAGCAGGAGGTGACCAGCATCCCGGGCATCAAGTTGTACATGCAGCCCGAGCAGGACCTGACGCTGGACACCACCATCTCGCCGAACCAGTACCAGTTCGTGTTGCGCGGGCCGAACCAGCAGGCCTTCCAGCAATATGTGCCCGAGTTGATCACGCGGCTGAAGGCCATCAAGTCGATCACCGACGTCACCAGCGATCTCAACAACGACGGCCTGGCCGTCAATGTCGAAGTGAACCGCCAGCTGGCGGCGCGCTACGGCATCACGGCCGCCACCATCGACAACGCGCTCTACGATGCGCTGGGCCAGCGCATCGTCTCCACCATCTTCGAACAGGCCAGCCAGTACCGCGTGATCCTGGTGGCCAAGCCGGAGAGCATTCCGACGGTGGAATCGCTGGGCGATCTGTATCTGCCCAGCCAGACGGCCAGCAGCGGCCAGGTGCCGCTCAAGGGCATCGCCACCATCAAGATCACCAAGTCGCCGCTGGTGATCAGCCATCTCTCGCAGTTCCCGGCCGTCACCGTGTCGTTCAACCTGGCCAAGGACGCCTCGCTGAGCAAGGCCGTGAAGGAAGTGAACGATGCCGAGGCGGCGGTGCATCTGCCGACCTCGATCACCTCGACCTTCCAGGGCGCAGCGCAGGCGTTCCAGGACTCGCTGTCCAGCGAGGTCTACCTGCTGATTGCCGCCCTGATCGCCGTGTATATCGTGCTGGGCGTGCTGTACGAGAGCTTCATCCATCCGGTGACGATTCTCTCCACCCTGCCCTCGGCCGGCATCGGGGCGCTGGTGGCCCTGATGATCGCCGGCAGCGACCTGGACGTGATCGGCATCATCGGCATCGTGCTGCTGATCGGCATCGTGAAGAAGAACGCGATCATGATCGTGGACTTCGCGCTCGAAGCCGAACGCGAACACGGCAAGCCGGCTGAGGAGGCTATCTTCGAGGCCTCGCTGCTGCGCTTCCGCCCGATCCTGATGACCACGCTCGCGGCGATGCTCGGCGCCTTGCCGATGCTGCTGGGTTCGGGCACGGGTTCGGAGCTGCGTCGTCCGCTGGGTCTGGCCATCATCGGCGGCCTGCTGCTCAGCCAGTTGCTGACGCTGTTCACCACGCCGGTGATCTATCTGTATTTCGACCGGCTCGCCCAGCGTTTCCGCCGCCAGAGCCTGCCTGAAGAGGCGGCTGGGGAAGGCGCGTGAACATCCCTGGCGTCTTCATCAAGCGGCCAGTGGCGACCACGCTGCTGGCCGTGGCGATCCTGCTGTCGGGCATGCTGGCGTATTTCCACCTGCCGGTGGCGCCGCTGCCGAATATCACCTTCCCGGTGGTGGTGGTGCAGGCGAGCATGGCGGGCGCCAGTCCCAGCATCATGGCCGCGACCGTGGCCGAGCCGCTGGAACGCCGCCTGGGCACGATTGCCGACGTCACCGAACTCACTTCCACCAGCACCGTCGGCTCGGCGCAGATCGTCATCCAGTTCGGCCTCAATCGCGACATCAACGGTGCGGCGCGCGACGTGCAGGCGGCGATCCAGGCGGCCCGCGCCGATCTGCCGACCACGCTGCGCAACAATCCCACTTACCGCGAGTTCAACCCCGCCGACTCGCCCATCATGGTGCTCGCGCTCACTTCCAAGACCCTGACCCGCGCGCAGCTATACGACTCGGCCGATTCGGTAATCCAGCAGCAGCTTTCGCAGGTGGATGGCGTGGGCCAGATCACCCTGGGTGGCAGCGCGCTGCCCTCGGTGCGCGTGGAGTTGGAACCGGATCAGCTCAACAGCTACGGCATCGGGCTGGAGGATGTGCGCGCCGCAATCAGCGCGGCGAATGCTGACAGCGTCAAAGGTCATATCGACCAGAACGGCCAGCGTTTCGAAGTGCTGTCCAATGATCAGATCAACAAGGCCGCGCCGTATCGCGACCTCATCGTCGCCTACCGCAATGGCTCGCCGGTGCAGCTGCGCGACGTGGCGCAGGTGCTCGATTCAGCGGAAAACCTGCGCAACGCCGGCCTCTACAACGGCCAGGACGCGGTGCTGGTGATCGTGTATCCGTTGCCGGGCAGCAATATCGTCAAGACGGTGGCGCAGATCCGCAAGTCGCTGCCGTCGATCGAAGCCACCCTGCCGCATAACGTCCACGTCGGCGTGGCGGTGGATCGTTCGCAGTCGGTGAACGCGGCGGTGAACGACACCGAACGAACGCTGTTCATGGCCGTGCTGCTGGTGATCGGCGTGGTCTATATCTTCCTGCAATCGCCGCGCGCCGTGCTGGTGCCCGCGGTGGCCTTGCCGCTGTCGATCGTCGGCACGTTCGGGCCGATGTACCTGCTGGGCTACAGCATCGACAACCTCTCGCTGATGGCCTTGACCATCGGCACCGGCTTCGTGGTGGACGATGCGGTGGTGGTGCTGGAGAACATCGTGCGCCACGTCGAAGCCGGCATGGACGTGCGCGAGGCTGCGATGGTCGGCAGCGCGGAAGTGAGTTTCACGGTGATTTCGATGAGCCTCTCGCTGATCGCCGTGTTCCTGCCGATCCTGCTGATGCCGGGCATCGTGGGCCTGCTGTTCCACGAGTTCGCGGTGACGCTGTCGATCGCCATCCTGTTTTCGCTGGTGATCTCGCTCACCGTGACGCCGGCGATGGCCGCCTTCGTCATCAGCCGCAAGTCCCTGCATTCCAAGGCGCGCTGGGCCGTTTGGTACGAGCGCCAGTTCGAGCGTTTCCGCCAGGCCTATGCGCGCTCGCTCACCGTGGTGCTCGATCACGCGCTCGCGGTGATGCTCACCCTGATCGGCCTGATCGTGCTCAACGTGGTGCTGATCCGGCTGGTGCCCTCGACGTTCTTCCCCGAACAGGACAACGGCATCCTCAACGGGCAGATCATTGCCGACCAGAGCATCTCCTTCCAGGCGATGCAGAAGAAGCTCGCGCAATTGCAGGCCATCGTGCAGAAGGATCCGGCAGTCGCCTCGGTGGCCGGCTTCACCGGTGGTCGCGCGCTCAACACAGCGAACGTGTTCATCGAATTGAAGCCGCTGGCCGAGCGCAAGATTTCCGCCGCGCAGGTGGTGGATCGCCTGCGTCCCAAGCTCAACGCGGTGTCGGGCGCGAAGCTGTTCTTGCAGGCCGCGCAGGACCTGCGTATCGGCGGGCGGCAATCGGCCTCCGAATATCAGTACACGCTGACCAGCGACGATCCGGAGGCCTTGTACACCTGGGTGCCACGCCTGGTGACGGCGCTGGGCAAGTACCACGACCGCATCACCGACGTGAATTCCGATCTGCAGCAGAACGGCTTGCAGCTGTATGTGAACATCGACCGCGCCACCTCGGCGCGCTACGGCTTCGCGCCCAACCAGATCGACAGCGTGCTCTACGACGCCTTCGGCCAGCGCACGGTATCGACCATCTACAACGAGCTGAACCAGTACTTCGTGGTGATGGAAGTGGCGCCCAAGTACTGGCAATACCCGCAGACGATCAACCGCATCCGCTTCAGCACCGCAGCAGGCAATGCGTCGGGCACGCAGCAGACGCAGATGTCCAGATCCATCGTGAGCGGCGTCACCGCCAGCACCACCAGCACCACGACGTCCAGCACCAACTCCCGCAACAGCGACGCCGAAGCCAACCAGCTCACCAACGCCATCGCCAATGCCAAGGGCGGCAGCTCCAGTGGCAGTGCCGACAGCACCTCGGCGGAAACGCTGGTGCCGTTCCCCGCGCTGGCTTCGTATGTGAGCAATCACACGGCCACCCAAGTGAATCATCAGGGTGGACTGGTGGCCGGCACCATCTCGTTCAACCTCCCGCCGGGCGGCTCGCTCAGCGACGGCCTGGCCGCCATCAGCGAAGCGGCGCAGGTGCTGGGCATGCCGGCTTCCATCCATGGTGCGACCGCCGGTGCGGCGCAGGTGTACGCGCAGTCCATGGGCACCATGCCGTTGCTGATACTCGCGGCGCTCGCGGCGGTCTACATCGTGCTGGGCATCCTCTACGAGAACACCGTCCATCCGATCACGATTCTCTCCACCCTGCCCTCGGCGGGCATCGGCGCGACGCTGGCCTTGCTGATCTTTGGCACACCGTTCTCGGTGATCGCGATGATCGGCATCATCCTGCTGATCGGCATCGTGAAGAAGAACGCGATCATGATGATCGACGTGGCCATCCATCTGCAGCGCGACGAGGGTCTGGAGCCGCGCAAGGCGATCCACGACGCCGCCGTGGTGCGACTGCGCCCCATCATGATGACCACCGCGGCAGCCGTGCTGGGCGCGGTGCCGCTGGCCATCGGCATCGGCCAGGGCGCGTCGCTGCGCCAGCCGCTGGGCATCACCGTGATGGGCGGCCTGATCTTCAGCCAGGTGTTCACCTTGTACACCACCCCAGTGATCTACTTGTACCTCGACCGGTTGCGCGCACGCCTGGCGCGTTGGTCCGAGAGCCTGCCGTGGAACCGATCGGACGCAAACGCATGAACAAGATCTTTCCCCGCAATCTACTAGCCGTTTCGCTGGCAACCCTGCTTGGCGGCTGCATGGTGGGTCCCGACTACCACCGCCCCCAGGTCAACGTACCGACGCAGTACAAGGAAATGCCCGGTTGGACCTCCGCCGCGCCTGCAGACGACGCGCCCAAGGGCGATTGGTGGAAGGCCTTCAACGATCCGCTGCTCGACGAGCTGGAGCCGCAAGTGGCGGTGTCGAACCAGACGGTGGCGCAGAGCTATGCGAACTATCAGGCCGCCGTCGCCGAGGTGCAGGTGGCGCGCAGTGCGCTGTTCCCGACCATCGGCATTACGGGTGGCGCAAGCAAGCAGCGCTCGTCTGCCGGCAATGCAGGCAGCGGCGTTGAGCACCTGAGTCCGGTGAGCACGTCCGGTTCGCTGGAAGGCAATGTGAGCTGGGCGCCGGACTTGTGGGGCAAGGTTCGCCGCACCGTGGAGGAGAACAAGGCCACTGCGCAGGCGAGCGAGGCAACCCTCGCCAATGCCACCTTGTCCGAACAAATCGCACTCGCCACGGCGGTCATCAACTTGCGCGTCACCGACGCCAACATCGACTTGCTACAGCAGACCGTCGACGCGGACAAGGAGTACTTGCGCGTCGTAGCCAATCAGGACAAGGCCGGCACCATCGCGCCCTCGGATGTCATCACGGCGCGGACGCAGCTGGAGAACGCGCAATCCAAACTGATCGCGTTGGGCGTAGCGCGTGCGCAAGACGTGCATGCCATCGCCGTGCTGGTCGGCAAGAACCCTGAAGAACTCGAGGTTCCGCACAACGCCACCCTGCCCACTCTGCCCCAGGTACCCGCTGGCGTGCCTACCACGCTGTTGCAGCGCCGCCCTGATATCGCCGTGGCCGAGCGCCAGATGGCTGCGCAGAATGCGGCCATCGGCGTCGCTATTGCTGCCTACTACCCGTCGCTCTCGCTTTCAGCAGCCGACGGATTCTCGCAATCCCCGCTCGCCGGTCTGCTGCATGTGGCCAACCATGTGTGGTCGCTGGGCGCTGACGCCAGCGAGACGATCTTCGACGCCGGCGCCCGCCACGGCGAAGTTGCCGCCGCCCGCGCGAATTACGAAGCCGCTGTCGCCAACTATCGCGGCACGGTGCTGGGTGCTTTCCAGAATGTGGAAGACGATCTCTCCGGCATCCGCATCCTCGCCCAACAAGCGCAAGTGCTCGACGCTGCCGTGAAGGACGCCACTCGCGGATCGGAGATTGCGTTCAACGAGTATCAGGCTGGCACCGTGGATTACACGACCGCTGCCTTGGCGCAGACGACGGAGTTGAGCACCAAGCAGGACGCGCTGAGCGTGCAGCAGCAGAGGCTCCTGGATGCGGTGTCGTTGATGGGCGATGTGGGTGGCGGCTGGTCCGCCGATGAGTTGGCGCATGCGCCGGCGGCGGCGACGGCAGCTGCGTCGCAATAGAGACACGTTTCAACTCAAGGCCTCGCTGGGGACCGGCGTTAGCCCTTCAGTCGTTGGCACGCTTGCTTGTCTGTGGGAGCGCACCCTGTGCGCGACCGGCACGCCGGGTGTACCGCTCCGTAGGTTTGTCGCGCACAGGGTGCGCTCCCACAAAAAGGAGCGGCCGGAGATTTTTCATCCGCGCCCACAGCACGCGCCCCCTTGTAGGAGCGCACTTGTGCGCGACCGCAGCGCGTGGGCGCGCCGCTCCGTTGGTTGGTCGCGCACAAGTGCCCTCCTACAAGAAACAGCCCCCAGCGGTGCAGGGCGTTGCCAGGCCCTTGATGTGGCTCTTGATCCCCGGGTCCCCGTATGACGCGGCGGGCGGGTGGAGGAAAGCCCGAAGGGTGGCCGCATGGATGCGGCCAGTTTTTCGACAGGACAGGGATGTCCTGTCGAAAAACCCCGGAACCCGCCCGCGCACCTGGAGGGCCGCAGGCCCGGAAGGCGCGTCATCCGGGGGGCCCTTTCTTTTGGTT
>NZ_JPLA01000029.1 GCF_001010355.1 Dyella japonica DSM 16301 | reverse complement strand
CTCCGGCAGGAGGACGGAAGCCCGCGGCAGGCGGGCAAGCTGCCGACAACGCGGCAACTAGACACCGAGGCTTTGGATCCAGCCCACGCAAGAACTACGAATAGACATGTTCCCGCGAGCACCCGCCCCTCACCCCAGCCCTCTCCCCGGTGGGGAGAGGGAGCAAAGCAGCGGCCGCCCACGACCACGCAAAACAAGACGCCCGCCCTGCTTCCACAGGACGGGCGCCACAACCATCAACATCCAAACCGCGCGCTACTGCGTGTGGAACACCAAATGCCCCTGCTCCGCCTCCACCACAATGGTCGCACCCGCAGCAAACTTCCCTTCCAGGATCTGCCGCGCCAGCGGATTCTCCAGCTGCTGCTGGATCGCCCGCTTCAACGGCCGTGCGCCATAAACCGGGTCGAAGCCCACATTGCCCAGCAGATCCAGCGCCTTGTCGCTGATCTCCATGCGCAGCTGGCGTTCGGCCAGACGCTTCTCCAGATAGGTCAGCTGGATCAGCGCAATCTTGCGGATCTGCTTCTTCTCCAGCGGGCGGAACACCACCAGCTCATCGAGTCGGTTGATGAACTCCGGGCGGAAGTGCGCCTGCACCACGCCCAGCACTGCCGCCTTCATCTGCAGATAGTCGGCCTCGCTGTCGCCCGCCTGCTCCTGGATCATCTGCGAGCCAAGGTTGGAGGTCATCACGATCACGGTGTTGCGGAAATCCACCGTGCGACCCTGGCCATCGGTGAGGCGGCCATCGTCGAGCACCTGCAGCAGGATGTTGAACACATCCGGATGCGCCTTCTCCACCTCGTCCAGCAGGATCACGCTGTATGGACGACGACGCACGGCCTCGGTGAGATAGCCGCCTTCTTCGTAGCCCACGTAGCCCGGAGGCGCGCCGATCAGGCGGCTCACGGAGTGCTTCTCCATGAACTCGCTCATGTCGATGCGCACCATCGCATCCTGGGTGTCGAACATGAATTCGGCCAGCGCCTTGCACAGTTCGGTCTTGCCTACGCCGGTGGGGCCGAGGAACAGGAACGAGCCATTGGGCCGGTTCGGATCGGATAGACCCGCACGCGAGCGGCGGATCGCATCGGAAACGGCACGCACGGCTTCATCCTGGCCGACCACGCGCTTGTGCAGCGCGTCTTCCATATGCAGCAGCTTGTCGCGCTCGCCTTCGAGCATCTTGTTGACCGGAATACCGGTCCAGCGCGACACCACCTCGGCGATTTCTTCCTCGGTGACGCGATCCTGCACCAGCTTGAAGTCCTGCTTTTCAGCGGCCTGCGCAGCGGCGAGCTGCTTCTCCAGTTCCGGCAGTGTGCCGTACTGGATCTCGCTCATCTTGGCGTAGTCCTGCCGGCGCTGGGCGGCGTCCAGCTCCACGCGCGCGGCTTCGATCTGTTCCTTGACCTTGGTCGCACCCTGCAGCGCGGCCTTCTCGGACTTCCAGATTTCGTTGAGATCGGAAAATTCGCGCTCGAGCTTTTCGATATCGCTTTCAAGATCGGCCAGGCGCTTCCTGGACGCCTCGTCCTTTTCTTTCTTGAGCATCTCCCGCTGGATCTTCAGCTGGATCAGGCGACGCTCCAGGCGGTCGAGCTCTTCGGGCTTGGAATCGATTTCCATGCGGATGCGCGAAGCCGCCTCGTCCATCAGGTCGATGGCCTTGTCCGGCAGCTGGCGATCGGGGATATAGCGGTTGGACAGCGTGGCCGCCGCCACGATAGCCGGGTCGGTGATCTCCACGCCGTGATGCACGGCGTAGCGCTCCTTCAGGCCGCGCAGGATGGCGATGGTGTCTTCCACACTGGGCTCGCCCACGTAGACCTTCTGGAAGCGGCGCTCCAGCGCGGCATCCTTCTCGATGTACTTGCGGTACTCATCCAGCGTGGTGGCGCCGATGCAATGCAGCTCGCCGCGCGCCAGCGCGGGCTTGAGCATATTGCCGGCGTCCATGGCGCCATCGGCCTTGCCGGCGCCGACCATGGTGTGCAGCTCGTCGATGAAAAGAATGACGCGGCCTTCCTGCTTGGCCAGGTCGTTGAGCACGCCCTTGAGGCGCTCCTCGAACTCGCCGCGAAATTTTGCGCCGGCGATCAGCGCGCCCATGTCCAGCGCGAGCACGCGGCGATCACGCAGGCCTTCGGGCACTTCGCCCTTGACGATGCGCTGGGCCAGGCCTTCGACGATGGCGGTCTTGCCCACGCCGGGCTCGCCGATCAGCACCGGATTGTTCTTGGTGCGACGCTGCAGCACCTGGATGGTGCGGCGGATTTCCTCGTCGCGTCCGATCACCGGATCGAGCTTGCCCGACTCGGCGCGCGCCGTAAGATCGATGCAATATTTCTCCAGCGCCTGGCGCTGGTCTTCAGCGTTCTCGCTCTGCACCTTTTCGCCGCCGCGCAGCTTCTCGATGGCCGCCTCGACATTCGCCTTGGTGGCGCCGGCCGCCTTGAGCGCAGCGCCCAGTTCGCCCTTGTCCTCCAGCGAGGCAAGCACGAACAGTTCGCTGGCGATGAACTGATCGCCGCGCTGCTGGGCCAGCTTGTCGGTGAGGTTGAGCAGCCGCGTCAGCTCGTTGCCGACATGGATATTGCCCTCCTGACCGCTCACGCGCGGCAGGCGGTCGACCATTTCGTTGATGCGCTGGCGCAAGGTGGGCACGTTGACCTGCGCCTGGGTCAGCAACGGCCCGGTGGAACCGCCCTGCTGGTCCAGCAGCGCGGCCATCACGTGGACCGGTTCAAGCATGTTGTTGTCGCGTCCGACGGCAAGCGATTGGGCGTCTGCCAAGGCCTGCTGAAAACGCGAGGTGAGTTTGTCCATTCGCATGGGTTGTCCCCTCGATCAATAGGATTTGGTAGCCCTCGCCACCACTGCCAAAACACATGCGGATCACCCGCGCGTGATTCAAGCCACGTCAACGTCAGGTGTACGACTTTTCTTCAGCCAACGCGCGCCACACCCAGAGCTTGCCTTCACATTTGCCTTGATAGTCTGGCCTCGTGCTATCCCCCGTGCCCCACTCCGCCATGTCCGCCCAAACGCCTCTCCCGGCTCCGCCTATGCCTGGCGTGGATGACCGCTGGGCGCTGTTTCTTGACGTGGACGGCACGCTATTGGATTTCGCTGATCATCCCGATCATGTCTGCGTGGATTCCCGTCTGCGCGAACTGGTGGAAGATCTCTACGGCGCCCTCGACGGCGCGCTGGCCCTGGTGAGCGGGCGCGGCCTGGACGACCTCGACGATTTGTTTGGCCATCCGCCGTGGGCCATGGCCGGTTTGCATGGTCTGGAACTGCGCGGCGCCGACGGTCGTTATCGCGGCGTGCATATCGGCGCCACCCGGCGTTCGCTGGTGCGCGATATCGCCAGCTCCATCGTCGCGGAATTGCCCGGCGTGATGCTGGAAGACAAGGGCATGGCCATCGCCCTGCATTGCCGCACCTCGCCCCAGATGTTCGAACGTTTGCGCGAGCGCGTGCAGAAGGTGCTGCCTTCACTGGCCGGCTACGAAATGCAGCCGGGCAACCTGGTGATCGAACTGAAGCCCGAAGGCATGGACAAGGGCTCGGCGGTGGCCACGCTGATGTCGGCCTGGCCGTTCCGCGATCGCCTGCCGGTCTATGTGGGTGACGATCTCACCGATGAACATGGCTTTGCCACGGCCAATCTCCAGAACGGGTTGAGCGTACGCGTGGGTTCGCGTGAACCGAGCGTGGCCCGCTATTCGCTGCCGGAGCCTGCCGCCGCGCGGGCCTGGCTGTTCCGCGTGCTGCACGCACTCAAGCATGGAGCCCTCGCGCATGCCCATTCCTCAGGAGGAAACGCCTGACACCCAGCCTGACCCGGGAGCAAAATCGTCCCTGGAACTGGGCGTCATCGGCAACGGCAGCGTTGCCGCACTGATCGACGGACGCGGCCGCATCGTCTGGTGCTGCCTGCCCCGCTTCGATGGCGATGCCAGCTTTTGCGCACTGTTGTCACCCAAGCGCGACGGTGGCGACTGGTCGATCGAGCTGGAAGACATCGATCGCGCCGAACAGCACTACATGCCCAATACCGCCGTGCTGGTGACTCGCCTTTACGACCATCATGGCTCGGGCGTGGAGATCGTCGACTATATGCCGCGCTTTCGTGCACGCGGCCGTTTCTATCATCCCGTGCTGATCGCGCGACGCGTGCGCCCCATCGGCGGCTCGCCGCGCATCCGCGTGCGGCTGCGTCCGTTGTGCGGGTACGGCAGCGAGGTGCCGCAGACGACCTCCGGCAGCAACCATATCCGCTTCATGCTCGATGGCGTGGTGCAGCGCCTGACCAGCGATGTGTCGTCCACCATGATCGAACGCAGCCTGCCGTTCTTCCTGGAAAAGCCCGCGCATTTTGTGTTCGGGCCGGACGAAACGCTGATGGAAAGTCCGGCGGACTTCATCCATCACACGCTGGAAAACACGCTGACCTATTGGCGCGAGTGGGTGCGCAACCTCTCGGTGCCTTACGAATGGCAGGAGCCGATCATCCGCTCCGCCATCACCTTGAAGCTGTGCCAGTACGAAGCGACCGGTGCGATTGTCGCGGCGCTCACCACCTCGATCCCCGAGTCGGCCAATTCCGGCCGCAACTGGGACTACCGCTACTGCTGGCTCCGCGACGCGGCCTTCACCGTGCGCGCACTCAACCGTCTCGGCGCCACCCGCAGCATGGAGGAGTACATCCGCTACGTCTTCAACCTGGTCGCCGATGGCGACGGCGAGATCGGACCCGTGTTTGGCATCACCTTCGAACATGACCTGATGGAAACGCAGGTGGAAAGCCTGGCCGGCTACCGCGGCATGGGGCCGGTGCGCGTGGGCAACGACGCGTGGCGGCAGCGCCAGAACGATGTCTACGGTTCAGTGGTGCTCGCCTCGGCGCAGATCTTCTTCGATCGCCGCCTGGAACATCCCGGCGACGAACTCACCTTCCGCCGGCTGGAGCGCATGGGCGAACTAGCCCTGCGCGTGGCCGAAACGCCGGATGCCGGGCTTTGGGAATATCGCGGCCGCGCCGCCGTGCACACCTATTCCGCCGCCATGTGCTGGGCCGCCTGCGATCGCCTGGCGCATATCGCCACCGAGCTAGGCCTGGATGAGCGTGCGCGCTACTGGCATGACGAAGCGGTCGCCTTGCATGAACGCATCGAAGCGCATGCATGGAACGAGAAACTCGGCACCTTTGTTGATGCCTACGACGGCGAGCACTTGGACGCGAGCCTGCTGTTGCTGGCCGATATCGGTTTCGTCAACGCGATGGATCCGCGCTTCATCGCCACCGTGGATGCGATCGGCCACGCGCTTGGACGCGGCGACTATCTGTTCCGCTATATCGCTCCGGATGATTTCGGCGCGCCGGAAACCAGCTTCAACATCTGCACCTTCTGGTACATCGAAGCGCTGGCCGCCACCGGGCGCCGTGAACGTGCGCGTGCGATGTTCGAGCACATGCTGGCACAGCGAAATCCGCTGGGCCTGTTGTCCGAAGACATCGCACCGGCCAACGGTGAGCACTGGGGCAATTTTCCGCAGACTTACTCGATGGTGGGCCTGATCCAGGCCGCAATGCGTCTGTCCAGGCGCTGGGAGGATGCATTGTGACGATGGCTGGAAGAAACAACGGCCAGGGACGACTGATCGTGGTTTCCAACCGAGTGGCACTACCCGACCAGACCGCAACCGGCGGTCTGGCGTCAGCCATGCGGGCCGCCCTGCAGGAGCGTGGAGGCGTGTGGTTTGGCTGGAGCGGCAAGGTGGCTCGCCAAACCGCCAGCGAGGTGCACAAGCAAACCGATGGGCCGGTGGAATACGCCACCATCGATCTATCCCGCACCGATCACGACGATTTCTACGACGGCTTCGCCAACCGCACTTTGTGGCCGCTGCTGCACTACCGGCCCGACCTGGTCGACTACGACCGCAAACATTTGGCCGGCTATCTGCGCGTCAACAATCTGTTCGCCGAAAAGCTGATCTCGCTGATCGGGCCCAAGGACCTGGTGTGGATCAACGACTATCACCTGATACCGCTGGCCGCCATGCTGCGCGAACGCGGCGTGCGCAATCGGATCGGCTTTTTTCTGCATACGCCGCTGCCGGCCGCCAGCCTGCTGATCGCGCTGCCGCGTCATCTGGAATTGCTGGAGACCCTGGCCTGCTATGACCTGGTCGGCCTGCATACGGCGCGCGACCAACGCGCCCTGCAGGAGTACTTCCTGTTCGAGGTGGGCGCGAGCATGCGCCGCGACGGACGCATTCGAACGCCGGCAGGCCACACCTTCCGCGCCGAAGTGTTTCCCATCGGCATCGACACCGCGCAGGTGGCCGAGTCGGCCAGCCATGCGAATGAGCACGAGGAAATCCACGATCTGAAGCAGAGCCTGGAAGGTCGCGCACTGATCATCGGAGTTGACCGCCTGGATTACTCCAAGGGTCTGCCCGAGCGCTTCCATGCCTATGCGCGATTGCTGGAGCGTTCGCCGCAATTGCATCGCAAGGTGACCTTTCTGCAGATCGCCCCGCCCTCGCGCGGCGGCGTGCTGGAATACCGCCAGATCCGCCGTGAACTCGAACGCATGGCCGGGCATATCAACGGCATGTATGCCGCGCCGGACTGGGTGCCGATCCGCTACGTCAACAACTCCTTTCCGCACAGCCTGCTCAGCGGCTATTACCGCAGCGCGCGCGTGGGCCTGGTGACGCCGCTGCGCGACGGCATGAACCTGGTGGCCAAGGAATACGTGGCCAGCCAGGACCCGGAAGATCCCGGCGTGCTTGTGCTATCCCGATTTGCAGGCGCCGCGCAGGAATTGCGCGATGCGCTGCTGGTCAACCCGGCCGATACCGAGGAACTGGCGGAAGCCCTGGGCATCGCACTGGAAATGCCGCTGCATGAGCGGCGCGTGCGCTGGCGGCGGATGATGGATGGGCTGGAGAAGCAGGATGTGACGGCGTGGCGCAATGCGTTTTTACGGCGGTTGGCGGATTGAAGCCGCACACCTGCCTTTGTGGGAGCGCACCCTGTGCGCGACAGCCACGCAGCGGATTCCCTCAGGGTAGGTACAAGCATGGGTGACTCGCTGATCGCGCGTCACCGTCGCGCACAGGGCGCGCTCCCACAGGGGAAGGGATAGCGGGGCCGCTCAGCCTTCGAGCCAGATCAGACTGGCGAAACGCCCGCTCTGCGCACCATCGCGGCGATAGGAATAAAAGCGATCATCGGTACGCGTATCGAAGCCACCGCCGTAAACCCGCTCGACGCCCGCCGCCTGCAAACGGCGACGCGCCAGCCAGGCCAGATCGCATAGCCAATGCCCCGGACGCGTCGGCTCGAAACCCTCGGCCGCATTGCCATCGAGCGCGAGAAACGCATCGCGCACTTCATCGCCCACTTCGTAACTGGCCTTGCCGATGCACGGCCCCAGCCAGGCCAGCACCTGGGCAGGCGGCGCCTGCAGCGAATTCAGTGCAACCTCCAGCACCCCGGCCTGCAGACCGCGCCAGCCCGCGTGGGCGGCGGCCACGGCGCGGCCGTCGGTCGTACAGAACAGCACCGGCAGGCAGTCGGCGGTGAGTATGGCCAGTGGCTCGTCGGGACGTCGCGTCACCGAGGCATCGGCGCGCGGCTCCTGCCCATCGCCGGGCTGGTCGACATCGGCCACGTCCACCCCATGCACCTGCTGCAGCCAGTGCGGATCGCGCTCCAGCCTCAGTGCGGTACGAACGGCGGCGCGATTGGCCACCACCGCCTCAGGCGCATCGCCGCAACGGGCGCCCAGATTGAAGCGCGCCCAGGCGCCCTGCGAGACGCCCGGCCCCTGCCGTGTGCTGACCGCCGCCCGCACACGGGCGGGCGCCGGCCAGTCCGGCACGAGCCAGGCGCTATCCAGGGTCACCGCCAGTCGCTCGGATCGGCCTGGGCCGTATCGGCGCGCAAGGCATCGATCAGCGCCTGCTGGTCGGCCGGGCGATCGGCGCTGAACGACATCGGTTCATGCGTCACCGGGTGCTCGAAAGCCAGCCGCTCGGCGTGCAGGGCCTGGCGGCGGAAGCCGCGCAGGGCCGCCACCAGCTCGGGCGTGGCGCCCTTGGGCAGGCGCAGGCCGCCGCCGTACAGCGGATCGCCGATCAGCGGATGGCCGATATGCGACAGATGCACGCGGATCTGGTGCGTGCGGCCGGTCTCCAGGCTGCACTGGATCAGGCTATGGGCCCGGAAACGCTCGCGCAGGCGGTAATGGGTGACGGCGTGCTTGCCATCCTCCTCGTCGCGCACGGCCTGGCGCAGCCGGTCGCCCATGTGGCGGCCAATGGGCGCATCCACCGTGCCGCCGGCCACCAGGGTGCCCAGCACCACGGCCTCGTACTGCCGTTCCACGTCGTGGCGCGACAGCATGTCCACCAGGCCCGTATGGGCCGCCAGGGTCTTGGCGACCACCATCAGGCCCGAGGTGTCCTTGTCCAGGCGGTGCACGATGCCGCCGCGAGGCAGCTCGGCCAGCTTCGCATCGTGGTGCAGCAAGGCGTTCAGCACCGTGCCGGCACTATTTCCTGCGCCCGGATGCACCACCAGGCCGGCGGGCTTGTTCAGCACCAGCAGGTAGTCATCCTCGTGGACGATGTCCAGCGCGATGGCCTCCGGCTCGAGCTCCACTTCGGTCTCAAGTTCCGCTTCTACCTGGACTTTTTCCCCGCCGCGCAGCAATTGGCGAGGCGGCGCGACGGCGCCGTCCAGGGTCACGGCACCGGCCTTGATCCACGCCGTGAGACGCGACCGCGAGTAGTCCGGGAACATCTCGGCCACCGTCTGGTCGAACCTCCGACCCGCGGCCGACAGGGGTACCGTGGCGTCATGACGGATCATCGTCATGGTCGGCCGCCCGGCCGCCCGGCCGTTTCGGCTATCATCCCTTTTCGCTCAAACATCTGAACCCTTCTCATGCGCGTAACCAAGCTGCCGGCTTTCAAAATTTTTGTCGTGCTCGCCATCGTTTTGTCGATGAGCGCATGCTCGATGTTCCATCACAAGAGGGACACCAACGATACGCTGCCGGTAGACAAGCTTTACGACAAAGCCCACGACTCACTGGAACACGCCGATTATTCGGCCGCCAGCAAAGCCTACCAGCGCCTGATCGCGCGCTTCCCGTCCGGTAATTACAACGAGCAGGCTCAGCTCGACCTGGCCTATGCGCAGTACAAGGACAACCAGCCGGACGACGCCTACTCCACGATCAACCGCTTCATCAAGACGTATCCGACCCACAAGCACGTAGATTATGCCTATTACTTGCGCGGTCTGATCAATTTTGATCGCACCGGCGGCGCCATGGAGCGCCTGCTGCAGAAGAACGAGGCGCAGACGCGTCGCGACCAGGGCTTCAACCTGAAGTCGTTTGACGACTTCTCCGAGCTGTCGCGCCGCTTCCCGGACAGCGCCTACACCGCCGATGCGCGCCAGCGCATGATCTACCTGCGCGACGTGCTGGCGCAGTTCGAGATCAACGTGGCCGAGTACTACCTGCGCAACAAGGCCTACGTGGCCTCCGCCGACCGCGCCCAGTATGTGATCGAGCATTACCAGCAGGCCCCGCAGACGGGCGATGCGCTGGCCATCCTCACCCGCAGCTACCTGGGCATGGAACAGAAGAACCTCGCCGACCAGACCCGCCAGGTGCTGGCCCTGAACTACCCGGATCACCCGTACCTGAAGGATCCGAAGTGGCCGCACGCCCCCTCGCTGCTGCGCAAGGCGGTGCCGTTCTCGGGGCATCATTGATTCGAGAGCGGGGTTGCCGGTCGCGTTGCGGCCTGTGAAGAGTCAAGCCGGTCGCTTTGCGACCTGGCAATGAAAAAAGCCGGTGGCCTTGGGCCGCCGGCTTTTTTTGTGTCTTACGTCGGGTAGCGCCCCACCCACTGTGGGAGCGCACCCTGTGCGCGACCGCGGCGCTGAATCCCGCCGCAGTTGCAGGCTGTCGCGACGCCATTAGGCGGCACCGAGGTACACCTCATCTCCGCGGTCGCGCACAGGGTGCGCTCCCACAGGGGAGGTACGCGCTATTTCCAGCCTGAGGTAATCGGATAGCGCCGCTCACGCCCAAACGCCCGCGTCGTCACCCGCGGCCCCGGCGCCGACTGGCGACGCTTGAACTCATTGAGCAGCACCAGCCGCACCACACGCCGCACGGTATCGGCATGAAATCCCTGCGACGCGATCTCCGCCTGCGACTGCTCCGCCTCGATAAAGCGCGCAAGAATCGCATCGAGCTCATCGTACGGCGGCAGCGAATCCTGGTCGGTCTGGTTGTCGCGCAGCTCGGCCGAGGGCGGACGATCAATCACCGCCGAGGGAATCGCCTCCGGCTCGCCAAGACGCGCCGCATGCTCATTGCGCCAGCGCGACAGGCGATAGACCACGGTCTTGTAGACGTCCTTCAGTGGCGCATAGGCGCCGCACATGTCGCCGTACAGCGTGGCATAGCCCACCGCCATTTCGCTCTTGTTGCCGGTGGCCAGCAACAGGCGGCCGTGCTTGTTGGACAACGCCATCAAGGTGACGCCGCGCGTGCGCGACTGCAGGTTTTCCTCGGTGATGTCAGCGGCCTTGCCTGCAAACGCCGGCGTGAGCGCACCGAGAAACGCATCGACCATCGGCTCGATATTGATGATGTGATAGTCCACGCCCGCCTGCACGGCCTGCGCACGCGCGCCATCGAGCGACAGCTGCGAGGTGTAGCGCGTGGGCATCATCACCGCGGTGACGCGGTCGGCGCCCAGCGCATCGACCGCCAGCGCCAGCGTCAGCGCGGAATCGATGCCGCCGGAAAGGCCTAGCAGCACGCCCGGGAAGCCATTCTTCTCGATGTAGTCACGGATGCCGCGCACCAGCGCCGCGTACAGCGTGGCTTCGATGGACGCATCCGCTGCCGTCGGCCAGTTTTCCGGGTGCAGCGTGCGCGTTTCGCTATCGAATTCGGCCCATAGCATCACGTCCACGAAATTCGGGGCGCGCGCGGCGATGCTGCCATCCGCGTTCACCAGCAGCGAGCCGCCGTCGTAAACCACTTCGTCCTGGCCGCCGACCAGGTTCACATAGGCGATGGCGCAGCCGGTTTCCAGCGCGCGCTGGGTGAGCACGGCCTCGCGCGACGACTGCTTGGCGTCGTCCCACGGTGAGGCGTTGATCACCACGATCAGCTCGGCGCCTGCCGCAGCGGCCTTGGCCGCGGGCTCGGGCTGCCAGATGTCTTCGCAGATCAGCATGCCCACGCGCACGCCGTCGAACATCGCCACCGCGCTGTCATGGCCAGGGCGGAAATAGCGCTTGTCGTCGAACACGCCATAGTTCGGCAAGGCCTGCTTGTGCGTGGTCAGTTCGATGGTGCCGCCACGCAGCAGGCTGGCGGCGTTGTACACCTCGCCCTCACTGTGCGGATGACCTACCAGCGCTGCCACGCCATTGGTGCCGCCCGCCAGCGCATTGAGCTCGCACTGGCAGGCCGCCAGAAAGCTCGGGCGCAGCAGCAGGTCTTCCGGCGGATAGCCGCTCAGGGTCAGCTCGGGAAACGCCACCAGCGCCGCGCCGCCATCGCGCGCCTGCGCCAGCAGGTCTCCCACCTTGGCCGCATTGGCCGCAACCGCGCCTACGGGGAAATCGAACTGGGCCAGCGCGAAGCGTAAGGAGGGCATGCCGGGGATCCATACTCTTGGGGCCTGAAATTGTACCCGAGGCCCGTCCGGCCTACCGCCGGATCAGCCCACGTGCTGCAGCAAGACCACCGCCAGCGTCAGCATGAACGCGGCGATCGCCACATCGAACACACGCCAGGCCAGCGGGCTGCGGAATACCGGCAGCAGCAGGCGCGCACCATAGCCCAGCGAGAGGAACCACAACACGCTGGCGGTGGCTGCACCGGCGGCAAAAAACCAGCGCGTGTCACCCTCGTAATGGGTGGAAAGACTACCGAGCAGCACCACCGTATCCAGATAGACATGCGGATTGAGCAAGGTGAACGCCAGGCATGCCAGCACCACGCGGCCGCGGCTCAGCGCACCATCGCCGGTCGGCTGCAGGCCGCTTTCGCCCTGCCATGCGCGCCGCAGCGCCATGACGCCGTAACCCGCGAGGAACGCCGCCCCGGCAAAGCGCAGCCACTGCAACAGGCCGGGATGCTGCTGCACGACCAGGCCCATGCCCGCCACGCCGAGCAGGATCAGACCGACATCGGCCAGGATGCACACGCTCACCACGGCACCCACGTAGTGCCGCTGCAGGCCTTGCCGCAGGACAAACGCGTTCTGCGCACCAATGGCGATGATCAGCCCCGCGCCCGCGGCGAGGCCGGCCAGGTAGGCCGTGGACATCATGGGAATGCTCCGAAAAGACGGTTACTGTGGCGTAGACGTCTTGGACAGTAAAACTAAATATTCTTAACTTACTTCAGTTCTTCTAATGCCTTTGTAGGAGCGCACCCTGTGCGCGAACGCGGCGCGGTAGCGCCGCAACACCGCACGACCAACGCCCTTCGCGATTGGCCGGTCGCGCACAGGGTGCGCTCCTACAACGGATACCGAGGGCCCCTCTATGAGCCTGCTCAACCCCCAACTCACCGCCTTCGCCGCCGTCCTCGAAGAAGGCAGCTTCGACGGCGCCGCGCAGCGCCTGTCGCTGACCCCCTCGGCCATTTCCCAGCGCATCAAGGCGCTCGAAGATCGGCTCGGCCAGGTGCTGATCCTGCGGCACACGCCCAGCGAAGCGACCGAAGCGGGACAACGCCTGCTGCGCAGCGTGCAGCAGATGCGCATGCTGGAAGCGGAAACCTTGAGCGAGTTCCGCGTCGGCCCCGACACCAGCGGCCCGACCACGGTGGCCATCGGCGCCAACGCCGACTCGCTGGCGACGTGGTTCCTCGCCGCGCTGGCCCAGCTGCACGACCGCCACCAGTTGCTGTTCGATGTACGCGTGGAGGACCAGGATCATTCCACCAACCTGCTGCGCGACGGTTCCGTACTGGGCGCCATCACCGCGGAGGCGCAGGCCGTGCAGGGCTGCAGCGTGAAGAAGCTCGGCGTGATGCGTTATCTGCCAGTCGCCTCGCCGGCGTTCGTGAAGCGTCATTTCGCCACCGGCGTCAACGCCGCCTCGCTCGGCCAGGCGCCGATGCTGGTGTTCAACCGCAAGGACGCCCTGCAGTGGCGCTATATCCACAGCGTCACCCGTGCGCGCATGGCGCCGCCGATGCACTACGTACCCTCGTCCACCGCCTTCGTCGAAGGCGCCGAGCTGGGGCTGGGCTGGGCGATGGCGCCGGAGTCGATGCTGGCGAAGCATTTTGCAGCCGGCACGCTCAAGCCGATCGCCGCCCATCAGTGGCTCGACGTGCCGCTGTACTGGCAGTGCTGGTCGATTCGGTCGGCAACGCTGGCGACGGTGACGGAGGCGTTGCTGCGTGCGGCGCAGGAGGGGTTGCGGCAACGCAGATAAGCTCGCGGTCCGCACTTTGTGGGAGCGCACCCTGTGCGCGACAGCGGTGCACCGCAATCAGAGCACGGCCTGCGCAGCCCGGAAGCATCGCGATGTAGCCGCGCCGTCGCGCACAGGGTGCGCTCCCACAGGGGTTGCTCCACAGAGTGTTGCCACAGGTTGAGCCGGACGCTACCCAAAAAGAAAAAGGGCCGCATCGCTGCGGCCCTTTCTTCATCGGCAATGGATGCCCGACTTACTTCTTCATCAGACCCGCGAGGGTCTTGCCCAGATCGGCGGGCGACTTCACCGTGGTGACGCCTGCCTTTTCCAGCGCAGCGAACTTCGCCGCCGCGGTGCCCTTGCCGCCCGAGATGATCGCGCCGGCATGGCCCATGCGCTTGCCCGGAGGAGCCGAGGCACCGGCGATGAACGACACGACCGGCTTGGTGACGTATTCGCCGATGAACTCGGCGGCGTCTTCTTCAGCGCTGCCGCCGATTTCGCCGACCATGATGATGCCTTCGGTCTGCGGATCGTCCTGGAACAGCTTGAGGCAGTCGATGAAGCTCAGGCCGTTGATCGGGTCGCCGCCGATGCCGATGACGGTGGACTGGCCCAGGCCTTCGTTGGTGGTCTGGAACACCGATTCGTACGTCAGCGTGCCGGAGCGCGACACGATGCCGACCTTGCCCGGCATGTGGATGTGACCCGGCATGATGCCGATCTTGCACTCGCCCGGGGTGATGATGCCGGGGCAGTTCGGCCCAATCAGCACGATTTCCGGATGCTGGGCCAGCACGTTCTTCACGCGCAGCATGTCCAGCACCGGGATGCCCTCGGTGATCGCCACGATGACCTTGATGCCGGCATCGATGGCTTCGAGGATCGAGTCGGCCGCGAACGGCGGCGGCACGAAGATGACGGACGCATCGGCGCCGGTTTCATCGACCGCTTCGGAGACCGAGTTGAAGACCGGCAGGCCGATGTGCTCGCTGCCGCCCTTGCCCGGGGTGACGCCACCGACGACCTTGGTGCCGTAATCCAGCGCCTGCTGCGCGTGGAAGGTGCCCTGCTGGCCGGTGAAGCCCTGCACCAGGACCTTGGTGTTCTTATTGACGAGAACGCTCATGGATCTTTGCTCCTCAGGCCTTGGCCGCAGCCACGGCTTTCTGCGCCGCGTCGTTGAGATCGTTGGCCGGCGTGATCGCCAGGCCGGAGTTGGCCAGCAGCTCGCGGCCCAGCTCCACGTTGGTGCCCTGCAGGCGCACCACCACCGGGATCTTCAGACCCACTTCCTTCACGGCCGCGATGATGCCTTCGGCGATCAGGTCGCAACGCACGATGCCGCCGAAGATGTTGACCAGGATGGCCTTCACCTTGTCCGACGAGAGGATCAGCTTGAACGCCTCGGTCACGCGTTCCTTGGTGGCGCCGCCGCCGACGTCAAGGAAGTTGGCCGGCTCGCCGCCTGCCAGCTGGATCACGTCCATGGTGGCCATGGCCAGGCCGGCGCCGTTGACCATGCAGCCGATGGTGCCGTCCATGGTGACGTAGTTGAGGTTGTGCACGACGGCAGCAGCCTCGGCAGCGTCTTCCTGGGTCAGGTCGCGCATGGCGGCCAGGTCCGGGTGACGGAATTCGGCGTTGTCGTCGGAGTTGACCTTGCCGTCGAGGGCGGCGAGGTTGCCGTCTTCGAGGATGGCGAGCGGGTTCAGCTCGACCAGGGACAGGTCCTTCTCGTTGAACAGCTTGTACAGGCCCAGCATGATCTTGGTCAGCTGGCCGACCTGCTTCGCATTGAGGTCCATGGCGAAGCCGAGCTGGCGGCACTGGTAGGGCTGCAGGCCTTCCACGAAGTCAACCACGATGGTGTGGATGTCTTCCGGGGTGTCCTTGGCGACCTGCTCGATGTCCACGCCGCCGTGCTTGGAGGCGATGAACGAGATCGACTTGGAATCGCGATCGGTCAGGATCGACAGGTACAGTTCCTTGGCGATGTTGGTCGCGTCGGTGACCAGCACCAGGTTCACCGGCAGCGCACGGCCGGCCGACTGGTAGGTTTCCATGTTGGTGCCCAGCATGCCCTTGGCAGCTGCGCGCACGTCGTCGAGGCTCTTGCAGAACTTGACGCCGCCGGCCTTGCCGCGGCCGCCTGCGTGGATCTGTGCCTTGACCATCCACTGCGAACCACCAAGGTGCTTGGCGGCGTCGACAGCGGCATCGGGAGAGTTGGCGACCTTGCCCGGGGGCACGGCAATGCCGTACTTCGCGAACAATTCTTTGGCCTGGTACTCGTGGAAATTCATGGATACCTCGAGAGTACGGGGAAACATGGCGGCCGGACGGACTGTGGGTGATCCGTACGGTCAGGGGAACGACGGCGGTACAAGCGCTGCCGGGATGCAGTGCGCCGCCGTCAGGCCTGTCGACATGACGAAAACCGCGCAATACGGCCCGGTATTTTCGCAGCAGCGGCCCCCAATGGAAAGGGGCGGGACGGCCTAAGGCCCATCCGACCTTGGTGGAGAAGGGCTTGCCGCAAGTCTCTAAAGCCCCGTCTATACTGGTCCGGACTCCTACGGCCGACTGAGAGAGACCCGGTGTCGAGCACCATCCAGCCTGCCTACCCCGCCGCACGCACTGCCCCCGAGGCGGCGCGCCACGAGCTGTTGTTCCTCAATTGCTTCCGACTGGCCCAGGCCCTGGTCTACGTAGGCCTGGCCCTGAGCCCGACCACGCTGGGCTGGCCCAAACTGGCCGATGTGGGCCTGGCGCGCGGCGTGGCGGTGCTGTTCCTGCTGTTCGCCCTGGGCATGCTGTCGCTGACCCGGCGCTCCACGCCCTGGCTGCGCTGGACCGTGTCGGGCGCCCTGGTGGTGGACATCATCGCGGCGGTGCTGGCCATCATCACCATGCACGACGCCCGCATCGGCATCGCCATGATGCTGGCGGTGAACATTGCCGCGGGCGCGCTGATCCTGCCGCTGCGGCTGTCCTGCTTCTTTGCGGCACTGGCCACACTGGGCGTAATCGGCCATTCGGTGCTTGAGGCCCAGGGCCAGGGCGGCATGGACCGCGAACTGCTCGAATCGAGCCTGTTCGGCCTGGCCTACTTCGCCATCACCATGCTGTGCTACGTGCTCAGCCGGCAGATCCGCGCCAGCGAGGCGCTGGCCGAACAGCGCGGGGTGGACCTGGCTAACCTGGCCCAGGTCAACGAGCTGATCATCCGCCGCATGAAGACCGGCGTGCTGCTGGTGGACGATGCCAACCGCATCCACCAGATGAACGAATCGGCCTGGATGCTGCTGGGCAATCCCGCCGCCGACCAGCGCGACCTGGGCCGCGTGGCGCCGGAACTGTCGCGCCGCCTGTACCACTGGATGACCTCGGGCAAGCTGGACGAGTCCGCCACCCAGCTGGCCGACGGCGTGCCCGAAGTGGTGCCGCGCTTCAGCCGACTGGCGCCCAACGACGACTCGCACGTGCTGATCTTCCTGGACGACACTTCGCTGGTGTCGCGTCGCGCCGAGGAACTCACGCTCAGCTCGCTGGGCCGGCTGTCAGCCTCGATCGCCCACGAAATCCGCAACCCGCTGGCGGCGATCCGCTATTCCGCGCAGCTGCTGGCCGAGTCGGAAGACCTGCCGCCCACCGATCAGCGCATGGTGGAGATCATCAACAACCACTGCGTGCGCCTGAACGAGATCATCGAGAACATCCTGCAGTTGTCGCGTCGCGAGCGCTCCCGTCCGGAGACGCTGGACCTGGGCACCTGGGCCAACCAGTTCGTCGACGAATACCGCCAGGGCAACGACCTGGGCGAGGATTCGCTGCGCGTAATCCAGGCCAGCACGCCGGTGGCGGCGGTGGCCGATCCGCAGCAGTTGCAGCAGGTGGTGTGGAACCTTGTGCAGAACGCGCTGCGCTATGGACGCATGCCCGGCGAACCCGCGCGCGTGATGGTGGTGGCGCGTCATGGCGAGCATGGCGTGCCGATACTGGAAGTGATCGATCGCGGTCCGGGCATTGCACCCAAGGTGGCGGCGCAGATTTTCGAGCCGTTCTATACGACTCACGAATACGGCACGGGCCTCGGGCTTTATCTCGCGCGCCAGATGAGTGAGGCGAATCAGGCGTCGCTGGAGTACGTGCGCGTGGCGGGCGGCGGTAGTTGTTTCCGGCTGGTGCTGACGCCGGCGCGGGTGGGCAAGGCGACGGGCGACGCAGCGGCGGCGGGTTGAGTTCGCCGCACTCCCCGGCGGCGCGGCTTTTTTGTGGGAGCCCACCCTGGGGGCGACAACCTCGCGATGAGGTATCGGCGAAGCGTTGCTGTCGCGCACAGGGTGCGCTCCCACAGTTATCTCGCAACGACCCTTTATTTTTGTAGGAGCCCACCCTGTGGGCGACCGCCTCAGGGTGAGGTATCGGCGAAGCGTTGCTGTCGCGCACAGGGTGCGCTCCCACAGTTATCTCGCAACGACCCTTTATTTTTGTAGGAGCCCACCCTGTGGGCGAACGCCTCAGGGTGAGCTTTCGACGAGGCGCCGCGGTCGCGCACAGGGTGCGCTTCTACAAGTGAGGTGATCCCTCACGTCTCGCGGACGATCAGCTCCACCGGCAAGGTTTCCGACTGCTCCGGCTCATCGCCGATCAACGCCAGCACCTTGCGCGCCAATAGCGTGCCGCCCTCCTGCCAATCCTGCCGCACCGAACTCAACGGCGGCAGAAAACTCGCGGCCAGCGGCATATCGTCGTAGCCCACCACGGAAACATCGCCGGGCACGGTGCGGCCCAGCGTGTTCAATGCGCGGATCGCGCCCATCGCCAACAGATCGCTGCAGGCGAACACCGCATCGAACGGCACGCCCCGATCCATCAGCGAATGCATGGCGTCGCCGCCCGAGGCCAGGGTGAATTCGTCGCGGCGTATCAGCAGCGGCTTGATGCCGTGCGCGGCCAGCGCATCGACGAAGCCGTTGAGTCGCTCGAAGATTTCGGGGTGATTGGGGTTGCCCACGAAGACGGGATTGCGGCGGCCCAGACGGATGAAGTGTTCCGCCACCACGCGGCCGCCCTGGCGGTTGTCGCTGCCCACCACGATGTGTTCGTCGCCCGGGGCGCCCCACACCACCATCGGCAGGCCTAGTTTGTCGAAGCGGCGCACGGCGTCCTGGCGCGAGCCCTGGCCGAGCAGGATCAGGCCATCGGCCGCCTGCACGGCGGCGGCGGTCGCGCCCTGGCGGGTGGTCAGCAGCACGCTGTAGCCGTGCTCGGTCAGTTCCTGCGAGATGCCGCCGAGCAGGATCAGCGGATACGGATCGAGCATGGTGCGGTCGTGGGAGGGCTTCATTTCCACGATCACCGCGACCGTGTGGCTGCGGCGCAGACGCAGGTTGCGCGCGCTCACGTTGAGCTTGTAGCCGAGCTCGTGCGCGAGCGCCTGCAGGCGCTCGCGGGTGTCGCGATTGACCAGCGGGCTGTCGCTGAGCGCCCGCGAGATGGTGATCTTGGATACCCCGGCCACCCTCGCCAGATCCGCCATGGTCAGACTGGCGGAAGGCGCGGCGCCCTGGCGATTCTTTTGCTGACGACTCAAGACCTGGCCCCAATGTCTTGTGAGCGGTCGCACGGCATCCGCACGACGGCCAACCCTGGCTTACCCGGACAGTGTCGTGGTTTGCACCGCCAACGTCCAACGCCGTATGGAACCATCTCTACTCCCCACCCATGGCTTGGCCGGGCCGCGTCCATTCGGAGGCGCAAGGCCTTGCGACCGCAATACACCATCCATGAGATCGATTTCAGACGCAACGATGTTGTGCCGCAGCAATTGTTATCGATATCTTGATATCGATAACAATTGCTGCGAAGCTCCGCCCGCACATCAACAAGCCAGGCTGGCCCACGCGCCTCGTGATCCAGCCATAGAGCAAAAAAATAAGCGCGGAGAGAGACGTTGGATCAACCAGAAACGGCGCAGGACTTGCCGCCCCTTGGTCGTGCCTGGCGCGATCCCTGGGTGGTCACCCGTGAGAACGCCGATCCTGCCGGTTTCGCGCAGGATGAAAGCCTGTTCGCCCTCTCCAACGGCGCCCTGGGCGTGCGCGGCGGACTGGAAGAAGGCGACAGCCCCAGCCAGGCCTGTTTCCTGGCCGGCGCCTGGGAACGCACGCCGATCGACTACCACGAGCGCTTTCCCGGCTTCGCGGCGCATACCGACACGCGCATCCCGGTCGCCGACGGCACGCGCATCCATTTGCGCCTGGGGGATACACCGGTACGCCTTGGCGACGGCGAGTGGCTGCAGTTCGAGCGCGCGCTGGATTTGCGCAGCGGCAGCTATCGCCGCCAGTTGCGCTGGCGCTCGCCCGACCGCGCCACCCTGCTGATCCACGCCGAGCGCATCGTCAGCTTCGACAGCGCCGCCCTGCTGGCGATCCGTTACCGCGTGCAATCGATCGACTATGCCGGCCCGATCACGCTGGAGTCCTGCATCAGCACGGCGCGCCACGCCACCGAGCAAGGTGATGACCCGCGCATCGGTACGCGCGTGGATGGCGGCCTCGCCAGCACGGATGCAGCCGCAGGCGACCTGCTCGCCCACGTGCTTCAGCGCACGACGCACAGCAACATCCGTGTGGCCTGCATGCAGCAGCACGCGATCCTCGATGACAGCCTGGACTTTCGCCTGGCCAATCTCGCGCAGCACGGCGTGATGCAGGTGTTCGAAGGCGCGCTGGTGCCGGGCCAGTCGGTGACGCTCGAAAAATATGTCGCCTACGCCTGGACGCAGCCCGACGGCAGCGATTCCGACGCCGAGTTGCTCGCACGCACTGCAGGCACGCTCACGCAGGCGAGCACGCGAGGTTACGACGCCCTGCTTGGGCGCCAGACCCAGGCACTCGCACAGCTCTGGCATAACGCGGACCTCGCCATCGACGGTGATCCAGCCACCGAACAGGCGCTGCGCTTCAACCTTTTCCATGTCTTCCAGTCCAGCAGCCGCGACGGACAGGGCACCACCGCCGCCAAAGGCCTCACCGGCGAAGGCTACGAAGGTCACTACTTCTGGGACGCCGAGGCCTTCATGCTGCCGGCGATGGTCGCGCTGGCGCCCGAGGTGGCGCGCAGCATGCTGATGTACCGCCACGGCACGCTGGAGCGCGCCCGCGCCCATGCGCGCGAACTCAACCACGCCCGCGGCGCGCTGTATGCGTGGCGCACCATCAGCGGCGACGAGTGCTCGGCGTATTTCCCCAGCGGCTCGGCGCAGTACCACATCAATGCCGCCGTGGCCTGGGCGATCCGCCACTATGTGGATGCCACCGGCGACGACGCGTTTCTGCGCGACGTCGGCGCCGAAATGCTGTTCGAAACGGCCCGCATCTGGCTGGACATCGGCCACTTCAATGCGCGTCGCGGCGGCGCGTTCTGCATCCATGGCGTGACCGGCCCCGACGAATACACCGCGCTGGTCGACAACAACCACTACACCAACCGCATGGCGCAGCGACATCTGCGCGATGCCGCCGCGGTGGCGCACTGGCTGGCCGACACGGCGCCGGACACCTACGCGGACCTCGCCCGCCGCATCGGCCTGGAGTCGTTCGAGATCATGCAGTGGCAGCGCGCTGCCGAGCTGATGTATCTGGCCGAAGACGCGGAGCTGGGCATCTTTGCGCAGGACGACACCTTCCTCGACAAGCCGCGCATGCCGGCGCATGCCGCCAGCGAAGGCAAGCGCCCGCTGCTGCTGGAGCTGCATCCACTCACCATCTATCGCCACCAGGTGGCCAAGCAGGCCGATGCACTGCTTGCGCTGATGCTCGCCGGCGACGATGTGAGCGTGGCTGCCAAGCGACGCAACTTCGACTACTACGAAGGCGTCACCGTGCATGACTCTACGTTGTCCGCCTCCACCTTCAGCGTGATCGGTGCGGAAGTCGGCGAAAGCGAAAAGGCCTGGCGCTACTTCCAGGACAGCCTGCGCGTGGACCTGGACGATCTGCACGGCAACGCCGCGCACGGCCTGCACATGGCGGCGATGGCCGGCAGCTGGTTGTCGCTGGCCTGGGGTTACGGCGGCATGCGCGTGGTGGACGGCGAACTGCGCCTGCGCCCGCAACTGCCCGATGCCTGGCACCGCTATCGCTTCGGCGTCGCGTGGCAGCGCGCGCATCTGCGCGTGGAAGTGGATCGCACCGGCGTGCGCTACACCGTGACGCGTGGCGACAGCGTGCGCTTCCGTCATGCCGGTGAGCTGATGCGCCTGCGCCATGGCGAATCCGTTTCCATGCCGCATCGCACGCTCGAACAGGCGTCGCTGCAGGCGGTGATCTTCGACCTCGACGGCGTCATTGCAGACACGGCGGTGGTGCATCGCGCCGCTTGGGAACAGCTGGCGCACGATATCGGCGCGCCGTTCGACGAACCCATCGCCGAACGCATGAAAGGCGTGGACCGCCGCGGCTCGCTGGAGATCCTGCTGGAACGTGCGCCACATGCGTATTCCGAGCGCGAGAAGCGCGTGCTGGAAGATCGCAAGAACGACTACTACGTCGCACAGATCGCATGCTTCGGCCCCGGACAATTGCTCAGCGGCGCGCGCCATGCCGTGGAAAGCGTACGCGCGGCGGGCCTGCGCACCGCACTGGCTTCGGCGAGCCGCAACGCCCCTCTGCTGCTGGAGCGCCTGGGCATCGCCGACCTCTTCGACTATGTGGTCGATGCATCGCGCATCACGCACTCCAAGCCGCACCCGGAAATCTTTCTGACGGCCGCATCGGGGCTGGGCGTTCCACCGGAAGCCTGTCTCGGCGTGGAGGATGCCGCCGCCGGCATCGACAGCATTCTCGCCGCCGGCATGCGTGCCGTGGGCGTGGGCGACGCGACGGCTCTATCGCGCGCCGAGGACATTTTGGTGGGCATCGATGCGTTCGATGTCCAGCGCTATCTCAACCGGCCACCGACCGTTCGGGGAACGGCGGCGGAGGCCGTGTCGAACCACTGATCAGGACCACTCTGACAGCGTGCAGTACCACTCCTAAGAAACACAACAACTGCTTTTCTTTGATGGGGAGGAAACACCAATGAACACGCAACGCATGACTCGTAGGCTGCTTGCCACCAGCATTGCCGCTTTGCTTGTCGCCAGTTCGCTGCACGCGCAGGATGCGACATCCGCCGCGCAGGGCACGCCGCCCGCACAGACCCAAGGCCCCTCGGCCGCACCCGCCGCCCCGGCGGCGACTCAGAAGAACGCCACCAACCTGGACCAGGTGGTGGTCACCGGCACGGCCGCCGCGGGTGGTTTGAAGAAGATCGATACGTCGTACTCGGTCACCGCCGCCACGCTGGACCAGATCCGCGAGTTCAATCCCAAGAGCACGGCCGACCTGCTGAAGATGGCGCCGGGCGTGTTCCCTGAATCGTCGGGCGGCCAGACGGGCGCCAACATCGAAGTGGCCGGCTTCCCCGGTGGCGGCGATGCACCGTTTGCGACGCTGCAGATCAACGGCTCGCCGATCTATCCGATGCCGACGCTGTCGTTCATGGAAAACTCCTCGATGTTCCGCCTCGATGACACCATCGACCATGCGGAATTTGTGCTCGGCGGCCCGGCCGTGCTGTACGGCAATGGCCAGCCCGGCCTCACCGCCAACTTCATCCTGCGCGAAGGCACCGACAAGCCCAGCGGCGACGTCGGCGTCACCTACGGTTCGGAAGGCCTGGTGCGTCTTGATGGCTTCTACGGCTTCAAGATCGCGGACGGCTGGTACGGCAGCGTGGGCGGTTTCTGGCGCCAGTCCGATGGTGTGCGCGATCCGCAGTTCGACGCGGACAAGGGCGGCTCGCTCACCGCCACGCTGACGCACAACTTCGGCGACAGCGGCTCGATCATGTTCTATGCGCGCGACCTGAAGGATCACAATCAGTTCGTCACCGATACGCCGATCCTCAACCCGGGCCGCGGCCAGTTCGACAACTACCCTGGTTTCGATGCGCTCACCGGCACCTTCGGCAGCAAGGCCGACCAGTACGCCTTCCTGCAGACCACGCCCTGCACCACCGCAGGCTGCCAGCCCACTGGCCAGCATGTGAACCTGGCCGACGGCCGCGGCGCGGATGTTATCTCGCTGGGCGGCAATCTTGACCTGACCTTCGGCGATGGCTGGAACATCTCGGACAAGTTCAACTTCACCGGCGGCCAGATGAACACGGTCGCGTTCTTCAGCACCGGCGCCAACCCGCAGACGCTGGGCAGCTATATCGACGACCAGATCGCAGCCAACAACCTGCCCGCCGGCACCACCGCCACTGCCACCTATGTCAACAATGGCGGGGCGGCAGACATGAACCAGAACATCACCACCCAAGGCTACTGGTACGTGCACAAGCGCATCCAGGGCGCGTCGAACGAGTTCCACATCAGCAAGGACATCTTCGAAGGCAACACGCTGACCTTCGGCAACTACACCGCCGTCTACAACGACCACGACAACTGGCTGCTCGGCAACAACATGCTGCTGCAGGCCAAGAACAACCCGAACCCGATCGCCGTGACGCTGAGCAATGGCGACGTGCTGTCGAGCCCGGGCGGTTTCGTCAGCGGTCCGTCCACCGCCATCCGCGAGGCATGGAACGGCTTCAACACGGCCTTCTTCCTCACCGATTCGTGGAAGGTCGACAAATGGTTGTTCGACGTCGGCGTGCGCGAGGAGCGTCAGGAGGCCAATGGCCGCATCCAGAACACCGCCACTGGCGATCTGGACAACAATCCGACCACGCTCTACAACAACAATTCGCAGTACCTGATCGGCGGCAACACGTACATCAACTACGCCAAGACGGCACCGTCGTGGACGATTGGCGCGAACTACGAAATCCAGAGCAACATGAGCGTGTACGCTCGCGTCAACGACGGCGTGCACTTCCCAGGCTTTGATGACCTGCGCGGCCTGCCCAGCCAGCCGATCAACAAGATCCACAACATGGAAGTGGGCTTCAAGTACCAGGCCGACTGGGTGTACGTCGATGTGAACGCGTACCGCAAGCTGTTCTACAACGTGCCGTACACCATCACCCAGGGCAACGGCCAGCAGTTCTCGTTCGACTACGGTTCGGCGACCAAGGGCATCAACTTCACCACGGTGCTGAAGCCGGTGCCCGGCACGCCGGGCTTCCAGATCGCCTTCAGCGGCAACTACATGGACGGCCACTACACGCATAGCGCTGCGTGCACGCCCTATCTCGCGCAGGATGGCAGCCAGCAGTGCGCCAGCCTCGACGGCATGCAGCTGCAGCGCCAGCCGAAGTTCCACGGCATCCTGACGCCCTCCTACGATTTCCCCACCAGCTTTGGCAGCATGAAGTTCTGGCTGACCTACGAGTACGTGGGCAACCGTTACGGCGACCTGATCGAACAGCAGCCGCTGGGCCAGTACCACACGCTGGCGTTCGGTGCCACGGCGAACATCGGCGAGAACTGGCAGGTGAACCTGCAAGGTACCAATATGACCAACGAGATCGGCATCACCGAAGGCAACTCGCGCCTGTTCGGCTTCGCCAGCGAAGGCGGCGTGATCCTGGCCCGTTCCATCGAAGGCCGCGAGGTCAACCTGCAGGTCAAGTACAACTTCTAAGGCGTTTCACCAGAGCACTTCCCTCGACTGTCCCGGGCGCCGCTGGCGTGGCGCCCGGGACCTTTTTAAACCAAGAGCCAGTCCTCGTAGTCCCGATGCGCCGCGCCGGGAGCTGTTTGCCCGCAGGACCAGGAAGAGAGAGGAAATGTATGTCGATACATGACCGAACGATGACGCAGGACTGTGGGCAAACAGACCCGGCCCTTCGGGTTGTGCAGCGGTGGGCGCTNNAGCGCCCACCGCTGCACAACGCGGCGTATCGGGACTACGAGGACTGGCTCTCCTCACGGGGTGGGCATGAACCGGTTCCGCATGGTCGTGGCGTTGGCGACGATTTACATGGTGTTCGCGATACTGCTCAACAGTGTCGGCACGGTGATCCTGCAGTCCATCCACACCTTCGGTATCGACAAGCCGCAGGCGAGCCTGCTGGAACTGTTCAAGGACCTGCCGATCGCGCTCACCTCGTTCCTGGTGGCCTCGTTTCTGCCGCGGCTGGGTTATCGCCGCGCCATGATGCTGGCGTTGGGTATCGTGGGCAGTGCCTGCGTGCTGATGCCGTTGCTGCCAAGTTTCCACACCACCGAATTGTTGTTCACCTGCGTCGGCGTGTCGTTCGCGCTGGCGAAGGTGGCGGTGTATTCCTCCATCGGCCTGCTCACGCATAGCAAGGCCGAGCATGGCCGCCTCACCAATACGATCGAAGGGCTGTTCATGCTGGGCGTGCTGGCCAGCGGCTGGCTGTTCAGTGCCTTCATCGATCACGGCAATCCGGCCGACCCGTCCTGGTTCAACGTGTACTGGGTGCTGGCCCTGATGTGCTTTGGCACCATCGTGCTGCTGTCGGGTGCGCAGCTGGATGAAACGGCTGCGCACGGCAGTTCGCCGCTGTCGCTGGTGCAGGCCATGCGTGACATGTATCGGCTGCTGATGCGCACGCTGGTGTATGTCTTCCTGCTCTCGGCGTTTCTCTACGTGCTGATCGAGCAGAGCTTCAGCACCTGGCTGCCCACCTTCAACAACGAGATCCTCAAGCTGCCCAATGCGATGAGCATCCAGATGGCGAGCATCCTGGCCGGTGCGACGGCGCTGGGCCGCATCCTCGCCGGGCAGCTGCTGCGTCGGATGTCCTGGCACGTGTTGCTCAATCTGTGCGTGGTGGGCATGGGTGCGCTGATCCTGCTGGTGCTGCCGCTGGCGAGCCATGCCGCCGTCGGTACGGATGTGGGCTGGTTCAATGCGCCGGTCGCTGCCTACCTGATTCCCTTGATCGGTCTGCTGATGGCGCCGATCTATCCGGTGATCAATTCAGTGGCCTTGAGCTCACTACCCAAGCCGTCGCATGCCGCCATGACCGGCCTTATCGTGATCTTCTCCGCGCTGGGCGGCACGCTGGGTTCGCGCATCACCGCCATCGTATTCACCAACTTCGGCGGCATCCATGCGTTCTACTTTTCGCTGGTGCCGATGATGTTGATCCTGGTGACGCTGTTCTTCTTCAAGCGCGAAACCGACCGGTCGGCGCTGCCCGCCTTGCTGGCACCGGAGGGCGCGGCGTGAGTTTCACGCGCCGCCGGGTTCGGGCGGCGTGGCTCAACACCAGGCTCGATCTTTGGATGTTGGACACGAGCGCGCGACTTATCACACGATGGAACGAGGAAGACGCAACGCCATGATGTCCCTGCTACGACGACTGCCCCGCGCCGCGGCCTTCGGCCTGCTATTGGTTGCCGCCCGCGTCAGCGCGGCCACTGATCCCAGCTTTGTGCTCACCGGCACGTCGGAACAGTTCGGCAGCTATTTTCCGAGTTACCTCGCCAACGGCTATTTCTCCACGCTCACCTCGGTGCGCGGCACCGAACCGACCATGGGCTATATGGTCGCGACCATGGACTATGCGAAGGACGATATCGCCCGGCCGGCGGCGATGCCCGGCTGGAACGAGATCGACTACAACCCGGGCGGCGGCTGGCTCAATTCCACCCGCGTGGCGAAGGAGATCTTCACCAACTACGCGCAGACGCTGGACATGTACGGCGCCACGCTGAGCACGAAGTACCGCTTCGTCTACGCCAACAAGTCCACCGACGTGCAGGTCACCACCTTCGTCAGCCAGGACGCGGGGCATCTTGCCGCCACACGCCTTACCCTCACGCCGCAGTTCGACGGCAGCGTGCAGCTGACCTTTCCGATCCGCCTGTGGTCGGAGCATCAGCCACGCTTTCCGATTGGCAAATTGACCGGCGACGAGATGATCGCGGCGGTGATCGCCAGCGGCCAGAACCTGGACAACAAACCCGTGCCGACGCCTGACCGCGCCGCCGTGTGGTATCCGGGCGTGGTGCGCATTCAGTCCAACGGTGGCGACACCAAGACGCTCACGCTGTGGCTGGATGGACGCGCCGAACAAGGTGTCGCCGTGGCGCAGGCGGTGGCGGTCGAGTTGCCCGAGGGACTGGAAGTCGAAGACGTGCAGCTGGAGAAGGGGCCGTACAAGCTCTCGCTGAACCTCAAGGCAAGGCTGCACAAAGGCCAGAGTTACACCTTCACCAAATACATCGCCGCCTCGCGCGAAGGCTGGGGCGGCAATGCCCAGGCCGATCTCGCGCTCGCCACGCAGGCGCGCAAGACCGGCTTCGATGCCTTGCTCGCCAAGCATCAGGCCGCATGGCATGCGCTGTGGGAGTCGGATATCCGCATCGACGGCGACGCCAAGGTGCAGCAGGCGGTGCATTCGGATCTCTACTACCTGCTGTCCAACACCACGGTGGGCACGAGTTGGCCAATGGGTGCATGTGCGCTCACGCCGGGTTACGCCGGCCATGCGTTCTGGGACAGCGACTCCTGGGTGTTCCCCGCCCTGCTCCTGCTGCATCCGGAGCGCGCCAAGCCCATCGTGATGTTCCGTCATCGCACCATCGGCCCCGCGCAGGAGCGCGCGAAGCAGTTCGGCGTGAAGGGCACCATGTATCCCTGGGAATCCGATCCGGAAACCGGCAAGGACTATACGCCCCACTTTGCCTATGGCGTGTTCCGCGAGATCCATGTCAATGCCGACATCGCCATCGCGCAGTGGCAGTACTACAACGCCACCGGCGACGAAGCGTGGTTGAAGCAGGTGGGCTGGCCGGTGATCGAGCAGGTGGCCACCTTCTGGGCCAGCCGCGTCAGCTATGACAAGGCCAACGATCGCTACGAGATCCACCACGTCACCTCGCCCGACGAAGCCTATGACGACGTGCTCAATGACTCGTTCACCAATGCCGTGGCGCAGAAGGCGCTGCGCATCGCGGTGAAGGCGGCGAACAAAGTGGGCGCGCCTGCCGACCCGCAGTGGAGCGTGATCGCCGACAAGATGTACATCCCGTTCGACGAAAAGAACCAGCGCCACCTCGATTTCGACGCCTCCGTGCCGCACGACAAGATCACCTGGATGGGTTCGTCGTTGGCCTGGCTGATGTATCCGGACCTGGACCTGCCGATGACGCCGCAGGTGCGCCGCAACGATTTCGACTTCCAGCTGCACGAGCTGAAGGAACACGGCGACGATCCGAACGAGATGATGATGGTGATGCTCGCAGTGGGCTCGGCCGAACTGGGCGACGCGCAAGCCGCCAACGACTGGATCCAGCGCAACCTGGTGGGCTTCCTGAAGCCCCCGTTCAATGTGCGCACCGAAACCGTGGCCAACAACGCGGGCTACATCCTCGCGACCTCCGCGGGCTTTGTGCAGAGCTTTGTCTATGGACTGAGCGGCCTGCGCATCGATGACGATGGCCTCACCCAGGCCTATGCGCCGGTGCTGCCTTCGGCCTGGAAGTCCATGCAGCTGAAAGGCGTCCATTTCCGCGGCAAGCGCTACGACATCACGGTCGAACACGCCGCCGACGGCAAGGCACAACTCACGCGCAAGGCGCTGTAGGCGTCAAACCTAAGATCACGCAACGAACCGGGAACCGACATGACCCGCCAAGCCAGCCCATCGTCCCTACGCCCTCGCCTGATCGCCATGGCGCTGTCGTGTGCCTTCATCACGACGGCGTTCGCAGCGGGCACGCCTGATCCTGCGAAAACGCGCACGTACATCGACAAGGCCTGGACCACGCTCACGCGCTCGCAGGAAGACTGCGCGTCGCTGGTGGATACTAAAGTGGTCGGGCATCCGGTGCTCTACGTGCCGGCCGGACAGGCCGTGCCCGATGCGGTGACGGCGATCGGCAAGCGCTGCGGCGTCGACGTGCGGCCGCTGCCAAAGAAGGTGGAACAGCTGGGCGATATCGACGCGACCAGGCTGCCACAGCAGGGCCTGCTCTACCTGCCGCATCCCTATGTGGTGCCGGGCGGCTTCTTCAACGAGATGTACGGCTGGGACAGCTATTTCATCCAGCTCGGCCTGGTCGCCGACCATCGCCTCGACCTGGCCAAGGACATGGTCGACAACGCGCTGTTCGAAGTGGAGCACTACGGCGGCGTGCTAAACGCCAACCGCACGTACTACCTCAGCCGCTCGCAGCCGCCCTTCCTCACCGCGATGATGACGGCCGTGCTCGATGACCCGGCTGCTTTCGCGAGCGCGGATGCACGACGCGAATGGCTGGCCAAGGCCTATCCGCTTGCCGTGCGCAACTACGAGATCTGGACCCGACCCGAACATCGCGCCGGCGATACGGGTTTGGCGCGCTATTACGACCTGGGCAGCGGCCCGGTGCTCGAGGCGAAGGACAGCGAGTACTACAAGGGCGTGATCCGCTGGCTGCGTGCCCACCCGAAGGACGATCCGGGCTATCTGATCAAGGCTGCTGAACATCCCGGCGAGGCGGAGGCAGCCACGCTCAAGGATGCGAGCTGCGACGTGCGCGCCTCCAAGGTGTGCGAAGGCGCATGGGTGGATGGTTATCGACTCACGTCCGACTATTTCCACGGCGATCGCGCGATGCGCGAATCGGGCTTCGACACCAACGCGCATTTCGGCCCGTTCGGCGGTTCGACGCATCACTATGCCGATGCCAGCCTCAACAGCCTGCTCTATCGCTACGAACGCGACCTGCACGACTTTGCCCTGCAGCTGGGCAAGGCCGGCGAGGCGGAGCGTTGGGCCAAGGCCGCAGACGCACGCAAGGTCGCGATGGACAAGTACCTGTGGAACGCGCAGGCCGGCATGTACCTCGACTACGACTTCATCGCCGGCAAGCCTTCGCCGCTGCCCTATGTCACCACCTACTACCCGCTATGGGCCGGCCTGGCCTCGCCACAGCAGGCTGCGGCCGTGCGCGGCAAGCTCAGCGTGTTCGAGCGCAAGGGCGGCCTGAGCATGGATAACCATGCGGCCGGCGTGCAGTGGGGCGAACCGTTTGGCTGGGCGCCCACCAACTGGCTGGCGATCAAGGGGCTCGATGACTACGGCTTCCACGACGACGCCCGCCGGCTCGCCGGCAAGTTCGCCACCACGGTGGACCAGGGCCTGGCCGACGACGGCACCATCCGCGAGAAATACAACATGGTGCTAGGCAACGCCGATGTGAAGGTGATGGCCGGCTACAGCGAGAACGTGGTGGGCTTCGGCTGGACCAATGGCGTGTACCTGAAGCTGCACGAGCTGCTCGATGGCAAGGCGAAGAAGACCGCACCGGCCAAGACGGAGAAGACGCCGTGACGCCCGGCGCGGCGGCTCGGCTTGCGCTCGCCACGGCACTTTTGTGCGGCGTGCTGCACGCGCAGGAGGCCAAGCCCACGGTCAGCGCCGATGGCAGCGTGCACGTGGGCAACATCACCCTGCCGTATTCCTCGGAGGCTTCGCCGGAGGCGCGTGCGTTCTTCCCCAAGATGCTCGCCGCCGGCAGCAAGGCGCCGCCGATCACCGCGCCGATCGAGCAGAGCCGCGCGTTTTATGACCGCATGAACACCGACCGCGCCCATAGTCTGATGGCGCTCTACCCGGTGAAGACCCATCGCGAAACCATCGGCGGCGTGCCGACGGATGTCGTGGAACCGGCCCAGGGCATCGCGCCCGAGAACCAGGGACGGGTGCTGATCAACCTGCACGGGGGCGCTTTTCTGTGGGGCGCGCACAGTGGCGCGCTGGTGGAATCCATCCCCATCGCCAGCCTGGGCCGCATCAAGGTGATCAGCGTGGACTACCGGCAGGGGCCCGAGCATGTCTTTCCCGCCGCCAGCGAGGACGTGGAGGCGGTCTATCGCGCCCTGCTCAAGCAGTACAAGCCCGGCAGCATCGGCATCTACGGCTGCTCGGCCGGCGGCGTGCTCACCGGCGAAGCGGTGGCGCGACTGATCCAGGACAAAGTCCCCGTACCCGGCGCCATCGGCACCTTCTGCGGGTCGGTGGTGGATATGGCCGGCGATTCGGTGATGGTGGGTCCGCTGCTCAACGGCGCCCCGGTGCCGGACCACCCGCTGCGGCTGGGTGAGCTGCCCTACTTCAAGGGCAGCAGTGCGACCGATCCGCTGGTTTTTCCCGGACTTTCGCCGGAGTTGCTGCACCAGTTCCCGCCCACCCTGCTGATTACCGGCACCCGTGACGCGGCCATGAGCGCCGTCATCCGCAGCCAGACCCTGCTCAGCCAGGCCGGCGTGACCACCGAACTGCAGGTATGGGAGGGCATGTGGCACTCCTTCTTCTCCGATCCGGAGATGCCTGAATCGAGGGCCGCCTACCAGACCATCGTGAAATTCTTCGACAAACATTTGACGCGCGGATAGGCATTCACGCAGATGAGTCTTTGCCCCCCGCGAGGGGGACGGTTATCCTAGCCGTGTCCACAGCAAACAGTGACGACATGAGCCAACAGACCGTTCTGGTCATCGACGACGAACGCGATATCCGCGAGCTTCTCACCATCACCCTCGGCCGCATGGATCTGCTGGTCGATGCGGTCGGTACCGTGACCGAAGCCCGACGCGCCCTCGCCGAACGGCACTACGACCTCTGCTTCACCGACATGCGCCTGCCCGACGGCACCGGCCATGAAGTGGTGGAGCTGATCTCCGCCGAACATCCGGACACGCCGGTGGCGATGATCACCGCCTACGGCAATGTCGATGCGGCGGTGAGCGCGCTCAAGGCGGGCGCCTTCGATTTCGTCTCCAAGCCGGTCGACATCCAGATGCTGCGCCGCCTGGTGCGCACCGCGCTGCGACTGGCCGAGGAAAAGCGCAGCGGCCAAGCCGCCGCCAAGCCCGACGGCAACGAACGCCTGATCGGCGAATCGCCGGCGATGCACCAGGTGCGCGCCACCATCGGCAAGCTCGCGCGCAACCAGGCGCCGGTGTACATCGCCGGTGAATCGGGCGTGGGCAAGGAGCTGGTCGCCCGCCTGATCCACGAACAAGGCCCGCGCGCCACCGGTCCGTTCGTGCCGGTCAACTGCGGCGCCATTCCGTCCGAGCTGATGGAAAGCGAGTTCTTCGGCCATCGCAAGGGCAGCTTCACCGGCGCGGTGGGCGACAAGGAAGGCCTGTTCCAGGCCGCGCACGGCGGCACGCTGTTCCTCGACGAAGTGGCCGAACTGCCGCTGCACATGCAGGTGAAACTGCTGCGCGCGATCCAGGAAAAAGCCGTGCGCCCGATCGGTGCACGCGAGGAAGTGCCGGTCGACGTACGCATCCTCTCGGCCACGCACAAGAATCTTGCCGCGCTGGTGGACCAGGGCCAGTTCCGCCAGGACTTGTTCTATCGCATCAACGTGATCGAACTGCGCGTACCGCCCCTGCGCGAACGCCGCGGCGATGTGCCCCTGCTTTCCAACTTCGTGCTGCGCCAGCTCGCCAACAAGAGCGGCGGCACTCCGGGCCACCTGTTGCCTGCCGCGCAGCAGGCGCTGGAAGGCTATGACTTCCCCGGCAATGTGCGCGAGCTGGAAAACATCCTCGAGCGCGCCATGGCGATGTGCGACGGCGACCAGATCGACGTCAGCGACCTGATGCTGCCGCAACGCACCCCGCGCCCGCAGACCGACACCGCACCTCCCGCGCCCACCGGCACACCCGCCACCGAACCGGCACCTGTTGCCGTGGCGGCGGCACCATCCGCCAGCGGCGGCCTGGACGACTACATCAGCAACCTCGAGCGCACGGCGATCATCAAGGCGCTGGAGGAGTCGCGCTACAACAAGACGGCCGCGGCGAAGAAGCTGGGGATTACGTTTAGGGCGCTGCGGTATAAGTTGAAGAAGTTGGGTATCGACTGAGGTCAGCAAGTCGATACACAGAAAAGGCCGCACTTGGTGCGGCCTTTTTGTTTTTCAGGCGGCGCATGCGCCCATCTGTGGGAGCGCACCCTGTGCGCGACACGCCACGCCTGGGTGTACCGCTCCGTAGGTTTGTCGCGCACAGGGTGCGCTCCCACAAATAGCCAACCGACAGTGTTGATCCACCATCCACAGGCCTGCGTCCCCCTTGTAGGAGCGCACCTTGTGCGCGACCGCCACGCCGGGATGTATCGCTCCGCAGGTTTGTCGCGCACAAGGTGCGCTCCTACAAAAGAGGGGCCCGGCAACTCCGGGCGTGGTTCGGCTCGTGATGTGGCTCTTGCCACCGGGGACCCCGTATGACGCGGCGGGCGGGGGGGGGGAAGCCCCCCG
>NZ_JPLA01000028.1 GCF_001010355.1 Dyella japonica DSM 16301 | reverse complement strand
AAGGTGGCGCAGGTCTTCAGGTATCAGGTCAGCGTTGCGGACCCTCATTTGTGGGAGCGCACCCTGTGCGCGACGGCCACGCCGAGGTGTGCCGCTTCGTAGGTTTGTCGCGCACAGGGTGCGCTCCCACAGGGAAGGCGGGTGTCGATATTGGGCGGCGCGGCTTGCTCAACCCACAAAAAAAGCCGGAGCCCCTTGCGGAGCCCCGGCAACGTGTTGCGGGGAGGTGTTACAGGTTTGCGTGGTGCTTAGAACGTCTGGTTGTACTGCAGGTAGATGTAGCGACCCAGGTCCAGCGTCGGGTCGACCGAGCCCGAGGAGTTGTAGCCCAGCACGTAGGCGTTGACGGTGTTCGGTGCGTGCTTGTCGAAGATGTCACGCATACCGAACGCGATCGTGCCCTTCCACGGCAGGGTGTAACGGACCTGCGCATCGTTGAACACCGTGGCGCCCATGCGGTCGGCACCGGTGCCGTAGCCCCAGTTCACGCTGGTGTAGTTGGGCTTGTTGCAGTGGATGGTGTCGCTGAAGCACTGGTCGAGGAACGCGCCGTAGTAGCGGATGCCCCAGGTGGCGCCCCAGTTGCCCAGGTTCCAGTCCAGGCCCAGGTTGGCGCGCCAGTGGTTGTAGCCGTACTGGCCGGCGTAATTGATCACCGGAGCGTCGTTGGTGCTGGCCTGGTTCCAGTCGTCGAGGTAGTTCACGTTCATGTTGAACACGAACTTGCCGAACGAGAACGCGGGCAGGCGATAGTTCACGCCCATGTTGTAGCCGGTGGTTTCGATCCAGCCCAGGTTGGCGTTGCCGCGGTGCAGGTTGATCACCTGGCCGTTGGCATCACGCTGGAACGCCTGGCAGAACTCCTGCACCGAGTACTGGTAGCACTGGTCGAGCACGTAGTTGGCATCGATCGCCGTGATGACGTTGGTGATCTTGATGTCGTAGTAGTCCAGCGTCATGTCCAGGCCGTCCACGTAGTGGGGGCTGTACACGAGGCCGAGCGTACGGGTGGTGCTGTGCTCGGGCTGCAGGAACTCGTTGCCGGCGCCGGTGACGAACGGCGTGGTGCCCTGCTGGTTCGGGCCCTTAACCGCGGCGCCCGCGGTATCCAACTGGTGGAAGTTGGTCGGCGACAGGCCGGCGGCCGCGCAGTTCTTGGCCACGGTCGGGTTGCTGAGGCTGCCGAACTGGACGTCGCAGGGATCGGTGTACTGATCGAAGGTCTGCGAACCGCCGCCGAACAGGTCGCCCAGCGTCGGCGCACGGAAGCCCTTGGCGAACGTGCCGCGCACCATCAGGTCGTCGAACGGCGACCAGGTGAAGCTGTACTTGTTGTTGGTGGTGCTGCCGAAGTTGCTGTAGTGCGAGTAGCGGCTGGCGACGTCCAACGCGAGCGACTTGGCGCCCGGGAGATCCTTCAGCAGCGGCGCATTGAGCTCGAGGTAGGCTTCGTTGGTGGTGTACGAGCCCGTGGTCGGACCGGCGGCAAGGTCGGTGGTGTAACCGGCGCTGGCCATTTCATCGGGCTGGTCGTAACCGCTGACGCCGCGATGTTCGATACCGGCTGCAATGCTGAAGGTACCGGCCGGCAGCTCGAACAAACCGCCGGTGATGTTGGCGGTGAAGTCCTTGTTGATGCTCTGGTCGGTGGCGTGCTCGCGCGCCATGATGTAGTTCAGCGCTTCCTTGGTCGACGCGCTCGGGCCGCCGAGGATGTTGAACGGCGTGCACTGGTTCAGCGCGATCGGGTTGGCGGCGGTACCGCACTGCACGATGCCGCTGGCATTGAGGAACGACGGGCCCAGCGCCTGCTGCAGGTTGAGCAGGTTGATGTTGCCGGTGTTGGTGGTGTCGACGTCGTACTTGTTGTAGCCGAAGCCAGCGTCCCAGTTCCATGCGTGGCTGAGGAAGTCGAAGCTGCCTTCAAAGCCTGCATCGAAATGCAGCGACTTGGCGCTTTCGCTGCTCACGCGCGGCAGCTCGGTGATGCGGCGGGCGAACGACAGGTCGTTGCCCGGCAGCGGGTTGTAGTAGCTCTCGCCGCTCAGGTACACCGGGAAGTTCGGCTGGCTGGTGCTGGTGAGCGGATAGCCGGCGACCTGGGTCGACGAGTTGCGCTCGGCGTACATGCCGGTCGCCTTGAACGTCACGTTGTCGCTGAGGTTGTAGCTGCCTTCAGTGAAGATGGACTTCAGCTCGGTCGGCAGCTGCTCCATCATCTGGTTGGTGGCGTTGAAGTAATCGTTGTCCTGCACGCCATCGTGGTAGTTGTTGATGTTGCGCGAGTCGGCGCCCACGCCGATGTGGTTCGGATCACCCGTGTGGTTCAGCACATAGGTGTCGCCGTCATTGGGGTTGGTGAAACGACCCCACGGGCCCGTGCCGCTGTAACCGGCCGTACGATCGAAATCACCGTAGGTGTACTTGGTGAAGTCGCGATCCTTCGCCCAGATGGCGCTGGTCTTGTTGTACGTCGCGGCGAACACGATCGAGGACTTGTCCGTGGTGCTGCCCACGGTGAACGAGTAGGCCTGCTGCGTGCCGTCGTTGTTGCCACCTTCGTTCTGGCCGACCGAACCGCTCACGGCAACGCCGTTGAAGCGATCCTTGAGGATGATGTTGACCACACCGGCGATGGCGTCGGAGCCGTAGATCGAAGAGGCACCGTCCTTGAGGATTTCGATGCGGTCGATCAGCGCCACCGGGATGGTGGACACGTCGGTGTAGCCGTTGAGGCTGGTCATCCAGCGCTTGCCGTTCACCAGCACCAGGGTGCGGTTCTCGCCGAGGTTGTAGAGGTTGACGTACTGGCCGCCTTCCTCGGTGTTGCTGGTCAGCACGGCCGCCTTGGAGAAGGTCGGCTGGCCGGTGATCGTGAGGTTCTGCAGGATGTCACCGACGTTGGTCAGGCCGGTCTTCTGGATGTCGGCCTGCGAGAGGGTGATGACGGGCTGTGCGGTTTCCACGTCCACGCTGCGAATGCGCGAACCGGTGACCGTGATGGTTTCGAGCTTCTTGGCCGAATCCGGCGTGGCGTTGCTGCTGCCGGTGTCCTGCGCGAATGCGCTACCTGCGGCGGCCAGGGCACCTACGGCCAGGCCCAGCCGGATAGCGGATGCCAGCTTGCTGTTTCCAAAATGCTTCACGTTTTGACTCCCCTAACGACGTGATCAAAGAAGGTGGCAAGCCAGGCGTCGTCCTGGCTTTGCTTAGGCGTGCAGGTCCCCGCGGCACTGTCGTTACGACAGTTCCGTCAGCCTCAGAACCGAGCTCTATTCGCAGGTCCCCCCTGCCGCCCTTCATCGAACTTAGACAACTGGATCACAAAAAGTCAACGTTTTTTGTCAGCCATGTGTAGGTTTCAAGAAAAACAAATGCTTGGACAGCTGCTGTGACGGCTTGTAGCTGAACAGGAATGGGTAAATGCGGCTTTCCAGCCATTTGCTGACTGATAACTTACAAAACAGACGCTGGCGTATGGGTGTCTGGCTGGCTAGCGCATGGCGATAGCTGACGACAAGCCTTCGTTGCATGAACTTACGATGACTTGAGTGGTTACTTTTTGACCAGTGCAGGGGGCGGTGGGTTGGCGCTCCGTCGGGTGGTCGCGCACAGGGTGCGCCCCTACAAATGGCAGCGCCGTGGGCATGGCGGCGCCGTGGTCATCTGGCTCCAAGGTGTGAGCCGCGCCAGGTCCAAAGAACGGTCGTCGCGCCTCTATGCGCGGCTCGAATCCACCATCGGGCCGCGAAGGCCCGGTAGATCATCGTCGCGATGAAGTCGAGCCAACGCATGGCGCTGGCGATACCGCGCGCTGGTGATGCTAAGTTGCGCCATCTTCCATTCGCCCATCGGAGCTTTCATGTCCCGCGCCCCTTCTGCCGCGTCTGCGGCTGCTATGCGTCGCAGGTTCTCGCGGCTTGCCCTGGCCGTGGCCTGCGCGCTGGGTGCGAGCGTTGCGCTTGCCGAACAGACGCGGACCGATGACGTGCCCGCGCCGCAGGACAGCAAGTACCCAGGCACGGTGACGCTGCACGTGGATGCGAGCGACACCACGCAGGGCATCTTCCGCGTGCACGAGAGCATGCCGGTGAAGGCGGGCGCATTGACCCTGCTGTATCCGCAATGGATTCCCGGCGACCACTCGCCGACCGGTCCGATCAACATGCTCGCCGGCCTCAAGCTCAGCGCCAACGGCAAGCCGATCATGTGGAAGCGCGACAAGTACAACGTCTACGCCTTCCATCTGGACGTGCCCGAGGGCGTGTCGTCGCTGGATGTGGATTTCCAGTACCTCTCCGGCCGCACCGACAGCGAAGGCTTCGAGATCACCGACCGCATGATGGACATGGAATGGAGCAAGGTGTCGCTCTATCCGGCCGGCTATTACACGCGCGGCATCACCTATGCGCCCAGCGTGACGCTGCCGCACGAATGGCAACTGGGCACCGCGCTGGAAACCGCATCCAAATCCGGCGACACCGTCACCTTCAAGCCGGTGACCTTCAACAACCTGGTCGATTCACCGATCTATGCGGGCAAGTACTTCAAGCGCGTCGACCTCACCCAGGCCGGCGATGCGCCGGTGTATCTGGATGTGTTCGCCGATGCGCCGAAATACCTTGAGATGAGCAAGGAACAAGTGCAGGTGCACCGGGCGCTGGTCACCCAGGCGCTGAAGCTGTTTGGTTCGCATCACTACGACCACTACGACTTCCTGTTCTCGCTGTCGGACACCTTGGGCGGCAACGGCACCGAACACCACCAGTCCAGCGAGGACGGCCTGGGCGCTGACTACTTCACCGCATGGAACGACGCCGCCCCCGATCGCGACCTGCTCGCGCACGAATACGTGCATTCGTGGAACGGCAAGTTCCGCCGCCCTGACGATCTGTGGACGCCGAACTTCAACGTGCCCATGGGCGACTCGCTGCTGTGGGTTTACGAAGGCCAGACCCAATACTGGGGCTACGTGCTGACCGCGCGTTCGGGCATGTGGTCGGCGCAGCAATTCCGCGACGCGCTGGCCATGACCGCTGCCAACTACGAGCGCAACCGCGTCGGCTTCCAGTGGCGCACGCTGGAAGACACCACCAACGATCCCACCGCCGCGCGTCGCTCCGGCCTGCCGTTCCGCAGCTGGCAGATGAGCGAGGAGTACTACAGCGGCGGCCAGATGATGTGGCTGGAAGTGGACGCTAAATTGCGCGCGCTCACCCAGGACCGCAAATCGCTGGATGACTTCGCGCGCGCCTTCTTCGGCGTCGACAACGGCAGCTACGTCACCAAGACCTATACCTTTGACGACGTGGTCGCCGCGCTCAACGGCGTGGCCCCGTATGACTGGGCGACCTTCCTGCGCGCGCACGTGGACACGCTCAATCCCCCGCTGCAGGACGGCCTGGCCGCCACCGGCTGGGAGCTTGTCTACACCGACAAGGAGAGCGACTACGAGGCGCAATACAACAGCCGCTCGCAGCCCTCGCGCCACCTCTACAACTTCGCCTGGTCGATCGGCCTGACCATCAACGACAAGGGCGAGGTCAACGACGTGCGCTGGAACGGCCCCGCCTTCAAGGCCGGGATCAGCACCGGCTCCACCGTCGTCGCGGTGAACGGGCAGGACTATTCGAAGGACGGGCTGAAAGACGCCATCACCGCCGCCAAGGGCAGCAAGTCACCGATCCAACTGCTGCTGAAATACCAGGGCGGCTATCGCAACGTCTCGCTCGACTACCACGATGGCCTGCAGTACCCGCACCTCGTGCGCATCGAAGGCAAGCCTGACTATCTCAGCGAGATCATCGCGCCGCGCAAGTAGGCGTCGGCAGGGCGTCTGGACGGCCAGACGCCCTGGGCCTGTATCGAATCGCCATGAGGAGGTGCCTGTTGGCCCGCATCAAGCTTGTCTGCGAGCGTGGACGATCGATCGAACTGGATACGACGCGCACGGCGCTGGCCTGTATCGATTTCCAGGCGGATTTCGTCTTGCCCGAAGGCCGCGCAGGAGCCTTGGGCTCGCCTATCGAGCCGCTGGTGGCGGCGATACCGGCTGCGCAGCGAGCGCTCTCCGCGGCGCGTGAAGCCGGCATGCTCGTGTTCTTCACCCGCGAGTGCTACGCGCCCGACCTGTCCGACCTCAATCAGTTCCGCCGTCAAAACGACCTAGCCATCGGATCACAAGGGCCGCTAGGCCGCTTTCTGGTGAAGGGTGAGCGCGGGACGGAAATCATTTCCGATGTGTGCCCCAGGGATGGCGAGCCGGTGATCGACAAGGCAGGCTTCAGCGCCTTCCACCAGACCACGCTCGATACCGTATTGCGCGTACGCGGCATCGATACGATGCTGCTCATGGGTTACACCACCCAATGCTGCGTGGCTTCGACGCTGCGCCACGCCGTCGACCTGGGCTATGCCTGCGTTCTCCTGCAGGACGCCTGCGCGGCGTATGACCCTGCGGACCATGAGGCTACCGTGCGCGTCATGTACAGCGAGGGCGACAACTTTGGCTGGGTCAGCGATAGCGAGCGCTTGGCTGTCGCTGTGTGCTCAATCTAGTACGGCACGGGCTTTGGCTTTTGGGGTGAATATTCAGCTGTGATGGGGCGGCGAGGATAGGGGCGGTCCATGCATTCGTCTAACGACTGGAGATGGCATCATGCAGAAGCGCGTAAGAATGGCATTGAGCTTTCTGGCTGCCATCGCCATTGCCGCGGTGAGCGCAGCTGCCGGCTTCTATTTCGGTTTCTACCAAGGCATCGATATTGGCGGAAAGACGATGGGAGACATGGCGGGAATACACGAAGCTCATCGTGCGTTGTCCGAAGTCGACTCTTCCATGGCAGCGCTTGGCCAGAGCGATCTGAGCCTTTCGCAGCGTCAACTGGCACTACACATGCGAACATCTCTGACTCAATTGGGGACCTTGTCGAGAATCGGCGCATACCTTCAGTGCTCGGACAAGGACAGGCGGGCTCTCGCCGCGGCGGCCAACTACGTGGCTGCACATCCTGATCCAGCTCTGATTGGCCCCGATCCTTCCGTTGAAAAGGGCGTGAAATTCTGCGAGTCCTATCAAGGCGGCCGAGGTGTCACCATCACCTATGTGGCTACTGGCCAAGAGTAGAACGGCAGGAGCATCGCACAGACATCCGCCACATATCGCGCCCTCCTAGGCCCGTATCGGCGAGCATCTTCGACTTCATCATGCTTGATCACCAACAGGGGAACGTATGGCCAGCAGCACACAGGACTTGGAACGGTTCGTGCGGAGTTCGCTCTTGCGTGGATGCTCGCGGCAGAGCATCGACAAGGCACTCATGGATGCGGGCTGGACGTCTGAACAGGTGCGTGGCGCGATCTCTAACTTCGCAGACGTCGAATTTGCAGTGCCCGTGCCTCGGCCGCGTCCCTACCTGTCGGCCAGAGACGCGTTTGTCTATCTGGTGTTGTTCACTACGCTCTACTTGAGCGTCTATCACTTTGGAAGCCTGCTGTTCGAGTTGATCAATCGCAATTTCCCGGATGCCGCCTCGCCTTACAACAATGGTGTGGCACGAAGCATCCGCTGGTCCGTGGCCTCGATCATCATCGCCTTCCCGATTTTCCTCTGGCTCACGGCAAGGATTCGCCGGGAGGTCAGCCGGCAACCCGTGAAGCGGCAGTCGGCGGTTCGCCGTTGGCTGACCTATCTGACGCTCTTTGCCGCCGCCGTAGTACTTATCTGCGACCTGATCACCCTGGTAGATGGCGTGCTCGGGGGAGAAATCACCGTTCGATTCATGCTCAAGATCGCCGTTGCCGCCGTAATCGCCTGCACGGTCTTTGGCTACTACCTGTGGGACCTGCGCGCTGACGAGCGTGTCGCATGATGCCGCGCCATGGCGTGCGGCTGCTGGCGATCGTGGCGTCCCTGGGCATGGCTGCAGCCATTGTCGCGGGCCTGGGCGTGCTCGGTTCACCCATGCATCAACGAGCGCTGCAGCTGGACTCGCGCAGGGTGTCCGATCTCACCGTTATTTCCATGCAGGTCAGCGCGTACTGGTCCCTGCATAAGTCGCTGCCGCCCGATCTCGCATCGCTCAAGCTTGCACAATCGATGACGAGTGACCCGGTCAGTGGCGCGGCCTTCGAGTACGCCACAACCGGCAAGGAAACCTACCGGCTGTGCGCCAATTTCGATGCGGCCTCCGAGTCGGATGGGCGGTCGTACGGCGCCTTTAATGTCCGCTGGAACCACCCCGCCGGACGGTACTGTTTCGACATTGGCACGAAGTACGGTGTCGAAGTGGGGGAGCCAATGCGATAAGACGCCGCATCCAGGTTGATGTCGAGCAATAGAGGCATCCGTAACGGGGCCAGGTTCATGACATGTATCTTGGCCTCTGGTTCGGGAAGTGATCCGGGCCCCGTTATGGCCGGCGCAAGTTGATCCATCGAAAAGGAGCTACGTGTGCGACTACGGATGCTGATCGCTGCGATCGTCTTGGGGATGACGCTTCAAGGATGTGCCAGGGCGCCGACCGTCCTTGGCGCGAGTGAACAACAGTCACTGAAGTCGATGGCGCTGTTTGGTGATGATGGCAGCCCTCGCTTCGCGGCCTATATGGCCTGCACCAGTGAGGATCAAAGCTGCGCTCTGGTCGACAAGGCTTTTTCGACGTGGGCCGATGAGCGTCGCATTGCCATTCATCTGGTGGAAGACGATGACGCTGCGTTCAGGAGTGGCGTGCTTTCTTCAGGCAAGGCACCGGTATTGCCCTATCGATTGGCCTTGCAGGTCAGTCCACTTCTGGTCCCGAGCTTCTTTCAGTTTCGCGGTGGCATGCATGCCCAAGGCGGCTACAAGCCGCCGCGAGTCGGGTACAAAGCCAGAATCTACGTCTTCGATGCCAAGACGGGAGCGCTCCTCAAGGACATGCCAGTGCATCAAGAGGTCACGGCCAACCCGGATGCCACGGCAAACAGCTATATCCAGTCGGAAATGGGCATCTTGATCAGCTCAGTTGACCCGTATTACCACGTGGCGAGGAAGTGACTGAAGTGAGGTCAGAAGGCGATGCGCCGCGCCGAGAAGTCCCCGCACCTCAGTGTGAGGACACATAGTCCGTCAGCGCTTGCGCGGGAGGTATCGCAAAGTCCCTGCGCATGCGCCTCACCTCCGCCGCCGGGGGAAGGCCAAAAAGTCGCTTGAATTCGCGATTGAATTGGGACGCGCTGGCGTAGCCGACGGCATGGCTGGCTAATTCCGCGGACATGTCTTGACGCACCATCAGGAGGCGAGCCTGATGCAGTCGTGTCGATTTCAGGTATTGCATCGGCGATGTTCGAGTGACGGACCTGAAATGGCTGTGGAAGGTGGGGACGCTCATGTCGGCCTCCCTGGCCAATTGAGCCAGATGGATCGGCTGGGCATAGGCGGCGTGTATGTGACGAAGTGCTCTTCCTATCTTGCCGAACTGCCCTTGCATCCCCAGCGCAGAACGCAACGCCGCTCCCTGCGCTCCGGTGAGTACGCGGAAATAGAGTTCACGCAACAAGCCCGGCCCAAGCACCGCCGCGTCCAGCGGTTGGGTCAACGCCTCGAGAAAGCGTAGAACGGACGTGCGCAGCGCCGGATCCATGGGGCTGGACATCATGCTTAGTGGCATGTCGTGCGCAACAGGTGTGGTTCGAGAGGCGATCTGAAGCATCAGATCAGCAGCCATCTGGAAGTCCAGATGCAGATAGATGGCCAGCAGCGGTCGATCGGGCGTGCCCGTGGATTCCATCGTGAACGGGACCGGCACCGCGACCGCCAGGTAATGCTGCTCATCGTAGACATAAACCTGATCACCAAAATAGCCCCGCTTGCAGCCCTGGCAGACGATCACGATGCCAGGGTCGTACAGGACCGGCGTCCCTGACAGCTCACGATCCGAGCGCAGAATGCGCACGCCAGGCAAGGCCGTGAGGTTATAGCCCTCCTGTGGTGCCAACTGCCGGGCCAGCGCTTGCAGGCGGCGGCTTTCGCTGGTCGGCTCAAGCTTGTTCGTGGCAGCAGGGCGACTCATAGAAATAGGCAATACAGTCAGAATTTCAGGCCTTATGGGCGAGTCATCTTACGCCTATTGTGCAAGTCATCGTTACCAACCACAGGAGCAGCCGTCATGTCGGCAGCGAAAATCTTGCTTATTACCGGGGTCAGCAGCGGGTTCGGCAGAGCGCTCGCTCAGGAGGCTTTGGCCGCAGGTCATCGCGTGGTTGGCACCGTGAGAGGTGAGCAGGCGCGTGATGAATTCGAGGCGCTCGCCCCCGGCAATGCCGTGGCGCGGATGCTCGATGTCACGGACTTCGATGCGATCGATGGTGTCGTTGCCGACATCGAGGAGAAGGTCGGTCCCGTCGACGTGCTGGTCAACAACGCCGGCTATGGCCACGAAGGCATCCTGGAAGAATCGCCGCTGGCGGATATGCGGCGACAGTTCGATGTGAACGTGTTCGGTGCGGTCGCGATGATGAAGGCCGTGCTGCCTTATATGCGCGGTCGACGCAAAGGGCACATCCTCAACATCACCTCGATGGGCGGCCATATCACGCTACCGGGCATCTCCTACTACTGCGGCAGCAAGTTCGCGCTCGAAGGCATTTCCGAAACGGTCGGCAAGGAAGTGAAACCCCTCGGCATTTCGGTCACGGCCGTCGCGCCAGGCTCGTTCCGTACCGACTGGGCAGGGCGCTCGATGGTCCGATCACCCCGATCCATTCCGGATTACGACGGGCTGTTTGATCCGATTCGGGAGGCCCGTCAACAAAAGAGCGGAAGGCAGCTCGGTGATCCCGCAAAAGCAGCGAGGGCCATGCTTGAAGTGATTGCCCATGATTCGCCTCCCGCGCATCTGTTGCTCGGTAGCGATGCCATCGACCTGGTGCGCCAGAAGTTGTCGTCGCTGGCGCAAGAGATCGATCAATGGGAAGCCCTCACGCGCTCGACGGACGGATGATGCGGCGGCTTGATCTCGATCGATGTCCATCAGGGCCGGCGGCAGCTTTGCCTGGTCCCTTGGCTACTTCCTTCGCGCGTAGCCGACTGACCGTATAAGGATCAGTACAAACAACAGCGCGATGAACAAGGCGTAGGCATATTGGCTCCTCGACACGCCTGTGCCATACGGAAACCAGATGCCTGGAACGCCCAGAGCGCTGAGCTCCGTCGCGAACAGGCCTATGCCCACCAGGATCGCGGCAAGAGCTGCGAGCCAGGTCGAAGGCTTGGGCGATCGCGTCACGCCAAGGGCAATAACCCAGAGGTAAAGCGCCGCGAATACGACGCGCAGACTCTGGATGACCACGTCGCCAGATGCCTTGATGCCATGGGTAGCCTCGGGCGCAAACCAGGGGCGCCCCAGGCATGCAAAAACCACATAGATCACGGTGAGTGCGCCGACGGCGCGTCCAAGCCACGGGCGCTTGTCCAGCCGAAACCAGTCGCGCCATGCCAGCGTCCATGCGGCCAGGACGAGGGGCCTCAGTAGCACGGTGACGGCGATGTCGTAGCCGCGCAAGCTCAGATAAGGCGTCCAGAAAAACAGGACCTGGTTGACGCGAAGCAGCGCCAGCAATATCAGGGCAGCGACCAGCCAGCGATAGCTGTCGGCTGTCCCGCCAGCCGTCAACGCCACCACCATGATCGCAAGCAGCACAAATGCCAGCGGCTCGGCCGCATCGACCACGTAACCCTTGAACGTCTGCAGCCACTGCGTCTGATGCAGCTGCTGTATGGCATCGGCAGCGCCGATCACGGGCGCAACATGCATGCCTCCGCTTTCCCCGCTCGCCTCCAGCGGATCCAGCCAGACTCGAAATGCAATGACGTAGGTCTGCGTTGGAGCCGACGGTGACGTGGGCAACGCGAAAACACTCGGCTTGGCCGCGAACACCGTGGGCGGCGTCTGCGAGAAATCGCCCGGGCCGCCGACCAGTTTCCCGTCGACATAGAGCTGATACGTCGAATCAACCAAGGTCGGGCCCGCCAAGGCAAGTGCGGTAGCTTTATCGCCGTCGACGGCGATCCTGATTCGATACCAGGCATAGCCGGTGTAGTGAGCGTGGCCGCGTTGACTCCAGCCGGTGACGTAACCCGGCAGTCCGACATCGCCATCATGCGCACCGGCGGCAGGCGTGAGATCGACGGTTTCCCACGCGCTGTCGTCAAAGTCCGGCGATGACCAGCGCTGATCGTCGCCAATATGAAATCGCCATGGACCGTTCAGCGGCACTGTCGAATGCCCAAGGACGATCCTTGCATCGGGTGCCGGGTCGGCCACCGCATGTGCGCTGGGAATCACGCATGCCGCGAATAGGCAAAGCGAAACGAGGTGAGCAGACCATCGCATTGCTTCGCTCCGTGGCGATTCCTGGCGGCAGTCTAAGTGCCCCTTTGGGAAAACGCACGGGAGTGGGTCGTCTGGGGCAACGCTGGCCACTTAGGCTTGAACGAGCCGCCCACAATCTACCGATGGACGTGGGATGACGCTGCTTGGAACTTGCTTCTCGGGCCCGTCAGCTTGACGTCGCAAAATACCTGACCTAAGTTAGGTATATGGATGACGCCATCAAACGCGTTCGTCGTTTCAACCGGGCCGTGACGGCAGCGGTGGGTGCGCTGGACGAATCTTTTCTTGGGCGCGGCCGGCCGCTGGGGTCTGCCCGCGTCATCAATGCCATCGGGCACGGGCGGACAGATGTCGCGGTGCTCAGGGAATACCTGGGTGTCGAAACCAGTCTGATGAGCCGTCTGTTGCGCGGCCTTGAGGATGATGGGCTGGTCGAAACGGTGGTCAGTACGCAGGACGCGCGTCGCCGCGTCGTGCACCTGACCAAGGCCGGGGCAGCGGAATTTCGGGCGTACGAAAGGCTATCCAACACGCAGGCCAAGGCCATGCTGGCCGGCCACGCAAAGCCAGAGGAACTGCTGGCGGCGATGGACTTGGTGGCCTCCGTGCTCGGCCGCGACCGCGTCACCATCGAAGAAGCGGACCCTAGAGGGGATGCGGCCCGCTACTGCCTCGACGCCTACTATGAGGAACTCAGCCACCGCTTCGAGCATGGCTTTGACGTATCGCGTTCGCGCGATCCGGTCGCCGCGCAGATGGTTCGGCCGCGCGGCGTGTTCCTGGTCGCCCGCTCCGACGATCTGCCTGTGGGTTGCGTGGGCTTGAAGGGAGGCGGGCAGGGCGTCGCGGAGATCAAACGGCTTTGGGTGGCGCCGTCGGCGCGTGGCATTGGACTGTCCAAGCGACTGATGGCCGACGCCGAGCGAATCGCGCGGGAACTGTCCATCAAGACGCTGCGGCTGGATACCAACCGCGCCTTGCCTGAGGCAAAACAGCTCTACCTCAAGACGGGTTGGAAAGAGATTGATCGCTTCAACGACGATCCCTATGCCGACAGCTTTTTTGAGAAGCGGCTGTGACTTGGCAAGCGTGCATCACCCACCGTCGGCGTCCGGTCCTGTGCGCTCTACAGGTTCGTCGCTGAACAAGGCGAGTCGCTAGCCTGCATGGCATGAAATTCGATGGATAGGCCTAGGTCATCCTGAGTTGGAGCGAGGATGGACGCGCCAGACAGGCCGCGGTAACTCGTCAGCTTGTGTTCGTAGCCACGTTCGACCCAGCGTTGCGCGCGTTCAAGATCGGTCACGCCGAAACTCACACCGAGAATGCGCGGGCCGCCATTCGCCATGGTCTGTTGGGCTAGGCCCGCACCGTCGGGTTGCAGAGTGAGTAGAGCGGTCGGGCCGATCGGCACGCAAAAGCCTTTGGCGCCGACTGCGGCTAGCTTCACTGGCACCGCGTGGCCGTAACCCATTTTCTCCAGCTGCCGGCGATCGGCATCGGCGTCACCCGATACCAGCCAGATCGAAGAGAGCTCGCGCGCTCCGTTGGGGTGTTCGCGCGTCACGCGGTAGTCGTCGGCATTGGCGGGGTCGAATTGATCGGGCGCGTAGCCGGCTGCGTAGTCGATGAAGAAGGTGTTGCTCGACAAGGGCGCACGGTCAAACGCGAACAAGCGCCAGCCGGGCTTGGCGCTGTCGGGGCCGGAAAAGAACGGCGTGACGGCGTAGTGCAGCGCCTGCAGCGACTGATGGATGGCGTCGAGCGACGACGAGCGAAAGCCGAACGTGCGCGAACCGGGCCCGCCCTTCAAGGCCTGCTGGTCCTCTTTCATGCCGGGATCAAATGTGGGATTGGGCCGCGTAATACCCAGCAACTCGATGAAGCTTGTGTCCGAGAAGCGGATATAGCGGTTGGCTACGCCATCGGGATCGCGACCGGGGCGCACCTGAAAGCCCAGCTTGACCGCCATGACCGACGTGACCTGGTCGATCCCGCGTCCCCACAGCAGGATGTGATCGAGTCGCGTGGCGGGAGTGGACGGGGCCGGCGCGGCGGTGGCGGCTTGCGCGGCAGCGAAACACAGAAGACATGCTGAAACCAAGGGGAGCAAGCGCATGTGGTTCCTCACATGAAAGACGTTGATGGTTCGTTCGGACTAGCCGCGGTCGTCATGACGAGTGCGGTCGCGATCTCACGGCGATCTTTTATGAGTGTTCCGACCGGCACCGACAAGGACAATTTCCGGGCAAAAACGGCCAACGCGTATCGGGGTCGCGGGTAACGGCAGCCCGCTGCCTTCACACGCCAGCGCTCCGGCGCAGCGACAGCGGCGACGTGCCGAACGCGCGGACAAAGGCACGGCGCATGCGGCTTGCGTCGCCGAACCCGGTGGACGCCGCGATATGGTCGAGGGTGAGATGGCTGGTCTCGACCGCGATGCGGGCCGCCTCCAGCCGCAGACCCTCCACCACTTTTGCCGGCGTTGCGCCGATCTCGGCCGTGAAGGCGCGGGCAAAATTGCGGGGGCTCATGGCGGCGCGCTCGGCCAAGCGCTCCACCGTCATCGGTTCGGCGATGCGCGTACGCATCCAGCCGATCAGGTCGCCGAAGCGACCGGTCTTGCCGCCCTGGTCCACCAGCACGGAGTACTGCGACTGCCCGCCATGCCGGCGCTGGTGCACCACCAGCTGTTGTGCCGCGCGTCGCGCAAGGCCGGGGCCGAGGTCGTCCTCGACCAGGGCCAGCGCAAGATCGATCCCCGCCGATATGCCTGCCGAGGTCCAGACCTTGCCGTCCCGCACGAACATCCGGTCGGCATCGAGCCGCACCTGCGGATAGAGCACGCGGAAGCGTTCGGCGACGGCCCAATGGGTGGTCGCGCGTCGGCCATCGAGCAAGCCGGCCTGTGCCAGGAAGAACGCGCCGGAGCAGACTCCCGCCGCTCGCCGCCATGCATCGTCGCCGAGCCACTGCACGATGTCGCCCTGGCTCTCTTCGATCTGCGCAAGATTGCCGCCCGAGACGATCACCGTGTCATAGCGCTTCGCTTCGATCGGCGAAGCGGCCAGGCTCACACCCGAGGAGCTGCGCACGACGCCGCCGCCCGGGGCCAGCACGCTGATCGCATAGCTGTCCGGCCGAAAGCGCTCGGCCATCTCGAACACGGCAACCGGGCCGGCCGCATCCAGCAGCTGAAATCCCGGAAAAACGATGATGGCGATGTCGCGTCGCATGGTGGCAGTCGCATGACCCGGTCCAGTGCCCAGAAAGTGGCGTAACTGCAAGGCGGGCGTCAAGGCCGTAGTGCAGACCCAAGCAAGCGGTTGTGCAGGAGCCCTGGAACATGATCACGTACCATCGATGGCGCACAGAGGGCGCTGTCACTTGTTGAGTCAGGTCGGACAGAGGAAGCTGGGCGCGGGGCTGGTCCGCGTGGCGCGATCCACGTCGGCACGGGACTGTCATCTCGGCGCGGGAGGCGGCAACGGCATGAACACGGTGCGCAGCATAGGTCTCGTCGTTTTCTTCGTATGGCTGATGATCGACGTCATCGTGGTCTTCCGCCTCAAGACGGGCAGCGCGGAGAATCGCGATCAACGTTCCTTGAAGTTGCTGATGATCGGCGGGCCGGTGGTTTACGCCCTGTGCATCGCCTTGTCCTACGGAGCGATGGGCGCGATGCATTCGGCGGCACTGCCATGGCTTGGCCTGGTCATCATGGTGATCGGCATCGCGGTGCGTTCGCTCGCGATCGCCCAATTGGGCCGTTTCCACACGCCCAACGTGGCGATTCGCAGCGATCATCAACTCAAGGCAGAAGGCTTGTACGCCCATGTGCGCCACCCGAGTTATCTGGGCGCGATGATTGCGTTCCTCGGCTTTGCCATGAGCTTGGGCAACTGGCTAAGCGTGATCGTGATGATGAGCCTGACCACCTGCCTCTATCTCTATCGCATCAAGGAGGAGGAGGCAGCGCTTGCCGATGCGTTCGGCGATGCCTTTCGCCAGTACGCGGCGCGGACCAAGCGGCTGATACCATGGATCTATTGAAGGCCTGATTAGTCGGCGTAGCAATTCAGCGGACATCCTCCTGGCCGGGCCATTCTTCGAATGCTCCGACCGGCACTTCCGACGAGGCCAGGCCTTCCAGCTGCTGGTCCAGCGCCTGGTACTCCCCGGCGAAGCTGCTCTTGAAGTTCTCGAACGCAGCGGCGGATTGCCAGCGGTCGATGGTGAAGTAGCGGCCCGCCTGTTCGCGGCTACGCAACAGCCGTACTTCGAGAAAACCCGGCGCTTGTGCAAACAGCCGTGCCCAGGGGCCGTCGGGGCCATAGGCAGCTTCAAAGGCCGCCTGCTGATCTTCGGGTACCAGGAACTCCCAGATGGTGGCGTAGTTCATGCTGTATCCCTCCGTTTCCGGCGCGGCGTGACTGCCTCCTGGCGAAACTCAGACCACGCCAACGGCCAACGTGAAGCTCTGCAGGAAATGGAAATCGTCGCGACGCAGCGCGTAGTCGGCATGACTGGGGTCGCACAGGCGCATCACTTCTTCGTAGTCGTCGCTCGACAAATACGGCTGCAACCGAGTGCCCCAGGTGCCGCGAAAAATCGCCGACAGCAGATAGCTTTCGTCCTCCCGCCGCAGGGGCGCGAGGCGTTCGATCATGAAGGTGCGCACGTGGACATCCCGCAGTCCGGCCTGGCGCAGCAGGCCTGCGATGGCGCGGATGGAGGCGAGGTCGCGTTCGTCCAGCTGATAGCGGTCGCGGTAGTACTGCCGCACGGCCTCGTTGACCAGGCGCTCCAGACGGGAATCCCAGGCGAAGTACATATCGGGCAACAGCGAACTCTGGCCGAGCGCCACGCGCCCGCCATCGCGAACCAGCGCCATCAAGGTTTGCAGGCCATCGACAGGCGAGCGGAGATGGTTGATCACATTGACCGACCAGACCAGGTCGACACTGGCAGGCGCCATCGGCGGCGCGAGGATGTTCCCTTGCAGCAGCAGTGAACGACTCTCGGCAGCCGTGCCGTGTGCTGCCCTGACATGTGGTGTCGCCAGGTCCATGCCGATCACCGTGCCCGTCGGTCCGACCTCGTCGGCCAGCCATCCCAGCGCCTCGCCCGTGCCGCAGCCGGCATCGAGTACGCGCATGCCAGGCGTCAACGCCAGGCTCGCCACGGCCTGGCGTAGCTCCGGCGCGGCGAAGGCGTTGAACAGCCGGAGCTTGTCCGCGTAGTCGCGCGTCGCGGTATCGCCAAGCAATCCAAACGTGGTGGTCGGACGAGTCATGGGTTCACGCTAGCGGCAAGTCTGGCCAGGAAATACTACCGTGGCAGGTGGGCAGCCGGCGGTGGCCTCTTGAAGATGATCATGGAGAGCATCAGCGATAGGTATAAATACTTGGCAAGACGCCGTACGTTTGCTGAGGAAATGACCGGGCCGGAAAGTGCACGCTGTTACTGGTGCCTACGGAGAGTGGTCATGAAAGCTCATGTGCTGACCCTGAGTTTCGTCCTGTCCGCATTGCTGGCCGCAGCGGCCCATGGGCAGGCCAAAGCACCAGTGCCCAACGACCAGGACGTCAGCGATAGCTATATCTATCTGCTCAGCCGGCTGCTGGTGCTCAACCAGGAGCAGGCGGATTTCAGCAACGGCTTCCAGTGGAACCAGCTCGTCCACCGCAAGGTAGGAGAGGTGGACTGGCCCAACCCCAATCTCGATGTGGCCTACTCCGAAGCCTGGGTGGCGATCGACGAGAAGAGCTGCGCCCTGGTGACCGTTCCGAAGGTGAAGGATCGCTACTACACCGTGCAGTTCCTCAATGGCTGGGGCGAGACCTTGGCGAACATCAACGAGCGCGTCTATCCCAAGCGCCCCGATGGTGAGTTTGCCGTCTGCCTGAAAGGAGCCGTTGTCCAGCTGCCAGCCACGACGCAGCGTGTGGATGTGTCCGCCAAGGTGTTGCGGGTGCTCTCTCGCGTCGAGCTGGGCGCAACGCCGGACGAGGCGGTGGCGCTGCAGAAGAAATTCAGCATCCGCGCCAGCGGTCACCCTGCCGCGCCCGAGGTGCCAAAGACCGTGAGGTTCGACATCGAAAAGCTGCCGGGCGTTGAGGCGTTCGATTCGGCAACGGTGGCGCTGGATAGCGCAGCCGATATCAATCCGGGCATGGAGCGGCTACAGGCGAGTACGCGCGCCGTGGCCGAGGCGATCAAGGATGCGAGCGTGCGTCAGCATGTTGATCAGGTGATCCGCCAGCAAGCGATCCCTGCGATCTACAAAGCCTCGCCAACGCTCGGCGATGGCACGGTGAAAGACGGCTGGGCCTTGCCCACGACGATCGGTGTCTACGGCAGCAACTGGCTGCTGCGGACCTTGGTCAACCTCGGCGGCATCTGGGCCAACAGCTATCAAGAGGTGATCTACTACAAGGCCTTCATCGATCCTGCGGGCAAGCCGCTCAATGGCGATCACTCCTACGCGTTGCGCTTCGAGAAGGAGCAGCTGCCAACGCTCTATGCGACTTATTTCTGGTCGGTCATTGCGGTGGACTCGGTCCATCGCCGCGTGCTGCCCAATCCGCTGAAACGCTATCTGCTGAGTAATTTCTCCAAGCTCAGCTACGGCAAGGATGGCTCGCTGACCTTGTACTTTGGCGCCACCAAGCCAGACGGCGCTCCCGATGGCAACTGGATCCCGACACCCAAGGGAACCGGCTACAGCCTGACCTTCCGCTTCTATCGACCCAAGGGCGCTGTTGCCGACCGCAGCTATTTTCCGCCAGCCTTGAAGGAGCTGTGAGGGTGCCAGCTACGGAGCCTTCACCACGGAGGGCGGCTTCCACGTGCCATCGGTGATGGCGATATCCGGCCAATAAGCACGTATGTAGAGCGAGAAGTCATCGGCCGGGGCTGGCAGCCAGTTGCTCTCTTTGTCCTTGCCGGGGGAGGCGTGCTGGACATAGAAGGTGAGCGATCCGTCGGCATTGGTCTTGAGGTCGCGGCTCTTGGTGCCCAGCGAGTAGCGATTGAGCGCATTGGGCTCAAACAAGTGATGCTTGTTGTACATGGTCAATGACCAGAACCCTTTCACCGGCGGCGTCTGTCCTTTGGGGAACGTGATCGTATAAGCGTTGTTGCCCGCACCATTTAGCCGGACGCCTTTGGAATCGAAGTCGGTGTAGATGTATCGCGTTTCCTGCGGCGCGTTGTCATACATGTTGGACTTCGCCGTCGCGGTGCGCGACAGATAGTCCACGCCCCAGTTCGCGCCATTGGGAGGCGACGTCCAGCCGTTGCCAACCGGACGACCGTTGTTGCGGAATTCGAACAGCGGCGCAATGATTTCCTTCTCCGAAGCCACGGCGGCCTGCACCAGCGCCTGCTTGAGCTGCGGATCCTTGGCAGCGGCATCCAGCACCGATTGAATCGAGGCGTAAAGCGACTCCTCACCCGGTTGCGGCGGAATCTGCTTCATGACGACAGGCAGTTCGTCGAAAAACTTCTCCGGGACCACCCACTGGATTTCGCCTGCTCCGCTACTGGGAGGCGCGGGGTAATCGGGGGTCTTGTGCCAGTCGATGGTTTTCATCTTGCCGTCGAACTTGTCCAGCGGATACACCATGATCTGGCTCAGGGTTTTCTGTATCGCCGCCTTGTCCTCCGGCGTGTCGTCCATGAACGCGCGCGGCAGCACGACAGCCAGATCGGTGGTTGATCGGCAAACGCCGGTGATGCCCTTGGGTACCTGGCCTTTCCAGTTGGGCCCTGCCAGCAGGTAGAAGCCAGGCTTGCTGCCGTATTGCTTGCCAATCGAACAGAACGAGTCAGTTCGCGCATCGGCGATCTGATAGACATAGAAGCGGTCGCCAAAATCGGGCACTTGAACAACCACTGGCAGCGTATCGAGATGCTGATAACCGGAACCGTAGACGGTGTCCTGGTTCGGGCAGGTGATGAATTTCTGATCCGGCTTGATGTAATCGGTCAGCATGCTGATCGCGCCCGGAGGCGACACGGGGAGGATGCCTCCGTTGCGGCCGGGTCCGGGCAGCTTGGCGAGCGCGAGCGACCTGTTGTAGTTGTTCACCAACGGCCAACCCCAGATGTACGCCATGCGACCGATCGCCTGGACGTACTCCTTGGTCATCATCGTGCCGCTGGGCGTGCCTTTGAGTTCACTGGCGTGGGCCGCTGGTGGGACTTGAGGCGATCCCGCCTGGGCGTCCGTCGATGGACAGGCGCGCGCCACACCAGCCACGCCAAACTGAAGTGCCAGCGTCACCGAGAAAAGTCGAAGCACCCTGGACATGACCCTAGCTCCCATCCGGAACGATCGTGCTGCACTGCTCGAGGAGTGCGCCGTGCTGCTATCCAAGCATAGGCAGGTGGACGCCGCCTCTGTGGTACTACCGACGAGCGGTAGGTAAAAACACCTAAACGGCTGGGGTCGCCTTGGGCGCTGGAAACAGTGAGATAGACGTCCGAACTCGGTACGTCGCGCTTCAGAGGCTTCGCTGCGATTTCACGCGCAGAAGTCATCGCAAGTGACGATGCCCGTGAATCGGAATAGCGCTTGGGCCACCTAGCATCCACATTGCGTGGCGTGCAGGCAGTGAGCAACATGGCATGTTGGACCAGGATGTGGTGCTGGCGCAAATGCTATCGGACACCCGTAGTCGCGTCGCCGAGTCCGGCCTCATACTGCGAGGCATCCTTGGTATCCGTCCGGAGTTTTCATGCGTCGTCGCGACTTTCTCACGGGAGCTGTAGCTGCCACCGCTGCCGCCTCCACCGCCTTCATGCTGACCGGTCGTTCGGCGCACGCCGCGCCCGCAGCGCAAGCCTCCCCAGGCGGGCTGGCCGGGTTGACCTCCATGACCACCGGCGCCAAGCCGATTTCCGTGGAGGAGCGCCGCGCGCGTATCGCCAAGCTGCAAAAGCTGATGGTCGAGCAGAAGATCGGCGCCTTGATCCTGGAGTCGGGTTCGAGCCTGGACTACTTCACCGGCATCCAGTGGCATCGCTCGGAGCGTACGACGGCGGCGGTGATCCCGGCCCGTGGCGACATCGTCGTGGTGACCCCGGCCTTCGAAGAGCCGTCGATCCGCGAGACCCTGGCGGTGGGCGACGATGTGCGGCCATGGAATGAGCATGAAAGCCCGTTCGCCCTCCTGGTCGGCGCGCTTCGCGACCGCGGCGTAACCTCCGGCCCGATCGCCTTCGAAGCGACCACGCGCCTGTTCGTCGTCGATGGCGTGCGCGACGCCAGCGCCGGGGCTTACAGCGTGGTTTCCGGCAACGCTCTGGTGAAGGCCGTGCGCCTGATCAAATCCCCGGCCGAACTGGTGCTGATGCAGACCGCCAATGACGTCACCCTGGCCGCGCTGCGCTACGTCCACGGCCACGTCCGCGCGGGCATGCGCCCCGACGAGATCGCCACCATGATGAACGCCGCCACCGAGGCCCTGGGCGGCGCGCCGGAATTCGCCCTGGTGTTGATCAACGAAGCCAGCGCCTACCCGCACGGCTCGCGCCAACCGCAGACCCTGCACGAAGGTTCGGTCATCCTGATGGACGTGGGCTGCGCCGTGCACGGCTATCAATCGGACATCTCGCGCACCTGGGTGATGGGCAAGCCGACCGCGAAACAGCGCAAGGTCTGGGATACCGTCAAGCGTGGCCAGGAAATCGCGCTGGCCACCGCCAAGCTGGGTTCACCGGTAGGCGCCATCGACGACGCCGTGCGCGCCTACTACGAAAAGGAAGGCTGGGGCCCCGGATACAAACTTCCCGGCCTGCCCCATCGCACTGGCCATGGCATCGGTTTGGACGGCCACGAGTCGCCCTACCTCGTGCACGGCGACGCCACCCCGCTGGCGCCCGGCATGTGTTTCTCCGACGAACCGGGCCTCTACATCCCCGGCGAATTCGGCATCCGCCTGGAAGACTGCTGGCATATGACCGAGACCGGGCCGAAGCTGTTTACCGAGCTGGCCAAGTCGATTGATGATCCGATTTGATGGGTTGGACCCTGTTGGACAGCGAGTACTGGACAGCAGGGTTTGCAGCCATGATGGGTGGGTGAGAGTGGGCCTATAGTCGTGCCACTTTCGACCTGAAGCAGACATGTCTCGTCTCAGGTGAAGCCATGGATGTGAAACCTCAAACGACTAGCCAGGTCCGGGCTGCACTCAGGGAACTGGCAGCCAAGCGGCCAGCTAGCGTGGATGAATTGGCCCACGTCCAGCGGGGCTCACTCTTGCTTCGGTTGCACATCCAAAGCCACGGCCTCGGAACGGAAATGCCCGAAATCGCCTGGCACTTTCTTTCAGACGCTGATATTCGATACAGGTCGCCTGACTACGGCCTTGCTCAGACCGAAGGGCTCCTGTCTGCGCTAGATCTGTGGCAACAGCAAGAAGAACGGTAGTGCCCGCATCCGACCTAACCCGGACATCGTAGGTCCACCTCATAGGCAAATTGGAGCCGTCGATGCACCCTGGCTTGGCGCTTTTACTTCTGGCTCTTCAAGGAGTGCCTGAAGCACGTCCAGGTGGAGTGCCATTCGATATCTATTTCAAGCCAGCGTGGACATCCTCATGCTCGATCGCTGGCGGCCCTTCCGAAATTCGCTTTGAATCGGCAAGCGGCGATGCAACCAATGACGATATGCAGGTGATGGCCGCTTGGCCGGATGGGCGATCGGTCGATCTGGGGATGAAGCCTGGGCTCTTTCCCCCGACGGAGGGATCCGCCGGTCTCGATAGAGGCTGCAAGGGCATAGGCGTAACAGTCCCGAACCGGCAACTGGTTGTGCTCTGGCTAAAGCGTGACGATCGCCCTCTCAATGGGCGACTTGCTCTGGTATTGCTGGATATCAATCGTCTTCGCGTACTTGATGTCATCAACAACGTCGGCGAACTGATTGGCGATGGTCCGTGCCTGACCCATGGAGGAGCCGGCCCGTATGAGACGGTACTCTACGACGGAGGCGCGGATGACGATCCGAATCGACGCCCGCGAATCATGCGCATTGATGTGGTCGGCGAGCGGCTGAGGCTGGCCTGGGCTGGCTACGTGTCAAAGACGACCCTGCTAGGCGGCTGCTTTCATCCATAGGGCGCTGACGGCGGGACTCGCGACATGACGAAGCCCGCGACGCAAGGTCTGATTTCGACCCTAAGCGGATACTCAAGGAGTGGGCGATGACAACCTATAGGAAGAAGCTACTGGTCCCCGTCTGAACCATGTGCTTCGGCCTCGCCCTGGGCGTCGCGGGATGTGCATCACTGAACCCGTATGCAGTTGCGGGCGCTCAAATCCTCAATCCGCCAAATGCGAAATTCTGCTGGGTGCCCAAGGGTTCGCCTTTCTTTGGGCATAAGGAGAATTGTGACAACGATCAAGCGTCGCCTAGGTTGAAAAGGTGCTTGGACAAGCTAGAGCGGACTGGCCATTGGTTCAGTCCAACGGACGAGGCCGAGGGGAAAATCATGCAGTGTATGAACAGCGATGGCTGGGACCGAGCTCTTATAGAAGGGGCAATCCTTGGGTGAAATGGACTGTTTAGAGGATGTCCGCTTTCGACCCGAAGCGGATTCAAGCAAAGGAGAGAGTCGCTATGGTAGGAGTGGGTGGCACATCACCAAAATCGAGGGGCGAAAAGATCGCTTGGTGGACGGCTTTCGCTGCATTCTCTGGCTTGATCATCTACGTGCTGGTAAAGAACTTCTTTTGAGACGCGGTTGGCTAGCAATTGCGCCTAATGTCCGCTTTCGACCCAAAGCCTACGCCCTAGACCGGCATTTGCGTGCATTGCTAACATGCCCTCGGCCGCTCGGCCATGGGGATTGCAACAGGGGGAAAAATGAAGAAGTTCTGCTGTGCGGTGGCCATGGCCGCCGTTCTGAGTGGGTGTGTGTCTGCGCCAACCAAATCGATGGATTCAAGTTCGGCTTTGCAGGGCAAGCACGTTGTGGTTACGCAATATGCGAAGCCGGATTTTTCGGCAATGACGCCAGGCAAGGCCGCGTTTGGCCTGTTTGGGGCCATGGCGATGATCAGTGCAGGAAACGAACTGGTTAAGTCCGAGAATATCGAAGACCCGGCCATCGAGATCAGTGAACACCTCGCCAGCGACATGGAGGCAAAGCGGTCGGCTACCTTGCTTCCCTCCTCGCATACGATCGCTACCGACGACAATCCGGCGTCACTGGTGAAGATCTATCCGGGTGCTGATGTCATCCTTGACGTGAAGACGATCAATTGGATGTACAACTACTACCCGTCCCAATGGGGAAAGTATCATGTCAACTATGCGGCACGTGTTCGTCTGATCGACGGAAAGACCGGTGCACTGGTTGCGCAACATTTGTGCAAGATTGATCCGACCGATCCCAACGACCCGCCGACGAACGACGCACTTCGTGCAAATCATGCAGCGCTGCTGAAGGAGTTCCTTCACAAGGCTGCCAGCTCCTGCGTTAGCGATGTAGAGCAACAGGCACTGAGGGTCTAAAGCGCCTTCTTCGCTGTCTTGAACTTCCTGAGGCCGCGCCAAGCCGAACGCTACGACGCAGGAGTGTCGAACTCGTTCGGCTTGGCCATCCGGGTGGCCGCACGTTGATCAGCGACGAAGCTCTTCGGGAGACTCGCAGAAGATATCAACGGAGGATTCGGGCTGAGTTGTCCGCTTCCGACCCTAGGCAGGCCTCGGCCGCCAGCTGTCAAAAGTGCCGACGTGTCCGCAATGCTGCCGCGGCGTTGCGGGCGGCCACTGGTCGACTCATCTGATTGATTCCGTAGGTGAAGCTGGCGCATCACGTGGCCTATCGGGCCGAAGGTTTTTAGCTGCCCGGAGTCGCAGCTTTTCGCGATGGGTTGATGAACGAGGCGGCAGCAGCCGGCTAAGTTGGTACGGCCCTGACTTTCGACCCATGGCAGACGAGGCAAGGTGTGGTTAGGTCGGGGTTTGTCCAGTCCCCGGGGAACTCCTGATGCCACGCCTTCGTACGCTCGTCATAGCCACGTCCATTGCCCTGGCTGCCTGTTCGCAGCAATCGAACGAACAGGCTGCGCCGCCTGCACCCGCTCCTGCCGGCACCGCGCCAGCCAAGGCGTCCACGGCGGCGCCGGCGGCCGAGGTCAGTGCCGTCAACCCGTTCCTCTCGCCCAGCACGCTGCCGTTCGAGGCGCCGCCGTTCGACAAGATCAAGGATGGCGACTACCAGCCGGCACTGGAGGAGGGCATGAAGCAGCATCTGGAGGAGATCAACAAGATCGCCGACAACCCGGATGCGCCGACCTTCGAGAACACCTTCATCCCGATGGAGAAGTCGGGTCAGCTGCTGTCCCGCGTTCGCCGCGCCTTCTTTGCGGTGACGGGGGCCAACACCAACGACGTGCTGCAGAAAGTGCAGCAGGACGAAGCGCCCAAGTTTGCGGAGCATCAGGACGCCATCGTGCTGAACGACAAGCTCTTCAAACGCATCGAGACGATCTACAACCAGCGTGATTCGCTCAAGCTCGATCCAGAATCCAAGCGCCTGGTCGAGGTCACCTACAAGAACTTCGTGCGCGGCGGCGCAAAACTCTCCGACGCCGACAAGACCAAGCTCAAGGACCTCAACAAGGAAGAGTCCGGCCTGCGCGCCCAGTTCACCAAGAAGCTGCTGGCTGGCACCAAGGCCGGTGCGCTGGTGGTGGACGACAAGGCCAAGCTCGACGGCTTGTCCGATGGCGATATCGCCGCCGCGTCGCAGGCTGCGGCCAGTCGCAAGCTGGACGGCAAGTGGGTGATCCCGCTGCAGAACACCACGCAGCAGCCGGCGTTGCAGAACCTCAACGACCGCGCCACACGCGAGCAGCTGTTCAAGGCGTCGTGGAATCGCGCGGAAAAGGGCGACGACAACGACACGCGTGAGCTGATTTCCCGTATTGCGCAGATTCGCGCGGAGCAGGCCAAGCTGCTGGGCTTCTCCAGCTACGCCGCGTGGAAGCTGGAAGACCAGATGGCCAAGACGCCGGAAGCGGCCCTGACCTTCATGGACAAGCTGGCCCCGGCGGCCACGGCGCGCGCCGAACGCGAGGCCAAGGACATCCAGGATGTAATCGACCAGCAGAAGGGCGGCTTCAAGGTCGAGGCGTGGGACTGGAACCACTACTCCGAGCAGGTGCGCAAGGCCAAGTACGATCTGGACGAATCGCAGATCAAGCCGTACTTCGAGCTGGACAACGTGCTGCAGAACGGCGTGTTCTACGCCGCCAACCAGCTCTATGGCCTGACCTTCAGGGAGCGCAAGGACATCCCCGTCTGGCAGCCTGACGTGCGCGTGTTCGAAGTGTTCGACAAGGACGGCACCTCGATGGCGCTGTTCTACTGCGACTACTTCAAGCGCGACAACAAGCAGGGTGGCGCATGGATGAGCAACCTGGTGGCGCAATCCAAGCTGATGGGCACCAAGCCCGTGGTGTTCAACGTCGCCAACTTCACCAAGCCGGCACCGGGCCAGCCGGCGCTGCTGTCGTTCGACGACGTGATCACCATGTTCCATGAGTTTGGCCATGGTCTGCATGGCATGTTCGCCAATTCCGAGTATCCGAGTCTTTCGGGTTCGGCCACGGCGCGCGATTTCGTGGAGTTCCCGTCGCAGTTCAACGAACACTGGGCCACCGATCCGAAGATCTTCGCCAACTATGCGAAGAACTATCAGACTAAGGAGCCGATGCCGGCCGAACTGGTCGAGAAGATCAAGAAGGCCAAGACCTTCAACAAGGGCTACGACATGACCGAGTTGCTCTCGGCTGCGTTGCTCGACATGAGCTGGCATAGCCTGAGCGCCGATGCGCCCAAGCAGGATCCGGACAAGTTCGAGATGGATGCGCTGGCCAAGGCCAAGATCAGCCTGAGCTACGTGCCGCCGCGCTACCGCTCCAGCTACTTCCAGCACATCTGGGGCAATGGCTACGCCGCCGGCTACTACGCCTATCTGTGGACGGAAATGCTGGCCGACGACGCCTTCCAGGGCTTTGTCGACAAGGGTGGCCTGACCCGGGAAAACGGTGACCGCTTCCGCGCAATGATCCTCTCGCAGGGCAACACGCAGGATCTGGCCACGATGTACAAGAACTGGCGCGGCAAGGATCCGAGCATCGAGCCGATGCTGCTCAACCGTGGCCTGAAGGAAGCGCCGCAGAAGAAGTAAAGCGTTCTACCTGTTGAAACAAGAAAGGGTCGGCTACGCCGGCCCTTTTCTTTTGGACTGGACACTCTTGTCCTGGCCTTCACAGGTCAAGGACAACGATGATGAGGTAAGCGGGGGCGCTTTCGAAGGGGCGTGACGCGATCATCCGCGTTGTTGGAGACCGGCGGACATCGATCGGATGATTTGCCGGACGGTCTTGGAAAACTCATAACGAACCGCGCGAGAGGTCAGTATGGGTATCGGTACCGCACGCAACGCGATGTCGCGCATTTTCTATCAACGCTGCTTCTGGTTGTTTGTCGTGATCATCCTGCTGATCATTGCGGTGTCGTTCGCCCCGCAGAGCGATCGCGGCCGCCTGGTTGTCAATGGCATCAACATGTTCCTCCTGATCGCGACGGTCGCGGCGGTCGGACGAACGACGCTGTCCTTCGTGGCTGCCCTGTTGCTTGCCGGAACCGCCGTGTGGTTTCAGTATCTGGGCCTGTGGTACGACAGCGACCTGGAGCTGGCGCGGTCCTGGATGTTCAGCGCATCGCTCTATTTCCTCACCACGGCCTATCTGGTGCGCTACGTTTTCCAGCCCAGGATCATGACGCAGGACAAGCTGTACGGCGCTGCCGCTGCCTACCTGCTGATCGGCGTGCTCTGGGCTTATCTGTACGCGATCATCGGGTACTTTTATCCGCAGTCGTACATGGTCGTCGGGCAACCGGGTCGACTGGTCTATGCGGACGCGCTCTACTTGAGCATCACCGTGCTCACCAGCACGGGCTTTGGAGACATTTCGCCGCTCTCGCGCCAGGCGCGCGGCCTGTGCATGATCGAGCAGATTGCCGGGGTCCTGTTCGTCGCGATACTCATTGCACGCCTGGCAGGGGTATACCCTCCCAAGGAGAGTTACGTCGACGACTAGGCTATCGTCGGTCAAGGCGTGAGTGCGATATCCAAACCATGGGCACCAAGGAGCCTTCCGTGAGCAAACAAGTGTTCATCAACCTCCCGGTCGCCGACCTCGCCAAGTCGATCGCCTTTTTCGAGGCGCTCGGCTTCTCACGCCATCCCCAGTTCACTGACGGCGCTGGCGCCTGCATCGTCGTCAGCGACACGATTTCGGTGATGTTGCTGACCCATGCCAGGTTTCGCGACTTCACGCCCAAGGCCATCTGTGACACGAGCAAGGCGGTCGAGGTGCTGCTCTCCCTCAGCTGCGAGAGTCGCGAGGAAGTGGATAGTCTTGTCGCCAAAGCGATCGCTGCCGGCGGAACGACCTACGACAAGCCGGAGGATTTCGGCTTCATGTATACGCACAGTTTTGTCGATCTGGACGGTCACGGCTGGGGGCTGCTCCACATGAGTGCCATGCCTGGATAAAAGCGTGAAGCCGGACGTCCGTTTCCGATGTCTACAAGGCACAAAGAAGGCGTAGCACGGGTTCATGCGCATCGTGGCGAGCAGAAGCGCTCGCGCAAAGGGATTGCCATGCTGGTGGGCGGACTGGACTACTTTCGACGGACACATCGACGGCGATCTATCCTTGGCCTTCCAATCGCCGCGGCCTTGCTGGCCGGCTTGCATGGCATGGCCTACGCCCAATCGGTACCGACATCGGGCGCTGTTCCAACGCTGGCGCCCGTGGTGGTGACCGGCGTCGTGCCCGGGCCCGCGCTGTGGAAGGTGAGCAAGGGAGATCATGTCATGTGGGTGCTCGGCCTTACCTCGCCGGTGCCCAAGAACATGCAGTGGCAATCGGCCGATGTCGAAAGCCGGATTGCCGCATCGCAGGCGCTATTGAAATTGCCGAGTCTGGAGATCGGCGTACACACGAGTTTCTATCGAAGCTCGATGATGCCGTCAGCCCGCGAGCTTGGGCAAAATCCACATCAACAGAGCCTGCGGGACGTGCTGGCGCCAGAGGTCTATCAGCACTGGCTGGCGCTGAAGGCCAAGTATCTTGGCGACAATCACCGTGTGGAATATATGCGCCCCATCCTGGCGGGCCGCGAGCTCTATGAGGCAGCGCTCAAGCGCTACGGTCTGGTCGACGATGACGGTTTGGAGCATGTTGTTTACAAGGCCGCCAACCACCATGGTGTCGCCAGCATCAACACGTCGTATCAGTTATTGCTGAAAGATCCCGGTCAGGCCGTCCGTTCCTTGAGCGACACATCGATGAACGATCAGCCGTGCCTGGGCCAGGTGTTGGATGCGTTGGATAAGGGATTGGCGCAGACCATGGCGCGAGCGAATGCCTGGGCAACCGGGGACCTCGCCACGCTGCGGTCCATCCTGTCGCAAGCGCAGCAGGATTCCTGCCTGTCGACGCTGGACGGCTCGCAATTCGCCATGGTGCTCGGTATCGGCGATATCGAAGGCCGCGTCCGGAAAAGCTGGATCGACAGCGCCGAGCATGCGCTGGACAAGGACAGGCAGAGCTTTGCGGTACTGCCCATGCATGAGCTGCTCGCGCCGGACGGGTATCTGAGTGCACTGCAGGCGGATGGCTATAGCGTGCAGGCTCCCGACCAATGATGCGCGCGCGTAGACCATATGGCGTCGCCTGGGAATCCAGGCAAACTCTGCCCATGAAGATCACCCGTTGAGCCATCGATCCCGCATGCACGCTCCATCCCGCCCTTGGATCCAGCTGCTGCTGATTCCAGCCATGCTTGCCATGGTCCTGGGAACGATGGCTGCGCGAGCTGCGCCCGAGTCTGGCGATCCGTCGGTGGTCATCACCGATGTGACGATCGTCGATGTTGAAGCCGGCCGTACCGTGGGTCCGCGAACGGTGGTGGTCAAGGATGGCCGCATTGTCTCCATCGATGCGCCCGGCGTTGCGCACATGGGTGACTCGGCCCGGCGTATCGACGGACGTGGACGCTACTTGATGCCTGGTCTGATGGACATGCATGTCCATCTGTTCAATCTCTCCTCGCATCGTCCGCCTAACGACTGGTCGTTTGCCATGTATGTGGCCAACGGCGTTACTGGCGTGCGAGACATGCGCTCGGATGCGGCGTCGATGCTGTTGGTGAAACGTTGGCGCGCAGCGGTGGACAACGGTCAGCTTGTCGCGCCGCACATCGTGGCAGCCGGTATCGCGGTGTACGGCAAATCGCCTGAAGGCGCGGCGGCTGATGTGGATGCTGCCGCTGATGCCGGTGCCGATTTCATCAAGGTCTTCTCCGAAGTGCCTGCCACGCACTGGCGCGCCATCATGGCCGAGGCGAGGGCGCGCTCGCTGCCGGTCGTGGGGCATGTACCTGCCAGCATCACGCTGCTGGAGGCTGCCCGTGCCGGGCAGCGCACCGGTGAGCATCTGACCCAGGTCTACGAGGCCTGCTCATCCGCCGAGGCCAGGACCCTGGCCGAGCGCAAAGGCCTTGAGGGCGACGCGCTGATGTCCGGCGCCAGCGCGCAGGAAGGGGAGATTCTCGAAGCGTTTGATCAAGACGTGTGCAGACGGACGGCCAAGGCGCTCGCTGCCACCGGCCAGGTGCAGGTTCCGACACTCGTGCTTGCCGACGAAGATGCGTTCGCTCAACACAATCAGCCCGGCGATGACTCTCGCTGGCGACTTCTTCGTCCGGATGAGCAACGCCGTTGGCAGAGTTTCCTGGGGCAATACACGAAAGAGGACGCTGGCCTGGCAGCTCGGCGCTGGCCCATTGCGCGCAACATCGTGTCCATTCTGCATCAGGCTGGTGTTCCCATCATGGCGGGCACGGACTCACCCATGCCGGGCGTCTACCCGGGCTATTCCCTGCATGAGGAATTGCAGCTGCTGGTCGCTTCGGGGCTGACGCCGATCGAGGCACTGCGCACGGCCACGCTCGAGCCCGCGAGGTTCCTGCATATCGAGGGCGCGAGCGGATCGGTGGCCGTCGGCAAGCGGGCTGACCTGGTGTTGCTCGACGCCGATCCCACCAAGGACATTGGCAATACGCAGCGCATTCGCGCGGTGGTGCTCGCCGGTCGCCTGCTGGAACGCGCCGAGCTCGACGCCTTGATAAACCCTGCGGCAAAGGCCCCGCCCTAGGCAACCGAGGGAGCAGACATGCCGGTTCGGATCGCAGAAGCTTCGCCGCGTCTCAGGGCCAGGATCACCGGCCTGGTCTATCTGCTCTACTTCCTCACAGCCATCGCCGCCGAGGTGGTGGTCGGCCGGGGGCGGCAGCTTGCCTATGCTGCCGTCACGCTGCTGGCCTACGCGTTCTACGTGGCCCTGACGCTGCTCCTCTACCGCATGTTCAAGCCGGTGCATGCGAGGCTGTCCCTGCTTGCAGCGGTCTTCAGCCTGGTGGGATGTGCCATCGAGGTGCTGGGCGTGTTTCTTCCTGCCTTCCGTGGCGTCCTGCCGCTGGCATTTTTTGGTCCGTATTGTTTGCTGATCGGCTACCTCATCGTCAGGTCGAACTTCCTACCCCGATTTCTTGGCGTGCTCATGATGCTCGCCGGCCTGGGCTGGTTGATCTTTCTCACGCCGCTCGCCAGCCAGTGGTCGTCTTATCTGAAGGGGCTGGGATTTGTCGCCGAGTTGCTACTGTGCTTGTGGCTCATGGTGGTTGGCGTGCGTGTTCCCCATGGGCAGGAAAAGACGCGCGGGCACATTCTGGAATAGGGGAGTCTGAGGTCATGCACACAATTTTGGTGGTGGGTGGCGGGATCGTCCTGCTCGGCTTGTTCCTGCTGTTCGGGCATCTCTGGGGCAGCAGCCCAGCGGCCTTGCCCATGGCTGCGAAGGCCTTTGTTCCGCTCTGGCTTGTGCTGTCCGTCGTCAATCTGTGGGTGGGCGTGGCCCGGGCCGGCTATTCCCTGCGTGACGAGTTGCCGATGCTGCTGGTGGTCTTCGCACTGCCGGCCATCGTTGCCGGCGTAGTGATCTGGCGGCTGACGCGATAAGCCGCCCCAGACGGCCCCAGCCCATCGCGAAAACTTTCGGTGGAGGGCCTGAGGATGTTCGTCACGCCTGTGCTATATCTCCGCGCGGGGAGGGCACGAAGCACGGCTTGGCGCGGGCATGCATGGCGGCGCCGCCAGTCCGCTTTCGCCCGGGTCGCGCAGTCCGCTGGGGAGAGTAGATCTGGCTATGCCTGTTTCGTGGTTCGCTCATGCGCCGCTGCGCCATCGGTGCCTGATCGCGATGGTGGCCTCATCGCTGATCGCCGGCTGCGCCGTGGGGCCCGACTTCAAGCGGCCCGCCGCGCCCGAGGTGAGCGATTACACCCCCCACCCGATCACCAGCACGGTGGCGACCGAACATGTGGCTGGCGGCGAGGCGCAGCGCTTTGCGACGGGCGGCGATATCCCCGGGGATTGGTGGACGCTGTTCCACTCCAAGCCCCTCAACGAACTGATTGAGCAGTCGCTGGCCAACAACCACGACTTGAAGGCGGCGCAGGCGGCCTTGTCGGTGGCCAGGGAAAACGTGCTGGCGCAACGCGGCAGCTACTACCCCAGCGTGGCCGCGAGTTTCTCGGCCAGTCGCCAGCGCCAAGCGGGCACCATCTCGCCGACGCCCAACTCGGACACCTTCCAGTACAACCTGTTCACCCCGCAGGTCAGCGTCTCCTATGCGCCCGATATCTTCGGCCTGAATCGCCGGACGGTGGAATCGGTGCAGGCGCAGGAACAAGCCGTGCGCTTCCAGATGATCGCCACCCAGATCACCTTGAGCACCAACGTGGTGGCTGCCGCCGTGCAGCTCGCTGCGCTGCAGGCGCAGGTGGATGCGACGCGCGAGCTGGTCGACATCAATACGCATATGGTGCAGATCCTGCGCGATCAGTCGGCCAAGGGTTATGCCAGCGGCCTGGATCTGGCTGCGCAGGAATCGCAGCTGGCGCAGACCAATGCCACGCTGCCGCCGCTGCTCAAGCAACTGGCGCAGCAACGCGATCTGCTGGCCGTGCTGGTGGGGCAGTTTCCGGGTCAGGCATCGGAGCAGTCGTTCGATCTGGCCAAGCTGCAGCTACCGCAAGACATCCCGGTAAGCCTGCCGTCGACGTTGGTGGCGCAGCGCCCCGACGTGCTCCAGGCCGAGGCCAATATGCATGCGGCCAGTGCACAGATCGGCGTCGCCATCGCCAATCGCCTGCCCAACATCGTGTTGAGCGCCAACACGGGCAGCACCGCCTTGGCGATGAATCAATTGTTCAAGTCGGGCACGGGTTTCTGGGGCATTGGCGCGGATATCACGGCGCCGATCTTCCAGGGCGGCACCTTGTTGCACCAGGAGCGCGCCGCGAAGGCCGCCTACGTGCAAGCGGCCGAGCAATACCGCAGCACGGTGATGACCGCCTTCCAGAACGTCGCCGACTCGCTGGTGGCGCTGGACCAGGATGCCGCCGGACTGAAGGCCGCGGCGGCCGCCGAAGTCGCCGCCAAGCGCACGCTCGACTTGTCGCAGCGGCAATGGAAGGCCGGCTACGCGGACTATCTGTCGTTGTTGAACGCACAACAGACCTATCAGCAAGCGCGCATCAACCTGGTGCAGGCCCAGGCCAATCGCTATGCCGACACGGCGGCGTTGTTTCAGGCGCTCGGTGGCGGCTGGTGGAATCGCGCGGATCTAGCTCAGGACAAAAATGAAAAATAATGCGTGTCGGGGAACGCCATCCGGGTGGCGTGGGAAAGCGTGCGTTCGGCTGTCCATCATGCTGCTGCTCGTGGCTGGCGGGTCGGTGGCCGGCTGCTCCAGCAAGACCGATGACAGCGCCGCGGCGGCTTCCGTCACGCCCACCAATGTCACGCTGACGGCGGACCAGCGCAAGCACGTCCGCCTGGCCACGGTCGAGCGATCCCAGTACCAGCGAACGATCGACGCCACCGGCTCGGTGGACTTCAACAACGAGCAGGCCACCGCTGTGCTCGCGCCGTTCTCAGGCCCGGTCGCGCGATTGCTGGTCGATATCGGCGATCACGTCAACAAGGGTGATCCGCTCGCCCAGGTGGACTCACCGGATTTCGCCGCGGCGATCACCGCGTATCGCAAGGCGCTGACCACGGCACACACGGCGCGCCGCCTCGCCGATCTGGAAAAGGATCTGGTCGATCACCAAGGCGTCGCCAAGCGCGAAGAGGATCAGGCGCAAGCCGATGCCGCCAACGCGGACGCCGATGCCGACGCCGCCTTGAAAGCGCTGCTCGCGCTCAATGTCGACCCCAAGGTCATCAAGGCCGTCGAGCAAGGCCAGGCGATCGCACCCATCGGCGGCGTGATCCGCTCGCCGATCGCCGGCACCGTGGTCGATCGGCAGATTTCGCCCGGCCAGCTGTTGCAGGCCGGCACCACGCCGTGTTTCACGGTGGCGGATATGTCGCGTGTATGGGTGATGGCGCAGGTGGCCGACACCGACGTCGCGTCGGTGGGCGTGGGTGATACCGCCGACGTGAGCACTGGAGTCGGCGGCAAGCACCTGACCGGCACCGTGACAAAAATCTCCGCGCTGGTGAACTCAGACACGCGGCTGGTGCCGGCGCGGGTGGTGGTGGACAACCCGCAGGGCCTGTTGAAGAAGCAGGCCTATGTCGCCGTGCAGATTCACTCGCGCCAGCCGACCAACGGTTTGCTGGTGCCGGTCTCCGCACTCTTGCGCGACGAGGAGAACCTGCCGTTTGTCTACGTGGCCCAGCCTGATGGCAGTTATGCGCGGCGATCGGTGACCCTGGGGCATCGCACGGGCGACCAGTTCGATATCCCCGCCGGCCTGAAGGCGGGCGAGCAGGTCGTGGTGGATGGCGGCATCTTCGTGCAGTTCATGCAAAACCAATGAGCGATCAACTTCCTCCCGCCGTATCACCGTCGCGAACGGCGTCGATGATGAACCGGATCGTGTCCGCGTCGCTGGGCCAGCCGTTTCTCGTCATCCTGATGACGCTGCTGCTGACCGGAGCGGGCACCCATTCGCTGCGGCGCCTGCCGGTGGATGCGTATCCCGACCTCTCGCCGCCCATCGTGGAAATCATCACGCAGTGGCCCGGGCACACCGCCGAAGAAGTGGAGCGGCTGATCACCGTACCGGTCGAGCTGGGCATGAATGGCGTGCCCAAGACCACCACGATGCGCTCGATTTCGCTCTACGGCTTGTCCGACGTGATCCTCACGTACGAGACGGGCACGGACAACAACTTCGCGCGCCAGGAGGTGTTCAATCGTCTCGGCGACTTGAGCCTGCCCAGCGGCGTGACACCGTCGGTATCGCCGCTGTCGGCGCCGTCGGGCCTGATCTATCGCTACGTCCTGCAGAGTTCCGATCGCTCGCCGATGGAGCTGAAGACCATCGAGGACTGGACGGTCGAGCCGCAGTACAAGTCCGTGCCCGGCGTCGCCGATGACTCGGGCTTCGGTGGCGGCACCATGCAGTACCAGGTGCTGCTCGACCAGACCAAGATCGCCGCGGTGGGCCTCTCCGCCGTGCAGGTCGAGGCCGCGCTGACTGCCAACAACGCCAATGCCGGCGGCGGTTTCTATTCGCAGGGCGGACAGTTCTATTACGTGCGCGGCGCCGGGCGCGTGGAAACGCTGGAGGACATCGGCAACGTAGTGGTCGCGGTGCACGATGGCGTGCCGGTGCTGGTCAAGGATGTGGGGCGCGTCGTCATCGGCATCGCGCCACGCCTGGGCGAATTCGGCTACGAGAAGCAGGACGATGCCGTGGAAGGCGTGATCCTGTTGCGCACCGGCGAAAAGACCCAGGACGTGCTCAAGCGCGTCGAGGCCAAGACCAAACAGCTCAACGACGAGATCCTGCCCAAGGACGTGAAGGTCGTCCCGTTCTACGACCGCACCGACCTGATCACGCTGACCACCAAGATCGTGGAAGAGAACCTGCTGCGCGGCATGCTGCTGGTCGTCGTCATCCTGATCTTCTTTCTCTACGATTTTCGTGCAGGCCTGATCGTCGCCACCACGATTCCGCTGGCGCTCCTGTTCGCCTTCATCTGCCTGGACCTGCAGGGCGCTTCGGCGAACCTGTTGTCGATTGGTGCGGTGGATTTCGGCATCCTGGTCGATGCCGCCGTGGTGATGGTGGAAAACATCTTCCGCCAGATCGCCGAGCGTCGTGGCACGCCGCTCAACGTGAAGGAGATCATCCGCGACGCCGCCGCCGAAGTGGATCGGCCGCTGTTCTACGCTGTGGCGGTGATTGTGGTCAGCTTCCTGCCGATCTACGTGTTGTCCGGCCCGTCAGGCACGCTGTTCAAGCCGATGGCCGATACCATGATCTTCGCCCTGATCGGCTCGCTGGTGATCACGCTGACCCTGCTGCCGGTGCTGTGCGCGGTGTTCATGCGCAAGGGCGTGCAGGAGCGGCGCAATCGCGTGTTCGAAGCGATCAAGTCGGTCTACGTGAAAGGTCTCGACTTCTGCCTCGCCCGCCCATGGGGCACGGCGATCGCATCGACCATCGTGCTGGCGCTGTCGCTGCTGCTGATACCGCGCATCGGCGCGGAGTTCATGCCGCAACTGGACGAAGGCGCGCTATGGGTGCGCGCCACCATGCCTTACACCATCTCCTTCGAGGAGGCGTCGAAGATCACGCCCCAGGTGCGCCAGGTGCTGCGTTCGTTCCCCGAAGTCACCACCGTCGCTTCCGAGCTGGGGCGACCCGATGACGGCACGGACTCGACCGGCTTCTTCAACGTCGAGTTCTACGTGGGCCTGAAGCCCTACTCGCAGTGGACCGGGACTTATCGCAACAAGGCCGCCTTGATCGAGGCCATCAACAAGAAGCTGCAGGCCTTCCCCGGCATCATCTTCAACTACACGCAGCCGGCCGAGGATGCGGTGGACGAAGCGGAGACGGGCCTCAAGAGCGCGCTGGCGGTGAAGGTCTTCGGCTCCGATCTGAACACGCTCGAACAGAAGGGCAAGAGCATCAAGCAGGTGCTGGAGAAGGTCCGCGGCATTCGCGATGTCACGCTGGTGCAGGAACTGGGGCAACCCAGCCTGAGCATCAATGTCGACCGCGCCAAGATTGCCCGCTATGGCCTGAACGTGTCCGACATCAACGGTGTGATTGAAACGGCGATCGGCGGCGACGTGGCCACCCAGGTGGTACAGGGTGAACGGCAGTTCGACCTGGTGGTTCGGCTGGAAGAGCAGTACCGCAACAATCCCGAAGAGATCAAGAACATCCTCGTTACCACGCCGGCCGGGCAGCAGATTCCGCTCAAGGAGTTTGCCGATATCCGCGAAACCAATGGCGCGTCCTTCATCTATCGCGAAAACAACTCGCGCTATATCGGCGTGCAGTTCTCGGTCGAAGGGCGGGACCTGGCCGGCGCCGTGGAAGACGCCATTCAACAGGTCAACGGCAAGGTGAAATTGCCGCAGGGCTATCGGCTGGACTGGGGCGGCGAGTACACCGAGTACACCGCCTCGCGCGCCCAGTTGAATGTCATCCTGCCGCTGACGCTGGCCTTGATCTTCCTGCTGCTGTTCACGCTCTACAGCAATTTCAAGTTCCCGTTCATCACCGTGCTCGGCGTGCTGCTGTCGGCGCCGGTCGGCGGCATCGTCGCGCTGTGGATCACCGGCACGCCGTTCTCGGTGTCCTCGGGTATCGGGTTTCTCGCTTTGTTCGGCGTGTCAGTGCAGACCGCGGTGGTCTATATCTCCTACGTCAACGAACTTCGCCGCGGCGGCACCGGTCTCACCGAAGCGATACGCGAGGGCGCGATCCTGCGTCTTCGTCCGATCATGATGACGGCCCTGGTTGCGGCGCTGGGCCTGCTGCCCGCGGCGCTCGCCACCGGCGTCGGCACGGACACGCAGCGACCGTTCGCCCTGGTCATCGTCAGCGGCCTGTTCACGCGCTTGCTTATCAGCGTCTTCCTGATGCCCGTGCTGTATGCCCTGGTCGCGCGGCCGGATGACCGGCTTGAGGTATGAGATCGCGGCGACGCCGGCAAGCCATTGGATTCGCGTGACTCTGCAGAGGCACGTTCAAAGCATTGTTGATAACCCTTGATGATCGGGAGTACGCACCATGCAGACACGTATACAAGGCACGGTGATGCCGGTGCTGGAAGTCCGGCTTGAGCCGAACGACAGCATCTATGCCGAGAGCGGCGAGCTTTCCTGGATGACCTCATCGATCCAGATGACCACGCATACGCAGATGGGCGGCGGCGGTGGGCTGATGGGGATGTTCAAGCGCGTGGTCGGCGGCGGCAGCTTGTTCATGACCGAATACCGCGCCGTGCAGTCGCCGGGCGAAGTGGCTTTCGCCACCAAGGTGCCGGGGCATATCGTGCCGGTATCGGTGAGCCCGGGTAATGAATACCTGGTGCATCGCCATGGATTTCTCTGCGCCACGCCGGACGTGACCATCGGCGTGGGCTTTCAGCAGTCGCTGGGTGCGGGCATCTTCGGCGGCGACGGCTTCAGGCTGCAAAAGGTCGGCGGCTCAGGGACCGCCTGGCTTGAACTCTCGGGCGAACTCATCCGCAAGGACCTGGCCCCCGGCGAGACGCTGCGCGTTCACCCCGGCCACGTGGGTGCGTTCCAGGCCTCGGTGAGTTTTCAGATCACCACCGTGCCGGGCATCAAGAACGCCATCTTTGGCGGCGACGGCATTTTCCTGGCCGCGCTGACCGGCCCAGGTACGGTGTGGTTGCAGACGCTGCCGATTTCCCGCCTCGCACATCAGGTGGCCGAATATCTACCGAGCAATGAGGGCGGTGGCGGTCGTGCAGCGGTCGGCGGCGGATTGATCGGCGGCATCGTCGGTTCGCTGTTGAGCGGTGACGACAACTGACCGATAAGGACAGCGCTGTGGCGCTCGATGCAGGCTGCATCGAGCGCACACGTTGACTAGACCGATTTCACTTCGCCACCGTCCATGCGCAACATCGAGCCCGTCATCCATCGGGCCGCCGGCGAGACGAGAAACGCCATCAGCTCGGCAATCTCCTCCGGCGTGCCGTAGCGGGCGATGCCGGCTTCGCGCGGAAATCGCTCCATCGCTTCGGCCGCGGTCATGTTGTGCAGCGGAGCCCAGTGTTCCAGGTAGGAACGGCGACGGCCGGTCATCACCGGGCCCGGCAACACGCTGTTCACCTGCACGCCATCGGTGATGCCGCGATCGGAGAACGCCTTGGACAATGCCGCGATGGCGGCATTGATGGTGCCCACCGCTGCGTACGGCGCCTTGGGGAAGATCGCCGAGTTGCCTGAGGTAAACACCACCGCGCCGTTCGATTGCTTGAGCGCGTCCCAGGCTTCGATGGTGAGTCGTCGTGCGCCGTGCAGCTTCAACGCCATGCCGGCGTCCCATTGTTCGTCGGTCATCTCGAACAGATCGATCTGCGGCACGGCACCGGCGATATTGAGCAGGGCGTCGATGCGGCCGAACGCCGACAGCGTCTGCTCGACCACGGCTTTTGCGGACGGCTTCTCCGCGAGGTCAACATCGATGATCAAAGCTTTGGCGCCCAAGGCTTCGACCGTCGCCGCCGTTTCGGCCAGATGCTCGCGGTTCCTCGCGACCAGCACGAGGGCCTCGAAGTCCTTGGCCAGGCGAATGGCGGTGGCCTGGCCGATGCCTTGGCTGGCTCCGGTGACGAGCGCGGTTTTCAGCGACATGATGTGCTCCTGGCGTCAGTGTGCCGTGCCGTCTCAGGCGAAAAAGCGGCGGATCGCATCGGCAATCTCGCGAGCATGGGTTTCCAGCGCGAAATGGCCCGTCTCGAAAAAGTTCACCTGTGCCTGCGGGATATCGCGCTTGAACGCTTCAGCGCCGGGCGGCAGGAAGAACGGATCCTGATTGCCCCACACGGCGAGAAAGCGCGGCTGGTGCTGGCGGAAATACGCCTGGAACGTCGGGTAGAGCGCCACATTGCTCTGGTAGTCCAGGAACAGATCCAACTGCACCTCGTGCGCGCCTTCACGAGCCAGGTAGTAGTTGTCCAGCGCGATGCCATCGGGCGACACCAGCGACTCATCCGGCACGCCATGGACGTACTGCCAGCGCGTGCTCTCCGGCGCCAGGAACGCGCGCAGCGCATCGCGGTTCGCTACGGTCCGGTTTTCCCAGTAGGCGCGAATCGGATTCCAGCCTTCGCTCAGGCCTTCCACATAGGCGTTGCCGTTCTGCGAAATGATGCCGGTGATGCGTTCGGGATGCTTCACCGCGAGACGAAAACCGGTGGGCGCGCCGTAGTCGAACACATAGACAGCGTAGCGATCGAATCCGATCACTTCGGTAAAGCGGTCGATCACGTCGGCAAGGTGGTCGAACGTGTACTTGAACTGCTCGCGCGGCGGCATGTCCGAGCGGCCGAAGCCCGGCAGGTCGGGCGCGACGATATGGAAGTCGTCGCTCAGCAGGGGGATCAGATCGCGAAACATGTGGCCCGAGCTCGGGAAGCCATGCAGCAGCAGAAGCTTGGGCTTACCCGGCGTGCCTGCTTCGCGGTAGAAGATATTGAAACCATCGGCTGACGCGGTGCGGTAGTGAATGTGTGACATGGCAGTTCTCCTTCGATGGGGAAGCGGTTGCAGCGGGGGGAATCAAGGCGCCAGATGCACGGCGCGGCGGTGGAAACGCCCATGGGTGGGCAGCTCGGGGCGCAGATAGAGCAGCAGCGCCGCGCAGATCATGGCGAAGGCGATCAGCGGGGCGACCAGCGCCGCCAGCGTCGCAGCGGCAAAGATGACCAGCGTGGCCCACGAGCGGCGGCGCACCATGCGACGCATGGCGTGACACATCTGCGTGTCGCCCATCTGCTTGAGCACTTCGGCTTCGAAGGTCCGGTAAGCCGCATTCACGCCCACGAAGACCGCTGCATAGATCGCCACCGGTGCGGCGGCCAGGTGCGTGCGCGCCACCCAGGCCGTGGTGAACGGCACCAGCGACACCGCGAACAGGTGCGCAAAATTCACCCAGATCAGGCGAGGCGTCGCCCGTCGCGCGTATTGCAGAAGGTGCCGGTGATTGACCCATACGATCGCGATAAACAGGTAACTCACCGCGTAACTCATCACGGTGGGCCACAGGGGCCATAGCGCAGAAAACGTGCCGCTTTCGGGAGCCTTGAGCTCGAGCACCATGAGGGTGATCACCACGGCGATCACGCCGTCGGAGAAGGCAGCCACGCGAGCGTCGAAAGGTTTAGCAGAGCGCATGTCATGTCACCGGCATGAGAGGGTGAATGGGCGGCGGGTCAGGCGGTGTGTCGCACTGCGTCAGCGATCATCTCGGCGACCAGCGCGGGCGCCGTGACGCTGGGCAGGTGATCGACGGGTAGCGCGGTGGTGTGCGCATGCATGCGCTCGGCCATGAAGCGTTGGGTTTTTTCCGGAATCATGTGATCGCGCTGCGCCACCAGATACCAGCTCGGTACCTGCTTCCACAGCGGACGCCCCACCGGCACGGTGATCGCAGCCGGCGAGATAGGCCGCTGCGATGCGGCGAGCACCTGCTGTTGCTGCGCCGTGGCGTGTTGCGCAAACGCGGTGGCGAATGCCTCAGCCGGCAACCAGAACAGGCCGTCCTCGCCTGGCGCCAAAGCGGGCGCCTTCTCGTCGTGCGGGTAGCGGTTGAACACCTCCGCCACCGTCTCGCCCTCGTCCGGTGCCAGCCCGGCGATATAGACCAGCGCTGCCACCTTGGGGCTCTGGCTAGCGGCGATCACCGCACCTGCGTAGGCGTGCCCGACCAGCACCACTCGACCGGGGATGCGCTCCAGCACGTCGTCCATGGCCGCCACATCGCCAGCCAGGGTCAGCAGGGGCAGGCTCACCGTAACCGTCTCAATGTGCTTTGAATGGAGTAATTCCGCCACGCCCGCCCAACTGGCCGGATCCGCCCAGGCGCCGTGGACCAACACTGCCGTTGCTGTCGTCGCATTCATTTGTTGTCCACTCCTCTGGGCTTTGGTGGCGAACCGACTTCCACCGATGGCTTGAAATCTACGTAACCGCCTTGATTTCGATTTGGAGGTTACGAACGGCGATGTAACTTGTCAAGCACTTTTTAGCCGGTTACCTTTGGCCCCAGGAGAACCCCATGTCACAACCCATGCCCGCCCTCTTCCTGGCCGACTCGCTCGGACTGGATTTCCTCAACTCCGTGGCCACGCCGGTGGACACGCCCGTGGATTGGCTGGAAGACGGCGAAGGGCTGCTGCGCTGGCTGGAACAAGCGCAGCTGGTGCCCGCTGAGGTGCTGCGCTTGGCACGTGAGCGCGCCATCCCCGGGGAGATCGATCGGCTGGCCGGGCAGGCGAGGGCGCTGCGCGAGTGGTTCCGTGGCTTCGTGCGCCAACACAAGGGTCATGCACTGCAGGCCGCCGAGCTGGCGGAGCTTGAGCCGCTCAATGCCTTGCTCAAACGCGACGAACGCTATGGCGAAATCGTCGCTGAGCCGCACGGCGAGTCGACGGTGTTCACGCTGGCGCAGCGCCGTCGCTGGAATTCATCCGACGCCTTGCTGCTGCCGATTGCCGACGCGATGGCGCGCCTGGTCTGCGATGAAGACTTCGCACACGTGAAAGCTTGCGAAGGCCCCACCTGCACCTTGCTCTTTGCGGACCACACCCGCGGTCACGCCCGCCGCTGGTGCAGCATGGCGATGTGCGGCAACCGCGCGAAACAGGCGGCGCACCGGCTTCGCCAGAAGAGCTCGGCGGGTGCCGCGTAATCGCGCCAGTCGCTTTGGCATCCGCTTGAACGCAAGAATGCGAGCAGTCTCCACGCAGTCCGTTTCAATGGAAACTTTGCAGGTTTGTGAAACCGCCGCGTAGTGGTAATAAAGCCAGGCCCTTATCGCCGAGCTTGAGCATGCACGACCTGCCGCCGTTCCATCTCGCCTTTCCGGTCACCTCGCTGGCGAACGCGCGTGCGTTCTACGGCGACCTGCTCGGTTGTCCCGAAGGCCGGTCCAGCGACAGCTGGGTGGACTTTGATTTCTACGGCCATCAGATCGTGGCGCATCTGGCGCCCGACGAGACGCGCGCCGTCAGCGCACACGACGTGGACGGCGACGACGTGCCGGTGCGCCACTTTGGCGTGGTGCTGTCGATGGACGACTGGCAGGCGCTGGCAGGGCGCCTGGAGGCACGCGGCACGCGCTTCGTCGTGGCGCCGCATATCCGCTTCAAGGGCCAGCCCGGCGAGCAGGCCACCCTGTTCCTGCTCGATCCCTGCGGCAATGCGCTGGAGTTCAAAGCCTTCGCCGACCGCTCGCAGTTGTTCGCCCGATGAAGCCCGAAGACCTGCAGCGCCTGGTCACCATGAGCATGCCCTATGGCAAATACCAGGGCCGCCTCATCGCCGACCTGCCCGGCGCCTACCTCGCCTGGTATGCCCGCAAGGGCTTTCCGCCCGGCGATCTGGGCAACCTGCTGGCGCTGGCACTGGAGCTCGACCACAACGGGCTCAAGCCCTTGCTCGATCCGCTGAGGAAGCCGCGACGGGATCGCTGAGCAAGCCACGCGCTGCGCTGGGCGCCAAATGTTATTGATCCGACAACGAAATCCACACCTGAGCCACACCGAGGCTTGCGGCTGAGTTGGTGTAACCTGAACTGGTCAGGCCGCGGCGACGGAGGTCGACCCAATGACTGCAGAGACCGCCTCTGCTGCGTGGATTGCGTTCGGTACGGTCGAGATCGACACCCTGGGCCATCGCTTGTTTGTCGATGGCGAAGAGGTCGGGCTCGAGCGCAAGGCGTTCGCGGTGCTCGTGCTGTTGGCGCGAGAGCCTGGCCGTGTGCTGAGTCGGGACGAGATCCTCGATGAGGTATGGGGCCATAGCCACGTCACGCCCGGCGTACTCAGCCGCGTCATCGCGATGTTGCGTCATGCGCTCGGCGAGAGCGGCGACGAGAGCCGCTATCTGCATACCGTGCATGGCGTTGGTTTTCGCCTTGATGCCGACGTGCGATCGGCCGCGTCGCGCGAAGAATTGATGGTGAACCGGCCCCTGCCAGCCGACGCGCTGGCGTTCGTTCCGCCGCGCGCCAGCGACGCGGCTGCACCACCGATTGCAACGGATGAAAGCCCGGCAGCGCCGCCAAGGACGGGCGAGCCGCGTCGATTTGGCCGGCTGATTATTGCCGCGATCGTGGTGCTGCTTGTCGTGGCGGCCTTGCTGTTCGGCAGCCGTCAATTCGCGCGTCATCCCGCAGACGCATCGGCGGCGGTCGATCTCAAATCGGTCGCCGTGCTTCCGTTCGAGAATCTCAGCACCGATCAGGGCAACGCGTATTTCGCCAGCGGCATGCAAGACATGATCTTGACCGAGCTGGTGGGTATCGGCGGGCTCAAGGTGATCTCGCGCACCTCGACGGAAAAGTATCCGAGCCATCCGGAAGACGTGAAAACGATCGCGCGCGAACTGGGCGTGGCGACCCTGCTCGAGGGCACGGTGCAGAAGGTCGGCGACCAGGTGCTGATCAACGTGCAATTGATCGACGCCGCCAGCGGCAACCACCTCTGGGCAAAAGCTTATACGCGCACCTTGGACGACGTGTTCAATGTGGAGGGTGAAGTTGCGCAGAACGTGGCGGAGGCGTTGAAGGTGCGCCTGACCTCGGCCGAGACGGCGCGCATGGACGCCGCGCCGACCTCCAATGCCGCAGCCTATGATCTGTATCTGCAGGCTGCCGCGCATGCCAACCGTGCCTACGATGATCCGGTGCTGTCATCGACCGAATTGCCCGTGGCGATCTCGCTGTATCAACAGGCCCTTGATAAAGACCCGCACTTTGCGCTCGCCGATGCCGCGCTGGCGCGTGCCCATATGCAGATGTATTTCTTCGGCCCCGATCGCAGGAACGAGCGATTGGTCGAGGCGAAGAACGCCGCCGATCGCGCGCTGACACTGCAGCCGAAGCTGGGGCAGGGACATTACGCGTTGGGCCTGTATCACTACTGGGGGCATCGGGATTACGTCGCTGCCACCAACCAGTTGGAGCTGGCGCGGCAGGCCTTGCCCAACAGCGCCACAGTCGAACTCCTCATCGCGGCAGTTGCCAGGCGCCAGGGACGCTGGGATGAGGCGGTGTCGCTGTTTCGTTCGGCCACCGTGCTTGATCCCCACAGTGAATTCGCCTTCAACCAGCTCGGCGTGACGTACCAGAGCATGCGTCGCTATGCGGATGCCGATCGGGCTTATGCCTCCGCGCTTGCCTTGAGTCGCAACCCGGCCGGTGCACGCGTGACGCTGGCCTTCAATACGCTGATGTGGAAGGGCGATCTGGCACCGCTGCGTACCGCGCTTGCAGCGCTGTCGCCGGGCAGCAATGCCTACGCCGGCAACGTCATGGGCATGTATTTCGAGCGCTCGCTGGCGCGCGACTATGCCGGTGCCATCAAGATCGCCGAGGCGGACACGAACGACAATTGGGACGACCCGGACAACATCGTCCTGCCCAGACGCCTGTACATCGGGTGGGCCGCGCAGTCGGCGGGCGACACGGCCAAGGCAACTGCGGCGTTTACTGAGGTCGCGCAGCATGCGCGCGCCGCGCTCGTCGAACGGCCGGAAGACCCGGACCTGCATCTCGCCCTGGGCTTTGCCTATGCCGGCCTCGGACAGAAAGCCGAAGCCGTCGCTGAAGGCGAGCGTGCGGTCGCCTTGATGCCGGTCACCAAGGATGTCCTCACCGGCGCGGACCTGCTCGCCTGCCAGGCGCAGCTCTATATGCGCGTCGGTCAGCACGACCAGGCCATCGCCCTGCTTGATCGCGTGCTGTCGATGCCGACCGGCGGGATCATTTCGGGCGCCTCGTTGCGGCTCGATCCGATCTGGGATCCGTTGCGCGAGGAGCCGCGCTTCAAGGCCTTGCTGCTGAAGTATCCCAGCGGCGGCTAGCGCAGATCAGGATCGCAGGTAGTTGAGGCGACGCCGATGGATCCCTGCGATCCGCATCGTGTTCGTGCGTGATCGCAAGTCGCACCAAACCTGTGCCGTCTCACTATGATTCAAGCGCGGGCAACGAAAGCCGCGCGACGTGGCACTTACCGATCTCCAGGCAACTCGAGGAAACGACATGAGCAAGGGTATGGATTCAAAGAAGAATGACAAGAAGAAACCGGCCAAGACCATGAAGGAAAAGAAGGCAGCCAAGGAAGAAAAGAAGCGCGCCGGCAAGTAACGCACCACCATCGCCCACTGATCGCATCACGCGTGCCTGGTCGAGCGGCTCGCTGCGTCTAGCGGCGTCGTTTGACCGGGAGGCGGACGAGGTGCATCGCCACAGCCAGGACAAGTCATGATCGCCAAGACCGCAAAAGGATGGGTGGCAGCCGCGCTATGGCTGTTCGCCGGCGCAACAACGGCTCACGCGGATGAAGCCGCACCGACAGCATTGCAGCCGCCCGCCGGCTATACCGTGGCATTCACGGCAAAGGCCACCGGCGTGCAGATCTACACCAGCACGATGGACAGTGGCTCGCCACTGAAGTGGACCTTCGAGGCACCCCTGGCCGAGTTGCGCGCTCCCAGCGGCGTCATTCATCACTATGCCGGCCCCTCATGGGAAGCCGCCGACGGCAGCAAGATCGTTCGCGACAAGGACGCGCCGGTAACAACCGTGGCAGCGAAGCAAGCCGCCGCCGATATCCCGTGGCTGCTTATCAAAGTGACACCTGCTGCCACGACCGGCGTCTTGAGCAAGGTGGCCTACGTGCAGCGAATTTCAACGACAGGTGGGGTGGCGCCCGCCGTACCGCCTACCAACGCAGGCACCAAGGTTGGCGTTCCCTATACGGCCACCTACGTGTTCTACGTCAAGTCCAACTGAGTGTCCGCGATGCCTGGCTGTTGATGTGCCATCAAGGTGCAGCAGCCAAGGTGCGCTTTCGTGGTGGAGCGGACGCCTGAGCCCATGACGCGGCAACGCGGAAGGGGTTCTGTATTGAGCTCGTGTGCGCTCAGGCGTTACGGCCAGATCGACGTCGCCCCAAGATCACATGCACGGCCAGCACCAACGGTATCGCGAGGCCCACGATCCAATGGGCCAAGGCGCTGACGCTGCGCCAGCCGTCGTCGGTGAGGTAATAGAGCAGATAGCCCGTCAACGTAAGCCAGCTCAGTGTGGCAAACAGGATGCCGCCCGATACGCGCTGTCTGCGCGTTTGCCAGCCGGCAACGATATGAACGCCCCAGACCAGGCCGAAGCTCCACAGCGCGAGAAACGCGGCGACAGCGTGCAAGCGTAGCCACCACGGTTCCGAAGGATGTGGCGCATCGCCAAACTCACCTCGGCCCATGAAGAAGTAATGGAACACCAGCCAAAGCGCTCCTGTGCTCCACAGCAGCCAGCCCACGCCGTAAATGAAATGGCGTCGGCGCCTGGACAGACGCAACGGCGTCCGATGATGACCCACCACCGTGGGCGGCCGCATATGTGTCACGAGGGCAACTCTCCCAGTACGGTCCAGCGGCCGGTGCCGTCCTGCAGATGGGCCGTGGCGCCATAGTGGCGCAAGAAGGGCGCGCTCGCTTCGCCCAGTGCCAATGCCACTTTGGTCAGTGCATCCGCATGAATGCAGCGTGCGCTTACGACACTCGCGCACTGGTCCCGCACACAGTCCAAGCCGGTCCGGCCATCGAGATGCGCGCCCTGGTAATCGAAGGCACGCCCCGTACTCGTGGCGACTGCCGCCTCGCCCAGTTCGATCACGGCGATGTGATCGGCTGGCAGGCCGCTATCGATCGCGATGCGATGCGGCCCTTGGCCTATCGTGCGCAGGTCGCCACCGGCATCGACGCAGGCGTGAGCCATGCCGGCCGCGCGCAACGCCATGGCGGCTTGATCCACCGCGTAACCTTTGGCGATACCTCCCAGATCTATCCACATCGATCGGTGCAGGCGCACACCATCATCGAGCAATTCAATGTCCCGCCATGTGGCAGACGCGTCGGGCGCGCAACTTTCCTTGGGTGTCGGCAGCAGGCCGCGCCGAACGAGCTGCGCGCCCACGGTGACATCGAATACGCCGTCGGTCATGTCGGCGAGCGCCAGGGCTTCACGCAAGACCGCAAGCGTCCCTTCGCTTACGCCGACACGGGTGCCCACGGGTGCCCGGTGCAAGCGGGAGAGGTCGCTCGTGGGCTCGTGAAAGCTCATGGTTTGGTGAACGTGCGCTATGGCCGCGAAAGCGTCGCTGATGGCGGCGTGGACGTGCGCAGGATCGTCCTCGCCTTCCACACGGATGACGACGGTGGTGCCCAGCAGCGGACGGGCACGTTCAACCGTTGGTGTGGGCAAGGACAAGCTCATAGATCGCAAGAAGCCGCTTCACGCCATCGGTCATGTGACGGCTCGACAGAGTCGCTCCGGAGATGTTCTTGATGTCGTCGTTGAGCTTCAAAGGAGAAGCGTGGGTTTTCCCCACAAACTGGGCGCGCCAAGCTTCGTTGCGCACTTGATCGCCGTACGCCTCGCGGTACTCCAGGATCTCCACCGACTTCACCGCGCCATGTTCGTCGATGGCCAGCGCAAACGGAATGAACTCGTGCTTGCCTACCACCTGGTCCGCGATAAACCATCCACCCGTGGGGCTGCGCCATGCCTTGACCTGGGGAGAGAGCACGTTGACGTCGCTGGCGCGCTCGACGCTCTTCACCTGCTCGGCCGTCAACGTGATGGGCACGGGCGCAAGTGTGGCGCCCGGAAACATCAAGGCCTGTGCTTGCTCGACACTGAGATAAACCGTCGCCTGCACGGGGGCGGCAATGACCAGGGCGGCCACAGGAACAAGTAGGAAGCGATGATTCATGCTGATCGTGTCCGATGGCCGGGGAGGAAAACGGTCTGTACCGACAAGACTCTTGCTGCAAGCTTAGAAATAGTAGCCAAGCTTCAAACGAAACCGGTATTTCTCAAAGTCATCGGCGTTGGTGATGCCGTGGACCACAAAACTCTCGTCCGCTGGATTGGCATAGTCGCGAGCGCCATGCAGCTGGAACAGCGTGGTGAACGTCATGAAGAAGTGGCGGCCACCGTAGTGGAGCGTCGGGCCAGCGTACCAGGCCATGTTGGTGCGCTTGTCCGATTCAAAGGGGTTGAAGCCCGCCCACTCACGCTCGTTTTGCAATTCCGCACCCAACGACCAGTTGGGCGCAAAACGATAGCTGCCGGCGAGGCCGAAATTGACGTCGGTCTCTTTGTCCCAGTGATCACGATAGTCGTCCGACGTCGGGTCCGCACTGGGATCGCCATGCAGATAGCGCCTCTCCTGGCCGATCGTCGTGTTGAAGGCAAACACAAGACGATCGTCGAGAAAGTTCGACTGCAGGATCAGGCGCGTTTCCAGTTCCTGCGTACGCGGGCCCAGCGACGGCTCGAGATAGACGGCGGCGCCTACCGGCGAGGTGTAGGGGCTGGCGAAGCGATAGATGGCCTCCATCGAGAAGCTCTCCAATCGGCTGCGGCTCCACGACCCTTGCGACGGGACGTTGTAGTCGGCGAACACTTCCGGAGGAGCGGTGCTGCCATCGGGCACGTTGCCGTCGACCTTGGTCCACGCCAGATTCAAATATCCGGACAACTGGAACTTGTCGGTCACGCCATACGAGTACTCGGTGCGCGTCTGCAACAGGTGGAAGGTGCCCTGCGAGCGACCTTCGCGCAGCGTTGCCCATTGCTCCACTTCACTCTTGTCCTTGGGCAAGGTATCGGTCGTGTAGATGTAGCCGAACAGAGGTTCATCAGCGTGAGCGACAGGCATGGTGGCCATGCTCGCCAAGAGGGTGAGCGTCAGCAGTCGTATCTTCATGGGTTCCCCGACAATGATTTGCTTTCCTTGCGACGAGACACAGCAAGATCTCGCATCGATATAGGAATCGTTCTCATTCTTGTTTTTGTTCTAATGGCCTGTCAAGGCTGAAGTTGCCATATGCCCCGGTGGGACAGCGGCTACTAAGGCGTTGCTAAGTTTTTGCCGGATTTCTGCACGGCGACGCTTCGAAAACGCAAATACTTGCGTTTGTGGGAGGGTTTCCTATGACCATCCGCGTTGAGGTCGCACACACGACAAGGGGGAGCCCGTGAGCCCAACGAGTCCGCCGCGTTCGTTGCTCACCAGAGATGGACTACTGCCTTGGCCGGCGTCAGTGCCTGCGTCGCGCTCCACAGCCTGAGTCCAGCAAGAACAAGATCAGGCTCACCTCGCCATGACTCGACGCGGGCATCGCGTTGAAATAGCTCTATCGGAAATATGGGCGACCAGATCCTTGCTGCTCATCGTCGAGGCAACGATTCAGAACCAATAGTCGGCGACGCATCGACCGTCTGGAGGCAGGTCATCGGTGGTGTCGAGCCCGTCATGACGGACGATCGGAATCCGCGCAACACTCTCCAGATCGGCCAGCCTCAGGTTGACCCCCATGAGGCGCTGCCCATTCTCGCTGTTGTTCAAACCCCGCCAGTACGCCACGCAGGCGCAGACGGGGCAAAAATGAAACACAACCCACTTTCCCTGCGTATAGGTGCGAGTCGGGCCCGAGACGTGAATGCCGTGCTCTTCATAGTCATAGGCCCACAGCGCGCCGTAGCGGTGACATGCGGAGCAATTGCACACCGTGGCCGACTCGGGTATTCCATTGAGGCGCCATTGAACCGCGCCGCAGCGGCAAGCACCATGGATCATCTCCGTCGTGGTCACTTGATTCCCTCTTTCGGCTTTGATTGACCGAGTTTGCAGGCTGCGGCATCTGCGAAGACATGGGTGATGGTAGTGCGGTATTCAAAGGTCCGCTTGCGACTGCGAATTCAGCCGGTCGTTGCAACGACCGGCTGAATCCGCAACCCGAAGCGGTCACTTGCATCGAACAGCTTTGGGTCTCGCGAAAGCGGGCTCAGCGACCCCGATTTTGGGTTGCCACAAAAGAATCTCACAACCTCGCTAATTCGTGACGGCGACGCCAAAAATAGATCGCAAAGCCACCGATCACGACCGGTAAGACGACGCCGAATTCGTCGATAAACCAGGCCGACTTGCCGGTGTCAGCGGTCAGTGGCGTGAAGATAGCCTGGATGAAGAGATTGTGGCTTGCATGCAGGATTGCCCCCGTCCACAAGCTGCCGGATTTCAGGCGCATCCAGTTCGCGATCACCGAGCAACCCAGGATCAACACGGTAAAACATGTCAACCCATACCAGCTTGGTGTCCCGGAGTTATAGTCCCCCCAGATAAGCACCGGGTAGTGGCACAGTGCCCATACGGCAGCGCTGAACAACGTGGCGCCGGTGAAGTTCATGCTCTTGAATAGTTCGGGAGCCAAGAAGCCGCGCCAGCCAATTTCCTCTCCCAACGCGCGCCCCATGCTTCCCACCAGGCCGAAGCTTGCCTCAAGCGCCACGTAAAGGAGAGTTGAAGCCACTGGCGAGGCGTGCAGCCCCATCGTCCCGACGAGCTTCTGCATGAACTCGCGGTTGGGAAAGTGTCCCAGGCCGCAAGTCCAGACCAGAACGTAGGCAATGGCGGCATATGCCAGCGGGATGAGCAGGCTAAGCCACACATACCGGATCGCGGGCCATTTCCAGCCCAGTCCGGACAAGCTGCATCCGTGAAGCTTTAGGGTCGCCATGGCGGCCAATCCGGAAGCCCACATGATGCCGGTTGCGTACAGTCCATCGCCGGCGCGTAGCTCGCGGGCGCTGAGGATGAGGACGTTGAACACCGCACTGATGACGACGAAGAGCAACAGAAAGGTAGCGACTTTCTGCCAAGATGTCTTTTGTACTATCACAGAGTCTTCCGAGAAAAGGATTGTTGATGATTCGATGAAATAGGCCCTAAGCCAGGCGCAGCAGCTTTCGCGGTCTGACCTTTTGGCGCAAAATCCGATGCAGCTACAGGCAGGTTCGGCCCACGTTGACGACGCCATAAAGATCGTTAGTTCGACTATCGAGGCAATTGGTTGTTCGTTTAGGCTCGTGGTGCTCAGTCATTATTCATTCTGTTGGCGAGGCCCTAATGGTGCGAGATGCCACCTCGAAAAACTTCGCGAATGAGATTCTAGAAAGCAGCTCGAAGCGTCCAAGCAGTTAGCAGTCTGTCCCCGTGACAAACTTGGCATTTCTGTTCTGAGGCCCGCCCTTGAAGTGAAGCGGGCGCGTGATTGAGGACCTTCATCATGGCCGCGCCTTCCCATTTAGAACTTCATCTTCGACGGCATTTCATTCGCTTTGAAGCGGTTTTCGTGCATTCCCCTGGTAGCGAGGGATGGATGGGTTCTTGGTCGATCTACCCAGCACCCGTTCGGCCGGGAGACCTGCCGTTACGCTATGGAAATACCGCTATCCAGAAGACTGAAGACGTCGCGCTTGGCATGGCGAGGGCTGTTGCGACAGTCGTAGCCCGCTCATTGGAATGAGTCGAGCGGTATGCCCGCTTCCGACCCGGAGCGGACATAATCAACCACAGTTCGGTCGCGCCTCGATGGCTCAGGGGGAGTCAGTGTTGCTTGCCGGTGCCTTGCTGTTTTTGGGATTGGAAGGTTCGATCTCGGCTGAGCATTCCGTTGCATCAGTCATCAATGATTGCTGGAAAGGCCACGACCACGCCGGCATGAGCGCTTGCGTCGAGGCTCGTGCGAAAGATGCACAAATGAGCCTCGGCCAGGCAGAAAGGGTGGCCGGCGACGTCATCCGAGCATCGGTGGACGAGGCACCAGGCTTTCCCAAGTATCGGAGAGAGGCGATGGCCGGGCTCCATCTCGCGTCAGGCGCCTTCTCAAAGTACGTAGCCAGTGAGTGCAGCTACGAAGTGTCCCTGGCGGTGAAGGGAAATAGCTCCGAAGATGTTCGGTTGGCCTGTGTCGCAGTGCCAAGCGAGGAACGCGCCAAGCTCATAAGGGCAGCGCACCCGTTGCCATAACCTTGGAATTCGTAACGTCCGCTTCCGACCCGAAGCGGACGCGCAGTCATTGCAATGCCAGCTCTAACGAGCACTTTTTGAGTGCTTGCTGGCAGTCATTGAAATTCAAAAGAGGGAAATATGAAGAGCATACTCGGGTTGATTTTTCTGTCCGCTTCGCTGGCACTGTGCGGTTGCACAGATATCACAACGAGAACCTACAACTATGGCACGGCCGACGAGACGAAAGACCAGATGGCGTTCGTCTCCGGGAGTCTTAAGTTCGCGCAAGGGGTGGTCATCATCAGAGAGATCGACGGCAAGGATTCGCGCACTCATCCATTGCTGCAGGCGTACGCGAACAGCAAGGCGCCACCGCTTGCTCCGCGAAAGGTCTTGGTTCAGCCGGGCGATCACACCTTTGGCGTCTTGTATCTGTTTGTCGATGCATTGTCGGACGGACCCGAAAGCTCGCTCTGGTGGGGAAATTACCTGGCGAGCGACCTGGCAAAGAACGCTAAGGATAGATATGCGCCCGATCCGCAGTACGTACCGGACAACCGCGACCACGTGATCACCATCAAACACTTTGCGGAAGTCGCGTTTCATTGCAACGCCAAGTCTTCCTGCGAAATCTATCCAGTGATCGACGAATCACAAGCCAAGATCAGCTTTACCGTCAAGGAGTGCGGCTCGGGCGAACACGGGTGCGTCGTGATCAACAGCAAATCCAGCGCCGAAAAGACCGCCGTAGTCCCAGGCTGGTCATATACGGATATCTAGTGAAGAGGCGTAGCAGACACTTGATATCGGAACTTGCGGAAAAACGTGGTCAGGTTCACTTACGCCTTGGCTCTGAGCTCGAGAAGTGAATCGGACCCCGTTTCCGGATTGACATTCTTGAGATCGATTTGTCCGCTTTCGACCCGAAGCGGACATGGGGGAGGCGCAGCTTGAACGTCACTGCAATGTATAGGGCAATGACCACGGAGGAGGGGAAGCTCCTTCGATGGCTATTGAGCAATGGTATTGAGTCCGCCAAGACCTACTTGCCGCAGGTTAAGCTGGTGCGGGTGTCACCTCGAAAGTGCCCCTGCGGCTGCGCAAGCTTCGACTTGGTTATCCCCGGCAAGCCTCCCGCAAAAGGCGGCATGGGAATACTTTCCGATTTCGTATTCGGGGAGGGTGAGGAGCGAAGCGGCATATTTGCTTTTGAGCGTGACGGAGATCTTGCGGGCGTCGAGGTATGCGGCTACGCCGGGGATGCTCCAAAGTCGCTCCCACCTGTAGAAGCACTTAGGCCTTGGTAAGGTCCGCTTTCGACCCACGGCGGACGTTTCAAAACGGGGCAGGGGCACTTTCTCAAGCGACAGCGTACTCACCCTTGCGGATTGCCGGACGGATCGGCAGCGTGAGGTCGCCGGCGATGAGCTGTAGTTCGCCGTCTTGGATCAGGCATTGCAGGCGCATGCTCCGCTCGCACAGGGCAGCCAGTTGCCGCATGTCAGCGTGGTCGATGGCGAGCACGCTGAGGTTGTCGTGGCGGGTGAGCGTGCTGGCAATCTTGCTCCACCAGACGTCGACGGCATGGCCGCCATAGGCCAGCACCACGACGTGCCGCGACTGGTTGCAGGCTTTGCGCAAGCGTGTTTCATCAGGCAGGCCGACGTCGATCCACAGCTCGATCTCGTCGGTATAGGCCTTGCGCCACAGGGCCGGTTCGTCGGTGTCGCTGAGCCCCTTGCCGAACTCCAGCCGTTCGTCGGCATACAGCGTGAACGCGAGCAGGCGCGCCATCAATCGCTCCTCGGTTTCCGACGGATGCCGGGCGAGGGTCAATGCGTGGGTGGCGTAGTAGTGCCGGTCCATGTCGCTGATCGACAGTTCGGCCTTGTGGATGGTGGCGGTGAGGGCCATGGGGGCACTTGAGTGGGCGTAAAGCGACCATCTTACGCGGCTTTGCTCCGGGGGGGGCGGAAAGACACCCGGGCGCCATGCTTGGGCCGCCCGTCTTGCGGCCATACCAGGAGGTTGGCCGTAGTCGTCCATCGAATGCAGAGTCGGGCTCACGCCGTTGTCTGTGTCGCCAAATCTGCCCGTTGTTCCGATCAACCCGTCGGCGCGGGATAACGAGCTAGCATTGGTCCGCTTTCGACCCGAAGCGGACCTAGAGGTCAACAGGGATAGGGCATCTATGGACATGATCGAACTGCAAGCAGCTTTCGTGCGAAAGGTGATTCAGGCCCTCAAAGCACCTTGGCAAGCCGTCAGCATTCACTACGAGAACTACCCGCTCAACGGCCGTCGGCACGAGGTCTTCACGTCCACCTTTGAGGGGGATGGTGTGAAGGAGGAATTTCGCCTGTCTCTCGAAGCCATTGACGTCCTGGCGGAATTGCAAAAGCAAAAACCAGAGAGTCAAGAAGAGTGGACCTGGGTAGAGTTCTCGATGGATCACTCGGGTAAGTATTGTTTTGAATACAAGTACGGTGTGCCACCATTTGTTGCGGAACAGTTGAGATACATGTGATTCGACTGGCGATCTGAAAATTTTCCTGATGCCGCCGAGCGGGCCAATGTCCGCTTCCGACCCTAAGTAGACAGGCTCAGGACATTGTTCGGACCGTATTGAAGCGCGCCATTTACGAGTCGATCCGGAAGCAGGCAAAGGAGAACATGCGCAGCGCAGCCTTGGGGGTGGCCATACTTTGGGTCGTAGTCGCGTTAGCGGCGATGGCACACGTTTCGTTCGCGTGGGCTACGGCGAACTTGCTGATCGTGTTCATAGCCCTCACTGGTGGAGTCTTCCTGGCACTCGTGCGGGTTCGATATACCCGTTACCGGCTTCTCACTGTGCTGGCGACGATTGCCATATCGGCAGCCTATTTGGCGACATTGTGGGTACTGGCCTTGGGGCTTGCGTTCGATCCATGGATCAAGCCCGACGTGGAGCTACGACAGGGCGCTTTGACATGTCGCGCTGTCTATTTCGGAGAGCGGACTGAGCTTAAGGTTTTTGAGACGTTTCCATTGGGCATCGAGCGGCGGTTATCCGACGACATGCTGGATGATTCGCCAGAACCAGTCACTTGCAAGCGACATCCGTAACGAGGCGGGGGCGCGTAGGTGTAATCCAACTGCCAAACGGGACGGAGGTAGTTAAATCGCGCCGCCATTGCTGGAACTGACTACCTCCGTCACGTCTGCTCGTTGAAGGTCGCCTTCTCTCTTCTGCTTTCAACGAAAAGGGCGCTGCCGTTATGCCAGTCCCGAGCCCTCACGCTCGCCTGCGGCCACACGGACATCCATCTCGCTCATTCCTGACAGACGATGCCAACCCTACTTGTTAGGGTCGGCCAGTCACTCGCGCAGTCTTGTTTCAGAGTCTCGCGAATGACCATGACTGCTAAGTCATGAGGCGCGGGCCGTAGGTGCTTGTAACACCCACGACCCGCTAACCATCAACAACTTCTTCGGAGTTGATCATGGCTACCCGCGATCATACGGTACGCATTCGCTCGTCCGTCCCCCCTGACGACACCCTCACTCCTCCTCCTCGCGACCCGGCATTCACCGCTGTGGCATGGCCCGAAACCCTGCGTCATGGCACTCGTGGTGACATCGCTCTGGCGGTGCTCGCCCTCACGCGCCTGCGTGTCGACAGCGAGCAATGTCGACACGCACAGGCACGGGGATTCCCTGGCAGGCCGCTGCCATTGCCGCTTCCCGTGGCCGTCACGGCCAGTCTGGGCACGGCCATCAACTGCCTGCAGCAGTACGTCCGTGTGCTCAGTGACGAGTCTCGAATGAACACCACACGCCTCCGCTGATCGCCGTGGCGGCGCATCGGCCGGCACGGCGATGCGCTGCACTCAGGCGATCACCGACGAAGCCGCCAAGCATTCACTGACACGGAGCGCTGTAAGCGCCTGAGCCGCTGCGCGGCCGTGTCCGACAGGGAGGAACCACTATGGAACTGATCCAGCTCACCCCGCACTCGGAAGTGGACCCCTCGCAACCGCTGCGAGCCCCCGGCGACATCCTGTTGCACGCCTACCTGATTCCAAGCGCCCTCAACCCCGCCCAACTCGCCCGCCGCACCGGCATACCCTCCAATCAGATCAAAGCCTTCATCGCTGACACCCACCCGATCACCCCCAAGATCGCCATTCGGCTATCCCTGGCTTTCGACACCACCGCCTTTTACTGGCTGGCACTTCAGGCGCGGTACGATCTGGAAAGGGCGAAGCCTGTGGTGCGCGCTTATCGTCCGCTAGTTGATTGAGGGCAAACGCACGACCCGTTTGCTCCGGGCTGTGGCGGTAGGCGGGCAGACAAAAGGGACGGAGGTAGTTGTTTGACGATAACTACCTCCGTCCCCTTATGTGTCGGGTACCTTCAGCCGTTTCCCCGTACGCGCAGGGTCAAGCCCTTAAGGAAGTTTCGAAGCACCTGGTCCCCGCAAAGGCGGAAATTCTTGTGGCCGGGCTGGCGGAATAGGGCAGTGAGTTCCGGCTTGGAGATCGGGAATCCGGCATCCTGGAAAGCTTGGTGCATGTCGACATCCTTGAGCTGGAAAGCGACACGAAGCTTTTTCATCACCACGTTGTTGGTGACGCGTTTTTCAATCGGTCGTGGCGGGAGGCTTTCATCTTTACCGCGATAGTAAAAGACCAAACCATCAAGAAAGTGTGCGAGTACCTGGTTGCTGCACTCGGCATACCCCTCTTCATCGTCCTTCTTTAAGAACGCTTGCACGGCCAATTTATCAATCGGGATGTCGGCATCAGACAGCTTGGTGATCTCGACAACCTTGTTGTCGCTGAGATCGAGCATGTAGCGAACGCTTCGTAGCACGTCGTTGTTGATCATTGCTTGTCCTGTGGTGCCGCGCCCCGTGGCCCTTGGGCGTTGCATCTGTCAATTTGTGATCCTGGCGGGGACCAGGCCGACGTCTATGTTGTCGGTATGCGCCGCGCCTGGCGGCGAGCGTTGCTCATCTACCGTTTTCGCCGGTCATCCGGAAATCGAGCTCACGGGTGGGTCGGTCTGATTTTAGCTCAGCCACGCTCACATATCCGACTTCGCTGGTGTGCATGTATCAAGAAAGTGCCGACACCGACTCCCTGTTGGCCCAACCTTGCGGTGGAATGGCTCGAACGGGGAGCCCCATGGATCGAGACATTGTCCGCCTGCTAGATGCGGTGGCAGATACCGCGCGGTTCCCGCAGCACCTTCGCCATCGCGCGTTTGCCATTGCTCGCAAATTTGAAAAGTCTCATAGCGACAGTCAATCTGGTAGCTAAACAAAGGTCCGCTCCCGACCCGGTACGGACGGTTCTCTGCCCACCAATTACCGCACTATTCGGATGGGGATGTCCGCTGAGCCGCAATAGCTGACAGGACGACAGCGTCTACTTTCGATATAGAGCGTTCGGTTCGCTTGTTTCAACGCTCGATGCCTGTCCGCGGCGAGCCGTGTCAGTTAGGATTCTTGCCGGGGGTGTTCGATATTGGGAGGTGTAATGACCAGCATCGACGTGTCCGCTCGCGCGGCCCCTAGGACGCGATCGGCGTTCTACCTGATCCTGTCGCTGGTGATGGCTGCCGTCATCATCGGGGGGTTCTCCCGCACCGTTCCAGACGACTTCACGGCGTCACCAAGCTTGCCTGTGCTTCTCCAGGTTCACGGCGTGATCTTCTCGCTGTGGCTCGTGCTGCTGGTGGTGCAGCCAGCGCTGGTCTTTCGCGGATCGATCCGGCTTCATCGACGCCTCGGCTTAGCCGGCGCGATCCTTGCGGCGGCCATGGTGGTCCTGGGTTTCACCGCGACCTTCGTCTCCATACACAACAAGCTGGTGCCATCCTTTTTCCCACCGGCCATTTTCCTGGCCATGAACGTCATCGGCATCCTGGTGTTTGGCTCACTGGTGACGGCGGGCGTGAAGCTTCGCCGCCAGGCGGACTGGCATCGCCGACTGATGGTGTGCGCGACGGTGTCGATCCTCGGGCCTGGCATTGGTCGGTTGTTGCCGATGGACTCGTTCGGGCGTGCCGCACCGATGGTGATGTTCGGGGTGATCATGCTGTTCGCCCTTGCCGGACCTGCATATGACCTGTTTACGCGAGGCCGGGTGCACGCGGCCTATCTATGGGGCGTTGGTATCATTCTTCTCAGCATGCTGATGACGGGCCCGGTCGCGTTTTCGCCACCCACCCAGACGTTGCTGGCGTGGATCCAGTCGATTTAATAATTAACAACCTCGTTGCGGAGATTCGGTGGTGCGAGCCGATTTTCCGCACTGCGGTCGGGCGGGCATTGCTTCAACGCACGCGGGACATTCGGTAAGGTCCGCTTTCGACCCGGAGCGGACATTCCTTTAACGGGTACATGAGCTCTGCAAACGTTTGACTTGGAGGGGTGGAGGATATGGCGACTCTCGAGCGCGCAATAGCAATTGCGGCTGCGGCACACGCGGGCCAGGTCGATAAAGGCGGCGAGCCTTACATTCTCCACCCGCTTCGCGTGATGCTTCGAATGCAGTCAACGCCTGAGAGGATCGTCGCAGTGCTTCACGACGTTGTCGAGGACTCCGACATGACTCTGGAGATTCTCGGCGCGGAGGGGTTTTCGCAAGAAGTGCTCGCTGCTGTCGATGCGCTAACGAAGCGTAGGGGCGAATCCCGATCCGAGGCAGCACGCAGAGCAAAGAAAGATCGTATTGCACTCGCCGTAAAGCTAGCCGATAACGCCGAGAACATGGATCTTTCGCGGATAGCGGCGCCGACAGAGCGTGACTATGTGAGGCTTGAGGAATACAAGGTCGTCCGGGCAATATTGCTTGGAACGGCTGAATAAACCAGCTTGAGAACGTCCTTTAAAAGTGGTGTAAACAGCGAGTGCTTGATGCGTAACAGGTGCGGGCGCACTGCGAATCGGGAAGCCAAGAGAAACACATGAGCGACTACAAGTATTTCGCCGCAAATTACGCAATAAGTAGCATCATAGAAATTTTTCGAAGCGTTACCGACGCGCCGAAAGACTTTGGTCTTGGGGTGGTATGGCGCGCAAAAAGGGACGGGTCTTGGTCAGATAGTGAGGCGGATGTTGGCCCGTTATTGGACAGTTGGATGAGGGGTGATTTTGATCTCGTTGATAACGAGATCACAGAGGAGCAGGCGAATGGCTATCTTCGTGAGTGGCACGCAAGTGGCTCTTGGCCAGGTCGCGACTAATAAGTACCAGCCTATAAATTTCAGCATTTCCTCCTCACTCAAATTGCGCCGACGGCCTGATTTTAGGGCGACATTGCTAATGTCTGCTTCCGACCCGAAGCGGACATCCGGATTTCCTGGGCATAGAGGGAGACATAGCGTTGAGCGAAGGCATGCTCTCAATTGGGGCTGGAATCATGGAGTTGGGGATTCCCATCGCGCTTGTCTGGTTGACCTCGACCTCCCCTCGTTGGAGGCCTCAAGCCGTCGTCGTTCTTGGGGCATTGGCGCCACTTCTGACTGTTCTTGTAGTGGGGTGCATCGTCGGCCTGTTTGTATCGCCCCTCGATAGGACCAGCCTTGCCTACCTTTTTGCCATTCCGATTGTCGCGTTCGAGTTCTATGCGACGACAGCACTGCTAGGAACGGCAATTTCCATTTTGCCAAGACCCGTAGGTACGTGGGCCCGCTTTGCCCTGGGAATGGCGGCGGCTCCACTGGCTTGCGGAGCTATCGTGTTGTTTGCAGGGCGATAGGGCAAACTGAAGGTCCGCTCTCGACCCATAGCGGACCTATTGTTTAGGAAATACCGGTTTAGACCACCTGGCACTAAGGGAGGCCAATATGCTCTGGTGTTTGAGGCAGACCGACGCGGGGTTCAATCCCCATAGGCAGCATGACGGCTGAGTAGCGTCCACTTTCAAACTTTGACGAGGGTGCCATGCAACGGTTTGCCGCTCTTGCCTTCCTGATTGTTACTTTGACCTTTGGGCTGGTGCCGGCAGCACGCAGCGCCGAGCAGACCAAGGTGTTTATTTATGCCGCAACAGATAAGGCCAGCAACGTAGCCATCGTCGTCGACGTGGGAAGACGCGGGGTGGAGATCCAGGACAAAAGGAGCACTCGAATCGACTCGATTGATGACAGGTTTGTCGGTAATTACGAGGAGTGCGGTAACGAAGCCTTCTACTGCGCGGGCGGTCTTCTGGAGATCGTCGTTCCGAAGAATATGCCGATGAAGCAGTGGGAGTATCACGGATTGTCCTGCCAAAGCGTCGCACAATCGGGAGGCGATCTGTACCGAATCACATGTCGGTCACCCAAATATCGTGGGCGGCCAACATTTACGTATTCGCTCTCGCGTGGTGTCGTCTCCGTCGAGAGTTGTCCCATTGGAGGTAGCAACGAGTATGAGTTGCGCGGCCAACGAGGGCTATTTTTTCCCGGGAGCAACCCTTAGCAGGCTGGATCTAATGTCCGCTTTCGACCCGAAGCGGACATTGTTCCGCCAGAGATGGCCCCTATGCTCGTTGAGACGAACGGAAGAGGATACGGCGATGTATACGGGTATGGGGCGCAGGGCACTGACGGGATGCACGGCCTTGCTCATCATGTTGACCGCTGGGTGCGACAGAGAGCCTGTGACTGTCTGGTCAGGTAGCACCTCGTCACCGGACGGACATTGGATTGCGAGGGGACATACGGACCAGGTTGCGGGACCTGGAATTAACGCCGTTGCCACCATAGTTGAACTGCAACAGACGTCGAACAGGACCATAGATCCCACTGTGATTCTTGGGATGACTAATGCGTCCGCCTACCCTCTAGGCGCCACCGCAGTACAGATGCACTGGAATTCGAACATGTCACTTGATGTTTCGTACCCGTATGGAGCTAAGGTGAATTTTCAGGCAGCTCTCGCTTCGGGGATTGCCATAACCGTCCACACCATTCCGCAAGACGGACAAGCGGGTAAGTAGGGAAGAATGTCCGCTTTCGACCCGAAGCGGACCTGAGGACTTTCCTGGGGACTGAAGGCAATTAATGAGCAAATGGGGATGTCGATGATTAGGAAACCATGGTGTGGTTTGCTTGCACTGCTCGCCTTTAGCACCCAGGCGCAGGATGCATCCATCGTAAGGATGACGTGTCACTTTGATTCGCCCGAAGGGCCAAAAGAGCTCACCCTGTCCATCGACACCATCAGCAGGACGGTTGATACCACGCCGCCGTCAGCGGTAAGAATCGAAGACTCGCTGTACACGTGGACAGCCGGAAGCATGACGTTCGTTATCAACCGCTACACCGGCAAATTTACGTTCGGACCAACCGACCACCCCGAACTCATGGCAGGCGCGTGCGATCGCGCCGTGCAGAAGTTATGAGGGCATTGGATGGGCCGCATGAAGCGTCGACCTGTTTGCTTGACGCCCTCAGTGTCCGCTTCCGACCCGAAGCGGACATGCCGAATCCTCTAAAAGGTGCGGTAGATGGGCTGTTTGTATCCAGCCCCATTTGCAAGGAGCACGGAGACAAACAATGCTCAACTACCTATGGTTGATGTTGGCACTGTCCGACTCAGGGATTGGGCGTGAATGCACCGGTGATCATTGGCTGCCTATAATCAATGAAACCGAGGCGCTGATTGAGCATCGAGCGAAAGTGGTCATTCCGCCTGACGGCTTTGTTGCGCAACCGTTGCCCGCATGTGTTCGAGTCACCTTCAAGATTGACGGTAGAGGCGTGCCATTTGACGTTGCCGTGAGCAGGAGCTCACGAGTGCGCTCCTTGGACATGGGAGCCTTGCAGGCTCTCAAGGGGTATCGCTTTAGACCACCAAGTGCCAATGACCGTGAATTTTCACTGGTATTCGCGGCGGATAAGCAAGGCGTGCGATCCCCATAGCAGCGGGGATGTTTAGATGGTTTTGGGCAGCGCGGGGAGGGAAGTGGGCTAAGGTCCGCTTTCGACCCATAACGGACCTTTTCATCACCCTAAGATGTCAGGAGCGATATGCCGTGCTTTGAACGTTCTCGGGCATGCCTTCGGGTTATGGGGGACTCGCTCGTTCCGGAAGAAATCAGCCTGTTACTTGGTAGTGAAGCTACTCAGGCGCAGCGAAAAGGCGAGGAGATCATTGGGGCGTCCAGTGGCCGGGTCCGGACGGCAAGGATAGGCATGTGGAACCTCATTGCCGAGCCGAGAGAGCCGGAAGATCTGGGCGGTCAGATCGAAGAACTTTTTGGAAGATTGACGAATGACCTGGCGGCCTGGGCGGCGATCCGCAAGACCTGTCGCATAGATCTCTTCTGTGGGCTCTTCATGGGCTCCGGCAATGCCGGAATCTTGCTTCTTCCAAGGCATCTGCTTCTGCTTGGTGAGCGAGGTATAGAGCTGGATCTAGATATTTACGACGCATCAAACTGAGTGGTCGGCTACCGGAAGCAACCGGAAACGTCCGCTTCCGACCCATAGCAGACGCTTTCTCGAGAGAAGTGCACAAGGGAGCCTCGATGAAGAAAGTGAGCGGAAGTGCACGTCCCGCGGGCTTCGTCTGCGCGATTTTCATGCTACTTCTTGCAGCAAGTGCTGGGGCCAGCCAGTTGTCGGCGGACAACCAAGCGCCGTTGCCGGGGCAACGTTTTGTCATCAATGCGGCGGAGCTTCCCAAGGTTCGCGATCAGGCGGATCGAGGAGATGTGGTCGCTATTCGTCGGATGGCCGACTACTACCTGATTTACGAGGCGGATGACGCTCAGGGCATCTATTGGTTGGAGCGTCTCGGCGACACGGGTGACATCGAGGCCAGAAACAACGTTGTCGAGTACTACACCCGCCACCCTTCGCCCGCCAACACCAAGCGCCTAAAGGAAGTGCGGACCAGGTGGGGCATGTAGCATTCATTGAGCGTCTGCTTCCGACCCATAGCGGACCTTTCAGACATCAGATAGAAACGGAGCGTAAGAGCAATGAGGAAGCCACTGAGGTTTGCGGTCGCTCTGTTGGCGCTAAGTATCGCAAGCTGCCAACGCACAGAGGCGCCTGTTCGAGTTTCGTTGATCTCGCTGATCGCCAATCCACAGCAGTACACCGGCAAGCGAGTTCAGGTTGCTGGCTTTGTGCACCTAGAGTTCGAGGGGAATGCCATTTATCTCCATCAGGATGACGCGGTTCATCCCCTCTATAAGAACGGCCTTTGGGTTGAGTTCGAAGCTTCCGTGATTCCAGATGCGAAGCGCTGCAACGATCACTACGTCATCGTCACCGGAATCTTCAATGCAAAAGACCAAGGGCACATGGGGCTCTGGTCTGGGTCGATTACGAACATCTCCCGCATCTACGCTCGCCCGGCCTGTTAGGGCTCAAAAACTTGTACCAAAGAAAAGGTCCGCTTCCGACCCGAAGCGGACCAGTCGATATAACGCAAGATCTCGAACTATCAGGAGCAGAGCCAGGTGTGGAAATCACTGCTTTGTCTGGCGATCGTCTCGTTGATGATTGCCATCAACCTGGCTGCTCTTCGCTTCGGCGAGGGTCGATCTTCAACGTTTCACCATCTGGCGAGCCTCTCAGGGGCCTTGGGCATGCTATGCATGCTCTGTGTTCCGATTTCGCTGCTTTACGCGCTTGGCAGTTACATGGTCGGGCCGGCGGAGGGCACCAGCATCTTCTTTGATGGGGCGCTGATCGGATCTGTTGCGAGCTCGCTTATGTCCTTGGTGCTCAGCATCGTCATCTGGCGTCGTGACGCCGCGCGAGATGCTTGAGAGACGCCGTCTCTGCTTCCGACCCAGGTCGATCGGTTCCAGGCGGAACGAAGGCCGCGCGTGGCGTTCCATCCGAGCCGTCTGTGTCCAGCCGCTGGCGCCATGACGCCATCTGCCGGCGTCGGCAGTCTCTGATATAGAAATATCATTGACACGTTCGTGGTAATGCGATATCAGTCTTGACGTGGGCTGTCCACAAGATTCTCCGGGGGGAGAACGTCATGCAATTTCGGCAACTGCGGCATAGGCGCCGCTGCATCAGTGTGGCCGTTGCTTTCGCATTGTTTGGATCGTTCGCTGCAACGGCACAGCCATCGACATTCGATGGCGGGGCTACTGCCGCCGCAAACAGCGGCCCGGCGCACGGCGCGACCGCGTCGGATGCTCCGGCACCGCAGGGAGCCGATCCGCAGTCCGCGTCCAACAGCTCCGCGCCGATCAATCTGGGCACCGTGATGGTGACGGCCAACAAGCGTGAGGAGCGCCTGCAGGCCGTGCCGATGGCGGTTTCGGCGTTGTCCGGTGACGACCTGAGGCGCCAGGGCGCCAACAGCTTTGCCGACTATGCGAGCCAGATACCCGGACTCAACCTGATCTCCACTTCGGTGGGGCAGACGCAGCTGGTGTTGCGCGGCGTCACCTCGGGCAGCTCGCAGGCCAACGCGAGCGTCAGCACTTATATCGACGATGCACCTTACGGTTCCAGCACGGTGTATGCCGCCGGCAGTCTGCTGACGCCGGACATCGATCCGGCCGATATCGAGCGCATCGAAGTGCTGCGTGGTCCGCAGGGCACGCTTTACGGGTCCAACTCGCTCGGTGGCCTGGTGAAGTTCGTCACCACGCCGCCGGACTCCACCCGCATGTATGGTCGGGCTTCGGTTGACTACACCAGCGTTGACGGTGGCGGCAGCGGCTTCGCCGAGCGCGCCATGTTCAACCTGCCGCTGGTCGAGAACAAGCTCGCGCTGCGCGTCAACGCGTACAACCGCGACGATCCCGGTTACATCGACAACGTGTTTACGGGCCAGAAGGAAGTCAACGAGGCCAATGTCAGCGGCGGCCGGGCGCAAATGCTTTGGACGCCGACGGACAAGGTATCGGTGCGTCTGTCGGCGCTTGCGCAGAACCTCAGGGGCGACGGACTCGCCAACACCGGCGTGGAAGTGGATCCGGCCACGCTGCAGCCCATCTACGGTTACCAGAAGCAGAGCCGCGCCGCCGGCACCGGTCTGCTTGCCGTGCAATATCGCCTTTACGACCTTTCCGTCGATGCCGATTTCGGCTGGGCCAAGCTGATCTCGTCGAGCAGCTACGGTTCGCAGAAGGTCGATCAGGAAGGTGATGTCACCACCGCCTATGGTCCGGTGCTCAATCCCATCTTCGGATTGGACAACGGCGGGTACTCGGTGACGCAGCCGATCACGCTGGGGAAATTCACCCAGGAGCTGCGCCTGGAGTCACCGGCCGAGCAGCTGCTGGCGTGGCGCGCGGGCGTGTTCTATACGCGTGAAAGCACCACCAATCATCAGACCGTCAATGTCTTCGATGCATCGACCGGCGTGCCGATCGACCTGCCCAGCCTGGGCGACATCCATATCGGCCCTGGCATCTTCAAGGAGTGGGCCGGCTACGCCGATGTGACCTGGCATGCCACCTCGCAGCTGAGCGTGCTGGTCGGCGCACGCCAGACGCATGACACCACCTCGTACACACAGGTGAGCAGTGGCCTGCTGACAGGGCCGGCGGATTTCACCACGCGCAGCTCGGATACGCCGACCACCTATCTGTTCAATCCCAGCTTCAAGTTCAACGACAACCTGATGGCTTACCTGCGCGTGGCATCGGGCTTCCGTCCCGGTGGCGCCAACGTCGGCGTGCCGCCAGGCCTGGATGCTCCGCTGACATTCCAGCCGGACAAACTGACCAGTTACGAGCTCGGTTTCAAATCGACCCTGCTCGATCAGCGCATGACCTTCGAGGCGGATGCGTTCTACATCGACTGGAGCCAGATCCAGCTCACCACCACCAACGCCAGCTTCGTCTACCTGAGCAACGGCGGCAAGGCCAAGAGCCAGGGCCTGGAAGGCAGCTGGAAATACGCACCCCTGCAAGGGCTGGTGCTCTCCGCGAACGCCACCTGGACGGACGCGAAGCTCACTGCCGACACCCCGCCTGGACTGTTTGGCAAGGACGGCGATCGCCTGCCGTGGGTGCCGAAATGGAATGCCAACGTGGGTGCGGAATACAGCTTCCCGCTCGGCTCAGGCTGGTCCGGTTTCGTGGGTGGCAACTACAGCTACGTGGGTCAACGCGAGTCCGATTTCCTCTCCGTACCCGGACCGCGTATCTCGGTGCCCGGCTATCACGGCGTCGACCTGCACGCGGGTGCCTATTACGGCAACTGGACAATCAAGGCCTACGTCAAGAACCTCACCAACCAACGCGGCATCACGTCACTTGCATCGGAAACGACCGATCCGCTGGGCAGCCCGTATTCGGCGTCCTACGTGCCACCGCGCACGGTGGGCGTCACCCTCGGCCTCGACTTCTGAGCATCGCACGCTGGCACTATCGGAGCATCCGCGTCATGAAGCATTGCAGGAAATTTCTAGCGTCATTGGCCTTGACGTTCGCCGCCGGAGCGACGCTGGCCCAGGTACCCACGCCGGTGACTCCGGCGCCGGCGACATCCGTCGCGCTGCCGGCGCCCAGCGTCGCAACCACGGCGGCCGCTGACGGCCAGGCCCATGCGAACGGCCAGACTCATGCGCTGACCAGCGAAGACCTGTCGAGCTTCTTCGACGGTCTGGTGCCGTTTGCGCTGGAGCGCGGCGACGTCGCCGGCGGCGTGATCTCGGTGGTCAAGGACGGCAAGGTGATCTTCGCGCGTGGCTACGGCTATGCGGATCTGAAGACACGCCAGGCGCCGTCGCCCGAGACCACGCTGTTCCGCCCCGGCTCCACCTCCAAGCTGTTCACCTGGACCGCGGTGATGCAACTGGTGGAGCAGGGCAAGCTCAATCTCGACGCCGACATCAATCAGTACCTGGACTTCACCATACCGCCGCGTGACGGCAAGCCGATCACGCTGCGCAACATCATGACCCACACGCCGGGTTTCGAAGACACCGCACGCGACCTGCTGCCGGCGTCCAGCGATAGCGTGAACCTGGAGAAATACCTGAAGTCGCATCTCCCGGCGCGCATTTATGCGCCGGGCACGATCGTGGCGTACTCCAACTATGGCTGCGGCCTGGCCGGCTATATCGTGCAGCGCATCTCCGGCGAGCGCTTCGAAGACTACGTGCAGAAGCACATCTTCGATCCGCTGCAGATGACCCACTCGAGCTTTGAGCAACCGCTGCCTGCGCACCTGGCGTCGTTGTTGTCCAAGGGCTACAAGAGCGCTTCCGACGGCAAGCCGCATGCGTTCGAGCCGGTCGATCCTTCGCCGGCCGGTGCGCTGAGCAGCTCGGCCACGGACATGGCGAACTTCATGATCGCCCAGCTGCAGCAGGGCCGCTTCGGCGATACGCGCATCCTGCAGCAGGCCACCGCCGAACTGATGCACAGCCAGCAGCACACCGCGGCGCCGGGACTGGGCGGCTTCGACCTGGGTTTCTACCAGGAAGACAGCCACGGCCAGCGCATCATCGGCCATGCGGGCGACACCGAGGTGTTCCATAGCGACCTGCACGTGATGCTGGACGCGAATGTCGGTGTGTTCATGTCCTTCAACAGCGCCGGCAATGAAGGCGGCGCGCATGTAATCCGCAAGGCGGTGTTCCAGTCCTTCCTGGATCGCTACTTCCCGTACAAGGCGCCGGAGGAAGCGACCCTGGCCACGGCCAAGGCCGATGCCGCACGCGTGTCCGGTTGGTACGAGTCGAGCCGCCGCAACGAAAGCGCGCTCAAGCCGCTGTACCTGTTCGGCCATGCCAGCGTGGCTGCGCAGCCGGACGGCACCATCGTGGTATCGGTGTGGAACAACTACGCCGGCAAGCCGCTGTACTGGCGCGAGGTGGGTCCATCGACGTGGCGCCAGGTCAACGGCGATGCACATATCAAGTTCGTCGACGATGCCGATGGCAACATCGCCTACTGGGCCACCGACGTCGAAGTGCCGGTGTTCGTGTTCCAGCGCGTCTCCGGTGCGCGCTCGATGGGTACGGTGAGTCTGTGGGCCGGGCTGTCGTTCGGGCTGCTGATCATCGCGCTGCTGAGCTGGGGCGTGGGCGCCTGGGTGCGCCGCCACTATCGCCGTCCGCTCGCACTGGATGCTACGCAAGGCCGTTCGCGCCTGTGGTCGCGGCTGGGCGTGCTTGCCCTGTTTGTGATGTTGGCAGGCTGGATGGGCCTGCTGGTGGTCTCGTCGATCAGTGACGACATGTTGCTGCAGGGCACGATGACGCCGTGGCTTTACGTCCTTTACGTGCTCGGTGTGCTGGGCCTGCTCGGTGCGCTGGCCGTGGTGGCGCATAGCGTGCGCTGCTGGATGGCGCCGCGTCGCGGGCGCTGGGTACTGGCCGGCGAGACCCTGCTGGCGCTGGCGGCGATCTATCTGGTGTGGCTGATCCTGGCCTTTGGACTGGTCAGCTTCAACGTCCACTACTGAGTTCTCTGCGCGGCGGCGACGCACCGTCGCCGCGCTCTCCATCCGAGGTAACAGACATGAATATCCATGTTGACGGGCGGTTGCGCCTGCAGGCAACGCGCAAGAGCTGGGCGATCCATACGCCGTTCCATATCACCGGCTACACCTTCACAGCGTTCGACGCACTGATCGTCGAGCTGACCGACGCCCAGGGTTTGACCGGGCGCGGCGAAGCGCAGGGCGTCTACTACCACCACGACACGCCCGATTCGATGCTGGTGCAGATCGAAGCCTTGCGTGCGCATATCGAGGCGGGCATCACGCGCGAAGCCCTGCAGCAACTGCTGCCGGCCGGCGGCGCACGCAACGTGCTCGATTGCGCCCTGTGGGATCTGGAAGCCAAGCGCGCCGGCAAGCCGGTGTGGGAGCTGGCAGGCCTGCCGGCGGCGAAGCCGTTGCTGACCACGTACACGGTGGGCGCGGATGATCCCGAGGTGATGGCCGAGCGTGCGAGCAGCTATGCGACGGCGCGTGCGATCAAGCTCAAGCTCACCGACGACGAGCGCAACGCCGAGCGCGTACTCGCCGTGCGTCGTGCGCGCCCGGATGTCTGGCTGATGGTCGACGCCAACCAGGGCTTCACCCGTGAGTCGTTCGCACGACTGCTGCCGACCCTGGTCGACGCCCGCGTGGACGTGGTGGAGCAGCCGTTTCCCGTCGGCAGCGAAGCCTGGCTGGACGGGCTGGAGCGACCGATTCGCATCGCGGCGGACGAAAGCGTGCAGGACCGCAGCGACCTGGCCAAGATGGTGGGGCGCGTCGACGTCATCAACATCAAGCTGGACAAGTGCGGCGGACTCACCGAAGCGCTGGCCATTGCCGCCGAAGCGCGCAAGCTCGGCTTCGACCTGATGGTCGGCAATATGGGCGGCTCTTCGCTGGCGATGGCGCCGTCCTTCGTGGTCGGCCAGTTGTGCGATGTGGTGGACCTGGACGGTCCGATCAGCCTGGTCGCCGATTACCAGCCGTCGGTGGTCTACGAGCATGGCACTATCTGGTGTCCCGACACGCTCTGGGGTGGCCCGGTGTCGGCCGCGAGCGAGTAACCATGCGCCATCAGCGAGGATGCCCATCCGCATGACTTCCGCAACGAGCCCGGCCATCGAGAAAAGCTGGTTCGGCCATCCACGTGGCCTGACCATCCTGTTCCTGACCGAAATGTGGGAGATGTTCTCCTTCTTCGGCATGCGGGCGATCCTGGTCTACTACATGACCAAGCACCTGGACATGGACCAGGAATACGCGTCGGTGGTGTATGGCGTGTACGCCGCCTTCGTGTACTTCACCCCGATCTTCGGCGGCATGCTGGCCGATCGCTGGCTCGGCAAGGGGCGCGCCGTGGTGATCGGCGGTTCGATGATGGCGCTGGGGCATTTCATGATGTCGTCCGAGGCGCTGTTCTATCCGGCCTTGTGCATGATCGCGCTGGGCAATGGCCTGTTCCTGCCCAGCCTCGCCAGCCAGATCGAAGGGCTCTACCGCGAAGGCGACGAGCGCAGCAAGAGTGCGTACAACATCTACTACGTCGGGATTAACCTGGGCGGGTTCCTGGCGCCGCTGGTGTGCGGCACGCTGGGCGAGGCCTATGGCTGGCACTGGGGATTTGGCGCGGCAGGCGTCGGCATGCTGCTTTCGCTGGTGATCTATCTGGCCGGCCGTCGTTACCTGCCCGCAGAGCCGGCGCTGGGCGCCGCGACACGCGAGGTACGTCCGCCCATGGATCGCGCGGCGCGCGAACGCTTCGGCCTGCTGTTCGGCATCGCCGCGATCGTGGTGATCTTCCGCGGAGCCTATGAGCAGAACGGCAATACCATTGCGCTCTGGGCCGACACCGGCATCGATCGCGTGCTGGCGCCCGGCTGGACCATACCGATGACCTGGTTCCAGTCCGTCAACTCACTGGCCGTGTTCGCCTTGACGCCGGTACTGGTGGCCCGCTGGGCACGGCTGGCACGCCGCGGCATCGTCACGCCCCTGCTTGGCCGGATGGCCTTCGGCGCGGCCATCGTGGCGGCGTCCTATGTGGCGCTGGGCCTGGTCGCGGCATGGAGCGAGGCGCATGGCACACGCGCCAGCTGGATCTGGCTGTTCGTGTGGTTCGTGGTCTTCACCATCGGCGAGCTGTACATCCTGCCCACTGGACTGGCCTTGTTCGGACGCATGGCGCCCGAAGGCTTTCGCGCCACCAGCATTGCCACGTGGTTCTTTGCCGGCTTCTTCGGCAACCTGCTGGCCGGTGCGCTGGGCACCTTGTGGAGCAGCATGGGCCATGGCGCGTTCTTCGTGTTGATCGGCGCGGTCTCGGGACTATCCGCCGTGCTTTTGTATATGCTCAATCGCCGCCACAGCGGCGCGGGGCAACCTGGACAAACCGGCAGCACCACCGTGCTGGCCCGATGAGCGAGTGCCGATGATCAAGGATCTGCAGAAAAAGCTGAAAGACGGCTGGAATACGTTCACCACGTCCGAGCAGAAGATTGCCACCTACCTGCTGCACAATCTCAATGGCATCCCGTTCGAGACCGCCGCGTCGCTGGGGCAGCGCGTGGGCGTGAGCCCGATGACTGTCGGACGTTTTCTGCACAACCTCGGTTATGCGGGCTTGAACGATCTGAAAGAAGAACTGCGCAGCGATGCGCCGTGGTTGCAGCTGTACAAGAACCCGGATCAGGCCGGCGATTCGGCCGCGATGTCCGAGAGCCTCAAGGCCGAGATCCGCGGCATCACGATCGCGCACGGCTTGATGCGTGCACCGGAATGGAAAGGCATCGTCAAGCTGCTGGTGGATGCCGATCGGGTGTCGGTGGCCAGTTTTCACCAGGGCCGTTTTCTCGGCCTGGGTTTCGCCGCCCTGATGCAGCACGTCAAGCCGCGCACGATCTTCCACGAAGGCCTGGATGGCGCGTATACCGATCTGCTGCTGGATTCGACCAAGAAGAGCTGTGTATTGCTGATCGATTTCCGGCGTTATTCACGGCATTTCCGCATCCTGGCTGAAGAGTCGGCCGCGCGCGGCATCCCGCTGGTCATCATCACCGACAGCCAGTGCTATTGGGCGCGCCAGCTCACCAACCATGTCTTGATGCTGCCGGCCGACCTGACGCGGCCGTGGCACAACTTCACCGCGGCGACGAGCCTGTTGAGTCTGCTGATCGGCGCGGTCACCCGCGAACAGGGCGACATGTTCGACCGCATCGGCGACATCACGCAGCTGCGCCAGAAACTGGTTGGCTATGTCGAAGCGCCCGCGCCGGAGAAGCGCGAGCCCGGCAAGACCGGAAAAACACCCAAATCAACTGCCAGCAAACCTCGGGGCAGACCCAAAGCCTGAAGCCTGCATCATCTCGAACATCGCGGGTTGGCTGATAGCGTTCACAGCAGGGGAGTGTGCTTGATGATCCGTGGTTCCCGTAACGTTGGCGCCTCGCGGATCACGCGCAGTGCGTGTGCAGCCGTGCTGCTGTCGTGGTGTGCGCTGGCATCTGCCTCGCCGGCGATCATATCGACGCCGGAACTCGACGCGTACGCGCACAAGGCCATGCAGACCTTCGACACACCAGGCATGGCTGTCACGGTGGTCGAGGGCGACACCGTCACGACTCACGCCTATGGCGTGCGGAAGCTCCAGGATGCGGCGCCGATCGATGCGCACACCATCTTCCCGATCGGCTCCAACACCAAGGCATTCACCAGCGCAGCGCTGGCGATCCTGGTCGACCAGGGCAAGCTGCGTTGGGACGACCGGGTGGTCGACAAGTTGCCGGGCTTTCGCATGTACGACGCTTACGCGTCCAGCGAGATGACGGTGACGGACTTGCTGGTCCATCGCAGCGGCCTGGGGCTGGGCGAGGGCGACCTGATGATGTTCCCCACCTCCAACCGTTCGCGTGCGGAGCTTGTGCACGACATCCGCTATCTGAAACCGGCCCGTTCGTTTCGCGCCGGCTATGACTACGACAATGTGCTGTACATCGTGGCAGGCGCCCTGGTGGAGGCCGTCTCCGGCCAGAGCTGGGAAGACTTCGTGCAGCAACAGATCCTCGATCCGCTGCAGATGCGCGATACGCAGACCAGCATCGACGCCGCGCCCGCCGACAAGGTCTCGCTGCATGCAAAGAACACCACGGCCGTTCGTGGCGTCGGCAAGCAGGCGGTGCTTGCCACCGTCATGACGGGCAAAGTGTTCGCCCCCGCTGGCGCATTGCAGGTGAGTGCAACGGACATGGGCCCCTGGCTGCGCCTGCAGCTGGACAGCGGGCAGCTGGACAAGAGCCGGCGGATCTTCAGCGATGCCGCCGCGAAGATGCTGTGGACACCGCAGACGCTTGTTCCGATTTCCACGCTGCCCAAACCCCTGGCCCTGGCTCAGCCGCAGTTCGAGGCCTATGCGCTGGGCTTTGAGGTGCAGGACTATCGCGGTCACAAGATCATCACGCACCTGGGCGGCGTCCTGGGTGGCGTCTCGGCGGTGGTGATCATTCCGGAAACGCATGCGGCGTTTGCCATCATGCTCAACTCCGAAGATGTCGGCACGTTGTTCGCCGTGCGCGAGCACCTGCTTGATACCTTGCTCGGCCTGCCTTCGCCCGACTGGATCGCCGGCTATAAGGATCTGTTCGACGGGATCAACGCCGGTGCCGTCGCCGCGCTCAAGACACCGGCCAAGGCCACGTCTGGCGAACGTGGGCCTTCGCTGCCGTTGACCAGCTATATCGGGGTCTACCGTGATCCGTGGTACGGCACCGCAACGCTTGCCCGCGACGGAAAGGGTGCACTGACCATCAGTTTCGATCGCTCGCCCGGCATGCACGGCACCCTGGAACATGTCCGGTTCGACACCTTCCGCACCCACTGGGCCATGCCCGACGTGGAAGACGCCTATGTCACCTTCGCCTTGGCGCCAGACGGCAGCATTGACCAGATGACCATGAAAGCGATCTCGCCCATCGCCGATTTCAGCTGGGACTACCAGGATCTGCGTTTCACACCGGTCCGCGCCGTGAAGTAGGGCAGCACGGGATGTGTTGATGGCGGTCGGTGTGTCGGGAGTTCCGCCCAACAAGCGCGGGTAGTTGTATAACTCTTCATGCGTCGCCGCTATCAGGTAGTCAGGGCACCGGTGTGTCCAGGGGCATCCCTTCATGGCCGACAAACCCACTCCCGAAGAAGTCGCGCTATGGCAGCGGCGTCTGGCCTCCCAGGCCAATAACCGTGCGTGGACCCTCGCGGAAAAGCTTCAACGCCCGCCTGAAGAAGACGAAGAGATGCTTCAGGCTGCCCACGCGGCGATGTATTTCTGGAAGATCGTCGGCAACCCAAGCAATCACGCCCATGCCGCGCTGCTGCTCGCCCACGCGTATGCACTGCTCGAGCTCCCCGAGCCGGCCGCCTACTACTTGGCCAAATCACTACCGTACTTCGAGCAACACGAGGGTGCGCCTTGGGAGATCGCGTTTTCCCATGCGGTGGCGGCCAATGTCGCCTTTGCACAAGGCGACCATGCGGTGCACGCCAGGCACTATGCGCAGGCACAAGCCGCGGCCGAACAGATAGCCGACCCGGAGACGCACGAGATGTTCGCTTCGACCTTGCGTGTGGTGCCGACACCCGGTCCCTGAGGCAGGCGGTGCGTCCTGCCTAGGCGGTCCGGCAGACTGTGCGGGCGAGGCTTTCGGTGCGATTATCGGCCGCGGACCGCATGGCCGCTTGGCACGAGCTTCGCAGACCGGCCTTCGAATCGAGCGGTCTTTGGGTACCATGCGGTCCCATGGGTAGGTCCAGGGGAGCCGGCTGCCTGAGGCAATCGGCTGGTCTACAAATATCGGTTCAGGGGGCAGTTGTGGCGCTACCGATTGGCAAGGGAACGGCCAGGGCTTCGTTCGCACTATTGATGCTTCTCTCTTTGACAGCGCCAGTTTGCGTGAGAGCGGATATCTACAAGTGCACCAAGGCAGGCGCCGTGTCCTACCAGGAAACACCCTGCGAGGGTGCGAACGTGCAGGAAGCACATATCCAGGACCGCGATTCTGATCATTTGGTCGGCTGTTTCGTCTCAAGCAATAGCCGCTCCTCGCACTACTACGAAGTTCGCGCCAACGGCGCGGGGACCTTCCAGTTGATCGACGAGAGCAATCCACTGGCATCGGGTGTGGTTCTGAAGAGAGCGACCAATGAAGAACTGCAGGCCGTCAGCAACGGGCTGCATATCAGCATCACCAACGGCTTGAGCCGCTATGTCCAGCAACCTCAGCGTGCGTACGTCTCGGTAAGCCGAACCGGCAACCGATACATGTCAGGCACCACGCCGGCGCCGCAACCCATCACGGCTGCAAGCCTCTACGGCATCTACAAGGGTACGGACGCGGACCACAGGCCGGTCTTCCTGCTGCATACCGGTGGCGGCGTGCCGCAGGCCATCGAACGGTCGACTTGTCCTGCCTATTAGTGCCTGTCGGTTTGCTGCTTGGAGTCGTTTTCGACTGTGTGGACGCTTCGACTTGATAAGGACGACTACTGGGCTTTGAACAGCGCGGCCATGAGACAACGTCGCCCCACCAAAGCAATGAACCAGAACGACGGGATACGCCCCCATGGAAATGCAGTCTCCGAGCGTCAAGCTGAAACCTTCTGTTCGCTGGCCGATTCGGATTCTGGCCGCATTGGTCGTGTTAGCCGGCATGGTAGCCATCGTCGGCTTCGTAGCTGACGTTTGGACACATAGGCAGCCTTTGGCCAAATGGCAATCTTTGGCCAGCCTGCCAGGCATTCTCTGGCTCGTTCGACAAGCTTGGTGCGCAGCAATTCAAGGAAGATCGCCCGCGGACCCAGCGTGGCCATTCGCAACCGAGCGTTTCCTGTTCTTCTATTTTGCGGCCTGGGTCGCCGTGTATCTCCTCTGAAGCGCAGCCCAAAGTAGACAGTTTCGAGTTTCCCGAATCCTCGGGAGCGAAGGATCATGGAGAGATTCGATGAGAAAGCAGTTGGCGGCGCTATGTGTTTTGCTTTCACTTGGAGTGGCAGCGAAAGATGAAGAACAAAGGTTCGAGGTAAGCCACGTCAAAGTTGGTCTTGCGTGCGTGAAGACCACGCCTGAGCCCGATCAGGATGGTTGGGTTTGCCAGCCGACAAAGGACATCTACGTGGTGGATCAGGGGTCATGCGTTTACGACAAGCGCGAGGTGCCGTGCACCTGGCATGGCCTGGAATTTGACTACAAGGGCGCAAAGCCGGGTGCCAAACTTGTCTGTAACGTGACCAGCAGTCAGCAGACCATCCTTGGGAACCCCAAGGGTGCAGCGAAGTCGGGGGCAAAGCAGCTCACCTACGAATTACGTTTGGACAAAAGCGAAGGCCATCATTTCGAAGCACAGTACACGGTCTTCGAATTGCATGAGGTTAGCTCTGCGGATGTGGCAGAGCACACCCAATGCGCGCTTGATGGTCACGTAGCCTTGTCGTATGACCAAGTGTTTCACTTTCCTGTAGAGAGCCACTGATGCCGGTCAGGTGAACGGTCCGTTGTCGACGCGAAGCGGTCGTGACAGGTCGATTCCGCGCCCTTCACGTGACGACCGGTATCGACACCACAAACGCAAAAGCGCCATCCGGTTCGTATCGGCAGCCAAGCTCGCCGCCGTGGTGGCGGGCGATCTGGCGCGCCAGTGCGAGCCCAAGTCCGGTACCGGCACGGTCGCGCGCAGCGCTGGCGCGGTAGAACGGCTCGAACACCCGCTGACATTCGTCGTTACGCAAGCCTGGGCCGTGATCGCGAACAACGAGTTCGGCTCGACCTTCGATCACCTGCAGTCGCACCTGCACGGGCGGCAGTCCATGGCGGTTGGCGTTGTCCAGCAGGTTGCGCAACAGGCGTAGCAATAGTCGCGGGTCGCCCTTTACCGTGGCGGGTCTTCCTTCCAGGTCGACGCCTTCGTGGCGTGCGCATTCTTCGGCGGCCAGCGCCAGCAGATCGACCGGCTCGCTCACCTCCAGATGCGGCAGCGCTTCCAGGCGGCTGGCGAGCAGGATCTCGTCGATCAGGGCATCCAGCTCGCCGATGTCCTGCTGCAGGCCGTCGCGACGACTCGCATCGACGCTGGGTCCGATCAGTTCCAGGGCCAGGCGGATGCGCGTCAACGGCGTGCGCAATTCGTGCGAGGCATTTGCCAGCAAGGTCTTTTGATGGCCGACCAGCGCATCGATCCGATCGGCCGCCTGGTTGAAGCTGAGCGCGAGGCGCGCCACTTCGTCGCGGCCTTCCACGGCGACGCGGGCATGCAGGTCGCCGGCGCCCAGCGAATCGACGGCCTGCTGCAGCCGTTCAAGGCGGCCGGTGATCCGCCGTACCACGGGTAGCGCCAGCACGCCGATGATGAAAGCCAACGCAAGCAGAAGCAGCAGCAAGACATGCAGCGGCTGAGTTTCACCACGCGGCACACTTGCCTGCAGCCAGCGACCATCGGGCAGGTGCAGCATCCAGAGCGCAGCACTCGCGGCATGCGATTCATTGATGCCTGGCGTCGCGCCTGACTCGGCGATCACTCGCCGGGAACCATCGAGCAAGGCCAGACGTACGGGCAGCCCCTGCGCCAACTTGTCGAGGGTTTGCTGTTGCTCCGTCGCGGGCGCCTGTGCAGGCGGCAGGGCATTGAGGAGGACCTGTGCCTGCGAATGCATCGCCGCTTCGTAAGGTCCGCCCTTGGTATGCCAGATCCACGCGAACGCCGCTGCATAGACCAGCAGGCTGATCACGACGGTGAGGTATATCCGCAGGTACAGGCGCGTCATGGCGGGCTCAATCCTGTTTGCGGGCGAACAGGTAGCCGGCGCCGCGCACGGTGATGATGCGCTTGGGCGATTTCGGATCGGCTTCGATGGCCGCGCGGATGCGCGAGATATGCACGTCGATGGAGCGATCGAAGGTGTCCAGCTGCTCGCCGCGCACCAGGTCCATCAACAGCTCGCGCGACAGCACGCGCCCGGCATGCTGGGCCAGCGCGAGCAGCAGTTCGTACTGGTAGGAGGTCAGCTCGGCCGCGCTGCCGGCGAGCTTTACCGAGTGTGCGTCGGTGTCGATCTCCAGCTGGCCGAAGACCAGGGTCTTCGTCGTCCCGGCGGCCGGTGCTGCGCGACGGCGCAGGATGGCGCGCAGCCGTGCGAGCAATTCGCGTGGCTCGAACGGCTTGGGTAGATAGTCGTCGGCGCCGAGCTCGAGGCCAACGATGCGGTCGATCGCATCGCCTCTTGCGGTGAGCATCAGCACCGGCAGGTCGGATCGTTCGCGCAATTTGCGACAGACGTCGAGCCCATCCATATCCGGCAACATCAGATCCAGGATCGCGGCATCCAGGGCGTGCGCGCTGAGCCTTTCCAGCGCTTGCGCCCCGGTTGCCGCCTGTTCCACCGCATACCCCTGGCTGCGCAGGTACTCGCCCAGCATGCCGGCCAGGCGCGGATCGTCCTCTACGACCAGGATGCGTTCGCTCATGACTTGCGCTCTAGTGCGACAGCTGCATCATAGCCATCGGGCCATGCTTTCAACCATGCGCCGGCGCCGTCATCGACATGTGCTGGGTCAGGTGTGCGACCAGCTTCTGCCGCTGATCCGGCGTCAGGACGGTGCTGCTGTCTTCCATCAGCCGGGTCATGCGCTGGGCGATCTGGTCGTGCACCGCGGTTTGTGCGGCACTTGCCTGATCGACGGCGGCGCGATCGATGGTGGGTGCCGCCAGCAGATTCAGCACCTGCGCATGGCCCGTGTGCAGCTGCTGGAACATCGGCAGCAGATCGGCCGCCGCCTGCTTGAAGATCGGATCCAGCGCGGCCTTCTGGGCGGCCGTCGCATCGAGCTCGATGTACAAGTGCTGGCAGACTTTTTCGACATGGGCAGCCATGTCGGCCTGGGACATCGGCCCGGCCATGTGGTGCATGGCTGCAACTCCGCCGTCAGCCGCCAGCACGGCAACGCCGGACGCCAGCACGGCGCCGCCGATGAAGCCGAGGAACGCGGCGCGCAGCGTGCGGGACTTTTGGGTGGATTGATCGATGGTCATGGTTTTCCTCCTGTGGGGGATGGGTTGTTTCGCCCACGCACAGCTTGAGCCCCGTGCATGAGCGCTTTACGAAGCCAACGTAAAGAAATATGAAGCGACGGCGGGCTGGTCAGGCGGGCGAGCGTTCGCGCAGCATCAGCACGCCGGCGGCAAGGTTCCAGACCGCCTGCAGCAATAGGGTGCCGATCACGACGCTCAGGTCCATCTGTGCGCCGGCGGCGATCACCATGGCCGCGGGCAGTCCACCCGCGAGCAGACCGATACCGCCGACCACGCGACGCAAGCCCGCATCGCGCAACAAGGCCACCGACCAGGCGATCGCGGCCACCGATTGCAGCACCCAGGCGACGCGAGCGATGTCGGTCAAGGCGATGGATTCGACCACGTGGATCATCCAGCGGGCCGTTTGTGCCGCCTCCGGCGTGCCGTTGACGAAATCCGCCGCAATGCCCGTGCTGATGAAGCCGTCGAGCAGGGTGGCCGCCAACATCAACACGCTGCCCATGGCATAGGTGATCAACCCGATCAGTACCGGGGCCCGTCGCAGGTCCAGCCGCTGGGACAGCACGGTGTAGCCGTACATCAGCCCGCACACGCATGCCATCGCCACCACGTGCACGTTCTGATGCCACGCCTGGATCTGCACCATGCTTTGCAGGATATCCTGCGTGGTCTTGCCGCTCGCCCCTCGATCAAGCGCGACCGTGGCGGTGGATACGATGGCGCTGGCCAGGATGGTGAGCCCGGCAAGGCGGCCATCGCCCAGGCTCGGGACGGTGGCCGCGTGTGGATGGGCGGAGAGTTTCAACGATTCGACGCGGGTAGTCATGGCGATCCATTCCTTGTCCAGGCGCACGGGATGTGCGGGACGCCACGCTAGACCGTTCGTTTGGCTGGGATATGTGGGGCCGGTAAAGAAGTATGAAGATGGCATGCTCGCAGGCGGCGCCGGCACATGGTGCGCGCGGCCCGGCTTTCTAAATGCTGTGCTGATACCTCTTATTTCTCGACGAAGGCACGCTCGATAACGTAGTCGCCCGGCTGGCCGGCCCGCGGGCTTGGCAGTCATGTGTGTGCACGGAATGGGCGAATGGAGCTGGATGGCGCGTTGCTGACGCGACGCGGCATCCAGTGCTCAATGAAGCGAAAAGTCCGGATCTCGACGCCCGGTCATGAAGATGGTTCTTCCTGTTTTGCTGTTTCGATCGCCGCCGAGGCGATCGAGATGGCGGGCATGAGGTTGCCTAGAAAGACCCGCCTGGCGATCGCCGGTCGCAGCAGCGATGACGGCGGCATCATGAGGTTGACGACTTTCAGGAACGTGGACGCCAGCGTGCTGTCCTCGATCGCGGCGAGATGAAGCTTGTCGATGTACCAGTTGATGAAGCGCAGCATCGGCGGGCGGGCGCCCTTGACTTGCGGATGGCGCAGGTCGCTGCCAACCGCGATGTGCCATGGAATATCCGCGATCTTCGCGGCCGCCTTGAAGAATCGGCGAGCGAGATCCTTGGTGCCGGCGCGCAGGCAGGCTTGCAGCATCAAGGCTTCTTGCGCCGCGGCCGTCATGCCCTGGCCGTAGATGGGGTTGAAGCTGCAAAGGGCATCGCCGAACACCAGGTAGTTGCCAGGGAAGCGTGCGAGCTGCTCGTAGCGCCGCCGCTGGCTGTCGACGTAGTGGTAGCGATGGAATTCACCCAACGGCTCGCCTCTAGCGACGATGTCGTGAATCTCCATGGTCGGCAGCGTGGCCAGAAAGGCGAGAAAGCCCTCGTCGTTGTCGGGCGCGTCATCGCCGAGAAAACCGCCGGTACTGACGATCCAACGGTCGTTTTCCTGGGCGAGCATGATGCCGTTGCGCCAGGTTGGCGCACTGCCGGCGACGACGACGCCGTGCTTGCCGTCCAGATCGCCCGGTCGACGCCGATAGGTTCGGCTCATATAGCAGATGCCGACATGGACCTTCTCATTGGCGGGAGGCCGGTAGCCAAGCTGCGCAAGCCACGTCGCACTGGATGAACCGCGGCCAGACGCATCTACGACCAAGTCTGCGTTGATCGTCGTTTCCGGTTTGCCCTCGATACAGGCACGCACACCAGTGACGTGCTTGCCGGTGGCGTCGGCGACTAGACCCCGCACAGAGCAGTTTTCCACGGCGCGGACGTTCGGCAATCCCAGCAGCCTTCGGCGCAGATGACCCTCGAGCACGGGGCGGCTCGCCAGCAGGCCGCTCAGGTCACTGCTGCCGTTGGCAAGCCGGACGTTGCGGCCGATCCAGATCACGTCGTTGGCGACATCGCCGATCAGTCCGCCGCTCTGCGCGACGACTTCGGCGTTGTATTCCGGAAAGAACGCTTCGATCACCGCGCTGCCGCGCGCAAGCAGACCGTGCGCGTGGCGACCCTGTGGCACGCCCTTGCGTGGCGTGTCTGCGGCAGGGAAGGCATCGCGCTCAAGCACGGTGACGGTGGTATAGAAGTCCGACAGCGCGCGGGCGGCCAGCAGCCCGCCCATGCTGGCGCCGATCACGATCGCATGCTCGCCCAGAAGTTTCATGGCCATCCTCCAGATCAATGGGTCGCGATGCGTCCAGCACCATCGCGTGCACGCAATGCTAGGATTGCCCCGTCCCCTGAGCGTCCCCTGGGCGCCGTCATTGAGGGTCGCCTCGTCATGGCTCTGCTCAGCGTGCAGACGCTTGGATTTCCCCAGCTCCGTCGCGATGACCAGCCCTGTCCGCTGGCCTTGCGCAAAGGGCTTGCCCTGCTGGTGTACCTGGGCGAAGTGAAGAGCCCCGTCGGACGCGACGTCATCGCCACGATGTTGTGGCCCGAAGGCGGCGAAGAGGTGGTGCGGGCGCGCTTGAGGCGTCTGTTGCATCGCCTCCAGCTCACGCTCGGCGAGCAGGCGCTCACCATCGATCGCTCGACCGTGCGATGGTCTGCCGCGATCGCGCTGCAGGTGGATTCGCAGCTGTTCGAGCAAGCCTGCGATGACGGCGAGTTCGAGCGGGCGTGCCGCCTTTATGCCGGCGACTTCCTCGATGGCTTTACGCCCGGCGACTGCCCGCAGTTCGACGAATGGGCGTTCTTTCGCCGCGAGGCCTTGCGCGGCCGCTTGATCCAGGCGCTCGAGCGGGTGGTGCAGGACAAGCATGCCGCGGGCGACTACGCGGCCGCCGCGGCGCACGCGGGCCGTCTGGTCGAGTGCGACCCACTCAGTGAAGTGTACGGCCGGCACCTCATCCGCAATCTTCTGCTGGCAGGAGACCGGGTCACTGCCCAGCGGCACTTCGAGGCGATCAGGCAGCGCCTTCACGACGAGCTCAACGTGGCTCCCGAATTGGAAACCAGCGCGCTGCTAGATGGCGGTACAACGTTGATCGGCGATAACCCGCCATCGACGCGCTACGTCAGCGGCGACGGCGTGCATCTCGCTTTCCAGACCTACGGCACAGGCCGCATGGATATCCTGCTGCTGCCTGGTTTCGTGTCGCACGTCGAACGCGTGTGGGAGGAGCCCCGCTGCCGGGCGTTTCTATCGTCCCTCGCCGGGATGGGGCGGCTTATCCTGCTCGATCGTCGTGGCGTCGGACTTTCCGATCGCGTCGGCTTCAATCCCAGCGTCGAGGCGACCGCGCAGGACATCGGCACCGTGCTTGACGCCGTCGGCAGCCGCCGGGTCGTGCTGTTCGGCGCATCGGAGGGCGGGCCGGCGTGCATCCAGTTTGCCGTTGACCATCCGCATCGCGTCGCCGGCTTGATCCTGTTCGCCTCATTGGCGAAGGGAACCGCCACCGACGACTACGTGCATGCGCTACAGGCCGCTCAATACGACCTGTGGCTGCAGCAGCTCATCGCCGGGTGGGGCGGGCCTGCGGGGATCGAGACGTTTGCGCCGAGCCTGGCTGGCGATCCCCAGGCGAGGGCCTGGTGGGCCGGTCTGCTGCGGGCGGCGTCGAGCCCGGGAGCGATCAAGGGCGTGCTCGCGGCGCTGCGCGAAATGGATGTGCGGCAGCTGTTGGATCGCATTGCCGTGCCGACCCTGGTGCTCCACCGTCGCGACGACCGCGCTGTCCGCGTCGGCGCCGGACGGCACCTGGCCAGCCAAATCTCCAAGGCGCGGTTCGTCGAGCTGGAAGGCGCCGATCATTGGGTCCACGCGGGTGATCAGCAACCCGTGCTGGCCAACATCAAGCAATTTGTCGGCAGTCTCGCTGCGTAAAAGTGGACGGTGGACGCCGTATAGGACGCGCTACCCGTCCATTTGATGAATGGGAGCCCCAAGCCACGTGGCTATTCATCGGTGCCCTGCGCAAGCGGCGCATTTTTGTGCGATGTTGTCCGCGCATCGCAAGTAGTTGCCGGTGGGCCGCTCCTTGCGAAGTCCATCCATCACTTCCTCCCAGCTACGGAACCCACATGAAGCGTGCTCTCTCCTTTCTCATCGCAGCCGGCTTGCTTGGCGCCAGCGGGCTGGCGGTTGCTTCGCATCAGGATGATCACGGGCATGGCAACGACAAGCATTGGGACGACGACCATGGCCACGGCCACAATCCCAAGGACGAGGGCCGCCACGACAACGGCAAGCACAAGGGTTGGTACAAGAAGGGCGACCGCTTGCCGGATCACTACTATGCGCGCGAGTACTACGTCACCGATTACCCGCGGTACCACCTGCGCCGCCCGGATCCGGGTTATCGCTGGGTGCGCGCGGATGGCGGCCAGTTCTACCTGACGCTGATCTCCAGCGGTGTCGTGATCGATATCGCTGCCGGTCTCTGATCGCCGCTCGGCTTCAGCAGGTCATCCCGGCTGACTGTCTGCCTCCGAGCAGGGGCAGGCAGTCGAGGTCAGGGCGGAGGCAAACCACCGGCCGCTGCGTCGCGACTGTGACCTGGGCTTCGCATTGCCCATAAACTACGCGTCTACCCCAGGAGTAGCTTGCTCGTGACGCACTATATCGGCCCCTTGCTCACGCGCTCCGTTGCCGATGGGCTGTCTGCTGCGCGCGCTGCCGGCGCCGGTGAATGGGCGGGTTCGATGGATCTGGGGCGCTCCAACGGCAGCGCGTCGCTGCACGCGGAAAGCTGGCAATGGAAGGGCGAGAGCTATCCGTATCCGGCGAAGGTCAAGGACCGCACCATCTATTACTGGGACGGCGATGAGTTTTCGTCGGTGTCGCGCTATGCCGGTTCGCTGATCAAGCTGGTGCCTACCGAGTGGGGTGCGCCCACGTTCGAGATCGACGGCATCAAGATGCTGCCGACCTCCAAGGAATCGCCGGTCGACGACGCGCGCCGCAAGGTGGCGCTGGTGGATCCGCGTGGCAAGGTCGTGCTCGACACCTGCGGTGGCCTGGGCTATTTCGCGGCGTGTTGCCTGGATGCGGGCGTGGCGCGCATCCAGTCGTTCGAAAAGAATCCGGATGTGTTGTGGCTGCGCACCATCAATCCGTGGTCGCCCGATCCGCAATCCGCGGCGAGCGGTGGTCGGCTGGAGCTGGCGCATGCGGATGTGTCGCAGGCCATCGTGCAGATCGCCGATGCCTCGGTGGACGCCTTGCTGCATGATCCGCCGCGCTTTGGCATTGCCGGCGAGCTGTATTCGCAGGTGTTCTACGATCAGCTCGCACGCGTGCTTCGGCGCGGTGGTCGTCTGTTCCACTACACCGGCAGCCCCAACAAGCTAACCAGCGATCGGGATGTCCCACGCGAAGTGGCCAGGCGGCTGGAGAAGGCCGGCTTCAGGGCCGAGTTGGCGCTCGATGGCGTGCTTGCCACGCGACGTTAAGCTGGGTGATCTGCGAATAGACGGCTAAACATGCAACGGAGGCTGGTCATGTCCAGCAAGACGGCATCGTGCTTTTGCGGTCAGTTGCGCATCGAAGTGCAGGGTGACCTGCTGGGCGTCGGAGTCTGCCACTGCCTGGCCTGCCAGCAGCGCACCGGCAGCGTGTTCGCGGCGCTGGCGGGATTCCGTGCGCCGTACACCGTCACCGGCAACGCCACGGAGTTCGTGCGCACCGGCGACCATGGCTCGCAATTCCGCTTCCGTTTCTGTCCCGTGTGCGGGAGCAATGTGTTCCACACCGAAGAGGGCGTGGAAGGCCACGTCTCGGTTGCGGTGGGCGCGTTCGCGGATCCCTCGTTTCCGCCGCCGGAAGATTCCGTCTATGAAAGCCGGCGGCATCACTGGGTGCGATTGCCCGAAAACATCACGCGCTACGACACCGATCCGTCGTAGCGCGGGTCATGCCGTCACGACTCAGTCCTTGATCGCGCCCAGCTGCTTGAGCAAGGTCAGATTGTCTTCCAGGTGCCAGTTCTCGACGATCTTGCCCTCGGCGACGCGATAGATGTCAGTGGCGATGAAGTCGACCGCCTGTCCCTTGCCCTGGATGCCGTTGAACTTGCCTGTGAAGTGGCCGGCGAAGTGCAGATGCGACACCACGCGGTCGCCGACCACCAGCATCTGTTCCACCTCGCAAGTCAGGTCGGGCACCGCCTGGCGGAATGCCTTGGACGCCTGCAGCGGACCGTCCGGCCCCTGCACGCGGCCCGGCGGCGGGGTGCGATCGACGAACTGCGGCGACAGCGCGGCCTTTGCCAGTGCCTCGTCACCGTTGTTCCAGAACGTGTCGTAACGGCGGGCGGCCAGCACGTTGGCGCGGGCGGTGCCCTTGGGCAGGCTGGGATCGACGATCAGCTGTTTGGGCACCACCAGCGAGGCGTCGGTGGCGGCCTGGGCCAGCGGTGCGACGGCAAGAGCGGCAACGAGCAGCGGGGCAACGAGGTGACGAGGGGCCATGACCGGGTCTCCGAAAAGGTGGCTTACGTTAACCCCGGCCCGGTGATGAAAGAATCAGGGGGGCGCGCAAAGCATCCTTTCCAAAAACGAAAGAAAGGCCGGCCCGTGGGCCTTGAACCCGCACGGGCCCGCCCCATGGAAGCGGGCGCCGTTGGGGCCGCCAGATGCATTTCAAGTGGCCATGCGATCTATATGGACGGCTAAATCATCGCTGAAGCATTGCCTTGAATCACCTGTCGCCAGCCGCATCTCCTGGTCACCGGTCGCTACGGGGCCGGTGCGCCGCTGCATGTTGCGCGGCGTCTACCTGTTGCTCATTGGAGAATTGGTTATGCGTACTGTCCTGGATTTTTCGCCGCTGCATCGTTCCAGCATCGGCTTTGATCGCGTGTTCGACCTGCTGGAAGCAGCGCGCACGCAGGCCAACGACAATTGGCCGCCGTTCGATTCGGTGAAGCTGAGTGAAGACAGCTACCGCATCACCATGGCGCTGGCCGGCTTCAGCCGCGAAGACATCAGCCTCACCGTGCAGGCCAACATGCTTACCGTCAGCGGCGAGCGCAAGGGCGAGCAGGAAGGCGAAGTGCTGCATCGTGGCATCGCCAACCGCCCGTTCAACCGCCGATTCGAGCTGGCCGAGCACGTGCAGGTGACCGGCGCGCGCATGGAGCATGGCCTGCTGGTGATCGATCTCAAGCGCGAGGTGCCCGAGGCCTACAAGCTGCGCCGCGTCGAGATCAGCGACTCGGCCGTGTCGCCGTCGGTGTCGCAACTGCGCGACCAGGCTGCGTAAGCACCGCTGATTAATGCCGATGGCATCGGGAGGGTGACGGTATCGTCACCCTCTTTTTGCATGTCCGTGATGCGCGCCGGTGACACTGGTGATCCATTGAAGCGGATCGCACAGGAGTGCCGCATGCGAGTTCCTCGAATCTTCGTCATGGCGTTGATGGCGATGCTGGCCTTGCCGGCCGCGCGTGCGCAGCAGCTCGCCAATGCACCGGTGCAGCAGCTCGACCTCAAGCGCTATCTCGGCGAGTGGCACGAGATTGCGCACTTGCCGATGTTCTTCCAGCGCCAGTGCGTGGACACCATCAGTGCCGCCTACCGCTCGTTGCCCGATGGTCAGGTGAGCGTGCACAACGCCTGCCGCACGCGCGATGGTCAGATGGATGCATCCGATGGGGTCGCCCGCACCACGCCGGTGGCCGGCGCGCTCAAGGTGCGTTTTGCGCCCTCGTGGCTGGCCTGGGTGCCTTGGGTTTGGGCGGACTACTGGGTGCTGGAGGTGGACCCGGAATATCGCTGGGCACTGGTCGGCAGCCCGAGCCGCAACTATCTGTGGGTGTTGTCGCGCGATGCGCATATGCAGCGCAGCCAGTTCGAGGCCTTGCGCCATCGCGCGCAGTTGCGCGGCTATCCGATCGAGCGGTTGGTGATGTCCGCGCCGCTCGATTAGGCGTCGTCAGCGCGTTCGCGCACGCGATCCATCAGCTCGCGCAGTCGCTTCTGTTCGTCGTGGCTGAGCACGCCGAACAGCTGTTCTACCGCGTGCCGCTTGGGCCCCTGCACCTCGTCGAGCTTGGCCTGGCCCACCTTCGTGATGACCACCAATTGGGCGCGCCGGTCGGTGGGGTGGGGCGAGCGCTCGATCCAGCCGTTTTCTTCCAGCGCATCCAACGCCGTCGTCACGGTGCGGGGCGCATAGCCCATCTGCGTGGCGATATCGCTGGGTCGGCAGGGCGCGAGGCGGGCCACCAGGGCCAGCAGCTTGGCTTGGGAGAGCGACAGGCCGGCCGCCGTCATGGCGGCATCGACGTGCTTGCGCACCAGGTGATGCAGGGCGAGAAAGGCATCGGCCAGCTCGACCGTGGCGGACTTGCCCGGGGTTGACTTGGTGGGGGCGGTCATGAAAAAGTATTGAGCAAGCTCACTATGAGTTGCATCCATTATAGCGTCGCGCCCCCACCGCGACCAGCGAGGTCCCCCATGTCCACCTCTCCCCGTGAAATCCGGCGCGTCCGCCATCCCCTGAAAATGCGCGAGCTGACCGTGAAGCGCCTGACTCCGGTCTCGCCGCGCCTGCTGCGCGTCACCCTCACCGGCGATCTGGGCGACTTTGTGTCCGCCTCGTTCGATGACCACGTGAAGCTGTTTCTTCCGGCCGAAGGCCAGTCGCGGCCATCGCTGCCAGCGGTGACCGAGCAGGGCATCGCTTTCGATCCGTCGCTGCCGCGCCCACCCAGCCGCGACTACACCCCGCGTCGCTACGATCGTGCCGCCAGCGAGCTGGATATCGAATTCGTGCTGCATGGCGACGGTCCGGCCGTGTCATGGGCGCGTGCCGCCAAGCTGGGTGATGTGCTCGGCCTGGGCGGCCCGCGGGGTTCGTCGATCCTGCCGGATGGGCTGGACTGGTACCTGCTGATCGGCGACGAAACTGCCTTGCCGGCCATCGCGCGTCGCCTGGAAGAGGCGGCTGCAGGCGAGTGCATCATCGCCCTGGTCGAGGTGGACAGCGCCGACGCCCGCTTCGACATCACCACTGCGGCGAACGCCTCCATCACCTGGCTGTGCCGCGACGCGGGCGACGCCGGGCTGGCGGACACCGTGGCCGAGCTGATCCTGCCCGAGGGCGACGGCTACGCCTGGGCCGCCGGCGAGTACGCCAGCATCCGCCAGGTGCGGCAGCGGCTGATCGATGTGCATGGGCTGGACCGCCAGCGCATCCGCGCCTCCAGCTACTGGAAGCAGGGTGAAGTGGCCAGCCACGAAACGTTGACGGACTGAGCGCAGGCGCCCGCGGTCTACGTAGTTTTGCTATTCCACTTTACGAACCGCGGGCGTCAAATGAAGCGCTCAAGGCCGGCCCTGCGCATACCCAGGCCTACATCGTGAGGTGGCAATCATGGCGAAGACGAAGGACGAGCAAGCTCCCAAGGTCGCCCGCATGTCGAGGACGAAGGACGAGCGAGCTCCCAAGGTCACCAACAAGCGCCCCGCTGGCGCGGACACCGGGCCTTACGACAAGTTCGCCCATCGCGGCGGCGGGCCGCTGTCGCAGGAGAGCTGGCTGAAGAATCAGGCCGACCGCGAGGCGATGGCGCGAACCATCCGCGAGAAAGTGACGCGCAAGTCGCTGGGTGGCTGGAAGCCGCCGAAGAATCGCATCAATCCGGTCGACGTGTTGATCGAAACCTCCAAAGGCCGCGTGGAGTCGCTGGTGCCGATCCGCTACGGACGCATGATGGCCTCGCCGTTTGCGTTCTATCGCGGCGCAGCGGCCATCATGGCGGCGGATCTGTCCACCACGGCCAGCACCGGCATCCATCTGCAGATCTGCGGCGACTGCCACCTGGTCAACTTCGGCGGCTTCGCCACCCCCGAGCGCGAGCTCGTGTTCGATATCAACGACTTCGACGAAACCACGGTGGGCCCGTGGGAATGGGACGTCAAGCGCCTGTGCGCGAGCCTGGTGGTGGCGTCGCGCGCGAACGGCTTCAGCGACGATGATGCCAAGGACATCGCGTGGGAGGCCGCCACCTCCTACCGCAAGCATCTGGCCGACTACGCCCAGATGCCGGTACTGGAGGCGTGGTACGACCATATCGATCTGCAGGACGTGATCAACCGCATGCGCGACGAGGAAATGCGCAAGCTCGCCAACAAGAGCGTGCACAAGGCGGTGCAATACACGGCGCATACCAAGGAATTCATCAAGCTCACCGTCGAAGGCGGTTCGCCGCCGCGCATCCAGGACGAGCCGCCCCTGATCTATCACGACGACAGCCTGGCCAATCACGTCTCCGAGAAAGAACGCGCCGACGCGTTCGCCGACTATCGCCAATCGCTGCTGCCGGAGCGGCGCGTGCTGCTGGACCGCTTCAATGCGGTGGACTCGGCCGTGAAAGTGGTGGGCGTGGGCAGCGTGGGCACTTACTGCGGCATCCTGCTGATGGTCTCGGGCAATGGCGATCCCTTGTTCCTGCAGTTCAAGGAAGCACGGCAATCGGTGATCGATCCGTTCGTCGCCAACAAGCCGTACAAGCACCAGGGCGAGCGGATCGTGTCCGGCCAGCGCCTGATGCAATCGGCCAGCGATCTGTTCCTGGGCTGGTCGCAGGGTCCCAGGCGCCATTTCTACGTGCGCCAGTTGCGCGACGCGAAGATCTCGCCGCAGGTGGAGCTGATGCGCGTGCCCAATCTGCGCCGCTACGGCCGTCTTTGCGCGCACGCACTGGCACGCGCGCACTCGCGCTCGGGCGACGCCATCCTGTTGTCCGCCTACCTGGGCAAGAGCGATGCCTTCGCCGATGCCATCGCCGCATTCGCGGTGCCTTATGCGGACCAGAATGATCGCGATCATGCGGCGCTGGTGAAGGCAGTGCGCGCCGGTCGGGTTGATGCGATGACGATCCCTTAGTGCGACGGCGGCGCCGCCTGCAACAGGCGCGCCGCCAGTTCCACGCTGCGCGGTGCGGCGAGGCCGCCGAAGCGCTGGTCCAGTTCATCCAGGTCGCGTTGTGCCGTGGCGATGTCGTTGCGCGCCAAGGCTGCTTCCACCGTGCCCAGTGCCTGCTCCAGTTCGCTGGCGATCTGGGCGCGGCATGCGTCAAGCCGGTTGGCGTCGGGCGGGTGATGCGTCTCCAGCGACGTCAGCGCGCGATCCAGCGCAGTGGCGCCCGCCAGATCATGACCCGTCGCCGGGATCGTGCGCAGGTCGACATCGTCGATGCACCAGTCGTGCAGGGAGTGGCGACTTTGCCGGTCCACGTCCATCCGGGCGGGATCCTGCTGCCCGGTGAAGTAGACGATGCGCGTGCCTGTCTGGAACTGCTCCAGCAAAGCTTGAGGTGGCAGCGGAACGGCGCGGCCGACCGGGTCGCTGCCTGCCTCCAGCAGCGCGCCGTGGAACAGGTCCGGGTAGCCCAGCGCGAGCCGCAACGCCACCCGCGAGCCGCCCGAGAAGCCGCCGATATAGACGCGCTGCGGATTCACGCGGTACCGCGCCATCACGTTGACGGCAGCAAGCAAAGCCACGGGATCGCGGCGATCGAGCAGGCTGGTGTCGTTGCCGATGTTCGCGGCGGTCACGAAGATCATGCCGTGGCGATCGAGGATGGACGTCCATTCGCCGGGTACACGCGCTTCGTTCCAAGGCGGGACGAACACGAGCAGGGCGTAGCCATCGGGCGGTGCCTGCGGCGGCACATACAGCGCAAAGCGCTCGCGCGTGAGGTCGATGGCTTGGTCGACGATCGCCGTGCCCGCCGAGGCGGCGTGTTGTTGCAGGCGCCACGCATTCAAGGGCGTCACCAGTCGTCGCATCAGCTCGGGGCTGCTGGACGCACTGCCGTATTGGGTGAACACCACCTGGTCGATGACGCCCTGGGAGACGTCACTGGCCGAGGCGGCGAACGCCACCCCAGCCATGCATGCCAGCCAGAGGCCATGACGTTTCATGACGAAAGACTAGCACCGCGTTTGCGCGGAGCGATCTGTTGTATGGCTTACTTGCCCGGCGTTTGCGGCATCACGATCGTGCTGGCGCCGTAGGGCGGATGCAGGGTTCCCTTCGCATAGTCGATGGTCAGCTGCATATAGCCGGCCGAATAGCGCGTGCTTACACGTTCGCCATCGGGTTTGCGTTCGTATTCGGTCATGCCGTGTTCGGCATGCGGAAACAGCGCGGTGGTGATCGGCAGCCCCTTGGCCTGCAGCGAGGCCAGCCGGCGCAGGGTTTCGCCGCTCGGTGCGTCGATATCGTCCTGCGCCAGTTCCCACAGCTGCGGTGTGTGGAGCTTTTCCAGCACCGCCATGGAATCATAGTGCCATGGCGTGTTGAACATATACGCCTTGCCCTTTTCGCGGATATCGGCGCTGCTCATGGGCAGCACCAGATAGCTGAAATCGCCGCGCACGTCCTTGTACCAGGGCTCCTTGCTGTATTTGGCCTTGGCTGCATCGAGCTGGTCGTAGCCTTCGGCGAGATGGCTGGAGAGGATCAGGCCGATCGCATCGGAGAGTTCCCACGCCTTGTCGATCACCGACTGGTCGTAGCCCTTGAGCTTGAGGTCGAAGGCGACCGCTTCACGGTCTTCTTCCAGCGGCGAAATGGCCAGGCCGTAGCCCACGATCACGAAATCCACGTTGGTGCGCGAGGCGGCGAGCGGCGCCACCCAGCCGCCCTGGCTGCCGCCTCGATAGCCCACGCGGCCGGCGCGTGCGCCGGCCAATCGGCGGGCCTGGGCCACGGCAGCCACCGCATCATTGGCGAGCACGCTGAAGTCTTGCGTATAGGTGCCGTCGGAGGCGCCGGTGCCGCGTTTGTCGTAGACGAAGGCGCCCACGCCTTCGGCCGGAAGTTCGCGTTGCATGAAGTCGAAGGAGAGCGCCGAATCGTGCTCCGAGCCATGCACCAGCACGACCACCGGCACCTTAGCCTTGCCCGGCGGCAGGATTAGCCGTCCGACCAGGCGTGTGCCACCGTCGCCGGCAAAGGTGACTTCCTGCACCTGCAAGGCGATGCGCTCGCCTTGCCTGCCGTCGAACGTGAGCTTGCCCTGCGCGCATTCGCTGAAGTGAACCTCTTTGCCGTCGGGCCGATCGGTCCAGCCAAAATGACTGGTCCAGACATCATTCGCGCCGCGCGTGAGCTTGCCGGTGCTGCCATCGAGGCGTCGCCAGCGCAGCCCATCGTCATCTGTTGGCGCAATGTCCAGCGTGCTGCCGTCGCTCAGGCGATACGCGCCCACGTGGCAGTTGGTAGCCGGTGTGGCGGCGGCAAGCAGGGCGGTCAGCAGTGTGGCGAGCATGGACGTTTCCATCGTCGACGAGTGATGGGCAGGCTAGCACCGGTGCCGCACGCCCCCACTGGCCGCAAGTCATGGCGGTGCCAAGAGTCATGGCTGGTTGAGCGGACGTAGTGCGTGGCGTTCGCGACAAGCAGGCCCGTTGGCGTGTCAAGCAACTGCCATCAGATAGGATGATCATGCGCGGATCATTGCGCCGCTCCGGCGCGCCTTATCCATCGCAAGGAGTTGCCGTGCGTCGTCTAGGTCGGGTCGTTTTTGTCGTGGGGACACTGGTGATGAGTGCTGCCATCCATGCTCATGAAGCACCGATTGCAAAGAAGGTGCTGGTGATCGGTCATCGCGGCGCGAGCGCGCTGCGGCCGGAACATACGCTGGCTTCGTACGGCAAGGCGATTGCCGATGGCGCGGATTTCATCGAGCCGGATCTGGTGATGACGCGCGATGGCGTGCCGGTGGCCCGCCATGAAAACGAGATCAGCGGCACCACCGACGTGGCGCAGCATGCGGAATTTGCTGCACGCAAAACCACCAAGACTGTCGATGGCGAAAAGGTGACCGGCTGGTTCACTGAGGATTTCACGCTGGCCGAATTGAAAACTCTGCGTGCCCGCGAACGACTGCCGGAGTTTCGCAGCACGGCGTACGACGGCCAGTTCCAGATCCCCACGCTGGACGAAATCATCGACTTCGTGGCTGCCGAGTCGGCCACGCAGGGCCGCGTGATCGGCATCATTCCGGAAATCAAGCACGGCACGTATTTCCAGAAGCTTGGCATGCCGATGGAGGATCGCGTGCTGGCGATTCTTGCCGCTCATGCATATACGCGCACGGCACCGGTGGAGATCCAGTCGTTCGAAGTCGCCAATCTGCGTTATCTGCGCGGCAAGCTGGGCAAGGATCATCCCAATATTCGCTTGCTGCAGTTGCTCGGCGATGTGAACGAACAACCTTATGATGTCGTGGCTGCGGGCAAGCAGCTGAGCTATGCGCAGATGATGACGCCGGCGGGGCTGCGCGATATCGCCGCTTATGCTGACGCCATTGGGCCGTCCATTCGCTCCATCATTCCGCTGGCTGCGGACGGAACCTTGGGGCAACCCACGCCGCTGGTGCACGACGCGCATGCTGTGAAGCTGGAGCTGCATCCTTATACGTTCCGTCCGGAGAATTTCTTCCAGGCGAAGAATTTCTGGAAGGGGAGTGATCCGAAGACGTTCAACGAAGCGGGGTCGGTGGCTGAGATTCGGGCGTATCTGGAGGCGGGGGTGGATGCGTTTTTTACGGATGATCCGGTGATTGGGCGTAAGGCGGTGGATGGGCGGTGATGGGCGCTCTTTGAATTGGCTCGGTATCGCGCCATAGACATTCTATTGCTGGTCATCCCGGCGCTCCAGATTTTGATCGTCATTCCTGCGAAAGCAGGAATCCAGTGACTTTGCCCTTGGTTGTCGCGATACGGCGACCTGGCNNCCGCGTCATACGGGGCCCGGAGGGCAAGGGCCTAGAGCCGGGGCGTGGAGCTCACTGCACACTTGTGGGAGCGCACCCTGTGCGCGACAGCCACGCCTGGGTGTGCCGCTCCGTAGGTTTGTCGCGCACAGGGTGCGCTCCCACAGACAAGCAGGCACGGCACAGGGTGAGGCTGCAGAAATCCCGCCATCCCACCAGAACTTTTTTGCACCGCGACAGGGCCGCGGAGGCCAATGGCTCTACCATCGGCGACATCAATGGATCGGGGAATCCATGCATGTCTGTTTCAAACGCTGCGATGAGGCCGACCTCGTCGCTATGGACGGGTCTGGCTGTGCTGCTGCTGGCCGTGGGGGCCATTGCGGGGGCGACGTTCGCAACCGCCGGTGAGATCGATGGCTGGCGCTGGCTGCACTGGGTCTGCAAGCCGCTGACGACCCTGCTGATCCTGGCCACGGCCTGGCGGACCAAGCCGGCTGTGTCGACGCGCTACCGGCGCTGGATCGTCGTCGGCATGGCGTGCTCCCTGGTCGGCGATGTGTTCCTGATGCTGCCGCAGGACGAATTCGTGGCGGGGCTGGTGTCGTTTCTGCTGGCGCACGCGTGTTTCATCGTCGCGCTGCTGGGCGACAGCCGCTTCGCCGAACGCCCCTGGGGCATGCTGGCCTGCGTGGCGTACGGCGTGTTCAACCTGTGGGCGCTGTGGCCCTCGCTGCCGGTGCCGTTGCATTTGCCAGTGGTGGTCTATGTGCTGGTGCTGGCCTGCATGGGTGGCCAGGCCGTGGTGCGCGAGCGCAAGCACGCCACGGATGAGCTGGCGACCTCGGCGCACTGGTCGATGATGGGTGCGCTGATCTTCATGCTCAGCGATACACTGCTGGCCTGGGACCGTTTCCGCTTCGTCATACCGCTGTCGACGTTGTGGGTGCTGGTGACCTATTACACGGCCCTGTGGTGTCTGGCGCGGTCGGTGCGCGGAGGTGTTGAGCGGCGATGAACATGCAGGAAATCATCATCACCTGGGCGACGCCGGTGTTCTTCGCCCTGATTGCGCTGGAACTGCTGGTGGCGAAAATGCGCGGCCGCCGCGTGTACCACGGCAGCGACGCGATCAACAGTCTTGGACTGGGCGTGATCTCGCAGATCGTCGCCGTCTTCAGCAAGCTGCTGACGCTGGGCATCTACGCCTGGTGCGTGCAGCACCTCGCGCTCTTCGCCTTGCCGGCGAGCAGCGTGTGGGTTTGGGTCTCGGCGCTGCTGCTCTACGATTTCTGCTACTACTGGCTGCATCGCGCAGGCCACGAGGTGAACATCCTCTGGGCAGCGCACGTGGTGCATCACCAGAGCGAGGATTACAACCTCTCCACCGCGCTGCGCCAGACCGGCAGCGGCGTGCTGCTGGGCTGGTTGTTCTATCTGCCGATGGCCGTCATCGGTTATCCGCTGGAAGTGTTCGTGGTGGTGGCGCTGATCGATCTGCTCTACCAGTTCTGGGTGCATACCGAACTGGTCGGGCGGCTGGGCTGGTTCGATCGCGTGTTCTGCTCGCCGTCCAATCATCGCGCGCACCATGCGGTAAACGATCGCTATCTCGACCGCAACTACGGCGGCATCCTGATCGTGTGGGATCGTCTGTTTGGCAGCTTTATCGAAGAAGACGACACCGATCCGCCGATCTATGGGACGCGCTCGCCGCTGCGCAGCTGGAATCCGCTTTGGGCCAACGCCGAGGTGTATTGGGCGACCGCGAAGGACGCCTGGCATGCCCGTCGCTGGCGCGACAAGCTGCTGGTCTGGCTCAAGCCGCCCGGCTGGCGGCCGGTGGATGTGGCCGAGCGGTTCCCCAAGCCGGCGTTCGATATCCAGCGCGAGCGTTTTCTGCCACCGCTCACGCGCGGGTACATGATCTACAGCCTGGTGCAGTTCGCCCTGCTGCTGGGCATGGCGGTGCAGTTTCTCGATCTGGCCAAGCGATTGCCGGCGGCGTCACTGATCGGCTATGCCGTTTTCCTGGTGCTGAGCCTGGCGGCGCTAGGGGCTCTCACGGAAGGGCGTCGCGCAGGCGTGGCGCTGGAACTGACGCGCCTTCTAGCCACGGCGGCGGTGCCATTGCTCACCGGCGGCTGGTTCGGTGTACCCCAGCTGCCGGCTGCCTTCGTGGCGACGCTGGTCGCTGTTCCTGCCATCAGCGCACTCGTGCTGGCCTGGCTTGCGCTCTCGGCCCCGGGTCGCGCCGGCTCGGAAAAACCCATCCCCGGCTAGGACCTATGGCACTCCCCCGCAGCTGCAGCATGGCAGGGGCGGGGGCATTCGCTATGATCGCGGCTCGTTTCCCGGGGATGAGCTGATGGGTTTCCTTGATAAGTTGGTGCGCCACAAGCCTGTGGAGCTGTTGCAGGCGGAGGCCGGCAAGCGTGGCGATTTCCGTCGCGTGTTGGGTCTGTGGCAGCTCACCGCCATCGGTATCGGCGGCATCATCGGCGTCGGCGTGTTCGTGCTGGCGGGCAAGCAGGCGGCGATCAACGCCGGTCCCGCGGTGGCCATTTCCTTCCTGATCGCAGGTATCGCCAGCGCCGCGGCGGCCCTGTGCTACGCCGAATTCGCCGGCATGATCCCGGTGACCGGCAGCGCCTATACCTATGGTTACGCGGTGCTCGGCGAACTGGCCGCCTGGCTGATCGGCTGGGATCTCTTGCTGGAATACGCCTTGATCGTCGCGGTGGTGGCGATCGGCTGGTCCGGCTACGTGCAATCGGCGCTGACCAGTATGGGCATCGCGATACCGATATGGGCGCAAGGCGCCATCGGCACCGGCGAAGGACATGTGTTCAACGTGGTCGCCGCGCTGGTGACGCTGGCCGTGGCGGCGCTGCTGATTTTCCGCACGGAGTGGGGCGCACGCTTCAACACGGTGGTGGTGGCGATCAAGGTCGCGGCGGTCGCGCTGGTGATTGGTGTGGGCGTCTTCTACATCAATCCTGCCAACTGGGTGCCCTTCATCCCTGCACGCGTGATCGGTGCGGACGGCGTTGGTCACTTCGGTTATCAGGGCATCGGCGCGGCAGCAGCGGTGGTGTTCTTCGCCGTGTTCGGCTACGACACGCTGACCACGGCCGCCGAGGAATCGAAGAATCCGCAGCGCGACCTGCCGCGCGCCGTGCTGTTGTCGCTGGGCATCTCGATGGCGATGTATCTGGCCGTGTCGATGGTGCTTACCGGCATCGCGCACTACAGCACGCTCAATACCGATGCACCGGTGTCCGACGCCTTCAAGGGTCTGGGCCTGCACTGGGTGGCGTTGACCGTGTCGATCTCGGCCGTATTCGGTCTGCTCAGCGTGCTGTTCGCCTTCATGCTAGGCGCCACGCGCATCTGGTTTGCGCTATCGCGCGACGGCCTGCTGCCGGGCTGGTTTGCCCATGTGCATCCGCGCTACGGCACGCCGCATCGCCCCACCATCGTGCTGGGCGTGTTCACTGCCCTGGTCGCCGGCCTGCTGCCGATCGAGGAAGTGGCCAAGCTGGTGAATATCGGCGTGCTGTCGGCCTTCATCGTAATCTGCACGTCCGTGATGATCCTGCGCAAGCGCAAGCCGGATCTGCATCGCTCCTTCCGCACGCCGTGGGTGCCGGTGATTCCGCTGATCGGCATCGCGTTTTCCATCTGGCTGCTGGCGGAACTGCCAGCAGTCACCTGGAAGGTGTTCCTGATCTGGGTGAGCCTTGGTTTGCTGGTGTATCTGGGTTATGGCATTCGCCATAGCAAGTTGGAGAAGATGCAGTAGGGCCACACCGCATCATTGTGGGAGCGCACCAAAGAAAAACGGCCGCTTTCGCGGCCGTTTTTCGTTTCCGGCATCAACCGACGCTTAGAACTTCACTTCCACCGAAGCGGAGTAGGTCGCCACATTGGCGTTGGTCTGCGGCTCCTGCGCGCCGTCGCGGCCATACTTGATGTGGTAGTTGTCGTAGTTGAGGCCCAGCGCCACGTTCTTGGTGACGTCGTAGCCGACGCCGGCGCCGGCGTACCAGCCGTTGTTCCAGCTGCGCTCGCTGGCGGTGGTGTCACCCACGGTGACCGCGCCGGTGGTGCGCGAACGCAGGTAGCCGCCGTGACCGGTGACAAACCAGTTGTTGTAGAAGTTGTACTTGCCGGTCACGCCGATCTGGCCCACGCGCGGCTTGGCCGAGGTGCTGGCGAAATCGAAGTCGTTCTTGACCTTGCCAAGATAGGCGTAACCGATTTCAGCGCCGACGATGCCATTCCAGCGCCAGCCGAAGCGCACGTTCTGGAACACGTCGGTCTTGTCGGAGACGCCGCCGACGCGGTAGTTGCTCTGGCCCAGGTTGCCGGCCACGAAGAAATTGTCGAGCTGGTTGGATTCGTCAGCCTTGGCAGCGAAAGGCGCAACAGCGACCACGGCCAAAGCGGCCGCAAGAAGAGTCTTGTTCATGGAATGCTCCATCTATTTTTGTGATCCGTCGCGACAACAAGGGGGAATGTCGCAACAGTCCGCGTGGGGATCGCGGTGAAAAAAGGATACGGGTTTTTAACGCGCTGAAAACCCGTGAACGGTTTTGCGGAAGGGCGATGTTCAGACACTTCCATGACCAATGGCAGGGGGTGCGAGAAGTCAACGCGCACTAGCATCAGAGGTTCATGTTTCGTGCAGCAGCGCCGTGTGCACGACTGCGTATTCCTAGGAGAACCTCTTGAAAGTCTCGCGTCTCGCTTCCGCCATCTTCGCGTCGGCCATCGGCCTGGGCAGCTTCGCGGCACTCGCCGATGTGCCCGCCCCGCAGGATATTCCGTTCAATGGCACGCTGAAGATCAACGTCGACGCGACCGATATCGCCCACCGCATCTTCCGCGTGCACGAAACGGTGCCGGCGCAGGCGGGTCCGCTCACGCTGCTTTATCCGCAGTGGCTGCCGGGCAATCACTCGCCGACGGGCGCGATCGACAAGCTCGCCGGCCTGGTCGTGAAGTCCAATGGCAAAGTGATTCCGTGGAAGCGCGATCCGCTCAATGTCTACGCCTTCCACGTGGACGTGCCGCAGGGCGCGAACGAAGTGCAGGTGGAGTTCCAGTTCCTTTCCGCGCAGGACGTCCGCCAGGGTCGCGTGGTGATGACGCCGGAAATGCTCAACCTGCAGTGGAACTCGGTGTCGGTCTATCCGGCCGGCTACTACGCGCGCCAGATCAAGGCGGAAACCAGCGTGACCTTCCCGGCCGGCTGGCAGTACGGCAGCGCGCTGGAGATGGCCTCGCGCAACGGCGACACGGTGACCTTCAAGCCGATCGACTATGACGATCTGGTCGATTCGCCGATCTTCGCCGGCAAGTACTTCAAGCGCGTGGATCTGGACCCGGGTGCGAAGACGCCGGTGTTCCTCAATATCGTGGCGGACGATGCGAAATATCTGGAGATCAAGCCCGAGCAGCTGAAGGTGCACCAGAACCTGGTGCAGCAGATGTACAAGCTGTACGGCGCGCATCACTACGATCACTACGACTTCCTCTTCTCGCTCAGCGACAAGATGTCGGGCATCGGCCTGGAGCATCACCGTTCCAGCGAAAACGGCGTGGGCACCGGTTACTTCACCGAGTGGGACAAGAACATGACCATGCGCGACCTGCTCTCGCATGAGTTCAATCACTCGTGGGACGGCAAGTACCGTCGTGGCGCCGACCTGAGCACGCCGAGCTTCAATGTGCCGATGCAGGACAGCCTGCTGTGGGTGTACGAAGGCCAGACGCAGTTCTGGGGCTATGTGATGGCCGCGCGCTCGGGCCTGTGGAAGCAGGACCAGACGCTGGACATGCTGGCCAACGTCGCCGCCACCTATGATCGCGGCCGCCCTGGCCTGCAGCAGTGGCGCAATATCCAGGACACCACCAACGATCCCATCATCGCGATGCGCCGCCCGCTGCCGTATCGCAATTACCAGATGAGCGAGGACTACTATTCGGGCGGCCAGATGATCTGGCTCGACGTGGACGGCAAGCTGCGTGACCTCACCGGCGACAAGCGTTCGATCGACGATTTCGCCAAGGCCTTCTTCGGCGTGAAGAACGGCGAGTGGGACGTCAACACGTATACGTTCGAAGACGTGGTCAAGACGCTCAACGACATCGCCCCGTTCGACTGGACCAGCTACCTGCGTGAGCGTCTGGACGGCCACGGTCCGATCATCGGCGGCTTCGAGGCGAACGGCTGGAAGCTGGTCTACAACGACAAGCCTTCCGACGTGGCCAAGGCGGTCGAAACCCGCGCCGGCGGCGCCAACCTGACCTATTCGCTGGGCGTGTCGATGGGCAAGGGCGGCGACATCGTCGACGTGCTGTGGGACGGCCCTGCCTTCAAGGCCGGTCTGTCGCCGGGCATGAAGGTGATCGCGGTCAACGGCAAGGAATATTCCAGTGACGCCATCAAGGATGCGGTGACGGCTGCGGCGAAGGACAAGAACCAGCCGGTGGAATTGCTGGTGAAGAATTTCGACGAGTACAAGACGCTGCGCGTGGATTACCACGATGGGTTGAAGTATCCGCATCTGGAGCGGATTGAAGGGAAGGCGGATCGCCTCTCTGAGTTGCTCAAGGCGCGCTGAGTCACGCCGCTTTGCTCCCTCTCCCCTCCGGGGAGAGGGTTGGGGTGAGGGGCGGGTGCTCGCGGGAACGTTTCTATTCGTCATTCCTGTGAAAGCAGGAGGCGCTTTTCAACAGCCGAGTGGCTG
>NZ_JPLA01000027.1 GCF_001010355.1 Dyella japonica DSM 16301 | reverse complement strand
TGAGCCGCTCATCTTACATCGTTTTCCCTGTCCGTCAACACCTTCAGCGAAGAATTTTTGCTGTCGTTGTTGCCGTGGAAGACGCTGCCAGCGGCGGGGAGGCGAATAATAGGCAGGCACCCCACCTTTGACAAGCAATTTTTGAAATTATTTTTCAAATTTTTTTGATGTTTCGCGTAAGACGTTGTTCTCACGCGAAACTCTGCGGATCGACGCATCGCGATGACGTTGCGTCATCGCGATCAACTCATGCGAGCGTCAACAACACGCGAGCGAAGTTGCGCTTGCCGATCTGCAAAACCCCTTCAAAACCCGGCAAAAACACGCGTTGCGCGTCTTCGACCACTTCGGCGTCGATGCGCACGGCGCGTTCCTTGAGTTTGCGATTCGCTTCGCCGTTGCTTGGCGTGAGGCCTGCCGCAGTAAGTAGTGCAGGCAAACGCAGACCTTCTGCGGGCACCGCAATTTCAGTGAGCGGCAGCAGGCTGGTGTCGCCTTCACCGCGCACGACGGCGTGCCATCCGGCGATCGCCTGTTCGGCAGCTGCCGCGCCATGGAAACGCGTGGCCAATTCGCGGGCCAATTGCAGCTTGGCGTCACGCGGGTTGAGCACCCCGGTTTCCACCTCGTGCTTCATGCGCTTGAGGTCTTCCAGCGAGGTGTCGAAGCTCAGCAGCTCGAACCAGCGCCACATCAGCTCATCGCCAATCTTCAGGGTCTTGGTGACCATGTCGATGGCCGGCTCATTGATGCCGATGTAGTTGCCCAGCGACTTGGACATCTTGTTGACGCCGTCCAGGCCCTCCAGCAGCGGCATGGTGAGCACGATCTGCGGCGGCTGGCCGTGATGCTCCTGCAGCGCGCGGCCCATCAGGAGATTGAACTTCTGGTCCGTGCCACCGAGCTCGACGTCGCATTTAAGTGCGACCGAGTCATAGCCCTGCACTAGCGGATAGAGGAATTCGTGGATGGCGATCGGCTGCTGGCCGGCGAAGCGCTTGGAGAAGTCGTCGCGCTCGAGCATCCGGGCCACGGTGTGCTGGGCGGCCAGCTTGATCATGTCGGCAGCGGACATCTGGCCAAACCACTCGGAATTGAAGCGCAGCTCGGTGCGCTCCTTGTCCAGCACCTTATAGACCTGGTCGGCGTAGGTCTGCGCGTTGGCCAGCACGTCCTCGCGGGAAAGCGGCTTGCGCGTGACGTTCTTGCCGGTCGGATCGCCGATCATGCCGGTGAAGTCGCCGATCAGGAAAATGACCTGGTGCCCCAGGTCCTGGAACTGGCGCATCTTGTTGAGCAGCACCGTGTGGCCAAGGTGCAGGTCAGGCGCGGTCGGATCGAAGCCGGCCTTGATGCGCAGGGGACGACCGAGCTTCAGGCGTGCGACCAGCTCTTCCTGCTTGATGATTTCGTCGGCGCCGCGCGCGATGGTGGCCAGCGCCTGCTCAAGCTCGTTCATGTATTCCTCAAATTTTCGTTGTCTGGGCGGCACCGTAAAGCATAGCTTTCCGGGCGGTCCCGTTAAGTGTGCGTTAACCGAAAAGTTATCGCAACCCATTGAAGGAAAAGGCGTTGACGCCCTTTACACAGGGCCGCTATGGTACGCGGCAATTAGAAATGTAGTACCTGGGGAACACCGGGCATGGGTGAGAGAAACGAGACCGCGCGCGCTGCGCGCAAACAGGCTATGCGTCGAAAGGCGCAGCAGCGTCACTCTCATTTTTACGAGCGGTGTGCCCATTGGTCCTTTGGTTGTCACGGTGAGGCCGAGCCCATCCGCTGGCATCGCGAGCGCTGGATCCTCGCCGGCACCGCCCTCCTTATTACCGCCGTTTCCGGCTTCCTGATTCCCGCCTGGGCCAGCGCCATGCGCCCGGACACCATTTCGACCGCGCACGCCGTGCTGCCGCTGGAGCTGCCCAAGGTGGCCCCGGTCGCGGCCCAGCAGGCCCCGACCGTGGAAGATTGGCACATTGTGCAGGTGCAGCCCGGCCAGACCTTGTCCGATCTGTTCCAGAGCCAGGGCCTGAGCCTGACCGACGTACAGCATGTGGTGGACCAGTCGGGCGATGCCAAGGCGCTGCATCACATCAGCCCCGGCCAGGAATTCGACTTTCTGCTCGACAGTGACGGCAGCCTCAAGGGCATCCGCTTCGACAAGGACGAGTCCAACCGCACCACCATGCGCTTCGACGGCGACAAGGCCACGGTCACCGCGCAGGCGCGCGAAGTGGAACACCGCGAGCACGTGGCCCATGGCAGCATCGACAGCTCGCTGTTCGCCGCCGGCTCCAAGGCAGGCATGAGCAACCAGATGGTGCTCAAGCTGGCCGAGCTGTTCAAATACGACATCGACTTCGTGCAGGACCTGCGCGAAGGCGACAGCTTCACGGTGATCTACGACGACGTGTACCGCGACGGCGCCTATCTGCATGAAGGCGACATCGTGGCGGCGGAGTTCGTGAATCAGGGCGAGCGCTACACCGCCTACCGCTTCAAGAAGGAAGACGGCAGCTACGGCTGGTTCAGCGAAGACGGCCGCCCGATCCAGAAGTCGTTCCTGCGCATTCCGGTGGATTTCACCCGCATCTCCTCGCAGTTCAGCGCGGCGCGCATGCATCCCGTCCTCGGCCTGATGCGCGCCCACCAGGGCGTGGACTATGCCGCGCCTACCGGTACGCCGATCCACGCGGCCGGCGATGGCGTGATCAAGTTCAAGGGCTGGATGAACGGTTACGGCAATTTCGTGATCGTGCAGCACAACGGCTCGATCAGCACGGCCTACGGCCACATGTCCAAGTTCGCCAATGAAAAGGTCGGCCAGCACGTGGGCCAGGGCGAAGTGATCGGCTATGTGGGCATGACCGGCCTGGCCACTGGCCCGCATCTGCACTACGAATTCCGCGTCAACAACGTGCAGCGCGATCCGCAGAAGGTGACCCTGCCCAAGCCGGAACCGCTGCCGGGCGTACAGATGGCCAAGTTCAAGTCGCAGGTGGTGCAGCCGCAGCTGGCCCGCCTGAAGACGCTGGACGCCAACATGAAGCTGGCCAAGGCCAGCGGCACCAAGCGCAACGACGACTGATCCCCGTGGATGACGCGACGGCGCTTTACCTTGGCCTGATCTCGGGCACCAGCGCTGATGGCATCGATGCCGCGCTGGTGAGTTTCGATGACCACAAGCCGCAGCTTGTCGATGCGCTGGCGCATCCCTGGCCGGAGGATCTGCGCACGCGCCTGCTGGCCGTGGCCCAGGACGAAACACGGCTGGACCTGGATGCCTACGGGCGCCTCGATGTGGCGATCGGGCAATGCTTTGCCGAAGCCGCCCGCCAATTGTTGGCGAGAAACCCGGCGCATGCATCGCGGGTTCGCGCCATCGGTTCGCATGGACAAACCCTGCGGCATCGCCCGGCCGGCGAGTTTCCTTTTACGCTCCAGGCGGGCGATCCCTCGGTGATCGCCGAACGCTGCGGCATCGATGTGGTGGCCGACTTCCGCCGCGCCGACGTGGCCGCCGGCGGCCAGGGCGCGCCGCTGCTGCCTGCGGTCCACGCGATGCTGCTGGGACGTGCTGACGGCGTGCGCGTGGTGCTCAATCTGGGCGGTATCGCCAACATCACCGTGCTCGATCCGGCTGGCAAGGTGTTTGGTTTCGATACCGGCCCGGCCAATGGACTGATGGACGCCTGGCATCTGCGCCATCGCGGCGCGGCCTACGACGCCAACGGAGCATTTGCCGCGTCGGGTCAGGTAGACAAGGCGCTGCTCGGCGCGCTGATGGCCGATCCTTATTTCGCCTTGCCGCCACCCAAGAGCACCGGACGCGAACACTTTCATCTGGCCTGGCTGGAACAGCATGCCGGCGTGGCGGCGCTGGCAGCTGCCGATGTGCAGGCCACGCTGCTGGAACTCTCCGCCCGCAGCATCGCGGAGGCCATCGAGCGCCATGCGCCAGCGGCCATCGATGTGCTGGCGTGCGGCGGTGGCGTGCACAACGCCGTGCTGATGCAGCGGCTGGGACAGTTGCTGGGAACGCGCACGCTGGCGAGCACCGCCGTGCACGGCGTGGATCCGGACTATCTGGAAGCCACGGCGTTTGCGTGGCTTGCGCGTCAACGCCTGCTGGGGTTGCCGGGTAATCTTCCCGCGGTCACCGGCGCACGGGGACCGCGCGTGCTCGGTGCGGTCTATCCCGCACCGCGCTGATCAAAAGCTGCCGTCGCCCAAGACGTTGTGTGCCTGCGCCAGCGCTGCCGTCGGTGCGCGGGAGAGCGCCTGCACGGCTTCCTGGAAGGCGGCCTTTTCCTTGGCGTCCCACTGACCGCCCAGGGTGGTCAGGTCGCCCGGATCGAGCATGGTTTCCGCAAATACATTCGATGAGGCCATGCCAAGGCCATGGCGCAGTGCGTGAAGCACCACGTCATTGATCGACCACTGCCTTTCCTTGGCGAGCGTCTTGATGCGCTCGGCCATGAGGTTGTCGATATGGCGTATGACGAGGTCCGGCACGGACGCTTCCTCCGACAGTCATAAGCCCCCTGTGACTTGATCTTGTCACAGGCTTAGGGGCGAGACTATCGACCGCTTGGCTGATTCACATCCTGGGTTCTTACCGGGCGGGCGCCGGATCGCCGGGGCGATCCTTGCTGTAGCGCGGCCACAGGATGGCGAACAACAGCATCGCCGGGAGCATCGACACCACCGTAATGGCGAAGTACCCGCCATACCCGATGACGGCGACCAGGCCACCGGCAAAAAAGCCCAGCACTTTCCCGGGAAGGTTTACCAGGGAGCTGAGCAACGCATATTGCGTGGCCGTGTGCTGGCGATTCACCAACAGCGAGAGAAAGGCGACGGTCGGCGGGCCGAGCATGCCTTCGGCGAAGTTCTGTCCGGAGATCGCCATGGTCAGTACCGCCAGATTCCCCTGGTTTCCCAGCAGCATCAGGTAAAGCAGGTTGCTGCAGGCGCCCAGCACGATGCACGCGCCCAAAGTCCGCCAGGCTCCCCAGCGCGCCACGGCCGCACCGCCGACGAACGCGCCGGCGATGCCGATCCAGACTCCGTAGATCTTGGTTACAGCGCCGATTTCGGTCTTGCTGAAACCCATGTCGCGCATGAAGGGATTGAAGATCGTGCCGATGGACTGTTCAGGCAGCTTGAAAATCAGGATGAACAACAGCGTGAGCCCGGCGACGACCCAGCTGTAACGGCGGAAAAAATCGGTGAACGGATCGATCACGCCCTCGCGCATCGCCATGCGCCAACCAGGCGGCGTCGAACGGGCGACGGTCGGTTCACGCATGAAGAGCGTGGTGACGATCGGCAACACCATCGCCACCGCCATGGCCACGTAGATCCAGGGCCATGGGATGTGATCGGCCAAGATCAGCGCGACGGCGCCGCCTAGCAGCAGACCCAGCCGGTAGCCCAGCGCATAGGTCGCCACCAGTGCGCCCTGGGCCGAAGGCGGCGCGATCTCGATGCGATAGGCATCGATGGCAATGTCCTGGGTCGCCCCCATGAACGCCACCAGCAAGGTCGCCAATACAAAGGGCTGGAGCTGTTGCGGGGTGAACGCGGCCATCAGCAGCAGGCCGCAAAGCACGCCCAGCTGCGCCAACAGCAGCCAGCCCCGGCGCAATCCCAACCGCGTGAACAGAGGAAGCCGCCAATGATCGAGCAGTGGCGCCCATAGAAACTTGAGCGCATAGGTCATGCCTGCGCTGGCGATCATGGTGACGCTCTTCAGCGCGATGCCGTTTTCCTTCAGCCACAACGACAACGTCACGGACACCAGCAGGAACGGCAGCCCAGAGGAAAACCCCAGCAGGCACATCGTCCACGCCGCGGGTTCCGTGAACGAACGCCAGACCGACGGCTTGCGTGCTGCCGGCACGGCCTCAGTCGGCATAGTCGACCGTATACGGCGCGTGGTCCGAGAAGCGTTCGTCGCGATAGACCGAACAACGCCTCAGGCGATCACGCAGGGACGGCGTGACGATCTGGTAGTCGATGCGCCAACCCACGTTGTTGGCGCGCGCGTTGCCTCGGTTGGACCACCACGTATAGTCCTCGCCCTTGGGATGCAGGGTGCGGTAGCTGTCGACCCAGCCGTGCTTGTCGACCAGGTCGTTGAGCCACGCGCGTTCTTCGGGCAGGCAGCCGGAATTCTTCTGGTTGGACTTCCAGTTCTTGATGTCCAGCTCGCTGCGCACGATGTTCCAGTCGCCGCACAGCACGTAGTCGCGGCCGCTCTTCATCCATTTGGCGAAGATTGGCGAGATCCATTCCATCGCCTTGAACTTGAACTGCTGGCGTTCCTCGCCCGACGAACCCGATGGCACGTACAAGGACACGACGCTCAGGTTGCCGAAGCGCGCCTCGATGTAGCGACCTTCGTTGTCGAAGGCGTCCCAGCCCAGCTCGGTGAGCACCGCATCGGGTTCGCGCTTGGCGTAGATGGCCACGCCGCTGTAGCCCTTCTTGCTGCTCGCATCGCGATAGAAGCAATGGTGGCCGTCGGGACGGAACATGGCATCGGAAAGCTGGTCTTCCTGCGCCTTGGTCTCCTGCAGGCAGACCACGTCGGCCTTCTGCTGGCGTAGCCATTCGAACACGCCCTTGGTACCGGCGGAACGGATGCCGTTGGCGTTGAGACTGATGATGCGCATGTAAGGGGCCCGGGCTGGCGAGGGATGCGCCATCATAGCAACCATGTCCGATCGTCCCGATATCCGCGTCGTGCCTGCCGACGCCACGCGCTACCCGACGTTGCTGCAGCTTCACGTGCACGAGCCGCAGCGCGATTTCGTTGGGCCCATTGCCGTGTCGCTGGCCGACGCGATGCTGTGCGAAGACAGCGAGGCCATGGCCATCCTGTGCGACGACGAGCCGATCGGCTTCTATCGCATTGAGAAGAAGCCCCGCAGCATCGCGGACATGGATTTCGAGAAGCCCACCCTGGGGCTGCGCTCGTTCTTCATCGACGCCCGCTGGCAGGGCCAGGGCCTGGGCACGCTCGCGCTGGCTGCGGTGATGCGCGACCTCGCACATCGCCATCCGGGCGCGCGCAACGTCGTGCTGACCGTCAACGTCCGCAACACATCGGCGCTTGCACTGTATCGGCGTGCCGGCTTCCGGGAGACCGGGGGGCTGTACCATGGCGGGCGTTCCGGGCCGCAGCACGTGATGCTGGGCGCCCTGCCCCTTTAATTTCGAACGAGAGAAAGTTGCCGTGCACGACTACCAGCGCGAATTCATCGAACTCACCCTGCAGCGCGACGTGCTGCGTTTCGGCGAGTTCACCCTGAAGTCCGGCCGCCAGAGCCCGTATTTCTTCAATATGGGCCGCATCGATTCGGGCGCGGCGCTGGCCCAGCTGGGCCGTGCCTACGCCGCCGCGGTGGTGAATTCAGGCATCGAAGTGGACATGCTGTTTGGGCCTGCCTACAAGGGCATTGCGCTGGCCGCCGCCACGGCGATCGCGCTGGCCGATCAGCATGGCCGCGACCTGCCCTGGGCGTACAACCGCAAGGAAGCCAAGGATCACGGCGAAGGCGGCGTGCTGGTGGGCGCACCGCTGAAGGGGCGCGTGCTGATCGTGGACGATGTGATGACGGCCGGCACCGCCGTGCGCGAATCGCTGGCGCTGATCCGCGCGCAGGGCGCCACGCCGGCGGGCGTGCTGATCGCGCTGGACCGGCAGGAGCGCGGTCAGGGCGAACTGTCTGCGGCCCAGGAAGTCACTGCCGACTACGGCATCCCGGTGATCGCCATCACCAGTCTCGGCGATGTGCTGTCCTATGCCGGCGGTCGCCCGGACCTGGCAGCCGAGCACGCCCGGCTGGTGTCCTATCGCGAACGCTACGGTGTAAATGCCTGAATCGGCAGCGGTTGGCGAAGCCGGTCACACCGCATGCAGCGACATCGTGCCAACGTCATGGTGTCACGATGTCGCCCGCTATACTTCCGCCCACAAGGGGGAATTCCATGCGTAAAACAGCTTTCGTCATCGCGTTGCTCGCGCTGACTACCGTCGTCTGTGCACAAACCAAGGCGCCAACCTATCGGTATCGATGGAAGGACGCGGCCGGGCTGCCGCACTACAGCGACAGCCTGACGGCCGATGCCATGAAGTTTGGCTATGAGTTGGTGAACGATCGCGGCCTGGTGGTGCAGCACGTCGACCGCCAGCTCAGTCCGGAGGAGCGCGCCGCGGCACAAAAGGTGGCCGAGCAGCAGGCGGCGGTGGATCGCGCCGCCGAACAGCGCAAGCGCAACGATGCGCAGATGCTCGCCGCCTATCCCACCGAGGCGGCCTACAAGGCATTGCAGCAGGAAAACCTGGACAGCATGGACCAGCAGATCGCCACCACGCGCTCCAATCTGCGTAGCCAGGAAAAAGCGCTGACCGATTTGTTGACCCGCGCGGGCGATCTTGAGCGCGCCAAGCAGCCGGTGCCCAAATATCTTGGCGACGGCATTACCAAGCAGCGCGATGTCGTGGCGCATCAGCGCGACACGCTGGAACGTCAGCAGGGCGCCCGCGATGCGCAGGTCCAGAAGAACGCACAGGATCTGGTGCACTACCGCGAACTCAAGGCTGCCGAGGCCAAGGGCGAGTAAACGCCCACTTCAGATAGGAAGAGAGCCCCGGTCATGCCGGGGCTCTTGGTTTAGAACGGCAGCTTCAGCGACGGATCGACCGCCAGCAGCTGGGAACGGAAAGTCTTCTTGATACGTGCCAGCGCGGCCTCGTTGTCCGCGTCGAAACGCAGCACCAGGGTCGGCGTCGTATTGGAAGCACGTACCAGGCCCCAGCCGTCGGACCAGTCCGCGCGCACCCCGTCGATGGTGGTGAGCGTGGCGTCGCCCATCGATGCCTTCTGGCGGAAGGCTTCGATGAAGCGGTAGTTCTCGCCTTCGGCCAGCTCCACCTTCAGTTCCGGCGTGGACACGCCCTTGGGGCAGGTGGCGAACAATTCCTCCGGCGTGCGCTCTTCCAGATCGCCGGCAAGGATCTCCATCAGGCGCGCGCCGGCATAAATGCCGTCGTCAAAACCGTACCAGCGCTCCTTGAAGAAGAAGTGGCCGCTCATTTCGCCGGCCAGTTCCGCCCCGGTATCGCGCATCTTGGCCTTGATCAGCGAATGGCCGCTGCGCCACATCATCGGACTGCCGCCGGCATCCAGGATCACGCCCTTGAGATGGCCCGTGCACTTCACGTCGTAGATGACCGTCGCGCCGGGCTGGCGGGACAGCACGTCGCGTGCAAACAGCATCAGCGTGCGATCGGGGAAAATGATCTCGCCATCCTTGGTGACCACGCCCAGACGGTCGCCGTCGCCATCGAAGGCGATGCCCAGATCCGCACCGGTCTGCTTCACCGCGAAGATCAGGTCTTCCAGGTTGTGCGGATCGGACGGGTCGGGATGATGATTGGGGAACGTGCCGTCGACATCGCAGTAGAGCGGAATGACCTCGCAGCCGATGCCTTCCAGCACCTGCGGCGCCACCGCACCGGCAATGCCGTTGCCGCTGTCGATGACCACCTTGAGGCGGCGCTCGGCCTGCACGTCGGAGGTGATGCGGTCGATGTAGTCGGGGATCACGTCGACATGGCGCAGATTGCCCCTGCCGCCGCGCTCCAGCTGGTTGCCGACGATGCGCTGATAGAGATCCTGGATGGCGCCTTCGGACAAGGTCTCGCCACCGACCACGATCTTGAAGCCGTTGTAGTCGGGCGGGTTGTGGCTGCCCGTCACGGCCACGCCACACCCCGTATTGAAGCGGTAGGCGGCGTAATAAACGACCGGCGTCGGCACGGCGCCCAGCTCGATGACGTCGATGCCCGCCTCGCGCAAACCGTCGCACAAGGCGCTCGCCAGTTCAGGACCCGACAGACGTCCATCGCGACCCACCACGATTTCCGGCAGACCCTTCTCGTGCATGACCGTGCCGATGGCCTGGCCAAGCAGACGGGCCACTTCCTTGGTCAGCGACTTGCCGACCACGCCGCGCACGTCGTAGGCGCGGAAGATCGCCGGATCGACAGTGACTGGCGCGGGCTGGGCAGGCTTGGGAGCGGCGATGCGAGCGGGTGCCACAGGCGCTTCCGCGGCCTGCTCGGCTTCCAGCAGATCCGACAGCACCGGCTCTGTTGTGTCGATGCGGACGCGGCGAGTGCCGAGTCGATTGCGCATCCAGATCAAATAGATGCCGGCGGCCAGGCACAGTAGCCCGAGCAGGGCCGCCAGCGGCCACACGCGCGGCAACACGATAAACGCCGAAGGCAGGGCCGCGAGAACGCTGAAGGTGCTCCCCTCGACGGGTGCGCCGTTCGCTTCACGTTCGGCCGCGCTGTTGCCGGAAGCGAGCAGGCGCAGATCACCGCGGTCATCACCCTGGCGCAGTTCCAGTCGTCCACCCGCGGTGGGAATGGATGCAAAGCGCTCCTGCAGCGTCGTGAACGGCAGCGCCACCCAAGTCCACGCCTGCGGATGCGCCGCCGGTCCCACCGGGACCACCAAGGCAAGCACGCGGGTGCCCTTGGCATCCGGGACCGTCTGCGCCAACGGCTTGCCGTCCGCAGTCTGCGCCGCCATCAGCTGCGCCGCCTTGCCGTAGCCGAACACTCGATAGTTCGCGTGCAGCACCTCGTCGAGGCCACCGCTATAGACATCCACCGCCAGTGCCTGGGGCAGGAGGTGACGCAGTTCGGTGGCGGCCTGGGCTGGATCGGCCACGATGCTGGCCGGATCCAGCGAGTGCACCGCGGCTTCCACGTGCCCGCGCTCGCTGGCGATATCCGCCGCCAGCGCATCCGCGGCCTGCTTCTGGGCGGCGTGCACACGCTCGATCGCGTTGCCTTCGTCGAAGATCTGCCAGGTCTGCCAGAGGCAGAACAGGCCAGCGAGCACCAGCAAGGTACCCGCGGCGAACGGCAGCAGCCGTCGCCCGTCGACAGATCCGGCGAAACTTCGGCTACCGACGTTGAAGATGTTGGCCATGTCCTGTCCCCGCACAGGCTATCTGGTCGCTTCCCATGCGGACGCAAGCGCCCGCACCACTTTGCACTCAGTTGACTCCGGTCGAACCGAACCCGCCCTCGCCCCGCTGCGACGGCGCAAACTCCTGCACCACCTTCAACCGCGCCTGCGCCACCGGCACCAGCAGCAGCTGGGCGATGCGATCGCCCACCTCGATGGTGTAGGGCTGCGTGCCGCGGTTCCAGCAGGAAATCATCAACGGGCCCTGGTAATCGGCATCGATCACGCCCACCAGGTTGCCCATCACCAGACCGTGTTTATGTCCCAGCCCCGAACGCGGCACGATCAGCGCACACCAGCCCGGATCGCCGATATGGATGGCCATGCCGCTGGGCACCAGCACGCTTTCGCCCGGCTGCAGGGTCAGCGGCGCCTCGATGGCGGCACGCAGGTCCATGCCGGCGCTGCCGATGGTGGCGGCCTGCGGCAGGGGAATGGCATCGCCCAGGCGCGGATCGAGGATCTTCAGCTCGACGTCGACGCCGATGCCACCCGTCACTGGCGCACCGCCCGGTAACGCTCGGCCACTTTCGCCACCAGCTGACGTGCCAGTTCGGTCTTGGACGCACGCGGCAATTCGATGGCCCCGTCGGGACCATAGAGTGTGAGGGCATTGTCGGCGGCTTCGAATCCGAGGCCACCGCCCACCTGGTTGGCGGCAATCATGTCCAATCCTTTGCGCTTGAGTTTGTCTTGCGCGTATCGCTCCACATCATGCGTTTCCGCGGCGAATCCGACCAAGAAGGGGCGCACGGTTTGCGCAGCCAGCGTGGCGAGGATGTCCGGATTCTCGGCCAGACGCAGTTCCAGCGGCGCGCCGTCGTGCTTTTTCAGCTTGTGATCGGCCACTTCGGCCGGTCGGTAATCACCCACCGCGGCGGCGGCGATATAGATGTCCGCGCCGGCACAGGCAGCCACCACCGCATCGCGCATCTGGGCGGCGCTGCGCACATCGATGCGGCTCGCCATCCCCGGCGGCGTCGCCATGCTCACCGGGCCGGCCACCAGGGTGACCTGGGCGCCGGCTTGCGCGGCCGCTTCGGCGACGGCAAAACCCATGCGGCCGGAACTGCGGTTGCCGATGAAACGTACCGGATCGATGTCTTCATAGGTGGGGCCGGCACTCACCACCACCTTCAACCCGCGCAGAACCTGTGCGCCGAAGGAGGCGACGATGGCTTCGCGCAGCTCCAGGGGTTCGAGCATGCGGCCCGAACCGATATCGCCGCAGGCCTGGTCGCCCGATGCTGGTCCGAGGATATGCACGCCACGCTGGCGCAGGATGTCCACATTGGCCTGCACTGCCGGATGCGCCCACATCTGTTGGTTCATGGCGGGCGCGACATAGAGCGGCGCGGCGCTGGCCAGGCAGACGGTGGTGAGCAGGTCGTTCGCCATGCCGTGGGCGAGACGCGCGATCAGATCGGCACTCGCCGGCGCGATGATGATGCGCTCCGCCCAGCGGGCGAGCTCGATATGACCCATCGCCGCTTCGGCTTCGGCGTCCCACAGACTGGTGCGCACCGGCCGGCCGGACAGCGCCTGGAACGTCGTGGCACTGACGAAGTGGGCAGCGTTTTCGGTCATCACCACGCGCACCACGGCGTCGAGGTCGCCCAGGCGACGGACCAGTTCGCAGGATTTATAGGCAGCGATGCCGCCGGACACGCCCAGCAGGATGCGGCGTTGGGCAAGACTCATGTGATTGGGCCTGACTACCGTTTGGGGCGGTAGCTTACCGGAATCATTCGTCCTGCTCGGTAAAAGTGAGGCGGGCGGCTCATGACCGCCCGCCTTGCGCTCAGGCCGTCACGCGCGGATGAAGGATGTCGTCCAGACCGATGCGGCGCAGCAGCTCCGCACGGACACGATCGGCCACGCCGTTGACGATCTCGGCGCCATCCTCCGACGGATCGATGTGCACGCGGAACGGGCGCTTGCCGAAAGGCTTATCCACCACCTCGACGATGGCCCGGGCGACCGCTTCGGGATCGGCATCGGCGGGTTCCAGCGAGGCCAGTCCCTTGAAGGCCACTTCGCTGAAATCGCGGGTCGGACCTTCCGCGTAGATCTTGGCAACCGACACATCCGCCGGCGCACCGGCATGGGCGAAGTGGTTGGTGCCCTTGGTGAAGGCGCCAGGCACCACGATGGAGGTCTCGATGCCCCAGCGCGCCAGCTCGCCGGCATAGCTCACCGCCAGCGAATCCATACCTGCCTTGGCGGCAAAGTACGGCGCCAGGTACGGCGGCGTGCCGCCGCGCACGCTGCTGGAGGACACCCACACCACCAGCCCGCGCCCTTGCTTGCGCAACTGCGGCAGGGCCGCGCGGTTGACGCGCTGCGTGCTCAGCACATTGGTGTCGTAGAGCTGGGCGAACTGTTCCGGCAGGAAGGCTTCGGCCGGACCGTAGGACATGTGCCCCGCATTGTGGATCACCACATCCAGTTGCCGATGCTCGGCCACGATCTGGGCGATAGCGGCATCCACCGACGGTTGCGAGGCCACGTCCATTTCGATGGCACGCAAGTCCACCCCTTGTTCCTGTGCATAGCGCTGCATGTCGGCCACGCGGTCCGCATTGCGGCCGGCCGTTTCGCGCATGCCGGCGTAGACGGTGTGACCGGCATGGGCCAGTGCGCGGGCGCTCATCAGGCCGAAGCCGCTGGAAGCGCCGGTGATGACAATGACGTACTTCATGATGCGTTCTCCAGAAAGGCATCGCGTGGCGATGCGGGTAAGTGGAATCAGACGAGGCCGCCGTTGGCGCGCAGCACCTGGCCGTTGACCCAGCTGCCGTCGGGGCCGGCGAGGAAGGACACGACGCTGGCGATGTCATCGGGCGTGCCCAGGCGCTCCAGCGGCGCGGCCTTGGCGAGCTGGTCGATCTGTTCCTGCGTCTTGCCCTTGAGGAACAAGTCGGTGGCCGTCGGGCCCGGCGCCACCGCATTGACCGTGATGGCGCGGCCGCGCAGCTCCTTGGACAGCACGTGCGTCATCGATTCCACCGCGGCCTTGGTGGCCACGTAGACGCCGTAGTTGGGGAAGTTGAGGCCGACCACGCTGGTGGAGAAGTTGACGATGCGGCCACCCTGGCGCAGGCGTTTGCCTGCTTCGCGCAGCGTGTTGAAGCTGCCCTTGAGGTTGATCGCGATGGTGCGATCGAACAACTCGTCGTCGGTATCGCTGATTGGCGCCAGCTGCATGATGCCGGCGTTGTTGACCAGCACGTCGACGCCGCCGAACGCGGTTTCGGCCGCGTCGAACATCCGGCGCACCGCCACCGGGTCGGCCACGTCGGCTTGCGCGGTCAGCGCGTGGCCGCCGGCGCCTTCGATCTTGCGGGCCAGCGCCTCGGCGGCAGCGGCATCGCCGGCATAGTTGATGACCACCGTAAAGCCATCGCGAGCCAGACGTTCGGCGACCGCTGCGCCGATACCGCGGGAGGCGCCAGTGACAATGGCAACTTTGGAATTGTGTGCAGACATGGGGAGCATCCTTTGGGAGGGGCCGACCGTTTGTCGGGGTGAGCAAAGGATGGTCTTTTCCGTCCGCCGGATAATCTGCTTAAATCCGTCATCATCATTCGGATAGAGCGAACAGTGGATAAGGTCGATGCCATGCGCCTGTTCGCCCGCATCGTGGAGCGCCGCAGCTTCACCTTGGCCGCGCAGGATCTGGAACTGCCGCGCTCCACCGTCACCGAAGTGGTCAAGCGCCTGGAAGCCCGGCTGGGTGTGCGGCTGCTGGAGCGCACCACCCGACAGGTGCGGGCCACCCTGGACGGCGAGGCCTATTACCAGCGCTGCCTGAGCATCCTGGCCGAGATCGAGGAGGCCGAGGCCGCCTTCACCGGAGCGCGGCCCAGCGGCCTGTTGCGGGTGGACGTGCACAGCGTGCTGGCCCGCCATTTCATGCTGCCCGGGCTGCCCGGGTTTCTGGCGCGTTATCCCGGCATCCAGCTGCGCATCGGCGAGGGCGACCGCTACGTCGACCTGGTCCGCGAAGGCGTCGATTGCGTGCTGCGCGTGGGCAAACCCACCGACAGCAGCATGATCGGCCGGCAGATCGCTTCTCTGGTGGAAGGCACCTATGCGAGCCCGGCCTATCTGGAACGCCATGGCACGCCGACATCGCCGGATGATCTGGAGGGACACCAGATGGTGGCCTTCGTCTCCTCCGCTTCCGGTAGCGCACTGCCGCTGGAGTTTTGCGTGGAGGGCAGCGTGCGCGAATGCCTGTTGCCCCATGCCGTGAGCGTGGCGGGCGCGGAAATGTATGTGGCCACGGCCCGCCTTGGGCTGGGCCTGATCCAGGTGCCCTGCTATCGCGTCCAGGACGACCTTGCCCGCGGCACCCTGGTGGAAGTGCTGGCGCGATGCCCGCCCACGCCGTCGCCGGTCTACGTGCTGTATCCGCAGAACCGTCAGCTCTCGCCGCGCGTGCGGGTCTTTATCGACTGGCTGAGCGGTGAATTCGCGGCCCGGTTTCCGCCGACAAACTGACTCTTCGTCGGCACGCATGCCCACGTGCGCTCCGCCGCACGCCGATGGGCACGCTTAGCATCGGTCGGCAGGCTGTTCCGATGAGCATCCATCAATGGCCCGAGGGCGAACGCCCACGAGAAAAACTGCTGGCGCGCGGCTGCGGCGCCCTCTCCGATGCCGAACTGATCGCCGTGCTGCTGGGCAGCGGGGTGGTCGGCAAGGATGCCATTGCGCTGGCCCGCGAACTGCTGGTCGTCAGCGGAGGCCTGGCTGCCCTGCTCAGCGATCCGGGTGACACGCTGCGCCTGCGCGGCATCGGCCCGGCCAAGCGCGCCCGCCTGATCGCGGCCCTCGAACTGGCGCGGCGCACGCTGGCCGAACAGCTCACCGATCGCCGTCCGCTCGGCAACCCGCGCGAAAGCGGCAGCTACCTCAGCGCCAAGCTGCGCTACCTGCCCTACGAGGTGTTTGGCTGCCTGTTCCTGGACAACCGCCACCGTGTGCTCGCCTTCGAAGAACTTTTCCGCGGCACCGTCGACAGCGCCAACGTGCATCCACGGGAGGTGGTGCGGGCCTGTCTGCGCCACAACGCGTCGGCCGTGATCCTGGCCCACAACCATCCCAGCGGCGTGGCCGAACCGAGCGCGGCCGATCGCACCATCACCCGGCAACTGCGGGACGCCCTCGAGCTGGTCGGCGTGCGGGTGCTCGATCATCTGGTGATCGGTAGCGGCGAGCCGGTGTCAATGGCGATGCTGGGGCTGATCTAGCCGCGGTGACAGCGCGCTGACATCGATCGGCACTTTCTGACGCTCAAAAAAACAACGGCGCGGGGGGAGATCCGCGCCGTATGGCCGTCTTGTGGGGAGAAAGGAGAGTAACGGCGTGCTCCTGCCCCCGTCGGCGGGGAGGTGCCTGGGGGACGAGAGATAGTGTGGCGCTGCCGCATGACAGCGTCGTGACGTGGATCGTGACAAATGCACGAGGCCGGCACGGACCATGGGTCCTGTGACTTATGCACATTTGGGCTGAGACGGCACTTTCCGTTCACATTCTCTTGAGGTCCGCAGAAGTGCACTGCAGTCACCTGATTTAGTTGGATATTTTTTGTGACGGTGACATTTCCGTCGGGAAAACCGTGCGATGGCTCTAGCGGCAACGGATATTCCCCACAGAGTTATCCACAGACTTCCCCACTGCATCGCAGCACGCCCGCACGCCACACAGGAGCCGGTTCGACCGGTCCTGGTCTGATAGGATTAGGGGTTCCATCGCCGTCAGACACTTACCGTGAAAGAACAGCTGCGCGAACTGCTGCTGCAGGCCATTCGTACCCTGCAGAATGACGCCACCCTGCCCGCCGAGCTCGAAGTGCCCCACTTCGTGATCGAGCGTACGCGCAGCCGCGATCATGGTGACTTTGCCGCCAACGCGGCGATGCTGCTGGCCAAGCCGGCGCGCGCCAAGCCGCGCGAGCTGGCCGAGAAGCTGGTGGCGGCGCTGCCGGCCAATGGGCTGGTGGGCAAGGTGGAGATTGCCGGCCCCGGCTTCATCAACTTCTTCCTCGCGCCCGGCGCCTACCACGCTGAAGTGGGCCAGGTGCTCGCCGAGGGCAACGCCTACGGCCGCAGCAGCACCGGCAAGGGCGTGACGGCTGGCGTGGAATTCGTCTCGGCCAACCCGACCGGCCCGCTGCACGTCGGTCACGGCCGCAACGCGGTGCTGGGTGACTGCATCGCCCGCGTGCTCGACGCCACCGGTTGGAAGGTGAGGCGCGAGTTCTACTACAACGACGCCGGCGTGCAGATCCACAATCTGGCCGTGTCGACCCAGGCGCGCGTGCGCGGCCTGACGCCGGACGACGCCGGCTGGCCGGAAGACGGCTACCGCGGCGACTACATCGCCGACGTAGCGCAGTCCTACCTCAACGGCGACACCGTCGAAGTGGAAGGCCATGCGGTCACCGGCGCCAGGAACCCCGACGATCTGGAAGCGATCCGCCACTTTGCGGTGGCCTACCTGCGCCGCGAGCAGAACCTGGACCTGGCGGCTTTCGGCGTCGGCTTTGACGTGTACTACCTCGAGTCCTCGCTCTACAACGACGGCAAGGTGGACGAGACCGTGCGCGAGCTGGTCGCCCACGGCCACACCTACGAGGAAGGCGGCGCCCTGTGGCTGCGCTCCACCGACTACGGTGACGACAAGGACCGCGTGATGCGCAAGTCCGACGGCACCTATACGTATTTCGTGCCGGACGTGGCCTACCACATGACCAAGTGGCAGCGCGGTTACGTGAACGCGGTGACCGTGCTCGGGTCCGATCATCACGGCTCGCTGGCGCGCGTGAAGGCGGGCCTGCAGGCGCTGGATACCGGCATTCCCAAGGGTTATCCGAACTACGTGCTGTACCAGATGGTGACGGTGATGCGTGGCGGCGAAGAGGTGAAACTCTCCAAGCGCGCCGGCAGCTACCTCACCCTGCGCGATCTCATCGAGGAAGCCGGCCGCGACGCGACCCGCTACTTCCTGATCGCGCGCAAGGCCGATTCGCAGCTGGTGTTCGACATCGACTTGGCCCGCTCGCAGAGCAACGACAATCCGGTCTATTACATCCAGTACGCCCATGCCCGCGTCTGCCGCGTGCTGGAGGAGTTGGCCGAGCGCGGTCTGCCGGCGGTGGACACGAAGGCGGCCATTGCCCAGCTGTCGCGGCTGGACACCGAGCACGAGCAGGCACTGTTCACCGAGCTGTCGCGCTACGCCGAAGTGGTTGAGGCGGCAGCGGCCAATCTGGAACCGCACCTGATCGCGCAATACCTGCGCGAACTCGCCGGCTCGCTTCACAGTTACTATCACGAGCACAAGTGGATCGTGGACGACGCCGAGCTGCGCAACGCGCGCATCACGCTGGTGCTCGCCACGCGCCAGGTCATACGCAACGGTTTGGATTTGCTGGGACTCAGTGCCCCGGAGAAGATGTAAATGGCAGCACGCAAGGGCAAAGGTCGACAGGCCGTCCGCAACAACAGCGGTGGCATGCCGGGCTGGGGTTGGGCGGTCATCGGCATTCTGATCGGTGCCGTGCTGATGTTCGCCATGCGCGGCCATCTGCCGATGGCGCCGCGCGCCGGCGATGGCCCGCAACCCAACGCCCAGGCCACCGCGCAGCGCGGCAGCGATGCCGGCGCCGCCGGCACGGAATCCACCTCGGCCACCGATACCGCGCCCGCCGCGAAGAAGCCGCAATACGACTTCTACTCGGTGTTGTCGGAGAAGGAAGTGCGCATCCCCGATGCAGTAATCAGCGCGCAGGCCAAGGCCGAGCAGAAGCAGCAAGCGGCCCAGCAGGCGGCAGCCCAGCAGCAGGCCCAGGCCGCCGCGCAGAAGCCGGCGCCCGGCCCGGCCGCCGTCGCCGAAGCCATCACGCCCGCGCCGGAATCGGCCGTGCATGCACCGGCACCCGCGCCGACTGCGGCAGCCGCTGCACCTGCCGCCAGCGGCTACCTGCTGCAGGTCGGCGCCTTCCCCAGCCCGTCCGATGCCGAAACGCTGAAGGCCAAGCTCGCTATGCAAGGCTTCGTCGCCAACGTGTCGCCGGTGAACGTCAACGGCCAGACCTACAACCGTGTGCGCCTGGGCCCGTTCCATTCGGCCACCGAACTGGAATCGGCCAAGCAGCGTTTGTCGTCTGCGGGGATCAATGCGATTGCGCTGAAGGAAGGCAAGTAAGCCTCGTCTCGCAACGCAGCCACAAAAAAAGGCCGCGCGATGCGCGGCTTTTTTGTGCGCGTAATTGTGGGAGCGCATCCTGTGCGCGACGGCCTCGATACAACGCGACGCCGTCGCGCACAGGGTGCGCTCCCACAGTCGTCCTAATCAGCCCTTGCGCTTGAGCCTGATCAAACCGGAGATATCGTCATCGCCGTGGCCTTGCTTCATCAGCTCGGCATAGTCGGCGAGCGAGCGTTCGATTACGCTGCGGTTGGTGCCGGCTTTCTCGGCGATGCCGCGGACGATGCCCAGGTCCTTGTGCAGCAGACCCAGTTTGAAGCCGACGCTGAACTCATTGCGCAGCATGGTGGCGCCGCGCTTTTCGAGGAACCAGTTGCCGGCCGCGCCCGCGCCTAGCGTGGGCAGCAGACGTTCGGGATCCAGACCGAGCGCCTCGGCCAGCGCGAGGCCTTCGCAGACGCCCTGGGCGATGCCTGCCACGAGTACCTGATTCACCGCCTTGGTGGCCTGGCCGGCGCCGACGTCGCCCAGGTGGGTGACGCGCAAGGCGTACGCTTCCAGCACCGGGCGTGCGCGTTCGAGCACGTCGGCGTCGCCGCCCACCATCACGGAGAGCTTGCCGTTCTTCGCGCCTTCCACGCCGCCCGATACCGGCGCGTCAAGGAAGTAAGCGCCGACGGCGGCAATCTTGGCAGCGGCCTGCTTGGCGGTATCGGGCGCCACGGTGGAGTGATCCACCACGATCGCGCCCTTCTTCAGATGCGGCGCGAGTGCATCGACGGTGGCGAGCACGTCGGCATCGGCGGTGACGCACAGCGCGATCACGTCGCACTGCGCAGCGATCTCCGCCAGCGTCGGCGCGAGCACGCCAAGGTCCTTGGCCACCGCATCCGCGTTGGCCTGCGTGCGGCTGGCGACGGCGTGAAGCAGGCCGCGGGCTTTGAGATGACCGGCCATCGGCGTGCCCATGGCGCCGAGTCCGATGAATGCTGCCTTGAGACTCATATGTGTTCCCGGGTTTTCAATCTTCGCAGTGTACGTCGTGGGTGATGAAGGGATGTTCGGGCGTCGGTCGTTCGAACCACTCCGGTTCGTCCAGCGTGCACTGCATGTCATCCATGCCGCTGGTCCAGTGCTGGCGCATGCTGTCGACGCTGAACTCGTAATCCTTGTAATGCCCTTCGTACGGCTTGTTGCGGTAGATGAGGTGGAACAAGTTGATCAGCGCACCACTGGCGTGGACCTCGGCCTGTTTGTAGGCGAGATGGTTGCGCTGGTCTTCCGGCACCAGCTTCATCAGATCGTGAAGTATGCGCTGCTGGCGCTGGCGCTGCGCCATGTATTCGGTGATCAGGCGGGTGCGGCTGGAATACTGGATGTCCTTCGAACGTGTGGTGACTTCGGCAAGGTCGCGCGGCAGCTCGCCGCGGGCACTCCACAGATCCACCTGGAACACCAGCGAGTCGCGGCAGGCCGGGTCGGACAGCACTTTGTACAGCGGCGTGTTGGAGACCATGCCGCCATCCCAGTAGAACTCACCGTCGACTTCGATGGCGGGGAACCCGGGCGGCAGCGCACCCGAGGCCATGAAGTGCTCGACGCGCAGGCTCCCTTCGGTGTTGTCAAAATACGCGAAATTGCCGGTGCGTATGTTGACCGCGCCCACCGAGACGCGCATCGAGGTCTTGTGATTGATGCGGTCGAAATCGACCAGGCGTTCCAGCGTGGTCTTCAACGGCGCGGTGTCGTACCAGCTCGCCGAGGTGGGCGAGGCTCGCCATGGCATCAAGGGAAACGGGCGCGGCGTGAAGAAGCCGGGCTGTCCCTCGGTCAATGCGCGCAGTGCGGCCAAACCACTCAGGCCGTTCTGCCAGGGGAGCTCCCAGGCGGCCGGATCCATCGGCGGCGTGATCCAGGCGGGAAACAGCGGCGGTCGGGTGATGCTTTCCCAGAACTCGCGCAGGCGTTCCACCCGTTGTTCCGGCGCATTGCCGGCAATGATCGCTGCGTTCAACGCGCCAATGGAAATGCCGGCCACCCAGTTCGGATGCAGGCCGGCCTGGTCCAGGGCCTCATAGACACCGGCCTGGTAGGCGCCCAGCGCGCCGCCACCCTGCAGCACCAGCGCGATCGTCTGGTACTTCTGGTGATGCTTTTGCAACAGGTTGAGCGCGGCGGTCTTGTCGCTCGCGGTTTTCTTTCGGACGTCCATACGGATCAGCCTCGACTCACTCGGCCAGATAATCGTGCACCACGGTGCCCAGGTCGAGCGTCAGGTCCGTGATGAAATGCAGGGCCGACTCCACCTTCAACACCGGCAGGTCGGCCACCGGCGCCAGCGCATGCGGGTGCAGCTCCAGCGATCCGGGCCCGGTCCAGGCGCCCTTGAGCGTCACGTTGGTGGTGAAGTAGCGGACCAGTTCGCAGATGCGCGGCGTGCCGTCCACGTGCGGGATGATCTTAAGCAGATAGTTGGGCGCCGCCAACGAGGCCAGCACCGCCTGATGATCCGCCTCGCGGTGCTTGAAACCCATGGTGGCCTTGGCCACGCGCACCTTGCCGTAGTCCAGCGTGCCGACCAGGGTGTCGATCTCGGTGTCCAGCTGCGGACTGGCCAGCTTTTTCGGAAAGCCCCACAGCTCGCGCCCGCCGGCAATCGGCGGATGGTCGTTCAAGTACATCGAATGCACGTAGCCGCCATGTTGACCCTGGAAGCTGACGGGAATCACCTGGCCCGATTCGGTGTAGTCGCCGAAACCGGTGGAATCGGGCATGCGGATGAATTCGTACTTGACCAGCGGCTCGGTGACTTCGAGCGGCTCGGGCACCACGGCGCGCAAGGCGTCGAGATCGGTGCGATAGGTGATGACCAGGAATTCGCGATTGACGAAACGATACGGACCCACGGGAAACGCGGGACTGGTCAAGGGCATGGCGAAAGCATTGGCTTTCACGTCGGCAATCTTCATGGCGAGGCTCCGGACAGACCGCGCACGCGCCGCTCCTGGCTGCGCGTGGCGCGGTATCGACCCACTGCATTGGCGGCCGCCCGGCGCAACCGGGCGGCTCACCGCGATTACTGCATGTACCAGCCGTGGCTGACCACGATCGATTGTCCCGTCAGCGCGGCCGACGGGAAGCTGGCCAGATACAGCGCGGTCTGGGCGATGTCTTCCACCGTGGTGAAGACGCCGTCGACGGTGTCCTTGAGCATCACGTTCTTGATCACCTCGTCTTCGCTGATGCCCAGCTCCTTGGCCTGCTCGGGGATCTGCTTTTCCACCAGCGGCGTGCGCACGAAGCCCGGGCAGATCACATGCGAGCGCACATTGTGTGCGGCGCCTTCCTTCGCCAGCGTGCGCGCCAGGCCAAGCAGGCCGTGCTTGGCGGTGACGTAGGCGGACTTGAGCTTGGAGGCTTCGTGCGAATGCACCGAGCCCATGTAGATCACGGTGCCGCCGCGGTCGTCCTTGTACATGTGCTTGAGCGCGGCCTTGGTGGTGAGGAAGCCGCCATCGAGATGGATGGCCAGCATCTTCTTCCAGTCGGCGAAGGCGAACTGCTCGATCGGATTGATGATCTGCACGCCGGCATTGGAGATGAGGATATCGAGATGACCAAACTGCGCGACCACCTTGTCGGTGCCGGCGTTGACGGCGTCTTCGTTGGTCACGTCCATCGCAATGCCGATGGCCTTGCCGCCGGCCGCATTGATCTCGTTGGCCGCTGCGTCGGCCGCTTGCTGATTGATGTCGGCGATGGCGACCGCCGCACCGTTCTTCGCGTAAAGCTCGGCGATTGCCTTGCCGAGCCCACTGGCCGCGCCAGTGATGAGTGCCACCTTGCCGTCGAGACTTGCCATAACCACTCCTGTCGATGGGGAACGGGGAAAGCAGAAACGGAATCGGGTTGTGGCCCGTGCCGTACAACGGCACAGGCTGTCACAGCTCAGGGGCGCGTATCCATGCGACGAATGGACAAGTTGAAACGCAGGTTTTCCCGTTCGTCATCCCTGCTTTCGCAGGGATGACGAACGTGGAGTGCTCTGCGTTTTACTGTCTCAACGCACACCTTCCGACAGATAGGTATAGCCGGTGAGACCTTCATTCAATGTGACAAACAGCTGCTCTGCCGCATCGCCATCGACACCCGCGGCCGCAATGCGTTCGCGGTAGCTGCGACGCAGGGCTTCAAGGTCGTAGCCGACGTAGTCGAGCATCAGGTCGGTGGTGTCACCGCGACGCTTGTGCGCGAAAACATACGAATCGCCGTCGACGCGCACGTTCACCGCATCGGTGTCGCCAAACAGATTATGGATGTCGCCCAGCGTCTCCTGGTACGCACCGACCATGAAGATGCCCAGGCGATAGCTCTCGTCTTCTTTCAGGGCATGCAGCGGCAGGCTCACGTCCACGCCTTCGGCATCGACGTAGTCATCGATGCGGCCGTCGGAATCGCAGGTGAGATCGACGATCACGCCGCGACGCGTGGGTTCCTCGTCCAGTCGCGCGATCGGCGCGATCGGGAAGATCTGGTCGATGGCCCAGATGTCCGGCACCGATTCGAACACCGAGAAATTGGCGAAGTATTTGTCGACCAGCTTCTCGTCGAGTTCGTCCATGGCCTGGCGGTGCGAGCGCTCGGCGGGCAGCAGTCGCGTGCGCACCGCATTGGCGATGGCGTAATACATGTCGTCCAGATGCGCGCGGTGTTCCAGGTTCAGCTGGCCCAGCGCGTACAGCGCCTGGCCTTCGGCGAGGTGATGCTGGGCTTCATGGAACAGTTCCAGCGCGGGGCGTGTATCGAGCTCGGCCCAGGTTTCGCGCAGGCGGCGCAGCACGGCCGGTTCGTGGTCGTGCGCTTCGGGGATATTGCCCTCGGGCACCGGTTCCACTTCGGTCACGTTGACCACCATCACGGCGTGATGCGCGGTCATCGCACGACCGGCCTCGGTGATGATGTGCGGCGCGGGCAGGTTTTCTTCCGATACCGCTTCGGCCAGCGACTGCACGATGGTGGAGGCGTACTGCTCGATGGAGTAATTGATCGAGTTGTGGCTGCGCGAACGCGAGCCTTCGTAATCCACGCCCAGGCCGCCGCCGACGTCGACGATGTCCAGCGGCACGCCCATACGCTTCAATTCCACGAAGTAGCGCGTGGCTTCGCGCATGCCGTTGGCGATGTCGCGCACATTGGAAATCTGCGAGCCCATGTGGAAGTGCTGCAGCTTCAGCGTGTGCTTCAGATTGGCCTGGTCCAGGCGCTCCACCAGGGTGAGCACCTGGCTGGGCGAGAGGCCGAACTTGCCCTTGTCGCCGCCGGTGTTCTGCCACTTGCCGGCGCCGATGGAGGCCAGTCGCACGCGCACGCCGAGCAGCGGCTCGACGTTGAGCGCCTTCGCCTCGGTGAACACGTGGTCGAGTTCGGAAAGTTTTTCGATCACGATGTGCACGCGCAGGCCGAGCTTGCGGCCGATCAGCGCGAGGCGGATGTATTCGCGATCCTTGTAGCCATTGCAGATCACGATGCTGCCCGGGCGCGCCATCGCCAGCACCGCCATCAGCTCGGGCTTGGAGCCGGCTTCCAGGCCGAAGCCGTGTTCGCCCGCGGCCACCAGCTCGCCGGCCACGCCGCGCTGCTGGTTCACCTTGATCGGATAGACGGCCGTATAGCCGCCGGTGTAATTCCATTCGCCGATGGCCTTGGCGAAGGCATCCTGCAAGCGCTTCAGACGATCGGCGAGGATGTCGGGAAAGCGCACGAGCAAGGGCAGGCGCAGGCCTTCGGCGCGGGCGCGATCCACGATCACCGGCAGCGACAGTGCCGGACCGGTGGCGCCCTTGGGACGCATCACGATATGACCGGCGTCATTGATGTCGACGTAGCCGTCGCCCCAGTGCGGGACGGCGTAGGTATGACGGGCAGCGTCGATGTTCCAGTGCTTCGACATGGAGGGTTCCTTGTGCAACGGGCGTGTAACACCCTGAACATGTCGTCGCAGCGGCGAGCCTTGACGAACACAGTCAGCCGGGCCGGAAGCCTCGCACGCCGCGGGGCCGCGGCTGACCTGGCGTACCGCGGGCGGCTAAGCGCGGCGGTACGGACGGCTATTGTAACGGGCTCTTGTGACAATGTGCCGAAGATCGGGGCCCCCGCGGGCGCCCCGGAGACCCCGGAGACCCCGTTCGGCTACAATTACGGATTCTTTGAATCCATCTTTTCGTCAGGAACGTCCCCATGTCGCAGCATCCCAGCTGGTTCACCGAAGCCCACCAGGCCTCCGGCTCCTCCATCGGCTACCGCGTGGAGAAGCTGCTGCACGCCGAGAAAACGCCGTTCCAGACCATCGAAATCTACCAGACCACCGACTGGGGCAACCTGATGGTGATCGACGGCTGCGTGATGCTGACCAGCCGCGACAACTTCCTCTATCACGAAATGATGACGCACCCGGCCCTGTTCACCCATGCGCGCGCCAAGCGCGTGGTGATCATCGGCGGCGGCGACTGCGGCACGCTGCGTGAAGTGCTCAAGCACGAGGAAGTGGAGCACGCGGTGCAGGTGGAAATCGACGAGCGCGTGACGCGCCTGGCCGAGCAGTATTTCCCGGAACTGTGCGACTCCAACCATGACCCGCGCGCCGAGCTGCTGTTCATCGACGGCATCAAGTACATGGCCGAGGCCGAGCCCGAATCGCTCGACCTGATCATCGTGGACTCCACCGACCCGGTCGGTCCGGCCGAAGGCCTGTTCAATGCCGCCTTCTACAGCAGCTGCTACAAGGCCCTGCGCCACGGCGGCATCCTGGTGCAGCAGTCCGAATCGCCGATCGCGCACCTGGAACTGATCAAGTCTATGCGTTCGGCCATGCGCACCGCCGGCTTCAGCGCGGTGAAGACCCTGCCGTTCCCGCAGCCGTGCTACCCCACCGGCTGGTGGAGCTGCACCATGGTGCGCAAGGGCGGCGATCTGGCCGGCTTCCGCGAGCGCGGCGCGCTGAGCAAGAACTTCCCGACCCGCTACTACAACGCCGATATCCACAAGGCGGCGCTGGCCCAGCCGGAATTCATGCGCGAAGCGCTGGGCGAGTAAGGTCTACCGTTTCCCCGAAACCCGGTGCGGCAACGCACCGGGTTTTTTCGTGTCTGGACCTGCTTAGAACAGCGTCTGGCGCGCCTTGGGCATCAAGACCAGCACCAGCGTGGCCAGCGGCCCCAACACCAGCGACAGCAGGAACCACAGCAGGCCGCTGCGGTTCTTGCCCTGGGCAAGGCCCGCGTTGATCAGGGCCAGCGTGCCCCAGCCCACGAACCAGGGCGCCGCACGGCCGTCGGCCAAAAAGGAAATATCGTTCACGTGGTCTTCTCCTGTGCTGCGCAGGATGACGTATCACCCCGGGGCGTCGCGAAGCGGCCATGCTAGCAAGCTGGGACGCATTCTCCCGCCCATCGCGTCCAGCGGATCAGGCGAGCTTAATCCTTGGACGTTATCCTGATTGTTGGCTCAGTGTAAGGACTACTCGATGCTTGGACGGCGCTTCTTCACGTTTGCCCTGCTGCTGGCCGCGGCTTCCGGCCCGGCTTTGGCGGCCAAGGCCCCCGCAAAAACGCCGCCCGCCGCCACGGATGCCTCGTCGCCCGCCCGCCGCCAGGCCCTGCTGCAATACCAGAAGGATCTGGTCAGCGTGGCCGCCCCGCAGGCCGATCCGATCCCGCTGATGGGCGCCGCCCTGCTGGCCCGGCCCCTGCCGGACCAGCCGGATTTCAACAGCTACCACACCCTGATCGATCGGGCCGCGGCCGCGCAGGGCGCGGGTCCGGAGATCAGCTGGGCCCGCCTGACCGACTGCGACGCCAAGGCCTCGGACTGTCCCAACGCCGACGCCCTGGCCAAGCTGGTGCAGCAGGCGCCGGACAATGCGGCCGTGTGGCTGCTCAAGCTGGGCCAGGATCTGCGCGACGGCAAGAACGACGACGCCCGCCAGGACCTGGCCAAGGCCGCTGCGGCCAAGGTTTATGACGACTACACCGGGGCCACGCTGAAGGCTTTGTCCACCACGGTGACCGTGCTGCCGCCGCCCACCAACGTGGTGGGACCGCTTTCGGCCACCAATGGCGCCGACGTGCAGCTGACCCTGGTGTTCGGTCTGGCCGAAGGCCAGCCACAACCTGCCCTGCAGGCCACGGCGCGCCTGTGCGAAGAGAACGCCGACAAGGCCGGGATCAAGACCGACTGCCTGACCCTGGGCAAGCTATTGGAATGGGGCTCCAGCCCGCTGGCCCGTTCCCTGGGTCTGCATCTGCGCGAAGTCCTGGCCGACGATGCCTCCCAGCAGGAAGACGCCAAGCGCCTGCGCCGCAACCTGGTGTGGCAGGTGCAAAGCTTCTCCCAGCTTTCCATGCGCGCCAAGGGCGATACCGCCGTGGCCCAGCACCTGCTCAAGCTGGCCCGCTCGGGCGGTACACAGATGAGCCTGGTGCTGACCGCCCTGCACGACTACGACATGCCCGTCGATGCACCATCAGACTGGGAGCCGGGCAAGGCCGGCTGATCGCCCCGCCGATCCAGGCAACGCCAGCCCCGCAGATCGACACTCACGCTTGCATCCGCGCCCCGGCCATCGTGTAGGCTGGGGCCCGGCTTGGACACTGGGGCGGCATCATGCTGACGGTACTGGTAGCAAGCAGCAAAGGCGGTTGTGGCAAGAGCACGCTGGTCACGCAATTGGCCTCGCACTGGGCGCAGGATGGCAAGCACACCGCCATCGTCGACGCCGACCGGCAGAAGTCGGGTTTCCGCTGGGCAGCCAATCGCCCCGACAACGTCCCCGGCGTCCTGGCCGTGGAAGGCGGCCGACGTTCGATGGAGAAACTCCCGCCCGATACGCAGCGCGTGCTGATCGACACGCCGGCCGGTTCGCAGGAAAAGGACCTGGAGCCTTACCTGGAGAAAGCCGACATCGTGCTGGTGCCGGTGCTGCCGTCAACCTTTGACCTCGATGCCACGTTCGGCTTTCTCGAGGAACTCAAGCAGATCAATCGCGTCAAACGTGGCAAGTTGCCGGTCGGCCTGGTCGGCAACCGTCTCAAGCCGTGGACCAACGCCAGTCAGGACGCGATGTCGCAGCTGTCCGAGCAGGCGCCGTTTCCGCTGGTGGCGCAGCTGCGCGACAGCCAGGCCTATGTGCTGCTGACCGCGCTGGGCAAGGGGATCTTCGATTACGGGTCGGAAAACGTGCGTAGCCATCAGGAGGACTGGAAACATCTGCTCCGCTGGATCAAGCGCCAGCACTGAATGGTCTAACCGTGATCCGGTGCGGCCAAACGGTGCTCTGTTCTGCACAGCGGGGGTGGCATGATGACCAGCAAGTCGGCGAGGTGGGAGGCGCGGCATGGTGCAGGCGGTTGGCCTGGGCCGGTCGGGCATCGCGACCCGCGGGCCAACGGAAGCAGTGGCCCTGTCACTGCGTAGTACAGCGTATTTCCAGGAGCCAACCATGCACGAACTCATCCTGTTGCGTCACGCCGAAGCTCAGCCGGCTCCCACCGGCGGCGACGACCACAGCCGGCGCCTTAGCGGACGCGGGGAGCAGGAAGCCAAGGCCGCCGGCAAATGGCTGGCCTCGCACGGCGTGAAGCCCGACCGCGTGCTGTGCTCTCCCTCCGAGCGCACCCGCGCCACGGCGGCGCTGGCCCTGTCCGCCTACAGCTACGTCCCGGTCACCGAGTTTGCCGACGACATCTACGACGCCACGCCGGGCGAACTGCTGGCCTTGCTGGACCAGCACGGCGATGCCGGCACGGTGGTGCTGGTCGGCCACAATCCCGGCATCGAACGGCTGGTGGCGCTGCTGGTCGAAGGCCGTTCCGACGAATTCCGCGGCATGCCGCCCGCGGCCTTGGCCGTGCTTCATCTCGACGGCGCACTTGAACCCGGCAACGCCCGCCTGGATGCTTTCTGGTCCCCATGAGTTTGCCGTACGTCAGCTGCTGTCTTGTGCTGTTGTTGCTTACCCTGCTGCCGGCACAAGCAGCGGATTACCGCATCGATCCCGCCCGCTCGCACGCCGACTTCGGCGTGAAGCTGTTCTGGCTGACCCAGCTCAACGGCCGCTTCCAGGAGATCGATGGCGACGTCACGCTGAGCAGCCTGCATGACACCGCCATCGTCGACGCGCACATCACGGTGGAGAGCATCCATATGAACTCCGACCGCATCCGTCGCTGGGTGCTGGCACCGGAGTTTTTCGATGCATCGCGTTTTCCTTCGATCCATTTCGTGTCCGAACCGATCTCGCTCGCCATGCTGGAAAAAGGCGGCGACCTGGATGGCGAGCTGACCCTGCGCGGCGTCACCAAGCCGGCGCATTTCGAAGTGCTTCCCTCGCATTGCCCGCTCGACCTGCCGCAGCAATGCGTGATCTCGGTGCGCGGCACCATCCAGCGCAGCGATTTCGGCATGAGCAACCATCGCACGGCCATTTCCGACCAGGTGCAGCTGGGCATGATGATCAGTCTGGATTACGCCGCGCGTTCAGCCAACACTGACTGAGTGCGTCGTCGTCTCCCGTATCATCGCGCCATGCGCCAACGCTGGATCGCCGTCTCCTTTGTGTTTGTAGCGATCCTGATCCTGTCGGGATGCAGCGTGTCGCCCTCGCGCATCCGGCGCGCCGATGCCGCCGTCGCCGCGGACGTGGAGCGCCAGCTCAATTGCGGCCATCCCGATCATTGCGCCATCGCCTCGCCCTTGCTCGATGCCGCGCACCAGGCGATCAGCGACTCCACGCCTGAGCAGCCGGTGCATGTGGTCACTTTGCTCAACGACAGCGAGGCGGCGATGGTCGCGCGCCTCAACCTGATCCGCGCCGCCCAGCACAGCATCGATGTGCAGACCTATATCTGGGACCAGGACGACGCCGGCCAGCTGGTGCTCGACGAACTGATCAAGGCCGCACGCCGTGGCGTGAAGGTGCGCATTCTGGCCGACCAGTTGTTCTCCTTCGGCGACCCCGTACTGCTGGAGCGGCTGGCCACGGTGCACGAGAACCTCCAGGTGCGCCTGTACAACCCGACGTTCCATGAGGCGCAGACCTCGGTGGTGGAATTCAGCGCGAGCATCGTGTGCTGCTTCATGACGTTCAACCAGCGCATGCACAACAAGCTGCTGCTGGTGGACGATGCGATCGGCATCACTGGCGGGCGCAACTACCAGGACCGCTATTTCGACTGGGACAACGACTTCGATTACGTCGATCGCGACGTGATGGTGGGCGGACCGGCCGCACGCGAAATGGCCGCGAGCTTCGAGACGTTCTGGACGCACAAGCGCTCCACGCCACTTACTCACCTGCGCGACGTCAACCGCACCCTGCTCGACGATATCCATCCCGGCCCGTTGCCGGCACCGCGCTACGCGCATCCGCAACGCGTGGCACGCGTGGTGGAGGAAGCCGGCGATCCCGCGTGGATCGACGACGTGCTGGTGTCCGACACCTTGCGCACCGGCCGCGTCGACTATTTCAGCGATCTCCCGGCCAAGACGGACGAGCCCGGCAAGCGCAGCGCCCACGAATTCACCACCCACCTTATGCGCATGGTCGGCGCCGCGCAGCACGAAGTGGTGCTGCAGACGCCCTACCTGGTGATGAGCGACCGGGCCAAGGCGATCTTCGAACGACTGCGCCAGGGCGACTCGCCGCCGCGCATCGTGGTGTCGACCAATTCGCTGGCCTCGACCGATGCGTTCGCGGTGTATGCGCTCTCGTACAAGCACCGCAAGCGCTACCTCAAGGATTACGGTTTCGAGATCTACGAGATGAAACCGCATGCGCAGGGTCCGGCCGAAGACAACGCCGATGCGGCAGCCGACGAAGGTCCGCAGCCCGCTGCGCAAGGCGGCGCGCAGGCGCGTCATCGGGTCGGCACCGAGCGCGGCCTGCTCGGCAGCCGCAGCACCGCGCGCCGCAATCGCCCGGCGCCGCTGACCACCACCGGACGTCGTTTCGGCCTGCACGCCAAGTCGCTGGTGGTCGATGACGACTTCGCCATGGTCGGCTCGCACAATTTCGATCCCCGTTCGGATCACTACAACACCGAGGCGGGCGTGATCGTCTACGACGCGCGCTTTGCCAGCGAGCTGCGCGACAGCATCCTGCGCGACACGCAACCGGAGAATGCCTGGGTGATCGCCAAGCGCGAGCAGAGCAGCCTGAGCATGGCGATCGGCGATTTCTCCGCCAGCCTGCCGATCTTCGACCTGTGGCCGTATCGCTACGCCACCAGCTATGACCTCAAGGCCGGCTGCATACCGATGCGGCCGAGCGACCCGGCCTTCCTCAGCTGCTATACGCCGGTGGGCGATTTCCCCGATGTCGATGTGTCGCCGAAGCTGATCTATACGCGGCTGATTACGGCGTTTGGGGCGGGTGTGCAGGGCGTGCTGTAGAGGGATTCTTTATCTGTGGGAGCGCACCCTGTGCGCGACAGGCCTACAGAGCGGTACACCCCAGCGTGACTGTCGCGCACAGGGTGCGCTCCCACAGGGCACGGCGTTGCCTGGAGCTGATCGAACATCGATGCCGCGGTCGCGCACAAGGTGCGCTCCTACAAGGGTGGGGTATCGTCGAAGCGCATGACCAGTTGGCCGGTCAGGCCATTGGGATGGTCGCCAGGTACGGCGAAGCGCCAGCCTGTTGCCGTGCGCAATGCCCGGTCATCCAGCCCCGCGTTGCCGCTCGACTCGGTCACAGCCGCATGGCCGACGCGGCCTTCGCCGTCGATGCTGAGCTGCAGCACCACGCGCCCGCTGGCGAAGGCGAGCCGCTGCAGCCAAGGCGTCGCCAGCGGCGGCATGTCGATGGGCGTGAGGGTTGGCAGCTCCTCGGCAATGCGCGCTGGCGCGGTCACGGTGCGCGGATGCACAAGTGCTGCCTTAGCAACGGATTCGCGTGCTGCAGGCTCGCGCGCATGGCGACGCAGTATCCGGCGGACTTTGTCACTGCCGGCAGACGATGACGCCGCCGGACCCTGCCAGTCGCCGGTGAATGTGCTGAGCCAGGCCGTGCCCGCCACGCCGATCGCCAGCGCGAGCAGGCTCAGGCTGGCGGTGGTGCGCAGTCGAAACATCGCAATGACGGTGCCGAGCGGATCGCTCAGCGTTCGAGGATGGCGGTGACGCCCATGCCGCCGGCGGTGCAGATGGAAATGAGGCCGCGTCCCGAACCCTTCTGCTCCAGCAGTTTGGCCAGCGTGGCGACGACGCGCGCACCGGTGGCCGCGAACGGATGACCGGCGGCGAGGCTGGAACCGTTGACGTTGAGCCTGGCCGGATCGATCGCACCCAACGGCTGGTCGAGGCCAAGGCGGTTCTTGCAGTATTCCGCGCTTTCCCACGCGCGCAGCGTGCACAGCACCTGGGCGGCGAACGCCTCGTGGATTTCGTAGAAATCGAAGTCCTGCAGGCTCAGGCCATGGCGCGCCAGCATGCGCGGCACCGCCACGGTGGGCGCCATCAGCAGGCCTTCGCCATGCACGAAATCGACCGCAGCCACTTCCGCGTCGCGGAACCAGGCCTGCACTTTGAGGCCGCGCTGGTTGGCCCACGCCTCGGTGCCCAGCAGCACGGCGGCCGCGCCATCGGACAAACCGGTGGAGTTGCCAGCGGTGAGCGTGCCATGACCGGAGCTCTTGTCGAACGCCGGCTTGAGCGAGCCGAGTTTCTCCAACGTGCTGTCGGGACGCAGGAAACCGTCGCGCTTCAAGCCGCGGAACGGCACCACCAGATCCTCGAAGAAACCGGCGTCATAGGCCGCCGCGAGCTTGCGGTGGCTGTCCAGCGCCAGCTGGTCCTGCGCCTGGCGCGTGATATGCCACTCCTTGGCCATCTTTTCGCAGTGGTCGCCCATCGACATGCCGGTGCGCGGCTCGGCCACGCCAGGAAACGCCGGCTTGAGTTCCTTCAGCGAAAAACCTTGCGTAGCGCTGCGCAGCTTCTCCTGCCAGGTCCTGGCGCGGTTGACCGCGAGCAGCCGCTTGCGCAGGCGCTCGCCCAGCACGATGGGCACGTCGCTGGTGGTATCCGAACCGCCCGCAATGCCCGCTTCGATCTGCCCGGTGGCGATCTTGTTGGCGATGATGATGGCGTTGTCCAGCGAGGTGCCGCAGGCACGCGCCGTGGTGATGCCGGGCGTGGTGGGCGCCAGTCCCGAGGACAGCACCGCTTCGCGCGCCAGGTTCCACTCGGAGGCGTGCTTGATCACCGCGCCCATGGCCACTTCGCCCAGCTCCACGCCGTGCAGGCCATAGCGTTCCACCAGGGACCCAAGCACCTTGACCGACATGCCGAAGTTGCCGACATCGGCGTAGGCGGTGTTGTTGCGGCAGAACGGGATACGTACGCCGCCGATCACACCGACGCGCTTGAGCGTGTTTTCCATGTCTGGAACAGTCCGAAGAACCGAGTCCTCAAGGCTAACCCGCCCTGCCATCACGGGAAAGCCCAAAACCCGGCAAATGCTAGAATCCGGTTCTTTGCTGTTCGGGTTCGTGATCTGTGGAAGCACAAACGCTAGTCGCCCTGCCGGTGGTCCTCGCGCTGGAGCTGTCGGCCGGTGACACGCCCTCGCACCGTACGCTGAGCCGCGACGAGGCCGCCGAACTGGCCGCGCTGGTCGCCGCCGACCTGCACACCCTGGTGCCCCAGGTGGACGAGGCCCGCCTCGCCCTGGCCGGCGCCCTGTTCGACGCGGTGGAACTGCTGCGCCCGGGTTTCCCGGTGTGGGCCACGCTGGATGAACTGGCCCGGCGCGTGCCGCGTGGTCATCTGGAGAACGTGGTGGCCTTTGGCACCCACGACGGCCACATGCCCGCCCAGCCGCTGGAACCGGAGGCGGCCTTTGCCGATGGCCCGATGCGCCTGCTGCCGATCTCGCTGCTGGCGCCCGAAGCGCTGGCCGAGAGCCTCTCGGAAAAGCTCGAAGTGGAACTGGTGGGCCGTGGCGAAGCCGGCGCGCGCACCGCCGACTGGCTGATGCGCACGCTGGGCGTACGGCTGGAACACGCGCGTTACCTGAGCCGCAACGATCTGCTCGCGCTGACCTGCGTGCAATACGAACACGTCAACCTCGCGCCGCTGTGGAGTCTGCTGGAGGCCGCGCTGCTTACGCCGTATCGCGACGAAAGCACGCTGAGCGCGCGCGGCCTGGCGCTGCGCTATCACCAGGGCAAGGTCCAGGTGCAATCGCCCGCCGACTGGCTGCGCAGCCAGCCGATGGATCCGCAGCAGCGCGCGCATGACTTCGCCGGTGCGATCTTCGAACTGCGCCAATACGCCGCACTGCTCGATGCGCATCACGTGCCGCTGGTGTTGGCCGATGGCGAACCCGCCACAGGCTACTTGCTCGAAACCTTCGGCAACGCCGATGCCGGCTACGATGCGCCGACCCTCTATGCGCACGAAGCACCGGGCCTGGGCGTGGTGGCAGTGACGCTGGCGCAGCGTGGCGACGGCGGCCGTGCCCGCGTGCTTGCGCATGGCTATCCGCTGCACCCCAAGGCCTTGGGTCCACTGGTCACCGAGCTGGCGCAGCGCCATGGTGTCTCGGCCGACCTGCATGCGCTGGGTCGCATCCTGCTCGATGCCGATGGCCTGTTGGGTGCGCCTGCCCAGGCCTTGCACTGAACGCCAACGCATAACAGTTCAGCAGGGACCCTGCACAGCCGGCCTCAGTTGGCGCATGATGCGCTGACAAGGCGCGGGGGGTGCGCCAGCGGGCCGAACCGACGATGCGCGAAACCGATCACGAGTTCGTCCCAGCAGGAGGCGAGGCGCATTGGCCCGCCCACGTGCTGGATGGCGCGCCCGCTTTGATCACCTATGTGGATCGCGATCGGCGTTTTCGCTTCGTCAACGCCACCCATCGCACCTGGCTGGGCATCGAACCCGCACGCATGATCGGTCGCACCGTCGACGAAGTGATCGGCATGTGGAATCTCGAGCGCGCCGGCGCCTGCCTTGAACAGGCCCTGGCCGGCGAAGCAAGCGTCTACGAAGGCGAACTGTTTGCCGGCGCCGCGCGCTGTTATGTGCACGGCAACTTCCAGCCGGACGTGGACGACGACGGCCACGTGCGCGGTGTATTCACCGTGTTCACCGACATCACCGCGCGCCATGCGCTGGAGCTGCAGCTGCGCGAAAGCGAGCAGCGCTTTTTCGGCGCCTTCCAGCACGCGCCGATCGGCATGGCGCTGGTCACCACCGAAGGCCACATGCTCCGCGTCAATGCGGCGCTATGCGAGATGCTGGGCTACAGCGAACAGGAACTGCTGACGCGCGCTCTGCCCGACCTCACCCACGTCGACGACCTGCCCGCCTCGCGCGAGCTGTCCCGCTCACTACGGGAGGGCCGGCGCGAGACGTATCAATTGGAGAAGCGCTACATCCACCGCGACGGTCATGTGGTGTATGTGCTGCTCAGCGTGTCGCTGGTGCGCGCGATCAACGGTGAGCCGTATCACGCCGTCGCGCAGATTCTCGACATCAGCCAGCGCAAGGCGTACGAGGAAGCGCTGTTCCGCGAACGCGAGCTGGCCGAAGTGACCTTGCGTTCCATTGGCGACGCGGTCATCACCACCGATTTGAGGCATTGCGTGACCTCGCTCAACCCGATCGCCGAAGCGATGACCGGATGGAGCCAGGCCGAAGCGGTGGGCAAGCCGATGAGCGAAGTGTTCCGCCTCATCGACAGCCGCACACGCGAGCCGCTGCACAGCCCACTGCTCGATGCCATCACGCGCGACGCCATCGTGGAACTGAAGGGCAATGCCGTGCTGCTGCACCGCAATGGCTTCGAAACGCCGATCGAAGATTCCGCCGCCTCGATCCACGATCACGCCGGCAGTGTGATCGGCGGCGTGCTGGTGTTCCACGACGTGAGCGAAACGCGCGCGCTCGCGCTGAAGATGGCGCACCTGGCGCAGCACGACACGCTCACCGGCCTGCCCAACCGCAGCCTGCTGCAGTCGCGCCTGGAACAGGTGCTGGCCGCGGCCGTGCGGCGCCAGGACGAAGCGGCGCTGCTGCATATCGACATCGACCACTTCAAGCTGATCAACGACGCGCTCGGCCACAGCGCCGGCGACGATCTGCTGCGTGCCTTCGCCGCCCACCTGCGCCATCACCTGCGCAACGAAGACACCGTCAGCCGCATCGGCGGCGACGAGTTCGTGGTGCTGCTGTCCCACGTGGACGGCCGCTCCGGCGCCAGCCAGCTGTGCGAGAAGCTCATGCGTCTGTGGCAGGCCTCGCCGGCCAGCAAGATGGGCGAGTTCAACATCACCTATAGCGTGGGCATCAGCGTCTATCCCGATGATGCGCTCGACGCCGAAGCGATGCTGCGCAACGCCGACATCGCCATGTACGAAGTGAAGATGAAGGGTCGCAACGACTACCGCTTCTTCACCTCGCAGATGAGCGAGCTGCCGGCGGCGCGCCTGCGCATCGAGCAGGATCTGCGCAAGGCGCTCAAGCGCGGCGACCTGCATCTGCACTACCAGCCCAAGGTCGACGCGCGTACCGGCGTGATTGTCGGCGCCGAAGCGCTGTTGCGCTGGCAGGTGGATGGCCGCGACGTGTACATGCCCGATCAGTTCATCCCGGTGGCCGAAGAAAGCGGCCTGATCGTGCCGATCGGCGAGTGGGTGATCCACCAGGCCTGTCGCCAGGCCGGTGCGTGGTATCGCGCCGGCAAGCCCATCGTGGTGGCGGTGAACGTGGCGGCGCCGCAGTTCCAGCACCCGGGTTTCCACGCCACGCTCAAGAACGCGCTGGACGAAGCGCAGCTGCCGCCATCGCTGATCGAACTGGAACTGACCGAACGCATGGTGATGTCCGCCGGCGACCAGAGCCGGGCGCTGATGCAGGGCATCAAGGATCTGGGCGTGAGCCTGGCGCTGGACGATTTCGGCACGGGCTATTGCAGCCTGTCCTACCTGAAGTACTTCCCCATCGACGCGCTGAAGATCGATCGCACCTTCGTGCGCGACATCGCCACCGACGCGGACAACGCCGCCATCACCGATGCCATCATCACCATGGCGCGCGGCCTGGACATGAGCGTGGTAGCCGAAGGCGTGGAAACGGCGGCGCAAGCGGAACATCTACGCCGTGCCGGCTGTTCACTGCTGCAGGGCTTCCTGTTCGGCACGGCGATCCCGCCGGAACAGTTCAGTCAGCAGCTCCTGCCCGCCTGAGTAACACAGGGCCACGATCCCCTTGTAGGAGCGCACCCTGTGCGCGACCAGCCCTTCAGAACTCCGCTTCGTACATAAAGTAATGACAGCGCTCCATGCCCAGCCCCGCATAGGTACGCTGCGCCCGCTCGTTCTCCGTCTCCACGTACAAACGAAGACCCACCGCACCCGCCTGGCTCGCGCGCTGCTTCGCATCGTCGTACAGACTGCGAAACACCCCTTCCCGGCGAGCCGACTCCACCACGTACACACTCTGGATCCACCAGAAATCGCCCGCGCGCCAGTCACTCCATTCGTAGGTCACGAGCAGACAACCGACCGGCTCGCCGGCGCGTTCGGCCACCAGATAAAAGCCGCGGCGCGGTTCGTCGAACACCGCCGTCACGCCCCGCCCGATCACGACCGGCGATAGCGCCTTCTGCTCGGTCTCCCACGCCATGGCGGTGTTCCACTGCGCGATATGGGCGATGTCGTCGCGGCTGGCGATGCGTATCTCGATGCTCATGCGGAATCTCTCAAGGCTTGGCAGGTCCGCGCGTGCGTGACGCGCCGAGTTTGCGGGTCAAGGTATTGCGGCCCACCCCCAGCGCGGCGGCCGCGTGCTGTCGATGGCCCTCGTGCGCATCCAGCGCCACCTGCAGCAGAGTCTGGTCCAGTGCGGCGCGGGCGCGCGTGTGGATGTCGACCTCGCCATCGGCCAGGGCCTGCGTCACCCACTCGCGCAAGGCGTCGGTCCAACCACCGGACGAACTGCTTGAGGCACCCGCGCCCAGGTCCGAAGGAAGAATCTCGTTGCCCGGCGCTATCACCGCCAGTCGGCGACAGAGGTTTTCCAGCTCGCGCACGTTGCCGGGGAAATCACGCTGTGCGACCGCCTTGAGCGCCGCCTTGGAAAACCGCTTGGGCGCGAGCTGCAGCTCCTGCGCGGCAGCGGCGAGGAAGTGCCGCGCCAGCAGCGGGATATCCGCGCGGCGCTGGCGCAGCGGCGGCAGCTCGATGCGCACCACGTCAAGGCGATGCTTGAGGTCGGCGCGGAACTGGCCCGCGGCGACGCGCGCATCCAGGTCCTGGTGGGTGGCCGCGATGATGCGCACGTTGCCGCGGATCAGTTCGCGGCCGCCCACGCGATAGAACTCGCCGCCTGCCAGCACGCGCAACAAGCGCGTCTGCAAGGCCAGCGGCATATCGCCGATTTCATCGAGAAACAGCGTGCCGCCTTCGGCTTGTTCGAAACGACCGGCATGGCGTCGCGTGGCGCCAGTGAAAGCGCCCGCCTCGTGCCCGAACAATTCGCTTTCCAGCAGTTCGCTGGGAATGGCTGCCGTGTTGAGCGCCACGAACGGTTTGCCGCGACGCGCACTCTCATCGTGCAGGGCGCGCGCCACCAGCTCCTTGCCCGTACCGGTTTCGCCGGTGATCAGCACGTTGAGGTCGCTCGCCGCGACGCGACCGATCAGACGGAAAACTTCGCGCATCGCCGGGCTATCGCCCAACAAGGCATGCGTGGGCGCAGGTGCTGTATCGGGCGCCGTCGTCGAGGTCGGCAGATCCGCCAGCGCGCGCTGCACGGCGGCCACTGCCTGATCGAGATCGAACGGTTTGGCGAGATAGTCCACTGCGCCCGCGCGATACGCCGCCGCCGTGGTCGCCACATCGGTAAAGGCGCTCATCACGATCACCGGGCCCAGGCCTTGCGCCTTCCATGCGGCAATCAGGGCCAGTCCGTCCTCGCCCGGCATGCGTACATCGGTGAGCAACAGGGCCGGCGACGATGTGCGCAGCGCCTCGCGTACCGCCTCCGCGTCGCCAAACTCGCGCACGTTGAGGCCGGCGTCGCGCAGCGCTTCGGCGAGCACGAAGCGGATGCCGCGATCGTCGTCGGCAATCCAGATCTCCTGGGCTGATTCAGTCATGCGCGTGGCCCATAGGCAGATAGAGAGAGAACGTGGTTTCGCCAGGGCGACCCACATGGCGCAGCTCGCCGCCGTGCTCGCGCGCAATCTCGCGCGCCAGCGCCAGGCCCAGTCCACTGCCATCGGCGCGACCGGACACCAGCGGTTCGAACAAGGTATCGCGCAGGTGCTCGGGCACGCCCGGTCCGTCGTCGACCACATCGACGCGCAGCGCCATGCGCGCCATGCGTTCGCCCAGCCTTACCGACGGTTCGGCGCGCGTGCGCAACAGCAGCGTTCTTGCACCCGCTTCGACCGCATTGCGCGCCAGGTTGAGCAGCAACTGCAGCAGGCGGTCGGCGTCGCCGTAGATATCGGGTAGGCTCGGGTCGTAGTCGTGGCGCACCGTCGGCGGCTGCGCTTCGGCCAGCAGCAGATCGCCAAGGCGCTCCAGTTGCACGTGGATGTTGACGTCGCCCAATTGCGCAGCGGCGCCGTCATGGTGCAACAGGCGATTGGCCAGGGCGGCCAGCCGATCGGCTTCGGCGATCACCAGGCCAGCGAGGCTGCGCAGCTGTTCGTCTTCGACGCGCCGCTGCAGCAACTGCGCCGCACCGCGCAAACCGGCCAGCGGGTTCTTCACCTCATGCGCAAAGCCGCGCAGGGTGGCCGAGAGCGGCGTGGCCGAAGGCGCCGGCGGCGCCAGCGCATGCACTTCGAGCAACAGCTCGCCGGAGGCCAGGCGCTGCATCGATACATCGACCCGCGCCATCTCGCCGCGCGCCGAGGGGATGTCGATGCCGCGCAACTGATGCGGCGAGGGTTCCTGCAGGGCGCGACTGGCGAGCGCCATCCACTCCGGCCGATGCAGCAACACCCCCAGCGACTGCCCAACGGCACTGCGGGGACCGATATCCAGCAACTCCGCCAAGGCCGGATTCACCCACAGCAGGCGCAGCCGCTCATCCGCCAGCGCCATCCCGGTCGCCAACGGCTCCGCCCACCCACGCGCTGCCGTATCGTTCATTGCACCATCATGGACAATGCGCCGGCTTGGTGCAATGCCGCATGGGGCGGGGTCGGTGTGGGGGCCGAGCCCCCGGGCGCACATCTCTCGGCGCCGTGGGCTCGGCAAAGGCTTTCTGCCGCTGGTGAATCTATTTGAACAGCGCCATGAGAGCCTGCGCGCCGGCCGTCGAAGAGGCTGGGTTCTGGCCGGTGACGAGGCGACCGTCGGTCACGGTGAACACTTCCCAGTTGGCCTTCTTCTCGAACGTGGCGCCAAGCTTCAGCAGCTCGTCTTCGACCAGGAAGGGGACGACGTGGGTCAGTTGGACTTCTTCTTCTTCGCCGTTGGTGAAGCCGGTGACGTGCTTGCCCTTCACCAGTGGTTCGCCCTTGTGCTTGACGTGCCGCAATACGCCGGGAGCGTGGCAGACGAAGGCGATGGGTTTGCCGCTGTCGTAGAACGATTCGATCAACTTGATCGAGACCGGGTCTTCGGCAAGATCCCACATGGGGCCGTGGCCACCCGAATAGAACACGGTGTCGAAATCCTTCGACGAGACGGAGTCCAGGCGCGATGTGTTGGCCAGCACATTCAGTGCTGCCTTGTCCTGCTTGATGCGAGTCTGCGCAGGCGTCTGGTTGTTCGGGTCATCGCTCTTGGGATCGATGGGCGGCTGGCCACCCTTGGGCGACACGACGGTCACCGATACACCGGCGTCGGTGAAAACGTAGTACGGCGCCGCAAATTCCTCCAGCCAGAAGCCGGTCTTTCTTCCCGTGTTTCCGAGTATGTCGTGTGAGGTGAGTACCATCAGTATCTTCATGCCGTAACCCTCGTTAGCTGCGACCAAGATCTGCCATCTCGCCCGATGGATGGGCTTCCACGGCGGGCGATCATGCTCGATGGGTCGGTTGTTCGGACCCCCGGCCGCAAAGATTGCCCCGGCTACTCCATGTGGTCTATCGAGCTTTGGTATCAGTTTTCGTTCGTGCGCTGATCGAGCATCGCGTGGCGAATTGCGAGGTGCGAAATCCGGTGTGCGCGTCGATGCATCGTGATGATCTTCCCGCTATGCAGTGATGTCTTTGCGAAAGCCATCGCAGGCGCGATCTCAGCGCCGCGCAGAGACAAATGCACACGCGTGCGGGAATGACGGCGGCGATTCATTAGCCCTCCTTATAGGGGCATGCCGTTTGCCCCCACTAATCAGCCGCACCCCGCGCCCTTAGATTGCTGGCCACGTAGCCAGCGCGCACCGTCCACCGTAGACACAGAAGACTCCATGGCGACGCGGGACGGCGCCAGGCCTGCCGTGGAGAGCGATGCAAGCAAGGCATCGCAGCATCAACCGGAGAACATCATGCAAAAGCGTCAATTGGGTACAAGTGGTTTGCAAGTCTCGGCCATCGGCTTCGGCGCGATGGGCCTGAGCGCCATCTATGGACCGCCGACCGACACGACCGAGGCCATCGCCCTCCTTCGCGCGGCGTTCGAACGCGGCGTCGACTTTTTCGACACGGCGGAGACGTACGGCCCCTATGTCAACGAAGAGCTGCTCGGTGCGGCGGTCGAACCTTTTCGCGATCAAGTGGTGATCGCCACCAAGTTCGGCTTTGAATTCGGTGCCAACGGCCAGCGTCGCATGAACAGCCGGCCGGAGCACGTCAAGAAGGTGGCCGAGGAGCAGCTCAAGCGGCTGCGCACGGATCACATCGATCTGCTTTATCAACATCGCGTCGATCCGAACGTGCCGATCGAGGACGTCGCGGGCGCGGTCAAGGATCTGATCGCCGAGGGCAAGGTCAAATACTTCGGCTTGTCCGAGGCCAGCGCACGTACCGTCCGCCGCGCGCACGCCGTGCAGCCCGTGGCGGCATTGCAGAACGAGTATTCGCTGTGGTGGCGCGAGCCCGAGGCGGAGGTGTTGCCGACGCTGCAGGAGCTGGGCATCGGCTTTGTTCCCTTCAGCCCGTTGGGCAAGGGCTTCCTCACCGGCGCGATCAACCAGGACACGAGCTTCCACAGCACCGATATGCGCAACGCTGCATTCCCGCGCTTCTCGGCGGAAGCGCGAGCAGCGAACCAGGCCTTGGTGGACGTGCTGGGCGACATCGCTTCGGCCCGCAAGGTGACGCGCGCGCAGATCGCTCTCGCCTGGTTGCTGGCGCAGCAGCCGTGGATCGTGCCCATCCCCGGAACGACCAAGCTCCATCGCCTCGATGAGAACCTCGGCGCCGCGGACGTTCGCCTCAGCGCGGCTGACCTGAGCGAAATCGATCTCGCCCTGGCCAGCATCACGGTGGTGGGCAACCGCTACAACGAAGCGATGGAGCGGATGGTCGATCGCTGATCGGTTTTTCGAAGCTGCCGTCTGCTATGTACCGCCGCAACGGTCATCCGTTGCGGCGGTGTCGCGCGCGAGTGATGGATCGACGAAGTAGCCGCACTGCCGCCAGTGAGTGCATGAGACTCAGCTCCGAAAATCCGTAGCTTTCGCCGTGTACGCTATCGACGCTTTGGTTCCACTCCCCGTCCCCGTCCCCGTCAAAAGCAGTGTTATCCATGACCAAGCCTTCTGCCCCCCTCGACTCCGAGCACGGCGCCGCCGTCTATTCCGATCGCGTATTGAAGATCTATGACCGTTGGGTCCTGGGCTTCTCAAACAACTACGCGTGGAAGTGCCCGACGGATGCTGTGCTGCTTCCCTTTTTCCGGCAACACCTGAGCTCCAATCACCTGGATGTCGGCGTAGGTTCGGGCTACTACCTGGCGCATAGCTCGGGGCAACCCGGGCAGAAAGTCGCGCTGCTCGATCTCAACGACAACAGCCTGAGGGCAGCTGGTTCGCGCATTGCACATGTGCAGCCATCGCTGGTCCGCGACGATGTGTTGCATCCCGCGGGCGCACTCGGCGGCAGGAAGTTCGATTCCATTTCGCTGTTCTATCTGCTGCATTGCCTGCCAGGAACCATGACCGAGAAGGCGCGCAAGGTGCTTTCCACGCTGGTCCCTCACCTGACCCCGGGCGGCGTGCTGTACGGCGCGACCATTCTGGGTGAGGAGGCGAACCACAACTGGCTCGGTCGGCGGTTGATGGCGCTTTACAACCGCAAAGGCATTTTTGGAAACCGCCACGACACCTTGGCAAGTCTGCAGTCGGTACTCAATGAATACTTCGCCAAGGTCGCTGTCTGGCAGGTGGGAAAGGTGGCGCTGTTCAGGGCTGAAATGCCGCTGCCCTAAAAGAGAGGAGCACGCGAAGCCGTGCTCTGGCAGGGCCGAATGGGCTAACGCGAGACCGCTTCCACCGCGGCGCGTACCCATCGGCGGCGCAAGTCGGTGGCTCGCGACAACCAACTCTTGCGCATCACATGCAGCGCATGCAGTTCTTCGATCGATGGCGCGTGTCGATACGCACCTCGCCGGAACGGCCGGAAGAAGTACCCCAATCGCGTGACGGCGCCGAGGATCATCGACCGCCGCCGCGTTTGAGTCGTCGCGCTGCTTCCATCGCTGCCGCCAGCTGCTGCCGCTGAGACATCACGGGAGAGAGCTGTTTGTACGGCTCACCGAACATGTGATCGAACAGATCACCGATGGACTGGATAAGCTTAGCTAGCCGAGAGGGTCGGGACGTGTAGCGAAAATGGCCAGCCATGGTAGTCACCTTGAGTTTTGAGGACGCGCCCAGGTGGACGCGAATCCCTGCCGGCGTGCCGACAGGTGCTGTGGTGGGGACCTGCCCCACCACAACCTGTACTGGTTAATGCTTGGTGGGTACGTTCACGGTGTCGATCGCATGGATGATGCCGTTGCTCGACGTGATATCCGCCTTGGTGATGGTGGCTGCGCCAATGCGCAGCTTGTCGCCGTCCTTGGTGACCGTCGCCGTCTGGCCTTGCATCATCTTTGGTGTGGTGAGCTTCTCGACGTCTGCGGCCGATGCGCGACCCGGCAACACGTGATACTTCAGCACGGAGATCAACTCCGCCTTGTTTTCCGGCTTGAGCCAGTTGGACAGCACGTCCTTGGGCAGTTTCTCGAACGCTTCATCCGTGGGCGCAAAGACGGTGTAGGGGCCGGTGCCCTTCAAGACGTTGGTAAGTTCTGCCGCTTCAAGCGCCTTGCCAAGGGTATCGAAGCTGCCGTTGGCAGCCGCTGTTTCGACGAGGTTCTTGCTGCTAACGCGAGACACGTTGCTATCGTTGGTGGACATGAGTATTTGCCTTCAGTGAAGACCCGCAGGGCGGATCCAGAGCGGCCGAAACCGCAACTCCGATACAGATCGGAGAAATACTCAGATGGCGTTAGGGAGAGGACCGCGAGGCTGAGACGCCTGCCAAGGAGGAGACTTTCTATCCTGGCGCCCATGCAGCATGCACGTGTAGTTGTTACGTAAGGGTGATGTGGCTGCGCGCCGTCCTCATGCCAGTGGGCGAGCCATCCTTCCCCAACGCGACGTCGATCAGCGGGACCGTTGCAGCCACTCGAGCGCACGTCGCAGCCACGCGTTCGCCTGGTTGGGGTTCCACACCAGGGTCGCCACGCTGCGCGGTGGCATGGCGTAGTCGAAACGGGTCTGGCCTTCCGCCACCGAGACGTTCCGCGCACCCTCACCGCTATTGACCATCACCAGCACGATCGATCCGTCATTGGGATTGAGGAAGGCCACGTTGTCCAGACCCTTCTCGGTGGCCGTGGAGTTGATGCGCAGCGCGCCAGGCGGCACGAACCGACTGAAGTGGGCCAGCGCGTAGTACTCGTCGTTGCGGCTCACCTCGCCGGTGGCCGAGTCGATCGTCACCACGCCCTTGCAGGCGTCGCAGCCGCCAAAATGCGGGCCGTGCTTCTCGTCCAGCACCAGGTTCCAATAGATGACGCCGCGCGCCCACTGCCGGATGCCTGCGATCAGCAGGTCGCGCGAGAACCACAGCAGCTCGCCCTTGCTGGCGGATGCCCAGTCGCCGCCGGAACACTCGGTGATGTAGGCGTCCTTGTCGGGATAGGCGCGGTGCACGCGGCCCTGTGCATACGGGCTGCCTTCGTAGCAATGCCAGGCGACGCCATCGATGTAGCGTGCCGCCGCAGCGTCGCCCAGCACAGCCAGGGGCTGCTCCGGCGCATTCCAGTTGTGGTCCCATTCCAGGATCCGCGTGTTCGAGTGGCGGCTTGCCAGCTTGGGACCCAGGTATTGCGCGACGATGCGTGCCCGCGTGGCCGCCGGCATCTGCATGCCGGGATAGGTGATCGGTATGAAGCCGGGTTCGTTCTGCAGGGTCAGCGCGAAAATCGGGATGCCATAGCCGCTGTAGGCATCGAGATACTTGATCAGATAGTCCGTGTACGTCTCTTCGTACTGCTCGAGCAGCTCGCCGCCGATCAGGTTTTCGCTGGTCTTCATCCAGGCCGGCGCGCTCCATGGTGTGGCCACGATCTGCAGGTCCGGGTGGATGGAAAGCACTTCGAGCACCGTCGGTATCACGTCGCGCAGATTGCTGGTGATATTGAAGTGTTCCAACGACGGATCGGTCTGACCGAACGGCACATCGTCCAGCGTGTAAGGCTTGATCGAAAAATCCGAGGCGCCGATGGTCAGGCGCATCATGTGGAAATTGAGGTTGGGCGGCGGCCCATACAGCTCGTGCAGCAGCGCGCTGCGTTGCGTATCGCTGAGGTCGTTCTGCAGCAGCCACGCCGAGGAGTCGGTCATCGCCGCGCCAAAGCCCACCATGCTTTGATAAGTGGTCTGCGCATCGATGACCACGTCGGCAGGCGCCGAGCCGCGGGCGCGCATCGCCAGATCGGGTTGCCGCGCCAGCTTCAGGCGACGGTCGGCCGTGCTGAGCCACAGCTCGACCGCAGGCAGCAGTGACGGCGCGGCAGGCGCAACGTGGGCGCCCACCACCGGGCGCTCGAAGCGCGGCGCATAGAGGGCAGTCAGGGTGAGCAGCGCAATCAGGCCGACGGGGACAAGTGCGGCCCACCTGGATTCCGGTCGATGCTCATCCATGGCTCACGAAAAACCCTACGCTCGCGCTGCAGTTCAGTTGGATCACGAAACTCCCGGGTTTGCACATCAACACAAGATCCTGCCCGATCACGACATCCGCATGGGATTGCTTGCTCCAGCACCCCGGCACGACCCCGATGCCATGCGCGCAGCATAGCGAACCTGCGCCGATTTGACTGTGGCCGAGTGCATTGAATGGCCAGCGCAAAGGCTTGTCGATCTGTGCGGCTCGCTCTCTCGTCAAGCCCGGCATGCTGTCAGCAGGCTGCACGTCGCGTCTTTTCAATGATGGCGCTGCACGAGGACGCCGTGGTCCGTTGGCGCGCATTCATCACCTCGCCCCGTCAGGTCACTGAGCGCGGTGTACAGGCCTTTATTTCATGAATCGACCGTAAGTGTCACGGCCGGCTTCACGCGCCCTTTGACTCAACCATGCGCGCGCCGGCGGCACGATGCGCCGCCAACAGCAAAGGAGTTCATCATGATCAAGCGCATGCTTCCCCTAATGATTGGACTGGCTGTTTCCAGTGTGGCGTCCGCGCAGACGATGCCTGCCACGGCGCAGTCGACGACCAGTGCCACGACCCAGACGACCCAGACCACCACGGTGACGACCTGGAGCAATCAGCCGCCGACCGGTGCGTTGACCGAAGAAGCGATCAAGACCTCGATCGCCAATGCCGGCTACAAGGAGGTCAAGGGCCTGGCCTTCAAGGACGGTGTGTGGCGCAGCGAGGCGCGCGGCGGCGACAAGAAGTGGGTCAAGCTCTCGGTCGGTCCCGTCAGCGGCAAGGTGTACCCGGCCGATGCGCCGTCCAAGCTCAACGAGAACGAAGTCAATGCACAGCTGGCGACGGCGGGCTTCCAGAACGTCAAGCACGTGAAGTTCGCCGATGGCCTGTGGAGCGCCGACGCCAAGAGCAAGCGGGGCAACGATGTGAATCTGCTGGTCGATCCCACCGATGGCAGTGTGGTGGCCCGCTCGCGCGACTGACGCGTCTTTGGGATTGCAGTGAACGATGGAACCCGGCGTCATCACGACGCCGGGTTCTTGCTGTCTCAGCCCTGGATCACGCCGATGGTCCGCAACCAGACCTGCACCAGTTTCGGCCAGTCGTTGATCGGAAACTCCGGATGCTGCATGCCGAAGGCGTGGCCGCCGTGCGCATAGATGTGCAATTCCGTGGGAACGTCGGCGTCCTTGAGCGCGGTGAAGTACACCAGTGACTGCTCGACACCATCCACCTGATCATCCTCCGCCTGCGCCAGGAAGGTTGGCGGCGTGTCGTGGGACACCGGCACATGGGGATTCAAGCTGTTCTGCTCGGTGGCGAGATGGCCCGGGTAGATCGCCACTGCAAAATCCGGGCGGCTGCTTTGCTTGTCGGCCTCGTCCACCGGCTTGTACAGCTGACGCTTGAAATTGGTGCTGGCTTCGGCCACCAGATAGCCGCCCGCGGAAAAACCCAGCACGCCGATCTTGTGCGGATCGATATGCCATTCGGCGGCGCGCGAGCGCACCAGCCTCAGCGTCCTCTGCGTGTCCTGCAGCGAGGGCACCGACAATTGGAGGTTGTGCGGGCGACTGTCGGTTTGCCAGACATAGGGAATGCTTGGCACGCGATACTTCAGCAGTACACAGGTAATGCCTTGCGAGGTGAGCCAGCGGCAGACGTCGGTGCCCTCAAGATCGATCGCCAGTATCTGGAAGCCACCGCCCGGGATCACCACGACCGCCGCGCCCGTGTTGACACCCGTGGGCGTGTACACCGTCATCGTGGGGCGGGTCACATTGGTGATCGCACCCTTGGTCAGCTGTTCGGGTCCTGGCACCGGTTGCAGGCCCGGCGCCGCGCCCGGCCAGATCGGTATTTGCGTATGACCTTCTGAAGGCTGCCAAACGGGCGCTTCTGCATAGGCGCTTGCACTCGCGGCCAGCAAACACGCGGCGATCATCCCCATCTTCATGGTGCTTCCTCCCTGTTGGCGCTCGGCCACGTCATTCGTACGCGACCCGATGCGCGATCGATCCCAGAGTGACCACCATGCCCATCGCATCGGGCCATGCGCGGCGGCGCCTGTGGAATTTTTCGGGCAATGCGTTCGCGATGGGCAGGTGACCCGATGGCATAATCGGCCTGCTCCTATTAGGAGGCCTAATGAATGGCATCGGCGAACTTCAACGACCTGGCGGCTTTTGCGCTGGTGGCGAAAGAACGCAGCTTTACCCGCGCGGCGGCCAAGCTGGGTGTTTCCCAATCGGCGCTTAGCCAGACCATCCGCGCCCTGGAAGAACGGCTGGGCCTGCGCCTGCTCACCCGCACCACGCGCAGCGTATCGCCCACGGATGCGGGCGAACGCTTGTTGCAAACCATTGCGCCGCGCTTCGAGGACATCGAAACCGAACTGGCCGCGTTGAGCGAGTTGCGCGACAAGCCGGCGGGCAAGATCCGCATCACCTCGTCCGAACGTCCGGCCATCACCATCATCGCCCCGGCATTGGCCAGGTTGCTGGCGAAGTATCCGGACATCCAGGTGGAAGTGGTGATCGATTACGGCCTCAAGGACATCGTTGCCGAACGCTACGATGCAGGTGTACGGCTGGGCGAGCAGCTGTCCAAGGACATGATCGCCGTGCGGATCGGTCCGGACCTGCGCATGGCGGTGTTTGGATCGCCGTCGTACTTCAAGCAGCATGCGCGCCCGCGTTCGCCCGGCGATCTCACTAGGCACCGCTGCATCAATCTGCGGCTGCCGCCCCACGGCAGCATCCTGCCGTGGGAGTTCGAGAAGAACGGCCATGAAGTGAAGGTGCAGGTGGAAGGGCCGCTGGTGTTCAACAATCGCGCCATGCGCTTGCACGCGGCGCTGCATGGGCTGGGCCTGGCGTATATGCCCGAGGACGAAGAGATCAAGACGCACATCGCCGAAGGCCGCCTGATCCGCGTCCTGGCCGACTGGTGCCAGCCCTTTGCGGGCTATCACCTTTACTACCCGAGCCGCCGGCACCCGTCGCCGGCATTTACCTTGCTGGTGGATGCGCTGCGCTATCGCGGAAAAAAGTGAAGGGCTGCGTTGCTCAGCAGGCCTCGGCGGCAACCGTCGCTACGCTGCGGCGATCCATCGCCGCGGAAACCGACCACAGCAGCAAGCCGCCCAATGCCAGACCGCTGCCCACCCAGCCGGGCGAGGTCCAGCCATGGCCGTGCGCGATCGCCAGTCCGCCAAGAAAAGGGCCGAGCGCATTGGCGGCGTTGAAGGCGGAATGGTTGAGCGATGCGACAAGGCCCTGGGCGTCGCCGGCCACATCCATCAGTCGGGTCTGCAGCACGGTGCCCAGCGCACCACCGATGCCGATCAGGAACACCGTGGCACTGAGCGCCCACACATTGCCCGCAGTGAACGGGAAGATGGCGAGGATCAGCGCACTCCACAGCAGCAGGCCACCGGCCGTGCGCATCAGCGCGCGATCGGCAAAGGCCGGGACGATCACATTGCCCAGCGTCATGCCGATGCCGAACACGCCCATCACCCAGGGCACGCTGTCGAGCGACATATGCGTCACGTGCAGCAGGATGTCGGCGAGATAGGTGTACACGGCGAACATGCCGCCGAAACCGATCGCGCCGATGCCCAGCGTCAGCCACACCTGCGAGCGCTTCAGCGCGCCCAGTTCGCGCAGCGGACTCGCCTTGGCGTCGGCCGGCGTATCCGGCGCAAAGGCCAGCACGGCGCTCATGGTCGCGACACCCAACAAGGCCACCAGCGCAAAACTCCAGCGCCATCCCACCGCCTGACCAAGCCAGCTGGCCAGCGGCACGCCCACCACCGTGGCGCAGGTAAGGCCCAGGAACATCTGGCCCACCGCACGCGTGCGCCGATTGGCAGGCACCAGCGAACTGGCCACCAGGGCGCCCACGCCAAAGTAGGCGCCGTGCGGCAGGCCGCTGAGAAAGCGGAACAGCAGCATCCAGTGGTAACTCGGCGACAGACCGGTCAAGCCGTTGAACACGGTGAACATCGCCATCAGCAGCACCAGCAGACGGCGGCGCGGCAGGCGCGCACCGAGCACGGTGATCACCGGCGCACCGACCACCACGCCCAAGGCATAGGCACTGATCGCGTGGCCGGCCGTCGGCGCGTCGATACCCAGCCCCTGCGCGAACAAGGGCAGCATGCTCATGGTGGCGAACTCGGTGGTGCCGATGGCAAAGCCACCGACTGCCAGCGCGAGGATGACCAGTCCGACGTGGGGAACGCGTACAGGCGGCGTGCCCGGAGCGAGGGCGGGGGAAGAGGCGGACATGGGGACTACTCGGGCCGTGGGGCGGCGCAGTGGTGCGCTGCAGCAAGCGATCGTAGCGGCTATCCCCCGGCGTTGCCAGCCTGAGAGCCTGGCGAGTGGCGACCTGCTGCCGCCCAGAGTTGGGCGAAATCATCGGACAAAGCGCACGCATCGCCGCTTCATGCATCGCAAGAAAGCACGACGCATTTCATGCATAACTCGTCTTGTCCGCTCAACGCGAGGCTGCCAAAGTCCGCGCGCGGTGGTGCGAGCGCTGGTTATCCGTGTCTGACTCACTCAAGGGAATGTCCATGAAACGGCTTTGTTTCGCATTGAGTTGCCTGCTTGTCACGACGGCCGCCTGGGCAGACGCGCCGCAGCTCCCTGCACGCGTGGCGCAAGCCGTGCAGCAACGCATCGACGTCGGCGAATATCCGGTCGTCGTGATCGGCGTGGTCGATGGCGATCGCAGTGCGGTCTATACCTACGGCAAACTCGATGGCGGTCGCGCGCCCGATGGCGACACCGTGTTCGAGATTGGTTCGATCACCAAGACCTTCACCGCGACCCTGCTCGCGCAGCAGGTCATCGCCGGCAAGCTGCAGCTCGATCAGCCGGTCGCCACGCTGCTGCCAGGCTTCACGGTGCCGACGCGCGACGGCAAGAGCGTGACCCTGGGCAATCTTGCCTCGCAGAACTCCGGCCTGCCGCGCATGCCCACCAACTTTGCTTCGGCGAACCCCAACGATCCGTTCGTCGACTACGACGCCGCCAAGCTGAAAGCCTTCCTGGCGTCGTACAGCCTGCCGCGTGATCCCGGCGCGAGCTACGAATACTCCAATCTCGGCGTCGGCCTGCTCGGCTACGCACTCAGCGTGCATGCGGGCAAGAGCTACGAGCAGCTGCTGCAACAGCAGATCTTCCAACCGCTGGGCATGCATCACAGCACCAGCGTGCAGGATGACGCGCTGCGCGGACGCCTTGCACCCGGGCATGGCGGCAAGGATCAACCGGTGGCGAACTGGCATTTCGACGTGCTGGCTGGCGCGGGCGCCATCGTCAGCACCGCCGACGACATGCTGCGCTATCTCAAGGCCAATATGGGACTGCAGCCCTCGCCGCTCTACCCCGCCATGCAGCTGGCGCAGACGCCGCGTGCCGACAGCCCGATTCCGTCCGAACGTCTGGGCCTGGTATGGATGGTGCGTCACAGCGCCGGCGGCGACATCATCGAACATAACGGCATGACCGGCGGCTATGCGAGCTACCTCGGCTTTACCGCCGATCGTCGGCATGGCGTCGTGGTGCTGACCAACAAGAACGTTACCGTCGATGACCTTGGGCAGGCGACCTTGCTGCCCGATGTCGCGCTCGCTCCCGCGCACAAGCGCATCGCCGTTACGGCGCAGGAGCTGGAAGCCTACGACGGTGCGTATGAGCTGCACCCGGGATTTGAGATCACTGTCTTTCACAAGGGCGATCAGTTGATCACGCAGGGCACCGGCCAGGCACCGTTCCCGGTGTATGCCAGCGCCAAGGACGAGTTCTTCGCCGACGTGGCCGAGATCAGCCTGAGCTTCCAGCGCGACGAGCATGGCAAGGTCAACCAGCTGGTGCTGCACCAGCACGGCGACCATGTCGCCCCACGCGTTGGCGCCCAGGTGGCCGACGCCAAGGTGCCGCAGTCCGTTACCTTGGACGCCACCACGCTGGCGAACTACATCGGTCACTACCAGCTCACCCACGATGCCGTCATCGACGTCACCGTCAAGGACGGGCAGCCCTTCGTGCAGCTCACCGGGCAACCGGCATTCCCCCTGTTTGCCAGTGCCAGGGACAAGTTCTTCCTCAGCGTGGTGGATGCCAAGATCGACTTCGAACGCGACGCCAGCGGCAGGATCGTGGCGCTGACGCTGCACCAGAACGGCGTCGATCGCCGGGCGCCTCGCATCGAGCAGTGATCGCAGCTGGCCGCCGTTCTATGCTGCGGCCAGGGCCAACGGGGGGTGAGGCATGAGGATGCTGCGGCTGGGCTGCATGGCAATCGGCGTCTTGCTTGCAGGGCAAGCCTGGGCCGAGGACTGCCATCTGAAGGACTACGGCACGCTGCCCATCGAAATGGTGGGCAGTCGCGCCACCACCATGGTCAAGATCAATGGCACCGACACGCGCTTCATTCTCGATACCGGCGCGTTCTTCAACTTCATGTCCAAGGCCAACGCCGCATCGCTGGGGCTCAAGCTGCAACCGGCGCCGTTCGGTTATCGCATGGGTGGCGTGGGCGGCGAGACGAATGTGCAGCAGGCACACGTCAGGGAGTTCGGCATACTCGGCACCACGCTCAACAATGTCGACTTCATTGTGGGCGGCACCGATGTGGGCGATGGACTGCTTGGCGCCAACCTGCTCGACTTCGCCGATCTTGAGCTCGATCTCGCCCACGGCAAGGTGACGCTGTTCAAAGTGGAGCACTGCGAGAAGACCTCGCTCGCCTATTGGGTGAAGGACGGCAAGTACAACGTCGCGGATCTTGAACCGGCCGAGATGGGGTTTGACCGGCGCAGCTTTCTCACCGTCACCATCAATGGCGTAAAGGTGCGGGCGGTGCTGGACTCGGGTGCGGCAGCCACGCTGTTGAGCCGCGATGCGGCACGACGCGCAGGCATCGACGTGAAGGCGCTTGGCGTCAAGGCCGGCAGCAGCACCTTCGGCGTGGGCGCCAAGCCGGTCAGGACCTGGACCGTGAATATCGATACGTTTTCGGTCGGCACGGAGACGATCCAGCACAGCCAGATGATGGTGCTCGACGGAAATTTTGGCGACAAGACGGAGATGCTGCTGGGCGTGGACTTCCTGCTCGCCCATCACCTGTTCATCGCCAACAGCAAGAAGAAGGCCTATTTCACCTATAACGGCGGACGCGTATTCAGCTTCGCCAGCGCAGCAGACGAAGAAGTCCCCAAGCCGGCTGATACCGCGGCCGACGAGAACGGCTCCAACAGCGCGAGGGAGCACGCCTTGCTCGGCCAGGCACACCTGTCGCGCGGCGAAGCGAAGGCCGCCGTGGCCGAACTGGATCAGGCGATCCGCCTTGCACCCGATCAAGCCGCTTACTACGTCGCGCGTGCGCGGGCGCAGATGGCAGACAAGCAGCCGGAGGCAGCACTCGCCGATCTGGACAAGGCGCTGAGCCTGGACCCGAAGAATCTCGATGCGTTGCAGATGCGCGCCGAACATCGCTACGCAACGAAAGAACTGGCGGGAGCGGCCACCGATGCAGCAGCGGCCGCCGCGCTCGCGCCCGCGGGATCGGCCCGGGCACGCTCGATTGCCGCCCTGTACATCAAGCTCGATGAGCCAGCCGCCGCCTTGCCGCTGCTCGACGACTGGATACGCCTGCACGACAACGACGCCATGCTGGGATCGGCACTCAACGAACGCTGCTGGGCGCGCGCGCTCAGCAACCAGATGCTCGACGACGCTTTGAAGGACTGCCGCAAAGCGATCAAGCGCGATGGCGCGGATGCGGCCTATCTGGACAGCCTAGGTCTGGTGCAGTTGCGGCTGGAGCATTACCCGGAATCGATCAAGGCCTACGAGCAAGCCGTCGCGCAGAGCCCGGGTTCGGCCTGGTCGCGCTACGGACTGGGCCTGGCGAAGATCCGCAGCGGGCAGACGGAAGCGGGCAACGCCGACCTGGCAGCCGCCCGCACGCTCGATCCGCAGATCGAACAACATGCCAGCAAGTTCGCCCTGGCCGTACCGAAACCCTAGGCCAGCGCGCATGACCAACAGCTTCCCCACCTGGATCCGCCTGGCCCGCTCGCATGCATCGGTGTTGATGCAACCGCTGGTGGAAGCGGTGGTGACCATGTTCGCGGTGTTGGCCACGCTGGGCTGCACATTGGCCATCGCAGCAGGCAGCGGGCCCGCCGTGCTGGCGGTGGTGTTGACCCTCTCGTTGTCACGCAGCCATCTGGATCGCGACCTGCGTGGTCGCCTGGAGGCCGCACTGGTCCTGCCGCTGGTGGGCCTGGTGGCGATAGGCGTGGGCATGTTGCTGCGGCAATTGCCCTGGGTCGGCGCGCTGACGTTTGTCGCTGGCATGTTCGTGTCGATCTGGTTGCGCAACTTCGGCTCGATGGCGCGTCGTGCGGGGCACTTGATCGCCTTGCCGTTTGTCACTTTGCTGACCGTGCCTCATGTGCGCGCTGCCGCGAACGGCGTACTTCCCCCCATGCTGGTGCCGATCGTGGTCGCCTTGCTGTCGCTGCTATGGGTGACGGTGTTTCATGTGGTGGCGCGCCGACTGGGCCTGCTGCCACCGTTGACCGCACCGGCACCCACGGCTGCGACGCCCGGGCAGGAGAGCAGGCTGCGGCCCACCGCCAGCACGCGTATGGCCATCCAGATGGCGGTCGCCTTGTCGCTGTCCTTCGTGGTCGGTTACCAGTGCTTCGCCGAGCGCTGGGCGTGGATCGTGCTCACGGCCTTCATCGTCCACAGCGGCAATCGCGGGCGTTTGGACGTGGCCTACAAGAGCGGACTGCGCGTGCTCGGTGCTGCCGCGGGTACCGTGCTCGCGATGTCGTTGAGCTTTCATGCACAGGCGAGTCCGATCAACACGGGCCTGTGGATTCTTGCCGCGCTGTTCTTCGGTGTCTGGTTGCGTCCGCTCGGTTATGCATGGTGGGCGTTGTTCGTCACCCTGGCATTGGCCCTGCTGCAAGGCTTTGAGCCGCAGCCGCCTGGCATGCTGTTGTGGCAGCGACTGGAGGAGATTCTGATCGGCGCTGTGATCGGGCTGGCCTCGGCGTGGTTCGTGTGGCCGGTGCGCTCTACCGATGTACTGCGCCGTCGCTTGGCGGATGCGCTTGCGGCGATGGCCGAAGCCACCGATCCGGCCACCCCTGAGCGCAGTCCCGCACGCGTGGCCAAGACGCTGGATGAGCTGGCCGGCATGGCTGCACCCTTTCGTGCCGCGCGTCGATTCACGCAAGGCTTTCGTACCGTCCAGCCCGCCGATTGGGTGGATACGCTGCTGGCATGCCGTACAGCGGCCATCGAAGTGATCGCGCGGGGCGAAACACCGGGCCGGCTGCGTCAGGCCATCGGCGCGGCACGCAAGTCGCTGCGCGAACCCGACACGCTGTTGCCGGCGCTGCAGCAGTTGCGTCAGACGCTCGACGGCTGATCAATCGCCCGCGGGAAGACTTTGCACGCGTGAAAGCGCGGAAACGCCGTGCTCGTCGAACGCTTCGACCGCCACCACGTAGTTCACGCCCTTGTTCAACGCGTGCAGTACGAGTCGGGTGGGTTGGTCGGCAAAGCGCTGATAGGTCGAATGCAGACGATCGACCGCCAGCCCCCAGCGCACGTTGTAACCCACCGCGCCGGGCACCGGCGTCCACACGATCTCGGCATCGCGCGTGTCGCTCAGGCGCTTGGCCGACTGCAGCGCCGGCGCTGCAGGCAGTGCACCGTCGGCGTTACCGAAGACGCGCAGATCCGCAATCGCCAGCGTGCGTGCGCCCACATGCTGATGGCGATAGCGCACATATCGAATCCGCGCCGCTCGATCGAGTTCGACGTAGGCGTTGGCGCGATCGCGCGTTTCGTGTGAAAGATCGGCCAAGGTGCTCCAGTGCGTGCCATCGCGCGATCCTTCCAGCACGAACTGCGTGACGATGTCGGGCGCATCACCGTAGCGTCCGGACTGGTAGTCCGCGAAGTTCACCTGCACGGCGCGCACCGTGCGCTCGCCGCCAAGATCCACCGTCAGCGTCTGACCCGCCGTGTTGCTGTCGGCCAGCCAGAACGTGCGCGGATTTTCATCCGTCGCTGCCGAGGCCGGATGCCCGGGCTGCGATGACGATGCCGTGGCCTGCTTGCGATAGGACAACAGCATCCAGCCGGTGAAGGTGTCCTCGCCTTCCTGCATCGCATGGTCGGGCATGCGGTGCGGGAAATCGCCGAAGCGGGTATCGATCCACATTTGGCCGTCCGCATGGAAACCGGCTGGGTAGAGGCCGATGCGGCGCTCGAAGGTCCAGTTGGAACCGATCCACGACGTGCCGGTATTCCACACATTGCCGTGGGCGTCCTCGAAGGTTGAGCCATGGCCCACACCAGTGACGAAACCGCCCGGCTTCTCGCCGACCGGGTTGTAGGGTGCATAACGGAACGGGCCGAGCGGCGCATCGCCCACCACGACGCCGGTGCCGTAGACATTGAACTCCGTGCCTGGCGCGGCGTACTGCAGGTAGTAGCGGTCGCCGTGGCGATTCATCCAGGCGCCCTCGAGAAACGGCTTGGTCGTTTCATCGGTGTGATCCTGGCCGAAGCGCTCCCAGCCGTGCTGGGTCGGGTTCAACTGAAGCAAGGACTGCGGCCGAGTAGCGAAGCTCAGACGCTTGCCCTCGCCTTGGTCGGCATCACCGAACTTCAGATCGAGCTGGGCGCCATACAGCGGATGCACGTTGGACGAATCCCAGTACAGATAGACCTTGCCGTCGTTGTCCTGAAATAGCGCAGGGTCCCAGGGGCCGGGCGGCAGCTCATCGGGTTTCATCGTCGCTTCGCCGACGCTGGAGACGGCGCCTGGGATAGGCGGCAACAGACGCGTCCAAAAGGTCCAATGGCCGTGCGCCGGATCCGTGCTTGCGAGCAACGGCCGCGGCTCAGTGGCGGACTGCATGAGGAATAGCCGTCCATCCGCCACCAGCGTGGCCGGCGCCACTTCGCTGTCGAACGGCCATTGATCGGGCTGCACGAAGTCCCAGTGCAGCAGGTCGGTGGAGTGCCAGTAACCGTCCGCGAGCGTCATGAACAGGTAGTAGGCATCGCCGTAGCGCACCACCGCCGGGTCGGCGCCGGTGCGGTAGGAAATGCCCTCGTTCATCTGCTCGAAGTTGTAACGGTAGTCGATGTCGACGGGGTTGGCCCAGGTCCGCGAAGCCGCCGGCGCGGCGGATGCGGCCGCCGCGACCAGCCATGCCATGCAGCAAAACATGGCGATCCGAAGCGGGGCAAAAGCCTTGGAGACAGGGTCTGACATCGGATACATCCCATGCTGCAGCGCAGCGGCGCCGGATTCTGTGAACTTCCCTTATTGATCAGGTGACCCGGTCTGTAAGAGACTCCGTCACCATCGACGTAAACGTTTACATCGTAGCCGCCCGATCACGGCCGGCCAACCCTCTCCCCGTTGATCGAAGGACTCGTCATGACTACCCCGTCGCCGCTCCGCCGCCTTGCCCTGCGCACCTGCGCCGCGGCCTGCCTCGCCCTGCTCGGCTCGGTGCACGCGGCGCCCGCCGGCAACGACGCCGTGCAGCTGCAGGTGGATGCGACGGCCAAGGGCACGCCGCTGCCGCACTTCTGGGAAAACATGTTCGGCTCCGGCCGCGCCGTGCTGGCGCTGCGCGACGACTACCGCAAGGATCTGGAAGCGGTGAAGGGCGCCACCGGCTTCAGCTATGTGCGCTTCCACGGCATCTTCGACCGCGACATGGGCGTGGCCTACCGCGATGCGCAGGGCAAGCTGCAGTTCAACTTCAGCTATGTCGACCAGGTCTACGACGGCCTGCTCGCGCGTGGCGTCAAGCCGTTCGTCGAGCTGGGCTTCATGCCGCCGGAAATGAGCACCGATCCGGCCAGCCACCACGACTTCTGGTATCACCCCAACGTGATGCCGCCGAAGGATCCGGCCGAGTGGGACGCGCTGGTGCGCGCCTTCCTCAAGCATGAGATCGAGCGCTACGGCATCGACGAAGTGCGCAGCTGGTACTTCGAGGTCTGGAACGAACCGAATCTCGCCTTCTGGGGCGGCAAGCCGGAGAAGGACACCTATTACGAACTGTACGACCGCACCGCGCGCACGGTGAAGTCGGTGGACAGGCAGTTCCGCATCGGCGGCCCGGCCACCGCCCAGGCGGCGTGGTTGCCGGAGTTCCTCAAGCATGTGAAGCAGAGCGGCGCGCCGATCGATTTCGTCAGCACGCATGTGTACGGCGACGACACCGCCGACAATGTGTTCAAGACCACGGAAAACATTCCGCGCCGGGACATGGTCTGCCGCGCCGTGGACAAGTCGCATAAGGAAATCGGCGCATCGCCGTTCCCGAAGCTGCCGCTGATCTACAGCGAATACAACGCTTCGTACGCCAACCTGCCCAATGTCACCGACACGGTCTACATGGGCCCGTGGATGGCCAACACCATTCGCGAATGCGCGGGCAAGGTCGACATGATGAGCTACTGGTCGTTCTCCGACGTGTTTGACGAACAAGGCGTGGTGAAGACGCCGTTCTACGGCGGCTTTGGCCTGATCGCTGCCGATCGCATCGAGAAGCCCGCGTTCAACGCGTTCGCCATGCTGCACAAACTCGGCGAGACGCAGCTGCCGCTGAAGACTGACAGCGCCCTGGCCACGCGCCGCGCCGATGGCACCGTCGTGCTGGCCTTGTGGAACTACACCAAGCCACTGGGCGACACCGCCGATTACACGCCGGGCGTGCCCACCGGCGACACCAAGCACTTCGATGTGGACCTGAAGCATCTGGGCAAAGCCACCGGTGCGACGGTGTGGCGCCTGGATCAGGATCACGGAAACGCCGTGGCCGCCTTCGACAAAATGGGCCGCCCGGCAACCCCGAGCCGCGAACAGATCACTCAGCTACGTGAGGCGGGCAAACTCGCCGCTCCGGAACAGGCCACCCTGCAGAACGGCCGCCTGAGCATCGATATCCCGCCGCAGGGTCTGGTGGTGGTGGAACTGCACTGACCACCAACGAGCGTGTGACGCCGCCATCCCCTCGTGGCGACGTCACACGCTGCTTTATCCCGCCGCAACGGGCGCAGTGACCTCTGGCATTGGCGCCTGATCCTTCGCGGATCAAAGCTCGCGCTGCTATCCACACGGATGACGCCGATGCGTTGCTGGCGCGGGTCTCTCTTCGCTTTGCTCATGTTGCTCACTGCGCCAGCCGTCATCGCGCAACGTGCACCGCTGCACCAATCATTCGATCTGCGCGTGCCGTGGACGCCGGAACCGGTCGTCGTCGCCGGCAAGGCGTCCCTGCTGTACGAACTGCACCTCACCAACGAGGCGCAGGAGACGCTGACGATCCAGCGCATCGAAGTGCTCGACGATCAGCAACACATGCTGGTCGGTTTGGTGGGCAGCGAACTGGCCGCAGCTGTCGGCAGGGCCGATCGCGCCAAAGGCGATGAGCGCTTGCGCATGGCGCCGGGCATGTCGGCCGTGGCCTATCTCTCTGTCCCGCTTGCCGACACCGCTGCGGTGCACCTGCACCACCGCGTGGTTTACGCCGCTCAGGCGAATCAAGACCTCACCGCCGATGGCGCCAATATCACGACATCCCGGCGCCCGCCGCTGCAACTCGGCGCGCCCCTGCGTGGCGGCCCGTGGGTAGCGATCTACGATGCGAGTTGGGAGCGCGGCCATCGTCGTGTGCTTTACGCCACCGACGGCAGCGTCAAAGTACCTGGCCGGTTTGCGATCGATTGGATCCTTCTGGGACCGCACGGGGGCTTCGCCAAGGACAAGGGCGAGTTGCCCAGCCAATGGTTCGGCTATGCCGCCAACGTGGTCGCAGTCGCCGATGCCACCGTGGCATCGACGGGTGAAGGCGTCGCCGAACCGGCGACGCTGGCCGAAGGTGCCGCGCACAAGGTGACGCTGGAAGATGCTGCCGGCAACTACGTGAGCCTCGATCTGGGCGATGGACGCTACGCGTTCTACGAACACCTCAAGCCTGCAAGCATCCGCGTGAAAGCCGGCCAGCGTGTGCATCGCGGCGAGGTGATCGGGCAACTAGGCTTTACCGGCGAATCCACCGGCCCGCATCTGCACTTCCACGTGAGCGATGCCAATGCGCCGCTCGCTGCGGAAGGGTTGCCCTATGCCATGGAGCCGTTTCGCGTCCTCGGCGGCTATGCATCGATCGAGGACTTCGCCCAGGGCAAGCCCTGGATGCCGGCAACAGCGCCCGCAATCGGTGATGGCTTTCCTGCGCCGCTTTGGGTGGTGGACTTTGGCAACGGCCGTTGAGGTTATGTCCTAGATCCCTGCAGGAAGCGGCCAGATGGTGGGCCATGGATCACTGCTGGTGGTGTCCCGCACATCCATGTGAATACTCTTGCTGTCTGCCGTGACCTCGACATGACGGTCGTCCGCAAAAAGCATCCACGCCGGACGTGTAGCCAAGCGTTGTTGCAACGGCACAGCGTGATCGTGCGTTTCCCGCAACCAGAGGATCAGGGCGCCCATGCGAAGACTGGCAGCGACATCCTGTTGGCGCGCGAGGTAGGGATCGAAGGCGGGTCCGGGAATACGGGACAAGATGGTGCCCGCGCTATTGGAAACCAGATCGAAGATGTCGACGTCTGGCGGAGCGGTCGCCAACGCCACGCGTTTGTCCGACAACAACCTCTCTGGCAGCGATGCGTTGCATAGGGCACCGTAACGCGGCGCCAACATGAGTCGCGCCCCCTTCGCATTCACGCTCAGGTTGTCGTACCAGTGCTCCTGTTTTCCGAAGAGCTCAGGGGATGCCACCAGGGCAAATTCCGAGCGGATGCTCGGACATAGGTCGATATCCGCGTTGGTCACCGGCACGAACGCTGCCGCGCACGATGCGGGCAGAGGTTCATCGGCCGGAAACGCCGCCAACAGCTGCACGAACAGCTGCACGGCGCCACGCAACCGCGCAGCGAAGATCAACGTGCTGACCAGCGTGTTGCTGTGCGCGTGCAGTCGGCGCATGGTCGCCACTTGCGTGCAGGCGGCGTCCATCGCTTGTGCTGCGTGACCGTCGAGGAAGTTCGCTGCGATGGCGGTATGCCACAGTCCCATGGATGCACCGAAGGACGGCATCGGCGCCACGGGGGCCATGGGCATATCTGTCCAGACGTAGTCGAAGTCACGCAGCGCTTCATCACGCGCGAGCCTGTGCTGGTGACGTGTCAGCAACTGGTTCACTTCATCGCGATGCGCTCGCACTTTGCCCGGGCAATCGGCTTCGCGCGGCTTGCACAGCAGCTCTCGATCTGCGCGGGACATCTTCGCAAGCGCGGGGAAGTCGGCTTGCGGGTTGGGTATGGGGTCGGTGCTGCCGGTTCCCGGCTTGAAGTTCGATTCCCACGCGAGCACGCGCAGGCGATCCTTCGCATACGCCGCGTCGAGCTGATCAGCTGGCACGTCGTAATCAGCAAACCACAGCCATGGATACGCATTGCGCCCCTGCGGCGGTTGGCTATTCGCTTGCAGCGCGGCCAATGCGTTGGCCTGCTCCGGCGTCGGCGGCCGCAAGCGCCCCCATGCAAACGCCGCCACGATGGCGACGATCATTCCAGCGACCGCCCACAGCATTCCCTTCAGCGCGCGATGCATGCAAGTTCCCCTTGTGTCCCTGCACGCATTCTAGCCACAGAAAAAACGAAGGGCGCCGAAGCGCCCGTCGTCTCTCTGCCATCGCGGAAACTTGCGATCAGAGCGCGTAGTACATCTGGAACTCCAGCGGATGCGTGCTGGCGCGGTAGCGGGTCACTTCCTGCATCTTCAATGCGATGTACGCATCGATGAAGTCGTCGGTGAACACGCCACCGGCCTTGAGGAAGTCGCGGTCCTTGTCGAGCGCGTTGAGCGCTTCGTCGAGGCTGGCGCAGACCTGCGGGATGTTCTTCTCTTCTTCCGGCGGCAGGTCGTACAGATCCTTGTCGGCCGGTGCGCCCGGGTCGATCTTGTTGATGATGCCGTCCAGGCCGGCCATCATCAGCGCGGTGAACACCAGGTAGCCGGAGTTCATCGGATCGGGGAAGCGCACTTCGATGCGGCGGCCCTTCGGGCTGGACACATACGGAATGCGGCAGCTGGCCGAACGGTTGCGGGCCGAGTAGGCCAGCATCACCGGCGCTTCGAAGCCCGGCACCAGGCGCTTGTAGCTGTTGGTGGTGGAGTTGGCGAACGCGTTGATGGCCTTGGCGTGCTTGAAGATGCCGCCGATGTACCACAGCGCCGTCTGCGACAGGCCGCCGTACAGATCACCGGCGAACATGTTGTTGCCGTCCTTAGCCAGCGACTGGTGCACGTGCATGCCGCTGCCGTTGTCGCCAACGATCGGCTTGGGCATGAAGGTGACGGTCTTGCCGTTCTGGTGCGCCACGTTCTTGATGACGTACTTCATCGTCATCAGTTCGTCCGCCTTCTTCACCAGCGTGTTGAACTTCACGCCGATCTCGCACTGGCCGGCATTGGCCACTTCGTGGTGATGCACTTCCACCACCTGGCCGAGTGACTCCAGCACCTTGCACATGTCGGCGCGCAGGTCGCCCAGCGAGTCGACCGGGCTGACCGGGAAGTAGCCGCCCTTTACGCCCGGACGGTGGCCGGTGTTGTTGTCTTCGTACTTGTAGCGCGAGCTCCACGCGGCTTCTTCGGAGCCGATTTCGTAGAACACGCGGCCCATGTCGTTCTGCCAGCGCACGGAATCGAAGATGAAGAATTCCGGCTCCGGACCGAAGAACGCCGTGTCGGCGATGCCGGTGGACTTGAGGAACGCCTCACCGCGCTTGGCGATGGAACGCGGGTCGCGGCCATAGGCCTGCATGGTGGACGGCTCGAGCACGTCGCAATGCAGGACCATCTGGGTGTGGGCGCTGAACGGGTCGAGGTAGGCGGTGTCCGGATCGGGCATCAGCACCATGTCCGATTCGTTGATGCCCTTCCAGCCGGCGATCGACGAACCGTCGAACATCTTGCCGTCCTCGAACGTGCCCTCGTCGATGGCATGCGCCGGGAACGTCACGTGGTGATGCTTGCCGAGCATGTCGGCAAAACGCAGGTCGACGAATTCGACCTCGTGTTCCTGGATCAGGTCGAGCACTTTCTGGACGGGGGACGACATGGGAAACCTCAGCGTTGGAACGACGGAATGTGGAAAGACGAGAGCGCTTTTGCAAAGCCTATGCCATGACTCGAAACGCTTTTGTGACAAGGACTTCCACGTGTGGAGGGTCACGCAGCAGCCCGACTTTGCACCAAACGCGAGCTAAGTACCTGCCGTCATAGCACCAAGTAGTGGCAATCAGGGCAGCCAGGACACGAGCTCACGGCAAACGCAAAAAGAAAGGCCGGACGATAGTCCGGCCTTTCTCACGCCGCAACACGGAAGCTGCGGATGGTGCGCTCAGGGTGTGGACGGCATGGTGTAACCCGCCGTGGCCGAGCCCTGCAGGCGCGTCGCCTGCACCTTCGCGCCGGCCGGGATCACCAGCGGACTGCCATAGGCATCGGTCACCCGGAACGGTTCGAAGCCCGAGCCCGTGGCCTGCCACTCGTAGACGTCGCCTGCCGTGCCCACCCACAGGAGGTCGGCCAGGCCGTCACCGTTGTAGTCGGCGATGCTGGACAAGGTATAGCCGGGCGTCACGCTGCGGATCTCCTGATCCACCACATTGAAGCCGTTCATCACCCACCAGCTCATCTGGTTGGACGAGGGATTGGTCCAGATCAGGGCGGTCTTGCCGTTGCCCGTCAGGTCGCCTGCGCCATACAAGGTAAAGCCGGCGGGATGATCGTTGATGCGGTGACGGACGAAGTCGCCAGCGTGATTGTTGATCCATACGTACACGCTGTTGTCGCTGCGGCTGGTCCACACGATGTCCGCGTAACCGTCGCCGTCGACGTCGGCGATGGTGGGGACATAGCCCGCGGCAGCGGCAAGCGTAGAGGGCGGCTCCACGAAGAAATGACGTTGGATGGCGCCGAGGCGGAAGGTGGCGGTGAGATCAAGCTGCCACCAGGCAATCTGTCCGGTGCTCTCGTTGCGCCAGAGCAGCTCGTCCTTGCCGACACCGTCAAAGTCGCCAGCACCCACCAGCGTCCAGCCAGCGCCGTAAGGGGCACCTTGGGCCGAGGCGAGGTAATTGCCCTGGCCACCGCTGCCGTTGGAAAGCCACACGTAGAGCTGGTTGTCCGGGCCGGTCCAGGCCACGCTGGCCAGGTTGAGTCCGGGCAGCAGCGCCTGCAGCAATTCGCCTGCGGGGTCATCGATGTGCTGGTAGAACGCACCGACGGCACCGATCGTGTAGCCCGGCGCGATGGACTGCGTCTTCGTCTGCATGGCGGTGCTGCCCTGCATCGAGATATCGGTGAAGATGCCAGCCACCGAATCGACCAGGGCGATGTCGCTGTAACCGTCGACGCCGGCAGCGTTGGGACCCAGGAAGTCGCCTGGCGACGCGTAACCACGCTGACGCGGGTGGTCATAGGCGGTCATCGCGTTGACCAGGTTGGCGACGTTGATCGAGCCCAGGCCGGTCGCATAGTCGTAGCCCGCCTGGGTTTTCCATGCCGGGGCCAGGCTCACATCGCCACCGTGGCTGACCACGCCGAACGCATTGCTGCCCTTGCCGGAATAGCACGACGTGCTGCCCGCGTAGCACGGTTCGTCGATATCACCCTGGGTGATGTCGTTGAACACGCAGTTGGCGCCGACCGAGGTGCCGTTGGAGGAATTGCACGCCGCCAGCATGCCGGTGTTCGGCGACACGTTGGTGCCGTATTCGCGCGTACCCAAGGCATACAGGGCCGGTGCCACGTTGCCATGGGCCTGGTTGGTGGCCTGGTTCACCAACGCCTGCACGCCTGCCATGGCCGGCGCAGCGAACGAGGTGCCACCGGCACTGTTGTAATAGACATTGTCGGGGTTGGTGTAGTCACAGGCCGTACCGCCGACGCCCGGATCGGACATGCAGAACACCAGCGCGTGGCCGTACAGGCCATTGGCCGCGAACAGCGATACGTCCGGCAGCATGCGCGTAGCCGTGCCTGGCGCACCATAGATACCCGTCTGCCATTCAGGCTGGTTCCACAAGGTACTCGGGCCACCGCTGCCGCCACCGGTGTTGAGGAACTGCTGGCCCTTAGGGTCGTTGCAGGCCGTGACACCGTCGCTGAGCTTCAGCACGACATCGAGCTTGCTGCTGGCGCACGAGGTGTTCCAGGTCTGCTCCGGGATGTAGCTGATGGCGGACTGGCCGTAGACCAGATTGCTCTGCGTCCAGTACTTGCTGTACTGGTTGAAGTCGTCGAAGTCCGTACCGCCCACGGCCACGTTGAAAGGCGTGGATGCCATGGCGTTCACCGCGGAGCCAAACAGGGCTGCCGCTTCGTTCTGATCGCAACCGGCCGAACCGGCATCGCCAGAGGATACGAACACCGTGACGCCTTCTGCCGCCGCCTGCTGCCAGATCAGCCCGACCTGGCTCACGACGTTGGTAAGGCTCATCACTTCGCATTCGCCGTAGCTCAGGCTGAAGATGGTCGGAGGCGGTACGTCGAAGTTGTTGAGCATGTTGAGCGCGGCGGTGAACGGACCGAAGCTCGGGCTGTTGCTGTCGTCGCAGGAGGCAAACATGATGTTGGCGTCCGGCGCAGCGGCTCCCGCCCACTCCGCGTCCAGGGCCGCTTCGCCTTCATCGCCGTTGAGACCCGGATCGGGGCAACTGGTATCACCGACACCCACGATGGGGTTGGTGTAGTTCACCATGCCCTTCGCATCCGCCGGCAGGAAGGCCTGGCGGAATGTGTTGATATCCGCAGGCAGCACGTCCGTGCGCTCAAGCACCGCGACGGTCTGGCCGGCGCCGCGAATCGGCGTGGTCTGGTTCCACAGCGGGGTGACGTTGTAGATCGTATTGAAGTCTGCTGGAACCACATCGTAGGCCGCCGCCGTATCCACCGTGCCCGGTGGCACGGTAAAGGCAGGATTGGCCGACAGCTGCTTCCACTTGCCGGTCTTCTTGTCCTTATTCACCACGCCCACGTTGTGGTACTGCGGCTTGGGGAAAAAGTTGTCGAGCGAGGCGACACCGCCCACGACGGAAGCTAGCGCCTGTGGAATCTGCTGCTCTTTGGTGTTGGCGAAATGCGTTTCACCGTTCAGCTTGAAGCGGTGGATTTCGGTGTGGAACGCCTTGCCCACCGCGGCGGGGGTGCCGGAAAAACGGATCATCACGCCCGAGGGCATCACGCGTTCGACCTTCAGGCCCTGCGAGGTCAGCCACTGGGTAACCTGGTCGATGTCCGACTGTGCCGGACCAAACATCGTGCCGATCTGCTTGGCGGTCAGCCACTTGTGGAAGTAGGGCGAACCAGGGTTGTTGAGCTGGTTCACATAGGCGTCGAAGCGCCCCTGCTTCTCTGCGCTGCGCTTGAGGATCAGCGTCATATTGTGGATCTGGCTGCCCGCGGGCATCGCGCCGGTATCCGAGGCGATCATGGCCCGGGTGGGCCGGCTGCCGGCCAGGGTGGTCAACCGCGCATTGTCGACGGCGCCGGTGATGCGCGCCTTGTCCGGCGCCAGGTTCAGTGGATTGGCTTGCGTCGGTGCCGCATGGGCAACCAGGGGCGAGCCAACGCCCAACAACATGAGCGCTGCCCAAGGCAGCACCCCCGCTTTACATCGAAACATAGTGGTTTTCTCCCCGAAATTCGTGCGCAAAAAGCCGTCCAGGCCTGGCTGCCCCCCGGCAGCCAGATCCTGGCGATCGCTTGCTGTGTCGCTCCCCGAATCCTCGCCACGTCGATGCAATACAAACGTAACGGCGAGGTCATCCGGACCGTAGAGGAAGCATCCGCCGCTCGTCACGCACCACAATTTCGCTCGACTTACAAAAACTCACCAAGCACCATGGCCGCTTGATGGACGTCCCGATTGGCTTCGGTGAGCTGACGTCCGGGGGGATTGCCGTTCATGTCTGCACATTCCAGATCGACCGCGTGGCAACGGGTCATTGCGTGGCTGCACCGCGTTCCCATCAGTGATCCGGTTGACCGGCGAAACGCCGTCTTCATGCAGCTGCTGCTGGCTTTCCAGGGCCTGCGCACGCCCTTGATGAAGATCTACCTGCTGGCCACGGAATGGCCGTACATGGTCGCGACGTTCTTCAACAAGACCGTGACCGGACCGGTGGTGTCCATCACCGTGGACCTGGGTACGGATGTGGCCATTACCGCCGCCGCGTGGCTGGGCCTGTACCTGATTCGACGGGGCAAGTTCCGCCAGGCGGTAAAGCAGTTCCTCGCCACGCAACTGATCTGCGGCGTGGTCGTCTACGCCACCTTTGGCTATAAGGTCACGCCGGGGGACACGCTGCTGCTCATATCGCTGGCGCTTGGCGGGTTGATGCTTGGCCGGCGCGCGCTGTGGACCATCTACGTCACCATTCTGCTGGTGCTCGCCACCGGCATGACCGCCGACTACCTGCATTCGACCCGCGCGGCGCACGACTTCTTTGCGGCGTATCACGACCTGCTCTTTCGCACTTTCAGCTACGCGCTCATCACCATCATTCTCGACCGAAGCATCGGTGCACTGCGCGAAGCACTGGCCGAGTCGGACACGCATCGCCGCCAGCTCCAACATGAGATGCTCGAGCGCGAACTGGCCCAGGAGCAGCTGCTGCATTCGCGGAAGATGGATGCCATCGGCCGCCTTTCGCAGGGCATTGCACACGACTTCAACAACGTCCTCGGCATTGTGCTTGGGTTTGCGCAGGAACGTTATCGCTTGGATGAGCCCGGCGCGGATCGTTCGTCCGATGCCCTTGCATTGGCGCAGGCTCTGCTGGGTGTGGAGACCGCGGCGCGGCGCGCCGATGCCATCACGCGCAAGTTGCTCAATTTCAGCCGCCACGACACCACCAACATCGAGACTTTCGACGTCACGCAGGCCACCCGCGACCTCGAGCTCATGCTTCGCCAGCTGTTTCCCAACCATGTCCAGCTGATGGTCGAAACACCCGCCGATACGCTGCTGATCGATTTCGACCAGAGCCAGTTCGAACTGGCCATCCTCAATATTGCTTCCAACGCACGCGATGCCATGCCCGACGGCGGACGCTTTGAAGCGGCGCTGTCGCGCGAAGGCGAAAGCGGCGTGGTACTTACACTGCGCGACAACGGCACAGGCATGACCGAAGAGGTGAAGGCCCGCATGTTCGAGCCGTTTTTCACCACCAAGCCGATCGGCCGCGGCACCGGCGTGGGCCTCACCGTGGTCTACAACCTGGTGGTGCAGGCGGCGGGCGACATCACGGTCGAGAGCCATCCTGATCGAGGCACCACGTTCCGCATCCGGCTGCCGTTGTCGAAGCGTCGTCATGGAGCAGGCGCCCATCCGACGATGACGCCCGTGTCTGCGTTGGCGAACGTCTGGGCGCGCTGACGGCGCGCCTTCCGGCGATCCACCGGCGGGCGTTTCGTCGCCGCGTGACGTCAGAGCAAGACGAACACGTACCCTTCGCCATGCACCGCATTGAGCGGCAATGGCGCACCCACCACGCGCTGTACTTTCTTGCGCAGGCGATGGATCAGCGAATCCAGCCGGTGCGTATCGAAATCGTAGACGTTGTCGGTCAGCATCTCGATCAGTTCGGCGCGCGACACGGGATGGTTGGGCGTCTCCAGCAGGCGGGTCAGCAGTTTGCCCTCCGTCTTGGTAAGGGCGACCGCGTTTCCGGCCGGTTCGAGCAGGCACCAGCCGTCCGCGTCCAGCCGCCAGCGCCCTGCCTGGGCCGGCGGCAAGGCACGCAGGCGACGCGCGAGGCTGTACAGGGTGGCGCCCAGCAGGTCCACGTCCACCGGTTTGGTGAGATAGGCGTCCGCCCCTTCGGTGAGGCCGCGCACGCGATCGGCCATGCCATTGCGGCCCGTCAGCATCACGATGCCCACGTCACCCATCTTCGAGCGCAGCTCACGCGTGAGGTCGAATCCGTCCGCATCGGGAAGGCCCACATCCAGTATCAGGATGTCCGGCCACCTCGGCTGCATGTAGCGTTCGAGCACACTTGCGTTACCTGCCGCGACCACCTCAAAGCCGAATCGCTGCAACTGGGGAACCAGCACGTGATCCCTGAGCAGTTCATCGTCTTCGAGCATCAGTACGCGAAGAGGAGCCTTGCCGGCGGAGGGAGAAGCGGACGTCGGATTCATCGGAAAATTCATTCACGCGATACGCGGACTGTACTGTCTGGACGGCGCCATCGTCGCCGCGCCGCACCATCGCATGAACCTACGATCATCCATGATGTGTCGAAGTCCACATCACATGCGCCGATCCACTTAAGCTATGGCGCCTTATTGCAGGCTATGGAAGCCCATCCGTGAGCGATCTCATCAACGTCATTGTGCTCGGCATCATCGAGGGCATCACCGAGTTCCTGCCCATCTCCAGCACGGGCCACCTGCTGATCGCCGAGAAGTTCGGTCTGGGCGAACGCTCGGACCTGTTCAACGTAGGCATCCAGGCGGGCGCGATCCTCGCGGTCACCTTCATCTACTGGGGCCGCATCTGGCGGTTGTTCACGCAGTGGCGCGATCCGGCCAACCGCGACTATCTCGCCAAGCTGTTCGTGGCTTTCATGATTACGGCGGTGCTTGGCTTCATCGCGGTGAAGCTGGGCTTCAAGCTGCCCGAGGCAGTGACGCCGGTGGCGTGGGCGTTGGTGATCGGCGGCATCTGGATGATCGTGGCCGAATATCTGGCGGCCCGGCAGCCGGACCGCACGCGCGTGACCTGGGTGGTGGCGATCCTGGTCGGCATTGCGCAGATGATCGCAGGCATCTTTCCGGGCACGTCACGCTCGGGCGCCACCATCTTCGCGGCGATGCTCTTTGGTACCAGCAACCGCGCGGCGGCGACGGAATTCGCCTTCCTCGTCGGCATTCCCACGATGTACGCGGCGACCGGCTATGAGTTGCTCAAGGTGCTGAAGGAAGGCGGCGTGCATCACGAAGACTGGACCGCGCTCGGCGTCGGCTTTGTCGTGTCGGCTATCGTTGCGTTCATCGCGGTGAAGTGGCTGCTCGGTTATATCCGCAGCCATCGCTTCATCCCGTTTGCGATCTATCGCATCGTGGTCGGCGCGGCGTTGCTCTTGCTGGTGCCGGCGGGCGGTTGAGCAGGCTCTGACAGGCGCACCACAGAGAGGGGGCTTGCGCCCCCTCTCTTGTTTCTTACCGCCAGGGCAGCGGCTGCGCTCCATTGGAAGGCGCACCGATCACATACCACCCCTGCGGGTAAGTCCACTGCTGCGGGTTGGTGGGCATGGGAGCGACGCCCGAATAGCTGAAGTCGCTCTGGTCCACCAGCACGCCGCTCGTGCCAATCGTGTTGTGCAACCGGTCCAGCACGTACAGCGCTGTGCTGTTGTAGCCACCCAGGATCTGATAACCACCCGATTCGGGCTTGTCCATCCATCCATTGCCGGCCCACGACGGCGTCAACGTATAAGACGTCTGCGTCTGTGCGGAGTAGGTGCGCGAGAGCAGGCCGCCAAAGCCTGTGTTGTTGGACGGCTTGAACCATTCAATACCGATGCCCTGGCCCTGCCAGCCACCACCGAACGACCAGATGTAACGCGGGTCCACGTTGCCGCCGCCCCACTGGGTCAGCGTCGCACTCATGTCATACGAGGCGAAGGCACCGCTATGCGAATCCCACACCCAGAGGTCGTTGGCGGCACTGCTCCACAAGAGGCTCGCCATGCCCGACGGCGAGTAATAGCCGATGCCCACCGGGTAATAACCGCATGGCACGGAGACAATCCGGTAACCCACACGCGTGCTGCCATTCATCAACCAATACGCGAACTGGCAGTCGCTCGGGTCGAGCCACAACAGATCGTCATGACCATCGCCATCGATGTCCGCCGCACCCACCAGCTGCCAGTTGGCCGGGTACGTGCCGAACTGCACCGAGGAAAAGTGGCCGCCGTGAATGTTGGTCCACATCCACAGATCGCGATTGGCGCTGGTGAAGACCAGGTCCGCATAGCCATCGCCGTTGAAGTCACCCACGGCGCCGACGAAGTAGCCCGGCGTGACGTTGTACGTGAATCCCCCATTGCGGCTTACCGGCGCCGTCTTGCCCGTACCAGGCGCCCGGCTGGCACTCATCGGCCAATAAGCGACCTGACTCGTGCCCGGATTGAACCACAGCAAGTCTGACGATCCGTCGCCAGTGAAGTCCCCCGGCACGTGGCCGCTGCCCGGGATGGCCGTCGTCGGATGCAGCACGGGCAACGTATCGAAAGACACCACTGGCGCATAAGGCGTGTTGTCTGCGGTCACCGTCACCGACACCGTCGCGGTCACCTTGGCCCGCCCATAGTAGGCAGCATAGGTAAAGGTGTCCGTTCCGCTGTAACCCACGGTGGGCACATAGGTCAGCGTGCTGCCATCGACGAAGGCCTGGCCATGCGCCGGCTGGCTATCCACGGCGTAAGCGATCTTGCCGTTGTTGCCGATACTGCCGGGCAAGTTCACCTTCGTACGATGCCCCCCGCTCGTTGCCGTCACCGGCGCAGCGGCCAGCGGCGTGTACAACTGCAGGAAGCGCACGCCGCCGGCTACCGACACCATCAGGATCGAGCCGTCATCGGACAGACGCGTGCGGCCGCCCATGAAGCCGGCGTTCCAGGATGGAACGGTAAAGCTGCTCAGGAAATCGTACGAGCCGATCTGCTGGAACGTATCGGTGTCGTAGACAAGCACGTTGCTCGTGCCCGCCATGGGGGCATACAGCTTGTGGTCAACCGGATGGTAGGCGACTCCCACCGGATGCGCGGTGAGGCCCGAGGCGCCGAGCGTGGTCAAGCGCTTGTAGCTGGCGTCGTAAACGAATACGCCCGATGCCGCGACGATGGTGAACTGCGTTGCGTCCCCACTGATGCCGACTTCGTAATTGAAGGCCGACGTGCCATCGGTGTACCCGTTGCGCGCGTCCAACGCATTGCTGGCCGGGAAATAGACGTCCCAACGTCCGTCGGAAATATTGCTCTCCGCCAGTGCAAACGTGCGCTTGCCGGCATCGGTCGCCAGCATCGTATTCTGCAGAATTCCCGGACCTGAGCTGGCCGGCATGGCGATGTTGGTCCAGGTCAGGCTCGAAGGATCGAGGCGCTGAAACGGCACCCAGCCGCTTCCCGAGTACATGCCGGTCACCATCAGCGTGCCGTCATGTGCGTAGAGCACATCGAACAGGCCGTTTTGCCCGACCAGCTGAGAGGCTGTCATCGCCTTGGTATCGACCAGCGTATCGGGATTGACCAGGTGCACGACGTTGTTGTTGCCCAGCGACGCACCATCTGCCACGGCGAGCGTCTGGCCGTCGGGCGACAGATCCAGACCCATCAGACTGCCACCCAGCACAATGGGGCTGAGCGGATAGTTGTGCACTACGTCGTAGCGTTCGACCTGGGAGCCATTGGCGACATAGATCAGTCCGCGGGCATGGTCGTAGACCATGTCGGTTCGGTTGGCCGCGTTGATCAGAACGCCATTCGCGTGCGCCAGGCCGCACAGAGCCATCGCCAGCGAGCCGGCGAGTAAGCATTTCATTCCGAGTTTCACGTTCCCCCCTCTGAGAACGATGTGTCGATGGCGATGGCGCCATTGCAACCCGTGCAGTTTGCTGCACTGGCCCCCTGCTGCAGCGTGCTAGATACAGGAGAACTGCCGCGTCGTCCATGCTCCTTCCGGAGGATGGCGTGGCTCTGGACACCCCGCCACCGCGATCAGCTGGGTTGCGCGTCAGACGCTCAGGCGCTCAGGCGCTCCGGCACCGCCGCCACCATCGGCTTCTTGTGCTTGCCCGGCTCGCTGGTCTGCTCGAACACCTCGCGCACCCACTCGATGAAGGCCTGCACGCGGGCGGACAGGTGCTTCTTCTGCGGGTAGACGATCCACACCGGCTTGCCGGTGGAGGTGGTGTCGGTCATCACCAGCTCGAGCTTGCCGAAGTCGAGCATGCAGGCAGCGATGACATGCGGCGCCTGGGTGATGCCCAGGCCCGCGACCACGGCCTGGATCACCGACTCGGCGTCGTTGATCAGCAGGTGCGCCTCGATGTCGACCGCCACCTGCCCGCTCGGCGTCTCGAACTGCCACTGGCGCGGACGGCCATTGGGCTGCACATAGTTGATGCAGCGATGGTCCTTCAGATCCTCGATGCTCTGCGGCGCCCCGTGCTTCACCAGGTAGTCCGGCGAGGCGATCATCACGTTGCGCAGGTAGCCGATCTTGCGGGCGATCAGGCTGGAATCCTCCAGCGGCCCGACCCGGACGGCGCAGTCGATGCCTTCCTCATTGAGGTCGTAGGGGTAATCGCACATCGACAACTCCAGACGGATGTCGGGATAGCGCTGCTCGAATTCCGCCAGCCGGGGGATGATCACGGTACGGCCCACGGCGGCCGGCACGCCGATGCGCAACTTGCCGGTCGGCTTGCGCTGGGCATAGCCCAGGGCCTCGGTCGCCTCGGTCAGGTCGGCCAGGATCTCCTTGCAACGTGCATGGAACGAGGCCCCATCGTCGGTCAAACGCAGCGAACGCGTGGAGCGGAACAACAGCCTGGCGCCCAGCTGTTCTTCCAGCCGGGACACGGCACGGCTGACGCCGGAGGGAGTCATGCCCAGTTGGGCGGCCGCGGCGGCAAAGCTCTTGGCTTCGACCACCCGGACAAACGCAGAGATTGCGGCAAAGTCTTCCATAGGCTGGATTTTCACCCCATTCGTGACTCGCAGTCACTATTGCGTTGCATCAAAAAGCATTTATTGAACCAGATAGTACACCTAATCTTCCGCTCCTGATCGTCGGGGTAGTCCTACTTCGACGAGTTCATTTCGGGAGCGGAACATGAAAAACCGATGGATACTCGCCATTCTTGCCCTCGCCGTGGTGGGCGGCAGCTGGGCCTTGCTGGGCCATAGCGCCGATACCCACGCCC
>NZ_JPLA01000026.1 GCF_001010355.1 Dyella japonica DSM 16301 | reverse complement strand
TACTTTCTCTTGCTTGCCCAAGAGAAAGTAACCAAAGAGAAGGGCCCCCCGGATGACGCGCCTTCCGGGCCTTCGGCCTCCAGGTGCGCGGGCGGGTTCCGGGGTTTTTCGACAGGACATCCCTGTCCTGTCGAAAAACTGGCCGCATCCATGCGGCCACCCTGCGGGCTTTCCTCCACCCGCCCGCCGCGTCATACGGGGACCCCGGGGGGGCAGAGCCACATCAAGAGCGACATCAAGAGCGACATCAAGAGCAACGGAACGCCCGGCTGTGCCAGGCCTCTCTTTTGTAGGAGCGCACCCTGTGCGCGACCAACCTACGCAGCGATGCGCCGCAGCTCTGCGGTCGCGCACAAGGTGCGCTCCTACAGGAGGGCGACGCCCGCCGTGGGGTGCAATCGAATTATTGCCGGTCGGCTTTTTGTGGGAGCGCACCCTGTGCGCGACGACCTACGGAGCGATACACCCAGGCGTGGCTGTCGCGCACAGGGTGCGCTCCCACAGACAGGCGGCTAGGTGCTGAACCGATTGCGCCTGGTGGGCTGTGGGTCAATGCCGAACACAGCCCAGCCCAACTTCAGCCCATGCGCCTCACCGCCACCACCGCATTCAACCCACCAAACGCAAACGAATTGCTGATTGCCGCATTCACCTTGCGCTCGCGCGCCACGTTCGGCACATAGTCCAGATCGCAGGCGGGATCAGGTTCGAGGTAGTTGATGGTGGGGGCGACGATGCCATCGTGGATGGCGCCGATGGCGGCGATCAGTTCCAGTGCTCCGCCGGCGCCCAGGGCATGGCCATGCATGGATTTGGTGGAGGAGACCAGCATCTCGCGTGCGTGCGCGCCGAACACGCGATGGATGGCGCGCGTCTCGGTGCTGTCGTTGGCGACGGTGCCGGTACCGTGCGCGTTGACGTAGTCGACGTCTTCAGGCGCCAACCCGCCATCGCGCAGCGCCATGTTCATCGCTGCGGCGGCGCCGATATCTGACGGTGCGGCGATATCGCCGGCGTCCGAGCTCATGCCGGTGCCGACGAGTTCGCAGATGATGTCGGCGCCACGCTGCTGTGCCGATTCCAGTGTCTCGATCACATACATCGCCGCGCCTTCGCCCAGCACCAGGCCGCGGCGGCCTTTGCTGAAGGGGCGGCAGGTGTCGGGGGCGAGCACGCGCATGGCTTCCCAGGCGCGCAGCGTGCCGAGCGTGATGCAGGCCTCGGTGCCGCCGACCACGGCTGCATCGACGATGCCGGAACGGATCATCATCGCCGCCTGCGCAAAGGCGTGGTTCGAAGACGCACACGCACTCGCCACCACGAAAGCCGGGCCGGTGATGCCGTGCACCATGCTGACCTGGCTGGCGGGCGCATTCATCATCATGCGCACGATGCTGAGCGGGTGGAAGCGGCCCTGGTGTTCGCCGTACAGGCGCTCGTAGAGATCGTCGCGACTGGTCTCGCCGCCTGCGCCCGTGCCGATCACCACGGCCGCGCGTGCGCCGGCTTCGCCTTCGAAGCTGATGCCCGATTGGCGTATCGCCTCGTTGGCGGCGATCAGCGCGTATTCGCTGAACGTATCGAGCAGCGGGCGGCGGCCTTCGTCAAAAAAGTTGGCGGGATCGTAATCCGCCACTTCGGCGGCGATGCCGCCGTTGCGCAACTGGCTCGAGTCGATGTGATGGATCGGGCCGATGCCGGACCGACCCTCGGTCATCGCCTTCCACACGGAGGGCGCATCGTGGCCGAGCGCGCAGATCGCGCCCATGCCGGTGATCACGAGTCGGCGCATGGATTATTCGCTGGTCTTCTGGGCGAGCTGGCGCTCGATGGCTTCCACGAGTTGGCCGACGGTGCCGCCGTCGAAGTCGGTGTCTTCGTTGGGCAGGTTGATGTTGAAGTGTTCCTCGATGTCGAAGATCACTTCGATCGCGTCCAGTGAGGCGATGCCCAGATCCTTCAGGGTGGACTCCGGCTTGATCGTGTCAAGCTCGATCTTGGCCTGCTTGGCGATGATGTCGAAGGTTTCCTGCTGAACGTTGCTCATCTTTGGTTTCCTGGGGTCCATGGCGCCGGGTCACGCGGGCATCCACCGGATGCCTTTTCACAAGCCTGACGAACCGTCAGGACAAAGTCCAGAACGCCACCGCATGGAACGGCTTGAGGTCATGCTCTGCCGGGTTCCCTTTCAGCAGCCTTTTAAGCGGGAAATCATGGGCAGGGCGGGGCGGGAGTCGTATCCTATGGCCTTGTGACTCGTGGGACTGTCGCGTGCGGTACCTCAATCAGCTCGAGCCGGACGCACTCATCGCCCGGTTCGCCGAACATCCCCCCATCGATTTCAGTGTGATGCAGGTCGCGGACACGCCGGCCTTCGTGGCGCCGTTCGATCTGCTCACCACCGCCGATGACCAGGCCCGCGCCAAAGTGACCGGCGCGCCCGGCTATCGCTGGTGGGGCCGGCTGCTGCGCTGGCGCACGGCCTTCGTGGGAACCACGGTGTCCGAATATGCGCTGTTTCCCCGCGATACCCAGCCCGAGGCACTGGCCAAGGCCTTGCGCGACCAGCTGGGTCGACGCCAGCGGCTGCTGATCGTGAAGGACATCCCGCAGGCCTCGCCCTTGTTCGACGCCGCCACCGGCGACTGGTGCAAGCGTTTCGCCGATGCCTGCGACGCGGCGGGTTTCATCCTGCTGGAAGGGCAGGCGCTGGCCTATGTGCCGATCGATTTCGAGGGCGAGGACGATTACCTGGCGCGTTTGTCGTCGAGTCGCCGCAAAGACATCCGCCGCAAGCTGCGCAAGCGCGATGAAGTGGCGGTGACTTCGGTGTCTTGCGGCGATGCGGTGTTCAACGATGACGCCGTGGTCGCCGCCTATTACGCGCTTTACGAAAGCGTCTACGCGCAAAGTGAGGTGCATTTCGACAAGCTCAGCCGCGATTTTTTCGCCGCCGTGCTGCGCGATGCAACCAATGGCGGCGTGGTGTTTGTCTATTGCCACCAGGGCGAGATGATCGGCTGGAATCTGTGCTTTGCGGTGGAGGGCAAGCTGATCGACAAGTACGTGGGGTTTGCCTATCCGCAGGCGCGCGAGCAGAACCTGTACTTCACCAGCTGGTTCCACAATCTCGCCTACGCGCGCGAGCACCATCTCACCCACTATGTGGCGGGCTGGACTGATCCGCAGATCAAGGCCTATCTGGGTGCACAATTCACCCTGACGCGACACGCGATCTACCTGCGCAATCCGCTGCTGCGGCTGGCCGCGCGCCGCTTAGGCAAATTCTTCGAGAGCGATAGCCAATGGGCGGCGCATGAACCGGCGTGAACCACTGATCCTGGATTTCGACAGTTCGGTCGGGCCGATTGCGGGCGCGACCACGCTGGCGCTCACCGACTGGCAGGAAGCGATCCGCTTCGGCTGCACGCTGCGTACTTTCGATCGGCTGCGCGGCTATCTCGACACCCATCTGCCGGAAAACTACGGCACCGTGCTGATGGGCTCGGGCGACTATCACCATCTCACCTGGCCGCTGGTGCAGCGCCAGCGTGCGCGTGGGCCGTTCCAGCTGGTGGTGTTCGACAACCATCCGGACAATATGCGTTTCCCCTGGGGCATCCATTGCGGATCGTGGGTGCGCCGGGTGGCCATGCTGCCATTCGTGACGCATGTGCACGTGGTGGGCATTACCTCCGGCGATATTGGCGCCAAGCATGCCTGGGAAAACTATCTGCGCCCGCTGCAGGCCGGCAAGCTCAGCTATTGGTGCATGGACGTGAATGTGGATTGGGCGGCGAAGCTGGGGCTCAGCGACGCCTTCCATCGCTTCGAGGATCCCGATGCGCTGACCTGCGCCTTCGTGCAGCAACTGAAGCAGGCGCCGCAACCCACGTATCTGTCCATCGACAAGGATGCCTTCAGCGTCGATACGGCGCGCACCAACTGGGACCAGGGGCGACTGGAAGGGTCGCACGCGATGGCGATCATCGAGGCGCTGCGCGGACGCATCGTGGCCAGCGACATCAACGGCGAAGTCTCGGCCTATCAGTACCGGACGTGGTGGAAGCGCCTGCTGAGCGGCATGGACGGGCAGGAGCCGATACCGCAGAGCGAACTGGATGCCTGGCAGGCGCAGCAGCGGGCGTTCAATACGCGACTGTTGGCAGCGATCGCTGAAAGCAGCGTGTAAAGCATTGGATTGAAGATCGGCCCCGCATTCACGCCGACGCGGCGTTGAACGGGCAAGGATGCCGCAGGCGTATCGAGAGCCGGCTCGTTCCGGCACCGTTCGAGGCGATGCCATCGTATGACCGAGCACTTTCCTGCCAGTCGTCGCGCGCTGATCTTTCTTGGCGTCACCTTCGCCATCACCTGGCTCTCCTGGGGCGTGCTGGTTGCGCTGGCACAGGCGCAGATCACCCGCTATGGCGCGTGGCCCTTCATGACGTTGTACGTGCTCGGTGGCCTGGGGCCGACCATCGCCGCCTATGTCGCCGTGTGGTGCACGCGTGAGGAATCACCGCTGCGCGAATTCAATCAACGGGTGCTGCGCTGGCGGAAGCGTCCCGTGTGGTATCTGGTCGCGCTGGGCTTGCCGATCGCGCTGGGATTGTTCGCGATTGCCCTGGCCGTGGCCTTGAAGCCCGCGCTGGCGAACGCCGTCAGTATTCGATCGTGGTATCTGTTTCCGCTCTACCTGCTGATGACCATCATCGGTGGCGGCCTGGAGGAACTGGGCTGGCGCGGCATCACCCAGGAGGAGTGGGGGCGCACGATCGGCGCGGCTCGGGCGGCCCTGCTGATCGGGCCGATCTGGGCGGTCTGGCATCTGCCGTTGTTCTTCCTGCCCGGCGTGGCGCAATACCACGCGGGCTTTGCGCTGTTCCTGATTGGCGTGATGGGCAATGCGCTGCTGTTCGGTTGGCTCTACACGCGCACGCGCAGCATTTTGCTGTGTGTGTTGATGCACGCTGCGTCCAATGCCGCGGTGATGATGGGAGTGAGCATCCCCTCGGGCATGGGCATGTCGGTGGTGGGACCGTGCCTCGTCCTCTGCGTGGGTGCCTTGCTGTTTCTTTCCAGCGGGAAGCGGCTGGAAAGCCACGAGCGGCCGACGCCTTGAGCGCAGGTTTCAGATCGTCGCGCGTTCCAGCTCGACGCAGATGGCTTCGAACGTCGCCTCATCCAGCCACGGGCTGTTGGTGATGGTGAGCGAGCGCGCGGCAAAGGCGCGCGCGTTGGGCAACTGGGCATCGGCGACGATGTCGCGCAGATAGCCGTAGTCGGGCAGGGCGTGGATGAACAGGCGGCTGACGCCCAAGCCGGCCGTCCACAGCGTTTTCAGCGCCGCATCGCGCCTGGCGTGGTCGGGCAGGGTGAGCAGCAGGAAGGGCCACACACCTTGCTGGCCCGGTGCGTCGTCGAACACGGTGACACCGGGAATGCGCCGCAGCCGTTCCACTCGACGCAGGGCCTGCATACGCGTGACCTCAAGAAAGGCCGGGAGGCGAGGCAGCGCGCGCGCGCCCACCGCCTGTCGCCAGTCGCTCACCGTATGCATGGGAATGTCGGGGCCGAAATCGTCGCCCACTGCGGCCACCGGATCGTTGGCCGCCAGCGCTTTGCGCAATGGACGTCCATACGCCAACGGCAGCAGCGACGGGCGATAGGCCAGTGCATAACCGATCAGTTCGAGCGCACGTTGCCAGTCCATTTTCGCGTCGGCGTGAACATTGGCCTGATGGCTGGCAGCAAAGGCCGAGCGCAATACAGGATCGCGCGTCAGCAGCAGGCCGCCTTCGAACAGCGTGAGTCCCTTGCCCACCGCGAGGCTGAAGAAGCCGGCGTCGCCGAGCAGGCCGACGCTCTGGCCGTTCTGCCTGGCGCCCAGCGCCTGCGCCGCGTCTTCCAGCACGTAGGCGCCCACGCGGTGCGCCACATCGAGCGCGGCGTTCACGTCGGCCACGCGACCAGCCAGATGTGTCGGCACGATGGCCAGCGTCCGCGAGTTACCCAGCGTGCAGAGCTGGGCGACATCCATATCGAAATGATTGGGCGCGAGATCGCACAGGCGCAGCTTCAGCCCGGCGCGATGGATGGCGAGCGCCACCAGCGGGCAGGTCCAGGCGGGCACGATCACTTCGTCGCGTTGCGGGCGCAGGCCATGCATCGCCTTCAGCGCCACCACCATGGCCGACGTGCCCGAGCACTCCAGTTGCAACTGTTCGACGCCCAGCCACGTGGCGACCTGATCCGCGAACGGCGCGCGGCCGGGCCACAGATCGCTCAGTCTTAGCGGCAGGCCGGCGGTGGGCGGTGGCTCGCGGGACATGGGGGTGGCGGATCAGTCGCCGGCTGCGACGCCGAGCGCGCCCTTCGCTTCGGTGGGCGCGTCGCCTTCCGGATGCGCGCCGCTCTCTGCGAAGGCCAGGCAGATGATGCCGGCCACGATGGCGACGGCGCCGATGATGCGCGATGCGGTCAGTGGCTCGTGGAACAGCCACACCGAGAACAGCATCACGCTCACCACCTCCAGATGAGTGACGGCGAAGGCAGGGCCGATCGGCGCGTGCTTGAGCAGGGTCATCCAGGTGAAGAAGTTGCCCACGTAGCCGATCACCGCGACATAGATCCACGGATGGCCAAACACGCGCACGATCCATGCCCAGTTTGCCTCGGGCGGAAACGCATGATCGCCGGCGTACTTGAAACTCAGCTGCACCAGCGTGTCGAACAACACCAGGATGGTGAAGCCGATGGCGTAAAAACGGGCTAGCTTCATCGACATTCCTCAGCCTCCGGCCATGCCGACAATGGCCACGCCCGCGGTTACCAGCAGCATGCCGGTGACGCGTAGCGGCGTGAGTTTTTCCTTGAACAGCATGCGGCCGGCGATCATCACCACCACGATGTTGATCGAACCCAGCAGCACGCCTTCGGACAAATCGACCAGCGACAGGAACGCGATCCACACCAGGAATTCGGCTACATAGGAGAGCACGCCGATCCAGATCCACGGACGCGCCGCCATGTACTTCCAGCGCGCCACGCCATCACCTGCTCGCGGATCGCCGGCCGCTGCCTTGAAGGACAGTTGGCCGACGGTATCGAGCGTGACGTTGAGCAGCCACAAGGCGACAACCAGGGGACTCATGCTGAGTCCTCAGGCCGCAGCGCGCGCGACGGGTTCGTAGGTGGCGGCGATCAGGCGGAAGAATTCCGCCGAGCGGTCGGTCAGCAGGCGACGTTCCCGGTCCACCGTGATCATGTGGTAGCTGTCCTTCAGCCACAGCGTTTCCACCGGGCCGGACACGCCGCGCTGCACCAGATAGGCATTCTCGATGCTGGCGATGTCGTCTTCGGTGGCGTGGGCAATCAGGCAGGGGGCGGTCACCTTGGGCAGCTCGCGCTTCACCACGGCGGCCATGTTGTACATCTCGCCCAGCGACGGCCACGGGTTGCCCGGCAGGCCGGCGGCGGCACTGTCGCCGCTCAGCATGGCGGTGCTGATCTGCGCGCGCAGGCGCTCGTCGCGGATGCCGTACGGCTCGCCCTCGTGCACCATGCGGTGCTTGCCGATGCCGAAGCGGTGCAGGAAGGGCAGCAGGAAGGAGAACTTGCCGATCCACGGAATCGCCCAGCCGTCATAGCGGAAGGTGGCGCCGTAGACGCCCACGCCCTTGACCCAGTCCGGGCGCTCGGCGGCCAGCTTGAGCGCCAGCACGGCGCCCATCGACAGGCCGGCCACGAACAGGTGGTCCACCTCGTGGCGGAACTTGTCGGCGGCGGCTTCCACGCTGGCATACCAGTCGCGCCAGCCGGTCTTCAGCAGGTCGTCGACGTCGCCGCAATGACCCGCCAGCTGCATGCCGTACACCGTGTAACCGGCGCGGTTGAGGCCCTTGCCGAGCAGGCGCATCTCGGTCGGGGTGCCGGTCAGGCCATGAATGAGCAGCACACCGCTGCGACCGCCTTCGTAGCGGAACTCGACGTCTTGAATCACTGGGGAGCTCCGCAGCTACAGGCAATCGGGGAAATCCGGGGCATGCGCCACGCGGAAAGATGACAGTAAATCATAGGGTCAGTCTGACCACCGACCCTTTCCAAGAACTTTCGACCCCTGCGGCCCCGGGGGCGGGGCGCGCCGGCGTTTAACGGCCGAAGTGGCCCTGGGTGCCGCCCACGGAGATGCTCATGCCGCCGGTCGGGTGTTCGCAGCTGCCGAAAGCCTGGCTGAGCGTGACGCCGCCGCCGGTGTAGTTGCCGCTGAAGTGGTTGCCGGCGACCACGCCGGTGGTGACCGAGCCGTGCACCTGCGGCTGGTTGTAGGTGGCGTCGTCGCAGGTCACCGCTGGTGCGGCGCTCATGGCGGCCTGGGTGTCGCCCATCGCGCCACTGGTGTCGCCGTAGTAGGTCCCCGGCGGATCCTTGCTGTAGCTGCCGTTCTGGCTGGCCGTCTGAGCGGTGGCGCTGGGATTGGCCTTGGCCGGCTGGCCGCTGCTGTTGGCCACCGTAGTGGCCGGGGGCGCCGGTGGCGCCGCGCTGGTGCTGGCGGCGGGAAGATTGGCCGGCAGCTTGAGGTTCAGCGACTGGTCGGCGTTCTGTGCCCAGGCCGTTGCCGCCAGCAGCAGGCTGGCGGTGGCGAAAACGGTGGTGCGGACGATCTTCATGGAAAAACTCCGGGGACGTGAGGCCTATAACGCGCCACCGTCGCCGGTGTGGACACGCCTCCCTTGGACGACGCGTGGCGACGGGAGTTCCCGCCGCCACGCGGGGTTGCTCAAGGCTTGTATGGCGTAAAGCTGCCGATCGCCTTCAACTGCGGATCGATCGCCTTGGGGTCGCCAACCAGGATGATGCTCTGTTTCTCCGGCGCAAAGTACTTCCGTCCCATCGCCTGCACCTGCTCGGCGGTGACCTTGCCGGTATCGGTCACGTAGGTGGTCATGAACGACGGCGGCATGCCGCTCACCCAGTAGCGTGCCAGCGTATTGGCCAGGGACGACTGGATCTGGTTGCGCAACAGGTAGATGCCCGCGATCAGGCGCTTGGCGCGCATCAGTTCTTCAGGGCTGGCCGGCTCGGTGCCCATGCCCTGGTAGAGCTTGGACAGTTCGCCCAGGGTGGCCCCGGTGACCTCGTTGCGCACGTCGACTACGGCAAGGGTGTTGCCACCGTTGCGGCGCACGTCCAGCGTGGAATAGGGGCTGTACGAATAGCCCTTGTCCTCGCGGATGTCCTGCGTGATGCGGCTGCTGAAACCACCACCGAGCACCGTGTTGGCCACGGTGAGCGGGATGAAGTCCGGATCGCGCAGGGGCGCCGTGGGCTGGCCAAAGCGGATATTGGTCTGCACCGCGCCAGCACGCGCCACCAGCAACTTCTGGGCAGGTGTGTTGGTGGGCACCTGGGTCACGTTGGCGGGCGCGGGCCCTGTTGCCTTCCAGCTGCCGAACTGCTGCTCGACGGTCTTGAGCACCTGACCGGCATCCACCTTGCCGACGATCACCAGCAGCGCGCGCTCCGGGCGCATGCGTTGATCGTGCAGCTGGTGCAGCGACTCGGGCGTCACGGCCTGGATGCTCGCCTCGGTGAGCTCGTCGCGCGCATACGGATGATCGCCGTACACCGCATGGTTGAACGCGCGCATCGATTGCCAGTCAGGGTCGGCCTGGTTGACCTTCAGTGTCTGCAGCGCGTTGGTCTTCTCCAGCGTGACTTCCTTGGCCGGGAAGCTCGGATGCAGCGCCGTGTCGGCCACCAGTTCGAGCAGTTCGTCCGAGTGGCTGGCCAGGGCGCTGGCGCTGACGCCGATGGAGTCGCGTCCTGCATTCGCGCCGTAGTCGCCACCGATGGCCTGCAGCTTTTCGGCGATCTGCTTGGAGCTGAGCGTGTCGGTGCCTTCGTTGAACAAAGCGGCCATCAGTTCGGCCTGGGCGGGATGCTTTGCGTCGTCGTACGAGGTGCCACCGAGCACAGCCAACTGCACGTTGACCTTGGGCAGGCCGTTGCGCGGAATCACCCACACAGTGAGGCCGTTGGGCAGGGTGCGCTGGGTGATCTGCGGCACCGGCAGCGGTCGCTCGGGACCGTAGGGCGGCAGTTCCTTGGGCATGGGCGCTTCGGCCGCGTGCGCGGTCATGGCGATGCCGAGGGCGGCCGCGAGCAGGGATGCTTTCAGAGTCGTGGTGATCATGACCTTCGCTCTCCTTAGTGCTTGGCCGGCTTGGCGCCGGCGTCCTTGCCGTGGGCCGCCACCGGGCGGCGGATGATCACGCTGCGATTGGCGTCGGTGAGATAGGTCTGCGCCACGCGGCGTACATCATTGGCGCTCACCTGGTTGATCCAGCCGGGCACCTGGTTGACCACGTTGGCATCGCCCCACAGCGTCTGCAGCTTGGCCAGCGTGTCGGCGCGCGAGAGGAAATCCTCCATGCCGCCATACCAGTCCGACAGCATCTTGGTTTTCACGCGTGCCAGCGTGGCGTCGTCGACACCGTCTTTGGCAACTTTGGCGATCTCTTCGTTGAGCGCTGCCAGCACCTGGTCGGGCTGGGCGTTGGGCTTGTAGATCGCGAACAGGCCGAACAGTGTGGGGCCCGCGTAATCGGTGCCACTGCCCAGCGCGAAGTTCACGCCGCCCTGGATCTGCAACAGTTGCTCGCGTCCTTTCACCAGGCCCTGGTAAAAGCGCGAAGCATCATCGCCGACGAGCAACTGGGCCAGCACCAGCATCGGCATCTGGTCCTTGCTGCCACGATCGGGCGCTTTCCAGCCCACCGCAATCGCCGGCGCCTTGGCCAGCGCGTCGGTCTGCTCGAGGTGGCGACCCTTGGTGTTCAGCGGTTCGGAAACATCCGGCCGGGCGGGCAACGGACGCGAAGGAATCGCGCCGAAGTATTTCTGCGCGAGCGCAAAGGCCTGCTCGGGCGTGACATCGCCGGAGATGCCGAGTACGGCATTGGCGGGTTGGTAGAAAGTGTCGTGGAACGCTTTGACGTCGGCGATGCTGGCGTGATCCAGATCTTCGAACGAACCGTAGCCGTCGTGTTTGTTCGGCCACTTGTCGAAGGCCAGCGCGTCGAGGTCGGTCCAGAAGAACAGGCCATAAGGCTGGTTCTTCACGTTGACGCGGATTTCTTCCTTCACCACGTTGCGCTGGTTGTCGAGATTCTTGTCGCTGAAATCCAGCGTCTTCATGCGGTCCGCTTCGATCCACAGCAGCGGTTCCAGCGCGGAGATGGGCGCCGAGGCGATGTAGTTGGTGTAGTCGGCGCGGGTGGAGCCATTGAAGACGCCACCGCCGCCCTGGACCACCCGATCGAAGGTGCCCTTGGGTGCGTTGGGCGTGCCTTCGAACATCAGGTGTTCGAACAGATGCGCGAAACCCGTGCGATTTTGCGGCTCCAGCCGCATGCCCACGTGATAGACCGTGCTGATGCCGAAAGTGGGTGAACTATGGTCTTCGGAAACGACGACGGTGAGGCCGTTATCCAGTTTCTTCACCGCCACCGGCAGCTGCCAGTGATCGGTATCCGCGGCGTGAGCCGTTATTGCGAACAACAGGCCGGCGATAAGCGCCGGCATACGTGACGTACGCATGAACCATCCTTGTGCTACGGCGGGAGCACACTGGATACGGCCCCGGCGGGGCGTTCGTCAACAGGAAGGATGGTCTAGGGGGCAACAAACAACACTGTGGGAGCGCACCCTGTGCGCGACTGGCCTGAGGCAAGGCCAGTCGCGCACAGGGTGCGCTCCCACAGGGATAAGGCAAGGATGGAAGGGCTGGATCAGCCCGTCGTTTCGATCCGCTCCACGCGACGCAGACCCTGCGGCAGCAGACCGCCGCGGGTGGCGCGGTTGCCGCCGTACTCGACCAGGTTCGACCATTTCAGGGTGAGCTTGCGCTGGCCGGCATAGAGCGTTACCTCGCCCTTGCCTTCGGCGACCACTGCCACGCCGACGACCTTCACGCCGGCGCTCAGCTTGGCCTTGGGCACGTCGATCAGCTTGTTGCCCTTGCCCTTGTCCAGTTCGGGCAGCTCGGCCACCGAGAACATCAGCAGATGGCCTTCGGTGGTGACCACCACGATGCGGTCGCGTGCCGGATCGGCGCTGATCTGCGGCGCCAGCACCTTGGCGCCATCGCCCAGGGTGATGATCTGCTTGCCGGCCTTGTTGCGGCCGGTGAGCGATTCGAAGCGCGTCACGAAGCCGTAGCCGTGGTCGGTGGCCAGGATCAGGCGCGTGTCGTTGTCGCCGGCGGCGAGCGCGTCAAAGCTGGCGCCCGAAGGCGGGCTGAAGCGACCGGTGAGCGGCTCACCGTTGCCGCGCGCCGAGGGCAGGGTGTGCGCCGCGGTGGAATAGCTGCGGCCGGTGGAGTCGATCACCGCGACCTGTTGCGTGGTGCGTGCCTTCACCGTGGCGAGCAGGCTGTCGCCTTCGCGATAGTTCAGGCCATCGGCATCCACGTCGTGGCCCTTGGCGGCGCGGATCCAGCCCTTGGCGCTCAGCACCACGGTGACCGGCTCGCTGGCCACCAGCGCGCTTTCGTCCATCGCCTGCGCGGCATTGCGCTGCACCAGCGGCGAACGACGGTCGTCGCCGAACTTGGCGGCATCGGCGCGCAGTTCTTCCTTGATCAGGCCCTTGAGCTTGGCCGGCGACTTGAGCAGCACGTTGATGCGTGCGCGCTCTTCCTCAAGCTGGTCGCGCTCGGCATTGATCTTCATTTCCTCGAGGCGCGCCAGCTGGCGCAGCTTGGTCTCGAGGAGGTAGTCGGTCTGTTCGTCGCTGAGGCCAAAGCGCGCCATCAGCACCGGCTTGGGCTCGTCCTCGGTGCGGACGATGCGGATCACTTCGTCCAGGTTGAGGTAGGCGATGCGCAGACCTTCCAACAGGTGCAGGCGGCGCTCGACCTTGGCCAGGCGATGGTTGAGGCGGCGGGTCACCGTATCGGTGCGGAAATGCAGCCACTCGCTGAGGATCCGCTTGAGATCCTTCACCTGCGGACGGCCGTCCAGACCGATCATGTTGAGGTTGATGCGGAAGCTCTTCTCCATGTCCGTGGTGGCGAACAGGTGCTGCATCACTTCGGCGGCGTCGATGCGGTTGGAGCGCGGCACGACCACCAGGCGGATCGGATTCTCGTGATCTGATTCGTCGCGCAGGTCTTCGACCATCGGCAGCTTCTTCGCGCGCATCTGCGCGGCGATCTGCTCGAGGATCTTGGACGGGCTCACCTGGTGCGGCAGCGCGGTGATGACGATGTTGCCCTCGTCCAGGTGATACACGGCGCGGGCGCGCACCGAACCGGTGCCGTTCTGGTACATCGCCAGCAGTTCGTTGCGCGGCGTGATGATTTCCGCTTCGGTCGGATAGTCCGGGCCCTGGATGTGTTCGCACAGGTCCGCCACGGTGGCGTCCGGATCATCCAGCAGGCGGATGCATGCGCTGACCACCTCGCGCAGGTTGTGCGGCGGGATATCGGTGGCCATGCCCACGGCGATGCCCATCGAACCGTTGAGCAACACGTGCGGCACGCGCGAGGGCAGCCAGCTGGGTTCTTCCAGGGTGCCGTCGAAGTTGGGCACCCAGTCCACCGTGCCCTGGCCGAGTTCGCCCAGCAGGGCCTCGGCGATCGGGCTCAGGCGCGACTCGGTGTAGCGCATCGCGGCGAAGCTTTTCGGATCGTCCGGCGAGCCGAAGTTGCCCTGGCCGTCGACCAGCGGATAGCGGTACGAGAACGGCTGGGCCATCAGCACCATCGCCTCGTAGCACGAGGTGTCGCCATGCGGATGGAACTTGCCGATCACATCGCCAATGGTGCGGGCCGACTTCTTGGGCTTGGAGGAAGCCGCCAGGCCCAGCTCGCTCATGGCGTAGACGATGCGGCGCTGTACCGGCTTCAGGCCATCGCCCACGAAGGGCAGGGCGCGGTCCAGCACCACGTACATGGAATAGTCGAGGTAAGCCCGCTCGGCGTATTCCTTGAGCGGGATCTGTTCGAAATTGGCTTGCAAATTCATGGGTTTGCGTCGTTGGGCTGCACGCAGAGGGCGCGCTTAACCGGACGATGGTGCCAGAAAGGGGGGCGGGGCGGCGAGGGGAGCGATCCGTTCCCCCTGTGGGAGCGCACCCTGTGCGCGACAGCCGGCGAAGCGGTGAAGCCATGTGGTCGTGGTGCGAAAGCCGCCGACTGAGGAACTGCATGGCTCTGCGGTCGCGCACAGGGTGCGCTCCCACAGGGGGGAGGCAGGCCGTCAGTTCTGGATGCGGGTGGTCTTCACACCCAGCTTGTGCAACTGCTCCTGCAGGCTGTCTGGCCCGGCCAGATGCCCTGCGCCCACGGCGACAAAACTCACCCCCGGCTGCTGCATGCGCTCGGCGATGGTCTTGGCCCAGGCCTGATTGCGCTCGACGATCAGCCGCTGGTAGAGCATCGGGCTGTCCTTGCGCAGGTCTTCGTCTTCGATGTTGGCGATGGCGGCGGTGTCGCCGTTGCGCCAGGCATCGATCAGCTCGTGCAGCTTGCCCGGGCCGTCGGCCACGTCCTTGAATGACTCGCGCAGAAATTCCAGCTGCATGGCCTCGGGCAGGTCGGCCAGCATGCGGATCTGCTTTTCGGCCGTTTCCAGCCCGTCGATGGGCTTGCCGGCCTGCTGCATGCGTGCCTTGAGCAGCTTGTCTACGCCTTCGCTCGGGTCAAGCCCGGCCTCCATCAGTGGCGCCATGGTGAGCTCGAGCGCAGCCAGCCACGGGCGCATTCGTTCCAGCGCGGCGACACCGCCGGGCAGCTTGGCTGCTTCCGCGGCCTTCTCCAGTTCGCCGCGATCCTTCTCATCGAGCTTGCTGGACAGCGATTCGCTCAAGTCGACGCCGTGCTGCATCAACAGAGCCTGCATGGACGCCGAATCGTCGTCGACCACCTCAATACTCAGGCGCTGGCTCTCGTCCAGCGCCTTGTCCAGCGCGGGCGACTGCCAGTTGGTATCCGAGGGCAGCAGGTGCACGGTGCCGAACAGGTAGACCGTGGCGTGCTCGTTCTTGGCCACCCACAGGCCGGGCTGGGCCACCGCGACCGTGACGAGCAACAGGTTGAGGGCCAGGGCGGCCGCGTATCGTCGAAACAGTTTCAAGGGGGAATCCCGAAGCAGGAGCTGACCACGTGTCGTAGCGGGCCCTGACCATCCGGCCCGCTGATAGGTGCACTATCGTGCGGCTACTGGCTTGCTGCAAGCATTCTCAGCGCGGAACACGGTATCCGCCGGGCACGCCGTGCGGGCTGAGGGTGAGCTGCCACAGCTGGTCGCGCCGGCTGCGGAACACCGCGGCCGAGACGGACAGGTAGAAGCGCCACATGCGGCGGAAGCGATCGTCGTAATTGGCCGCCAGCTGCGGCCACGCCGCATCGAAGTTGGCCCGCCACGCCGACAGCGTGAGGTCGTAGTCGCTGCCGAAGTTGTGCCAGTCCTCCACCACGAACAGATTCTGCAGCGCCTCGGTCACCTGGCTGGCGGCGGGAATCATCGAATTGGGGAAGATGTATTTCTCGATCCACGGATCGGGCCGGCTGGGCGAGCCGTTGCTGCCGATGGAATGCAGCACGAACAGGCCGTCGTCGCGCAGGCAGCGCCGCGCGATCTCGAAATACGTGCGGTAGTTGAGCGCGCCCACGTGCTCGAACATGCCGATCGAAAAGACCGCGTCGAACGGTTCGTTGATCTCGCGATAATCCTGCAGGCGGATATCGATCGGCAGGCCGTTGCACAGCTGGCGCGCATAGGCCGCCTGTTCCTTGGAAACGGTGACGCCCACGCCCTGTACGCCATAGCGTTCCGCCGCGTACTTCAGCGCTTCGCCCCAGCCGCAGCCGATGTCCAGCACGCGCTGGCCGGGCTGCAGGCGCAGCTTGCGGCAGATCAGGTCGAGCTTGGCTTCCTGCGCATCGTCGAGGTTGTTCGCCTTGGCCCAGTAGCCGCACGAATACACCAGCCGCTTGCCGAGCATGGCCTGGAACAGGTCGTTGCCCAGGTCGTAGTGCACGCGGCCGATATCAAACGCGTGGTCGCCGCGCTGCAGGTTGACGAAGCGCGCCTTCAGATGCGCGAGCAGCGTGTCCAGCGACTTCAGTTCGGTGTCCAGCTGCGCGCCGAGTACCCGGGTGAACAGGCCGGGCAGGTCTTCGCTGTCCCACCAGCCGTCCATATAGCTTTCGCCAAGGCCCAGCGATCCGTGCGAAAACACGCGTGCGTAGAGTCGTTCGTCGTGCACCCGCATGTCGGTAGGGCGCGAACCATCGAGAAGAATGCCGGCGTGTTCGAGCAACCTGGCGGCGCGTACCTTCAATGAATCCTGACTCATGCGGTCCTCGTATGCCATGGTGACGAGAAGGGCAGGATGGCGCCGTCCAATCAGAGGGAGTTTGGCGTCTTGCCTAGTATCCCAAAGCTTGCAGGAGCAATTGCAAAGACTGCGTCGACGCCGCTTTCGCGAACCGTTTGCAGCAGCGCCTGCGCTTGCGCCTCGCTGAGCAGGAATTCAACCTTGATGGCCAGATCGTCGGCCAGCTCGAAGAACTGTTCTTCGCGCAACACGCCGTGCCTGCCGAAGCCGCAGATGGCGCGAAACGCCGAACCGCCGCCGATGCCGTGGCTGCGCGCATGTTCGAGCAACCATTCATAGACCAGTTTGCCGTCGTGATGGGCCCGCGTGTGGGTATAAAAACTGAGCTGGACGCCTTGATGGGTGCTTTCCATACGTCCTCCTAGCGCAATACGGCGCGGGTGATGGCGATACCTGCCACGGTCAATGCGATCGAGCCGACCAGGTGCAGCGCCAGATGGCCGCCGAACCAGAGATATTGCTCACGCAGCAGCAGGGTGGTCGACTCGGCCGAGAAGGTGGAAAACGTGGTCAGTCCACCCAGGAAGCCGGTGGCGACGAACAGGCGAAGTTCGGGCGGCAGGGTCTGGAAGTGATCGAATACGCCCAGCACCACGCCCATCAGCAGGCCGCCGATCAGGTTGGCGGCGAGGGTGCCCAGGGGTACGGTGGGGAACAGCGGGTTGAACATGACGCCGAGCATCCAGCGCAGCCAGCAACCCAGCACGCCTCCCACGCCGACGGCGAGAAAACCGGTAAAGCCCACGTTGTCGTCTCCTTCTGAAGAACTTCGGAAGGACTCCCCGGTACAGGCACGCACCTGCGCCCCGGGAAAGTCCGGCGGTGCAGGCATCATCAACCCGAAGGTGGTTCGCCGCGGCCTTGGCCGGGGCAGGAGGCATGCCATCTCCTGTGCCATTCATCCTAGCCCATGATCCCTCGAACGTCATGGCTCAGCCGCGCGGATGGCACCGCTATACTCACCGCACCTCGCCCGCCATGCCAAGCCCATGACCCCCATCCCGCGCCCTGTCCGGCGCAGCCTGCCGTTGCTGCTGGCGGGCCTGTCGATGATCGGCCCGTTTTCGATCGACGCCGTGTTCCCGGCGTTTCCGCTGATCGGCGCGCGCTTTGGCGTGGACAGCACCGGCCTGCAGCAGATGATCAGCATGTACCTGATCACCTATGCGGTGATGAGCCTGTTCCACGGCGCGATCTCCGATGCGATCGGGCGCAAGCCGGTGATCGTCGCCGGCATGCTGGTCTACGCCCTGGCCTCCGCCGGCGCGGCGCTGTCGACCTCCTACGTGATGCTGCTGAGCTGTCGCGCGCTGCAGGGCGCGTGCGCCGGCGCCGGCTTGGTGGTGGGCCGCGCGATCGTGCGCGACAGCCTGGAGGGGCCCGCGGCGCAGCAGATGATGTCGCGCGTGATGATGATCTTCAGCATCGCGCCGGTGATCGCGCCGATCGTGGGCGCGCAGTTGCTGTTCCTCAACGGCTGGCACGGCATCTTCTGGGTGCTGATGGGTTTCACCCTGGTGTTGGCGGCGGCCTTGGCGCTGTTCCTCGACGAAACGCATCCGGTCGAGGCGCGCACGCCGTTTCGCGCGGGCACGCTGGTGCGCGGCTATATCAATTTCGGCAAGGACCGGCCGTTCTGGCCGCTGCTGATTTCCTGTTCGGTGAACTTTGCCGGCCTGTTTCTGTACATCTCTTCGGCGCCGCACATCATTCGCGATCTGCTGCATCTGTCCGCGCAGGGTTTCCCGTGGCTGTTCCTGCCGACGGTGGCAGGCCTGATGGCGGGCGCGTGGATGTCCGGACGCCTCGCCCATCGCCGCAGTGCCGCGTATACCGTCAACCTCGGTTACGCCTCGATGCTGCTCGCCTGCGGGCTGCATCTGTTGATCGCGCTGGTCACCCGCGAGCCGGTTTTGCCCTGGTCGATGCTGCCGCTGGTCCTGCATGGCATCGGCGTGCAGCTGGCGTTTCCGACGCTCACGCTGTTGCTGCTGGATCGCTTTCCTCAGCGTCGCGGCGGTGCGTCTTCGGTGCAGGCCTTCGGTAGCTTGATGATGTGCGCCGTGGTCGCCGGCGTGCTGTCGCCGCTGCTGTCGGGTCACATGGTGTATCTGGCGCTGGGTGCCAGCGCGTTGACGGTGACCGGCTGGCTGGCGTGGCGCTGGTACCGGCATCTGACTGCGCAGCCACGAGTGCCGTTGACTGCTTCGGCCGAGGTGGACGTAGAAATGCAGACGGAAATTACTGAGCCCAGGTGAAGCCGACCGCTTTGCGGTCTGTAAAGCCGCTCGCTGTAAGTGGTGAATGGAGAGAGCAGGCGCGCGCATGTTGCGCTTTGCTCTCTCCATTTACTGTTTACAGCGAGCGCAGCGAGCGGCTTTACAGGCGCATCGCGCCGGCTCTACTGCTCAATGCTCATTGACCTGCAGCTTTTCCATCAGCAAATTCAGCTTGCCCTTCATAGCATCCTCGGGGCGCGGGCCGTCCACGCCGTAGAACGCGGTGTACAGCACGTCCGGCTTGGACTCGCTGCTGGTCTTGGTGCCGCCCACGGTGCCGATATAGGTCATGTCGTTTTCGCTGTACGGCACGCCGTCATCCGGGTGATCGCGATGGACGATCTTGCCCCAGTGGTTGCGGAAGCTGTCGTCCAGATCGTCGGTGGGGGCGACGTGGCGATTGACCATCACGTGCTCGGCGTTCTCCACGTTGGACTTCACTTCCACCTTGGAGACATCCCACACCGTCTTGCCGTGATCCTGGAAGTAGGACATGCCCAGCACCAGCTGGCTGTCCGCATCGATCTTCTGCAGCGACGGCGTATAGGCGAAGCCCAGGCGCTTGGACTGGTACTTGAAGTCGTCGCCATAGTCGAAGCGGATGGCGATGTCGGATAGCACGCTGGGCAGCAGCGCGGTATTGGCCAGGAATTCCTTCCACTGCGCCAGCGTGCCGCTATAGGACACGTCGACGAAGTTGGCCAGCTGCTTCAGGTCGGACATGTCTTCGTGTTCGGTGCGGTTCTCGGTGACACGGCCCATCGCCGCATAGCCGTCGGGCACCGGCAGCAGGAAGACGATCACCAGCTGGTTGTCGTACGCCATCGGCCATTCGCGGATCTGCCAGTGGCGCTGATAGGCGTCGGTGTAATCACGTTCCAGCGACGGCGGGCCCAGCGAGGTGATCTTCACCAGCTCGGAGCCGACGCGCCGCTGCATCGGTGCACCCTTCAGCAGCAGATCCATGAACAGCTTGGAATCGCCATACAGCTGCTTGCTGGTGACGTCGTCAGGCTTGCGCAGATGAAACATCACCTGCTGCCCCACCAGCGCACGGCTGATGAAACCGTTGTGCGGCAGCTGGGCCTTGTTCTCGTTCGCCCGGGCACTGACCCAGTTGCCGTTGCTGTTGCGGTGGAGCAGGGTCGGGAAGGGGCTCAGATCGGAATTGACATGCAACAGCCGGTTCGCGCCCTGGCCGTTGGGAAACATGGTGGCGGCGTTCTCGGCCAGCAGGGCATGCAGTTTCTGGTCGACGTCGTCGTTGTGCAGTTTCTGGTAGGTCGCGCTGAAGTCCGCAAAACTCTTCGGCAGCGGGAACTGCGCCTTGAACGGACCGGTGTGCTTGTCCTCGATCACGTCCAGCTGATAGCTCTCGCGCGTGTCGATCTGGCCGAGGTTGGCGGGCGCCTTCAGGACCAGGTCGATCGGCAGCGCGTAGTTGAGGTTTTCGTCGGGCGACTTCATCACCACCACGCCGATGACCTTGCCATCCTTGTCCAGCAGCGGACCGCCGCTGTTGCCCGGCGAGGCGGCGGCGGAGAAGCGCAGCCACTTCCAGCGACCGTCCTGCTCCTCGGGCGTCTGCGAGGTGTACAGGCCGTCGCGGATCACGATGCCGGTGCCCAGCGCATTGCCCACCGCGTAGACCACTTCGTTCATGGTCGGCTGGGTGTTCACCGCCAGCGGCGTCACCTTGGGCGGATCCTTCAGCGAGAACTCCACGAAGTCTTCATGCAGCGAATAACGGGTGACCTTGTCGATCGCATAGACATGGCCGCTGGCATCGCGCACGGCCGGTTCGCCCATCAGGCTGTCGATGCCCACCGCGAGCACGTGGCCGGCGGTGACGTAGCGGTTCTCGCCAATCGCAAACGCCGTGCCGACCGAGTAGTACTTGTCGGTGCGCTGCTGGTACGGAAGCTGATCGAACGGCAGCGGCTTCTCGTAACTCAAGGGGTCCTTCACCGGCTTGGGAATGACCACCTCGAAGGTGGCGCCCTGCACCTGGGGCAGCACGGCCGGATCCAGTGTCGCCGCATGCAGCGACGGCAGGGCCAGGCACGCCAGCGCGGCCAGCCACGCAGCGCGCCGCCAGGTGCGTGGCCGTTTCGAAGTGAGCGCGTGCGGAGCGTGATCCATGTGCTGCCTCGTCTGGTGATCGGCGCGCTCTGGTGGCGCCATGCCCGGGTGCCGAACCCGTGGTGGAATGAGTTTATCCAACGGCTCACACCTTGGAACGGTGTACGCCGTAAGGCCTATCGATGACTTTGGGCCCTGGCGGTGTCGCGGCGCTTTCGCGGCAAAATGACCGTCGCGGTCTAAGCTGCTGTTCGTCGATGCGGAGTTGCCCGATGTCCGTTCCTCCCACTGCCAGCACGGTGCACTTGCCCCAGGGATCATGGGGCACGGTGCTGGACGGACTGTGTGCGCTGTTTCCCCGTATCGAACGAAGCGTGTGGCAGGACCGCTTCGCCCGCGGCCGCGTGCTCGATGAGGCGGGGCAGCCGCTCGGCGTCGATGCGCCGTACCGCGTGGGGCTGTGCGTGCGCTATTTCCGCGAAGTGCCGCAGGAAACACCCATCCCCTTTCACGAAACCTTGTTGCATGTCGACACCCACCTGGTGGTGGTGGACAAGCCGCACTTTCTGCCGGTGACGCCCGCGGGCGGCTTCGTGGAACAAACGGTGCTGGCGCGGCTGATCCGGACCCTGGACAACCCGGCGCTGGTGCCGCTGCACCGCATCGACCGGCACACCGCCGGGCTGGTGATGTTCTCCGCCGATCCCGCCAGCCGCGACGCGTATCAGGCGCTGTTTCGCCAGCGTCGCATCAGCAAGCACTACGAAGCCTGGGCGGCCCCGCTGCCCGGGTTGGCGTTCCCTCAGGTGAGGCGATCCCGTATCGCGGCGGGTGAGCCGTTTTTCCGCATGCACGAAGTGGCGGGCGAACCCAACAGCGAAACCCGGATCGAAGTGCTCGAACGCCACCCCATGCATTGGCGCTATGCGCTGGAGCCGGTCACCGGCAAGAAGCATCAGCTGCGCGTGCATATGGCCGCGCTGGGCGCGCCGATCCTGCACGACCCGTTCTACCCGGACCTGCCCGAGCCGCAACCGGACGACCACGCCCGACCGCTGCAGCTGCTGGCCCGCCGGCTGCACTTCGTCGATCCGATCAGCGGCATGCCACGGGAGTTCGTCAGCGAGCTGGAGCTGCTCTCGCCTGAATGAGGGTGCGCGCCGGTTGGTAACATAGGGCGCCCAGCCCAAGGACCGTCTGTCCGATGCCCGTCGCTTTCTCTCCCGCAGCCCATGACGCGGCACTGGAGGCCTTGTTCGTGCCCCTGGAAACGGGCGCACTGATGCCACCCGCCGACGGACGCGTGCTGTTCCTGCGCGCCCGCGATGGTTTTCGGCTGCGCGAGATGGCGCGCAAATCGTGGGTGTGCGAGCAAAGCTTCAAGCCATTCGCCGAGGCGCTGACACGCAGTGGTCTCACGGTGGCGCCACCGGGCGGGGCGGAACGCTATCCGCTGGTGCTGGTGTTGCCGCCGCGCCAGCGCGACGAGGCCCGTGCCTTGTTCGCGCAGGCCATTCACCGCGCCGCGGACGGTGGCGTGGTGCTTGCCGCCGTGCCCAACGCCGAAGGCGCCAAATCGGCTGAAGGCGATCTGGCCAGCGTGGCCGGGCCGCTCAGCCAGCTGTCCAAGCACAAGTGCCGCGTGTTCTGGACCCAGCCGCTGGGTTCGCAGGTGAATCTCGAGCTGCTGGAGAGCTGGGCGTCGCTGGACGCACCACGTCTCAACGAGGCCGGCTTCGTCAGCCGACCCGGTCTGTTCGCCTGGGATCGCGTGGATACGGCTTCCGCCTTGCTGGCGGCGCATCTGCCCGCCGATCTGGCCGGCAGCGTGGCGGATCTGGGCGCCGGCTATGGCTATCTGTCGGCCCAGCTGCTGGCGCGCTGTCCCGCGGTGGCGTCGATCGACCTGTTCGAAGCCGAGGCGCGTGCGCTGGCACCGGCGCAGCAGAATCTGGCGCGTGCGCGACAGGGCATCGCTCGCGATGTGGCCTGTGCCGTGCACTGGCACGACGTCACCGAGGGATTGCCGCGACGCTACGACGCCATCGTGAGCAACCCGCCGTTTCATCAAGGGCGCGCCGATCTTCCCGAGCTGGGTCGCGCCTTCATCGATGTCGCCGCCAACGCCTTGCTGCCCCATGGCAGGTTCTGGCTGGTGGCCAATCGCCATCTTCCCTATGAGGCCACCCTGGCCGCACGTTTCAATGAGGTACGCACCGTGGTTACGCAGGACGGGTTCAAAGTGATCGAAGCACGCGGAGTGCGCGCATGAAACTGGTCAAGCTGATTGCCAACCTCGGCTATGGCAGCCGCAAGGAAGTCACGGCGATGTTTCGCGAAGGCCGCATCACCGACCCCGATGGCGAGGTGCTCTACGCCGACGACAAGGTGCCGCACGAACACATCCGCATCGACGACGAGCCGCTCGATCCGCCGGCGGGCATGGTGATCATGATGAACAAGCCGCTGGGCGCCACCTGCTCGCGCAAGGACATGGGGCGCGTGGTGTACGACCTGCTGCCGCCGCGCTATCGCGTGCGCGATCCGGCACTGTCCACGGTGGGGCGTCTAGATCGCGAGACGTCAGGCCTGTTGTTGTTCACCGACGACGGCGCCTTGCTGCACCGGATCATTTCGCCCAAGGCGCAAGTGGCCAAGGTCTACGAGGCCACCTTGGCATCCGATCTGCGCGGCGACGAAACCGCGCTGTTCGCCAGCGGCACGATGATGCTGGAATCAGAAAACGAGCCGCTGGAACCGGCCATCCTCCAGGTGCTGGAACCGCGCCGCGCGCGTCTCACGCTCACTGAGGGCCGTTATCACCAGGCCAGGCGCATGTTTGCCGCAGTGGGCAACCACGTGGAGACGTTGACGCGAGTATCCGTGGGCGCCTTGACGCTGGACGGACTGCCGCCGGGCGAATGGCGTGCGCTTGAAGATCACGAGATCGCGCGCATCTTTGCAACACCGACAGGTGATTGATGCGTGCGAAGCGTCGCCCGGTTTTCAGCCGAACGGAAGCCGGCGACGTCGCGCGAGTTCGTCCTCGCGGCGAGAGTGCGCGCCCGGTTGCCAGGACACCAGCTGGAAATTGCTGCGGTCCTGGTCGTTGTGGTGGCGGACGTCCTGCGTGTCCCGATGATTGAGCATCCCTGCTACTAGCTGCATTCCGCGCTCTAACGCAGAACGGGCAAGAAGCATGTGCATGTCGTAGCTCCGGACCACCCCTGCGTGGCCGTTCAGGCTACATATAAGCAGCTTCACGGGCGATACACAAATGCCAATAGGCCATGAAATTCGTCTTAAGTTCAAAGCAAGCTAGCGTCATGTTCTTCACAAAGGTGAATAGCGCAATGTTCTGCGATTTTCCCGCGAAAGCACGCTTTTCCATGGCGCGCAACAGCGCTTCCATTCCCGCTTTTTGCACGGCCACGCCATGTCTGATTTGAACTTCGACAACGCCTTCGTGCGCGACCTGCCGGGCGATCCTGAACAAGGTTCCCGCCAGCGTCAGGTGCTGGGCGCCTTGTACTCCCGCCTGGAGCCCACACCGGTGCGATCGCCACGCGTGGTGGCATGGTCGCCGGAGATGGCGCAGGCCCTGGGCCTGGACGCCGCCGACCTGGAAAGTCCCGAGTTTGCACAGGTGCTGGGCGGCAATGCGCTGCTCGCTGGCATGCAGCCCTTCGCGGCCAATTACGGCGGCCATCAGTTCGGCGTGTGGGCGGATCAGCTGGGCGACGGGCGTGCGATTTCGCTGGGCGAAGTGCTCACGCGCGAGGGCCGGCGCTGGGAGCTGCAGCTCAAAGGCGCGGGACCGACACCGTATTCGCGCGGCGCGGACGGACGCGCCGTGCTGCGTTCCTCCATTCGCGAGTTCCTGTGCAGCGAGGCGATGCATCACCTGGGTGTGCCCACCACGCGCGCACTCAGCCTGGTGGTGACCGGCGACTCGGTGGTGCGCGACATGTTCTACGACGGACACCCGCAGCAGGAGCCGGGCGCCATCGTGTGTCGTGTCGCGCCATCGTTCGTACGCTTTGGCAATTTCGAGTTGCCGGCGGCGCGAGGCGACACGGCGCTGTTGCGGCAGCTGGTGGATTTCACCATCGCGCGCGATTTTCCCGAATGCCGCGGCGAGGGCGAGGCGCTGTATGCCCAGTGGTTCGCGCAGGTCTGCGAACGCACCGCGCTGATGGTCAGCCACTGGATGCGCGTGGGCTTTGTGCACGGCGTGATGAATACCGACAACATGTCCATCCTCGGACTGACCATCGACTACGGTCCGTACGGTTGGGTCGACAACTTCGATCCGGAGTGGACGCCCAACACCACCGATGCAGGCCGTCGCCGCTATCGCTACGGCCAGCAGCCGAACGTGGCGTGGTGGAACCTCAGCCGCCTGGCCATGGCGCTGGCGCCGCTGTTCAGCGGCACCGAGCACCTGCAGGCGGGGCTCGATCGTTATGCAGCGGTGTATGCCCAGGCCGATCGCGAGATGATCGCGGCCAAGCTCGGCTTTGCGTCCTGCGAAGAGGGCGACGTCGAGCTCATGCGCGAGTTGTATGCGCTGCTGAGCGACGCGGAAGTGGACATGACGCTGTTCTTCCTCGCGCTGGCGGACGTCGATCCGGTCCAGCCTTCATTGGCGCCGTTGCATGAAGCGTTCTATGACGACGCCAAGCGGCAGGCAAGCGAGCCGGCGTTCCAGCTGTGGCTGGATGGCTATGCGGCACGCGCGCGCCGCGACGCTCTCACGGGTCAGCAGCGCCGTTCGCGCATGCACGCCGCCAATCCGCGTTATGTGCTGCGCAATTATCTCGCGCAGGAAGCGATTGATCTGGCGATGCAAGGCGACTACAGCGGCATCCACGAACTGCTCGAGGTGATGCGTCGACCTTACGACGATCAGCCCGGACGCGAACACTACGCCGCGAAGCGGCCCGCCTGGGCGATGCACAAGGCGGGCTGTTCGATGCTGTCGTGCAGCTCGTAAGGCGTCTCAGCGCAGCGCGTTGGCGAGGAACTGGCGCAGCTGCATGCCATTGAGCGCACCGGCCTGACGCGCCACCTCGCGGCCGTTGCGCAACACCAGCAGGGTGGGAATGCTGCGGATGCCAAAGCGCTGCGCCAACGCCGGCTGGGCCTCGGTATCCACCTTGGCCAGCCGCAGCTGCGGTTCCAGACTCTTGGCGGCCTCGGCGAATACCGGCGCAAAACTCACGCACGGCCCGCACCAGGGCGCCCAGAAGTCGATCACCACCGGCAAGTCGCCACGGGTCGCCACGGCGTCGAAATTGCCGGCGTCCAGCGCCATCGGCTTGCCCTGGAACAGCGGCTGCTTGCAGCGGCCGCAGACGGGATGTTGGCCCAGTCGATCCTCGGGCACACGATTGAGCGCCGCACAGTGGGGGCAGGGAACGGTCAGCGGAGTGGACATGGCAGGCCTCGATGGCCAAAACTCGATGCAGCATCAGATGGTGTCCACCGACGCGGTATACAAGGAGCCCGGGCGTGCGCAAGCGTGAAGGCCGGAACGCGGCAGCTCCCTGGCTACTCCTGCTGGCCGGCGCGCTATGGACCCTGCCCAACAGCCTGCTGGGCCTGCTCGCCGGTCTTGCCTGCATGCCCTGGGGCGCCCGTCCGCAATGGCGCAGGCGTGAATGCGCCCTGGCGTTCCGGCGCATGCCGCATCGGGGCAGCGGTGGTGCGCTGACCCTGGGCAATGTGATCCTGTATTCGTGCGAGGAACTCGACACGCCGTGTTTCACCTATGCGCATCGTGCCGGTCATCGCCAGGAGCCGTGTATTTCGCTGGCCGATCACGAGCGAGCGCATGTCTACCAGTACATGGTACTGGGCCCGTTGTTCCTGCCCTTGTATGCCTTGTGCGGCGGCATCAGCGTGCGCAATCGCTTTGAGCGCGCCGCCGACCGCTATGCGCAGCAGCGCATCGGCTGGTGGCCGTGGTCCTCAGTGCGCATAGTCGCGTGATCGGCGCGTCACCAGGCCGGACAGATAACCCATCACGCTGGCCGGTTTGAGCGCCAGCCCGTACAGCAGGGCGTAGCCGAACAAGCCGAACGGATTGCGTCGCACGGTCAGCCCGACATCGCGGAACATGCGCGCCTGCACTGTGTAGATCACCGCATGGGCGAGCAGCGCCGCCGGCACCACGAAGACCAGCATGGAAGCCGCCAGGCCATAGACGCCCATGCAGGCCAGCAGCACGGCAGGCAACACGGCGATGGTGTAGACCAGGTCCATGTACGGAAAGAGCAGGTTCCACCAGATGAAGAACGTGCTCAGGCGGCGACGGAACAGCAGCGAGCCGTGCGTCTTGAACGCTTCGATGAGACCACGCGACCAACGGCCGCGTTGCTGCAGGAACGCGCTCAGCGTTGCCGGCACGCGCGCAAACGCGATGGCGTCTTCGCAATAACCCACTCGATGATGGTCGCCCAGCAGTGCCCAGGTCAGCACGGCGTCCTCGCCAGCGCCTGCCGGCCAGCCGCCCACCACGCGGAGGATGTCGGTGCGGTACAGCGAAAACGCGGCCGGCGCGACCAGGGTGCCTTGAAACAGGCTTTGCAGACGCTTGCTGGCTGCGATGCCCTGGAAGTAATCCCACTCCTGCATGCGCGTCACCAGGCTTTGCCGTGAATTGCGCACCAGCACCGCGCCGGCCACCGCCGCCGTATTCGGAGGATCGCTCATGTAACGCGTCACCAGTCGACGCAAGGCCTGGGGATGCAGGTAGGCATCCGCCGCCAGCGTCACGGTGACGGGATAGGACGCCAGGCGCAGCCCGGCATTGAGCGCGTTCGCCTGACCGCCCGCGGACTTGAGGTCGAGCACCTCCAGCCACGGATAGGACGCGCCGCGCAGCTGTTCCAGCGTGGCGTCGGTGGAGCCGTCGTTGATCACCATTACTTCGATGGGGGCGGGATAGCGCTGCATGGCGATGCTTGCCAGCGTGCCGAGTATGGTGTCCTGCGCGTTGTGCGCGGCGATCAGGATGCTCACGCTGGGAAAATCGCTATCGGCGAAATGCGAGCGCGGCGGGCGCCGATCGAGCAGCAGGCCCACCGCGAGAAACGCGTTCATGAAGGCGGGCAGCACCGCGATGCCAAGCACCAGCAGATGCGCCATCAGGCGTTGGCCTGGCGTGCGGAATTCACCCAGCCAATGCTGTGCGACGACATAGGCAAACGCTGCCCAGCCGAGCGAGACCACCAGGGCGAGCGCAAATTTCAGGCCGACCGGCATATAGCGACGGCGATGCAGCTGGCCATCATTGGCCGCAGCCAAGGGCAACCGGACCGTGAAGGAGAACGGTCGTCGCCTTGACCAGACTGGTGCATTGACGCTCATGGCTAAGCCCGCTGCTGCGGCATCGCGCTTGCGGGTCACGGATGCAGCGTCCCACCCCACTGGCTGAGCGCGTCTCCGCATGCCCGCATGCGCATGCCTGGATAAACCGACGGCGTCCTGCCCGAACTCCGTTCCCTGGTGAAATCAGGGGCAAGAGTCATGCCATGCGTGCGGTGTGGCGATAGCGCCTCAACGTCGGGAAACACCGGCGTTCCGTGCTGATCCGTGCAGGGAAAGTCCAGCACGGACCGACGCGCGCTGACACAAACCGACGCGCGAGGGCGGCCGGTCTGGTCAGCATGGGTGCGGCATCAGGCGGCTTGTTTGCCCGACTCAGGGTGCGGTTTTGGCGCCGGCTTGCTGTTGCCGTGACCTGAGGGCGGCCGGTTGCCGCCCTGGTTTGGCGGCGGGTGACCACCTTGATTCGGCGGCGGGCGATGGCCTTGCGGCGGCGTACCGCCGGGCGGCCTGGTCTGGCCCGGCGGATGCGTACCGGGGTTCTGCGGCGGCCGGTTGTTCGACGGTGGCCGGTGCCCTTGGTTCGGCGGCGGCCGATTGCCTCCGTTCGGCGGCGGGCGATTGCCTTGTGGCGGCGGGCGATGGCCACCATTCGCCGGGGGACGATAACCACCATTGGGAGGCCGATAACCATGGGCCGGCGGACGCGCACCCGGATGCCAGCCTGGCGGGCGCGGCGGCGGACGCGGTGCGTATGGACGGCTATACCAGTAATCGCGATTCCGATAGAACGGTCGGTTGGTGTAGTACGAGCCCCAATACGCACCAATGGAAAACGCGACGATGGGAATGCCGATGCGCGCACCGTAGTCGGCCACATAGACCGGCTGGCTCTGATAGGTGTACTGCACGAAGGTCGCGGGCACCCAGCCGCGCAAACCCGCCGTGATCACATCGCACCAGCCCCAGCCTTGCGTGCATCCCTGGATGGCGACCGCCGTGCCCGGAGGAAGCTGTGCGATGGTGGGATAACCGGCGTCAGGGCCCGCATAGAGGTCGGCGTACGTCGTCACCACGCCGTTCAAGCCCTGCGCAAACGCGGCAGGGATGGTCAAGCCGAACAGCAACAGCACGGACCAGACTAGCCGCTTCATGAGTGCCTCTCCTGATATACGGCCTGATGAGACTGTGTACTCTGCGAAGGTCGTGTCAACGATGCGTCAGCTTTGCTGATCGTGAGTTCGTACGTTCAGCGCCCGGTGCGGTGCAGCGTTGCTTATGCCGCGGTGAGCGATTGGCGATAAGCGCGGCGCACCATTTCGTGGAAATGATGCACGGCGTTTTCCCTCAGCGGATTGAGCCGGCCCGCTTCATAGGAGCCCGATGCGAGTCCGCGCTGCACGTCCGCGCAGATCGTCACATCCTCATCCTGCACTTCGTCGCTGAACTCGACATCGCGCGCACGGCGCGCTTGCGCTGCAGCGCTGTCATCGGGCGGATAGTAGAAATCAAACTCCACCCGGCAGCGATCCACGCCCAGGGGCAGCACGCGATTGGTCTGCAGGCGCGAGGGCAGGATGTTGAGCATGGTGTTGGGATGGATGAAGTAGTACAGCGCTTCGCCACTGCCGTACAGGTCGCCGCCACTTTCCAGCGGGCTGTACTGGAACGAATACCACGGCGCCGTTTCCGTGATGTAGCTGCGATAGTCGAGCAGGCTGTTGAGGCCGGGATGGATGTGCGGTACGTGGTAACCCTCGAGGTAGTTGTCCACGTACACCTTCCAGTTGCATGCGACCTCGTAGCTGGCTCGGTGATGAAATACGTAGTCGTCCAGCGAACGCTCCGGCCCCAATCGTTCGTCGATACCGGCGACCAGCTCCGCAAACGGAGGCGCCTCGCCAAGGGCGACAAACACCAGGCCCTGCCATACCTCAACGCGCACTTCGGGCAGGCGGATATCCGAGGGATTGAAGTCCTGCGTGCGGCCCATCTCCGGCGCGCCGCGCAGCACGCCGTCGAGCCCGTAGGTCCAGCCGTGATAGCGGCAACGCAGCGCTTTGGCGCCCTTGCCATCGCAACTGGCGATGGGGCCCGCACGATGGCGGCATACATTGTGGAAGGCGCGGATGACGCCGTCGTGGGCGCGCACCACGATCAGCGGCAGTCCGGCGATCTCGGTGACCACGTGATCGCCGACATCGGGCACCTGGGATCGATGGCAAACCAGCTGCCAGCTGCGCGCAAAGATCGCGCGTGCATCCAGCGCCTGCATGCGCGGGTCGGTGTAGAAGCGGGCCGGCAGCGTCAGCGCCACTTCGAGCGGTTGCGGCGCCAAAACGGACTCGTCGAGCAGATCGCGCATGGACATCACTTCGGCAGCGGTTTGCACGAGTATCGGCCTCGGCACGGCTACGGGGAAGGGGGAGCCCCCTTCAGGCGCTGGCCAACTGCTGCTGCACGTCGTTGATGGAGTTGCGGATGCGCTGGCTGAAGATCGAATCCTCGTGGTGGATCAGCACCAGTCGCTCGGTGGCGCGCGTCATCGCCACATAGAGCAGGCGTGCTTCCTCGGCCTCGTTCTTGCCGGGCTTGGGCAGCGAGCCCAGGCCCGGAATGATCACCAGCGGAAACTCCAGGCCCTTGCTCGAATGCATGGTCACCAGCTTCACGGTGTCGTCCACCACGAACAGCGAGCTCTTGCCGTTGCCCTCGGCGAGCTGGCTGGCGATGCCGGCGCGCTGCAGCGCTTCCTGCAGCTTCTCGCCTTCCCAGCTGTTGCGGAAGATCACCGCCATGTCCGATAGCGGACGGCCCGCAGCCAGCTCATCGCGCAGACGCTGGATGATCGCCGGCAGCTGATCTTCCTGGCGTTCCACGCGGATCAGCTCGGGCAGGGCGCCGCGGCGTCCGGCGCTTTCCGGCGAAATCAGCGGTACGCCGTCGTCATCGTCGCTGCGGCCGAGCAGCAGCTCGTTGGCGAAACCGCGCGCCACCGAGAGGATTTCCAGGGTGTTGCGGTAGTTGAGCTTGAGGATGGTGGTGCGGCCCTGCGCCTGCACGCCCAGGCTTTTCCAGCTGAGCTTCTTGCGATTGGCCTGGCCGTAGATGTTCTGCGCGTCGTCGTACAACACCAGCAGCGAGTTGGTGTTGGGATCGATCATCTGCACGATCAGCTTGTACCACTCGGGCTCGAAATCGTGGCCTTCGTCGATCAGCACCGCGCCGTACTGGAAGCGCGGGATCTGCCCGCTGTCCACGCCTGCGATCACCGCCGGCGGCAATTCTTCGGCGAAATGCGGGCCGTCCTCGGGCAAGGGCACGTGGTAGGCCGTGAGCATGCTGCGGCACCACTTGTGGAAGTTGTACACCTGCACCTTGTCGCTGAGGCCACGTTCGCCCATCAGCTGTTCAAGGCGCTCGGCCAGCGTCTTGTTGTAGCACAGCACCAGGATCGGCTTGGACAGCGCGCGCGCCAGTTCCATCGCGCGAAAGCCCAGGATCATGGTCTTGCCCGAGCCGGCTACGCCGTGAATGATGCGGTGTTCGTCGCCCAGCGAGCGGGCCAGCAGTTCCTGCTGCGCGTCCATCACCTTGATGAGGTCGGGAATCGCTACCTTGTTCGTGCTCCTGGCCGAGGCGAACAGGCCAAACTGGCCCTCGCCGGGCTCCACGCGGATTTCAGGAAACAGATGCCAGCGCACGCGATCGATCTGCGGCAGGGTGAGCGCGGTGGGGAAGATCTGCGGAAACATCGCCCACAGGCGTTCCTGGAAGGCTTCCGATTCCACCGATTCGTACATCTCGTCCTGGCAGATCACCAGATGGGCGGGAATCACCGCCTCCAGTTGTCCCGCCTCGAACTGCTTGCGGCTGATATTGGCCAGCACCACGCCGTAGCCCCACGGCATCAGCAACTTGCCTTCGTAGATGTGACCGGGCGGATGGCGTAGCGCCGGGTCCTGCGCCAGCACCTTGTGGATTTCAGTGGCGCCGTCGCGTGCCTGCATCAGCGGGTTGTGTTCCTTCACGCTGCTGCTGCCGGTGATCAGGGTGAACAGCGTGCGGTCGGCCTGCTGGATGGTGCCCGGCTTCCAGTCCTTCACTTCGAGCACGAGCAGGCCGCGGCGCGGATGAAACACGATGAAGTCGGGGCGACGCTGGCGGGGGCCGATGGCCACGTCGTACCACAGCAGGTAGTCGTCCTCGAGCTTCTGCTCCAGGCGTTCGGAGAAGCGCTTTTCGCCGCTGGTCATCTGCGGCAGGCTGCTGTTGCGGGAGGGGATGAGCGTCGCCAATGAGAGCCTGCCTCGTGCCGTGCCTTCGTACGCGCCATGCGTTCAGGTCCGGCGACGTTAGCGGATCGGCGGGGCGTGTCAATCTCGCCGGGCCGGCGACGCCCTGCCGGGCTTCGATTTTCACCAAGACCACGACGCGCCGCGGGCATAGTGTCGGCGCTGCCTGTCCTGCCCTGGGAGCCCCGATGAACACGTTCAAGCCCCCCCTCATCAAGGAAATGTTTCCCTATCTGCGCGTACGCAACGCCGAGGCTGCGCTGGCGTACTACCAGGAAGTATTCGGCGCGACCCTAAAAATGCGCCTGGACGAGCCCGGTACCGGCCGCATCGGGCATGCCGAACTGGCGATGGGACCTTCGGTGCTGATGCTGTCCGATGAATATCCCGAGCATGGCATCGTCGGCCCGCAGAGCATCGGCGGGACCAGCGTCTCGATCCATCTGCATGTGGACAATGCCGACGCCGTGCTGGCGCGCGCCGTTGAAAAGGGCGGATATCTGGTCAGGCCGGCCACCGATTTCTTCTACGGCGAACGCGGCGGCACCGTGCGCGATCCGTTTGGTCACGAATGGCTGGTCGGGCATGAGATCGAGCAGGTGAGCCCGGAAGAAATGCAGCGGCGCTACGACGCTGCGATGGAACAAGGCTGAATCAGCGCCAATGCTGCAGCGTGTCGGTGGGCACGCCGACACGCATGCACGCATGGCTGCCGATGCCGTCGTGCAGCGCCATGCGGAAAACCGGCGCCACCGACCATAGCGCCCGTGCGGCCAGTCGCGATTGCGCGCGCTGCAGCGGGGTGCGTTCCAGCAAGGTATCGGCCCATGGCGGCAGCAGCGCTGCGCCCGCCTGAAGGAACACATCGCGCGACAAACCCGCCACCGGCACCGGCAGGCGCACGCGATACAACACATCGAGCACCGCGCGCGAGCGCTCGGTGAAGCGCAGGTCGGGGCGTACGCGACGGAAATAGGCGGTGATCTGCGCCTCGGACGCGGGCACGTCGCGCGCACCCAGCGCCTCGGCGATGCGACGCACCTCATCGTAGTAGCGATCGGCAGCACCGGCGGGCATCGCGATATGGCTATAGCGTCGATAGCCCTGTAGAAAACTATAGGCTTCGGTGACATGGACCCAGGTCAGCAGATGCGGATCATCGGCCGCATAAGGACGTCCATCCTCTGCCGTGCCTTGAACTTGCGCGTGGATGTGCTTGACGCGTTCGATCAAGGCTTGCGCCTGTTCGGCCGGCGCATACGTCGTGCCGCTGACGAATGACGTCGTTCGACGCAGGCGGCCAATCAGGTCGTCGCGGAAGTTCGAGTGGTCCCACACGCCGGCGAGCGCCAGTGGATGCAGGGTCTGCAGCATCAGCGCCGCCAGGCCGCCGGCGAGCATGCCTGGAAAATCTGAATGCACACGCCAGGTGGCGCTGTCGGGGCCGAACAAGCCGGGATCGCCTATCGGATGATCGTAGTCCACATGGCCGCCACCACCGCGTGGAAACGCACTCAGCACCCAGCGTCGGATGGGTTCGCGGGCAGGGCGGGTGAGGAGATTCCACGGTGACGACATGGCTCAAGTTTAGCGCTTGGTTTCAGATGCATCCTTTGCACACTCGAAAATCCTGTGTTATCTCTAACGACCATGACCTCCCACACCGCCCGCCAGTATTTTTGGTATTACGGCTATCCGATGCCGCTGGCGGAGGGTTGGTCTCGACTGTCGTAACGACAAGACACCATTCCGAAAAAAGGCCGCCAGCCACCACTGGCGGCCTTTTTTATGGTCGCGAGTGGAACCTCCCAGGAGATCCCCGTGAACCCTTCCACCGACGATTTACGCATCCGCGCCATCACGCCGCTCACCGCGCCGGCCGAAGTGATGCGCGATTGCGCCGCCAGCGTGCACGCCGCGCATACCGTGAGCGCCACGCGCCAGGCGCTGCACCGCATCCTGGCTGGCGAGGATGACCGACTGGCCGTGGTGATCGGCCCATGTTCGATCCACGACACCAAGGCTGCACTGGAATACGCCGGGCGGCTTGCCCAGCAACGCAAACGCCATGCGGGCGAGCTGGAAATCGTGATGCGCGTGTACTTCGAAAAGCCGCGCACCACGGTGGGCTGGAAGGGGCTGATCAACGATCCCGATCTGGACGGCAGCTTCCGCATCGACAAGGGCCTGCGACTGGCGCGCGGCCTCTTGCGCGACATCAACGAACTCGGCGTGCCGGCCGGCTGTGAATTTCTCGACATGATCACGCCGCAATACATCGCCGACCTGGTGGCATGGGGCGCCATCGGTGCGCGCACCACCGAGAGCCAGGTGCATCGCGAGCTGGCCTCGGGTCTGTCCTGCCCGGTGGGTTTCAAGAACGGCACCGACGGCAATGTGAAGATCGCGGTGGACGCGGTGAGCGCCGCCTCGCAGCCGCACCATTTCATGGCCGTGACCAAGGACGGCCACACCGCCATCGCGGCCACCACTGGCAATGAGGACTGCCACGTGATCCTGCGCGGCGGCAAGATGCCCAACTACGACGCGGCCAGCGTTGAAGCGGCGTGCGCCGCGATCGTCAAGGGCGGACAACAGGCCCGCGTGATGGTCGACGCCAGCCATGCCAACAGCCTCAAGCTGCCGGAGAACCAGCCGCGCGTGATCGACGATATCGCGGCGCAACTGTCGGCGGGCGAGCAGCGCATCGTCGGCGTGATGGTGGAAAGCCACTTGGTCGGTGGTCGCCAGGATCTGCTCGACGGCCAGCCGCTGCGTTATGGCCAGAGCATCACCGACGGTTGCATCGACTGGGAGGACTCGCTGCAGGTGCTCGATCGCCTGGCCGAGGCCGTACGTGCGCGACGCGCTGCACTGGCGGCGGCACCGCGGCCAGTGCGCGCAGGTTGCGCTGGTTGATGTGCGCGGCGGAACTTCAGCTGGCGAGTTGGGCGTCGAGGTTGATCGTCGCCTTGAGCACCTTCGACACGGGGCAGCCTTCCTTGGTGGCCTTGGCGATCTTGTCGAAGGTGGCGGCATCGACGCCATCCACTTTCGCGCGGCAGGTGAGATCGACCGTGGTGATGGAAAAGCCGTCGCCATCCTTGTCCAGCGTCACCACCGCCTTGGTCTCGATATGCGTGGCGGCATGGCCGGCCTGTTCGAGGCCCAGCGCGAGCGCCATCGTGTAGCAGCCCGCATGAGCCGCACCAAGCAATTCTTCGGGATTGGTGCCCGGTCCGTCGGCAAACCGCGACTGGAAGCCGTAGCGCGCTTCGTGCAGCACGCCTGAGGCGGTGGAGATGGTGCCGGAACCTTCCTTGAGCCCGCCCGACCAGACGGCGGATGCGTTTCGTTTCATGTTCAGCTCCCTGGAGCAGGCGATGGTGTCGCGGAAGCTTGCCGAAAGAGTCATGCACGAAATGCGAACGCGATCGCGCAAGGTCTTCACGCGTGGTTCGCTGCCACTTGCTTTAATCTCCGCGCCGGTCACCCCGACGAGGGCGCGTTTCATGTACGCCGAGATCAACCACAACGCCAGGACGCACCGCTTCGAAACAAAAGTGGACGGCGTGCCCTGCGTGCTCGACTACACGCTGGAAAATGGTGTGATGACCATCACCCACACCATCGTTCCGTCGGCGGTGGGCGGTCGCGGCATCGCGTCCCATCTGGTGCGCACGGCGCTGGACATGGCGCGGGAAGAACACTGGCGGGTGGATCCAGCCTGTTCGTATTCGGAGATCTGGATGACCCGCCATCCGGAGTATCAGGACCTGCACGTCTGAACCGCAAGCGGGGCTACGAGAACGCGCTGCACAGGCTCTAAGATGCGCCATGCCCGCTACCGGGTCATGGAGAGAGCGTTTGCGATGAAGAGCTGGCTGAGCGCAGGAACGTGCGCATGAGCACCGCGTCCGGGAAGCCCCGTCCCCGCAAGAATGGTTTCGTCCCTTTCCGCATCCTGCGCGCCCGTCCGCGCCTGATGATCTCCGGCGCTGTCGCGCTCATCGTCGGCCTGGCGCTGTGGTACTGCTTGCGGCTGACGCCTGCCGAGGCGCTGCTGCTCGGCTTCGATCTGGGCGTCGCGGTTTACCTGACGGCGCTGACCATCCTGTTCTGCCGCACGACCTCGCCCGACCTCATGCGCGGGCAGGCGCGCAAGCAGGACACCGGCCGCTGGGGCGTGTTGTGGACCTCGCTGATCCTCACCGGCTTCGTGTCGCTGGCGCTGACCACCGAAACGGGCGGCGCCAAAGGTGGCGACGCGAAGGCGCTGATGGTCGCCGCGGCGAGCATCGTGCTGTCCTGGCTGTTCTTCAACGTGATGTTCGGCATGCACTACGCGCACGGCTTCTACGGCGATTTCGGCAAGAAGCATGAAGGGCTGGATTTCCCCGGCACGGAGGAACCCGATTACTGGGACTTCATGTATTTCGCCATCGTCATCGGCATGACCTTCCAGGTCTCCGATGTGCAGATCAGCAGCCGCTATCTGCGCCGCGTGGCCTTGCTACACAGCGTGATCGCGTTCTTCTTCAACGTGTTCATCATTGCGATCAGCGTGAATATGGCGGCGGGATTGGCGGGTTGATGCAGCGGCACCTTGTGTGCGACCTGGCGAACGGCGGTCGCGCACAGGGTGCGCTCCTACAAGGGTGAATTCGCCTCGCTCGGCGAGGGCGCCAACTCAATCGCGGAAATTGTCAAACTGCAGCGGCAGTTCCACATCGGCTTTGCGCAACACGGCCATGGCCTCCTGCAGGTCGTCGCGCTTCTTGCCCGTCACGCGCAGCTTGTCGCCGTTGATCTGCGCCTCGACCTTGAGCTTGGCCGCCTTGAGCGTGGCCACCAGCTTCTTGGCGATCGCCTGCTCGATGCCTTGCTTCACCGTGACCTTCTGACGCGAGCCGCCCAGGTTGGTTTCGGCGTCGCCCACATCCAGCGCGCGGATGTCGATTTTGCGTGAGGTAAGGCGGCCACGCAGGATGTCCAGCATCTGCTCCAGCTGGAATTCGCTGGGGGCGGACTGGGTGATGACGAACTGGTCCAGCTCGAACTTCGCATCGGTGCCCTTGAAGTCGAAGCGGCTGGCCAGCTCGCGGTTGGCCTGGTCCACGGCATTGGTCAGTTCGTGCTTGTCGACTTCGGAAACGACGTCAAAAGAAGGCATGGTGGCGGTCCGGTCCGGGGAAAAGCCGAGTTTAAGCGATCTGGCGCATCCTGTCGGATAATGCACGGTCATTGAACAGGAGCAGGGCATGGCGGTGCGCGCGTGAAAGTGGATGTGCTGGTCATCGGTGGCGGCGCCGCCGGACTGATGTGCGCCATCGTTGCCGGCCAGCGCGGGCGCAGCGTGCTGGTGGTGGACCATGCCAACAAGGTCGGCAAGAAGATCCTCATGTCCGGCGGCGGGCGCTGCAATTTCACCAACCTGGGCGTGACGCCGAACGCCTATCTGTCCGCCAATCCGCACTTTCCCAAATCGGCCCTGGCCCGCTATACGCCGTGGGACTTCATCGCGATGGTGGAGAAACATCGCATCGCCTACCACGAGAAGGAGCTGGGCCAGCTGTTCTGCGATGACTCGTCCAAGCTGATCGTGCGCATGCTGCTGGACGAGTGCGCGCAAGCCGGCGTGCGCATCGAAACCAGCTGCGGCGTGCAGCGCGTGCGCAAGACCGACGAGGGTTTCAACGTGGTCACGGCGCATGGCGAAGTACATGCGCAATCGTTGGTGGTTGCTTCTGGCGGCCTGTCGATTCCGAGCATGGGCGCCAGCGGTTTTGGCTACGAACTGGCGCGGCAGTTCGGCCATGCGGTGTTGCCCACCCGCGCCGGCCTGGTGCCGCTCACGCTGAGCGGCAAGCATCAGGAGCGCTATCAGGATCTGGCGGGTGTGGCTTTGCCTGCGGTGGATGCAAGCGTGGGCAAGCGTTCATTCCGCGCCGGCCTGTTGTTTACGCACCGTGGCATCAGTGGACCATCGATCCTGCAGATCTCCTCGTATTGGCAGCCCGGTGACGACCTGCGCATCAACCTGTTGCCGGAGCTCGATCTCGGGCAGTGGCTGCAGGAACAACGCGTTGCGCGTCCCGCGGCGGAACTGAAAAACGTACTGGGCGACGTGCTGCCTCGCCGCCTCGCGCAACGCCTGTGCGAACTGTGGTTCGAGAGCCGTCCGATGCGCCAATACCGCGAAGCGGAGCTGCACAAGATCGGCGAACAACTGCACGACTGGCCCATCGTGGCCAGCGGCACCGAAGGTTACCGCACCGCCGAAGTCACGCTGGGCGGCGTGGATACCGATGGCCTTTCCTCCACCACCATGCAATCGAAACTCGTGCCGGGCCTGTATTTCATCGGCGAGGTCGTCGATGTCACCGGCTGGCTCGGTGGCTACAATTTTCAGTGGGCATGGGCGTCGGCGCACGCGGCGGGCGAAGTGGTCTGATTTCGCACAAGGTGAACATGCGGCGTGATCCACTGCGCGGATAGTTCAGTGTGGAGACCAACGCATGAAAGTGGGTTTTATCGGCCTCGGTGCCATGGGCAGTGCCATGGCGAGCAACCTCATCAAGGCCGGGCATGAGGTCACCGTGTGGAATCGCTCGCCGGGACCCACCGAGCCTCTGGCGTCGCTGGGCGCCAAGGTGGTGAAGACGGCCGACCGCGCGGCGCAGGGCGAGGTGCTTTTCAGCATGCTGGCCAACGACCAGGCCGTGCGCAGCGTGTTTGTCGACGGCCGCCTGCTCGACGGCATGGACCAGGGCACGGTGCATGTGAACCACGCGACCATTTCCGTGGCCCTGGCGCGTGAGATGGCGCAGGAGCACGCGCAACGAGGCCTGGATTACCTGGCCGCCCCCGTGTTCGGTCGCCCTGATGTGGCGGCGGCGGGCAAGCTCAACATCCTGGTGGCCGGCAAGCCGCACGTGGTCGAGCGCGTGCGTTCGCTGCTCGAGGTCATGGGCAGCCGCATCTGGCCGCTGGGCGAGGCGCCGGAGCGGGCGAACGTGGTGAAGATCGCCGGCAATTTCATGATCGGCGCTGCCATCGAGAGCATGGCCGAAGCATCGGCGTTGACGCGGGCGCATGGCGTGAGCGCGGCGGATTTCCTCGACGTGATGACCAACTCGCTGTTCGCCACGCCCGCTTACCAGGGCTACGCCAGACTCATCGCCGAAGCGCGCTATACGCCGGCCGGCTTCGCCCTGCCGCTGGGCTACAAGGACATCGGCCTCGCGCTGGCAGCCGCGGACGCAACGCGCGTGCCCTTGCCGCTGGCAGGCGTGTTGCGCGACAGCCTGCTCGAGGCCTTGTCCACCGGCGACGAAGATGTCGACTGGGCCATCATGGCGCAGGTGGCTGCACGTCGTGCGCATCTGGATGAGCGCAAGCTCTAAAGAACACTGCCAATTACCTTGTAGGAGCGCACCCTGTGCGCGACCGTCACGCTACGTCGTACCCGTCGCGCACAGGGTGCGCTCCTACAAGGGGGAGGTAGCGCTCAGCGCGTCTTGCGAAACTGCACCAGCCAACGATCCAGCTGATTGGCAAACGCCTGCTTGTCGCGCGCATGAAACGCCGCCGGACCGCCGGTGTCGACGCCCGAGCCGCGCAATTCATCCATGAAATTGCGCATGGAGAGCCTCTGCGCAATCGTGTCCGGCGTATACAGCTCGCCGCGCGGATGCACGGCAAGCGCGCCTTTTTCGATCACCAGGGCCGCCAGCGGAATATCCTGCGTCACCACCAGGTCGCCTGCATTCACGCGTTCCACGATCTCGGCATCGGCCACGTCGAAACCGCCGGGCACCTGGATGGCGCGCACGAAACGCGAGGGCGGCGTGCGCAGCCATTGGTTGGCCACCAGGGTCACCTGCACCTGCTCGCGTTCCGCCGCGCGGAACAGCACCTCTTTGATCGGCGCAGGGCAGGCGTCGGCATCGACCCAGATCTGCGGCCGCGTGCTCACGGCTGGCCGTTCCAGTGCAGCGTGCCGTCAATGATGGTGTTGGTGCGTCCACCGATCCATACGGTGTTGCCGTCGATGCGCACGCAAAGGCTGGCGTCGTGGCCGATCTCACGACCCTGGCTCACCATGTAACCGCGTGCGAGCGGGCCGTCGGGTTCGGCATGCGCGATATAGGCGGCAATCAGGCCGTTGGCGGCGCCGGAGGCCGGGTCTTCCACCAGGCCGACGCCGGCCGGCAGCGCGCGCACCACCAGCTGGTAGTCCGGATGCGAGCTGCGCGCAAACACGCACAGGCCCATGCTGTCGGTGGCCTTGGCCAGCGCGCCGATGGCGCTATGGTCGGGCTTCCATTGGCGCAGCGAGGCCTCGTCGGCGCATTCGGCCAGCCACCAGTGGCGGCCACCTGACACAAAGGCCGGCGGCAGCGTGCCCAGGCCGATGCCGGCCAGTGCGGCATCGAGCAGCGGATGGGCGTCGCGGCCGGTTTTCTCGACCGTGGACGGCGGCGATTTCAGCAGCAACTGGCGCGAGCCGTCGCTGCCTTCGACGCGGATCGGCAAGACGCCGGCACCGCATTCCTGCCACAGCACGCCGTCCACCGGTTTGGCCAGTCCGCACAGCAGGACAGCGTGCGCGCTGCCGATGCTGGGATGGCCGGCAAACGGAATTTCCTTGTGCGGCGTGAAAATGCGCACGCGATAGCTGGCGCCGGGTTGGCTGGGCGGCAGCAGGAAGGTGGTTTCGACCAGATTGGTCCAGCGGGCGAAGGCTTGCATGCGGGCATCGCTCCAGCCGGTGGCGTCGGTGACGACGCCCAGGTGGTTGCCGCCGCCGGGAGCGGCGGCAAAGACGTCCAGATGCAGGTAACGGATCGACATGGGGAGTGCCTGGGGCGTGGGGAAACGCTTGAAGCCGGGCATGATAGTGCGGAATGCGGCTCTGCGCTTGGGCTTTCCGCTGCGTGCGGAGTCGACAAGCGCCCGCCGCGCCGCCAAGATGCGGATTCTTTGTCACCGCCTCCCGCCTGTCACGGAAGTCCGCATGATCACCCTGATCATCATCGCCATCACCTCCATCGTGTCCTTCATGGCGTTCAACAACGCCCGCCTGATGAATGATCTGATCCTGTGGCCGCCCGCCATCACCCGCAGCCGCGAGTACCACCGGCTGGTGACCTACGGGGTGGTGCATGCCGATTTCGGCCACCTGCTGTTCAACATGATCACGCTGTACTTTTTCGGCCGCAGCATGGAAGGGTTTTTCACCGCGTCGCTGGGTATGCTGGGATTCGCGCTGTTCTACATCCTGGCGCTGGTGGTCTCGATCCTGCCCACATATCTGAGCAACAAGAACAACCCTAATTACCGCAGCCTGGGCGCTTCCGGCGCGGTGTCGGCCGTGCTGTTCTCGTACATCCTGCTGGCGCCGTGGTCGCGCATTATCGTGTTCGTGATACCGCTGCCGGCGATCGTCTACGCCTTGCTCTACGTGGGCTATTCCATCTACATGGACCGGCGCGGGCAGGGCAACGTCAACCACAGCGCGCACCTGTGGGGCGCCGCGTTTGGCGTGGCCTTCACCGTGGTGGTTCGACCGGAAGTGATCTCGCATTTCCTGGCGGCACTCTCGCAGCCGAGATTTTGATCACGGCATGACTTCCAATGGCGGTTTTGCTCACCCCTGATACATGTTGTTGGTGTTACTTGTCGGTTAGTCCGGCGTGATGGGGCGTCGGGCATTCTCGACTACCGCAGGAGTGAAGACGCATGGCAACGAAGCGCAAGCCGGCCGCGAAGAAATCCTCGGCCAAGAAAGCAGCCACCCGCAAATCCACTGCCAAGAAAACCACCGCTCGCAAACGCGCTACCGTCAAACGGGCCGTCCGCAAGACGGCAGCCAAGAAGGCGACACGCAAGACCGCCGCCAAGAAGGCAACGCGCAAGACCGTAGCGAAAAAAGCAACGCGCAAAACCGCCGTCAAGAAGGCAACCCGCAAGACGGCAGCCAAGAAGGCGACGCGCAAAGCACCCGCACGCAAGACCGCGACGCGCAAGGCCGCCGCACGCAAATCGACGCGCAAGACCGCAACCAAGAAGGCCGCACCGCGCAAGACCGCGGTGAAGAAGGCCGCGGCCAAAAAGACCACCCGCAAACGCGCCACTGCCAAGAAGGCGGCCAAGAAAACCGCCACACGCAAGGCGGCGACCAAGCGCGCCGCACCTCGCAAGGCCGCCGCCGCGCCGAGCAAGACAGCCGCCAAGGCCGCGCCTGCGGCAGGACGCAGTCGAGCCGCGCCCAGCGCACGGCCACGCCGCCCGGCACGCCAGCACCTGACCCCGCAGGAGGCCGCCGAGCATATCCAGGCGCTGCTTGAGGCCAAGCAGGAGCGGGTACGCCAAGGACCCACCTGGCCCGGCGCCGATGAACACCCCGGCGGCAACAACGGTCACCTGGATACGGGCACCAGCAACGGTGGTGTTTCCAGCGAGGCGGTCTACGGGCATATCCGCCAGCCACCCGAGCGCAGCGGCAATAACTGAACCGACGACGCCACGTCGGTCCCGGCATGGCTGGCAGGTAAATACCCGCCAGTCATGTCGGTAGCGTTCAGTGCGCACTTACCAGCACAGGTTCAAAGTGAGGCTGTCTTCCCCCCTGAAGGCCTTACGTCATGAAACGCGTGCTTGCCGGTCTCGCTCTGGCGGTTGCCACCGCGGCGCTATCCGGCTGTTACTACGATCCGGGCTACAGCTACGTGCGTCCGGTCGCTACCGGTGGCGGCGACGCCTACTACGGTACCGGCGTCACCTATAGCAACGGCTACTACCCCGGCTACTACTACCCGAGCTATGGCTACTACGGTTACGGCTGCTGTTATGGCCCGGCCGTAAGCATCGGCATTGGCGGCTGGTACGGCGGCGGCTACCGCGGCGGCTATTACCACGGTGGTGGCTACTATCGCGGCGGCGGCTATTACCACGGCGGTGGCGGCTATTACCGCGGTGGCCACGGCAGCTGGAGCGGTGGCCACGGCAATGGCGGTCACGGCGGCTGGAACGGCGGCCACGGCCACTGAAATCGCGGCACAATCGCGGCATGACGTTGCCACGCTTCGTGCCGACCATCCCCGCCATCCTCAGGCCCATCGTCACCGTGACGATGGGCTTGTTGCTTGGTGCGTGCAGCACCGTCGATTACTACGCTCACGTGGCCAAGGGCCAGAGCGAGCTGGTGATGAACCGCCGCGACGTGAGCGAGGTGCTGCGCGATCCGTCCACCGATGCCGAAATCCGCAAGCGCCTGGAACTGGCCCAGCAGGCGCGCCGGTTCGCGACCGATCGCCTGGATCTGCCGGATAACCGCAGCTACACCAGCTACGTGAAGCTCGACCGTTCCTACGTGGTGTGGAATGTGTTCGCGACGCCACGTTTTTCCATCGCGCCGATCCAGCACTGCTTTCCCTTCGCCGGTTGCGTGGCCTATCGCGGCTATTTTTCCAAGGACAAGGCCAAGGCCGAGTCGTTGCGGCTGGAGGCGCAGGGCGATGACGTCTACGTCGGCGGCGTGCCGGCGTATTCCACCCTGGGCTGGTTCGCCGATCCCATCCTCAGCAGCATGATGCGCTGGGACGACGACGAGCTGGCCGCCACCATCTTCCACGAGCTCGCGCACCAGCTGATCTACGTGAAGGACGACAGTTCATTCAACGAGTCCTTCGCCAGCTTCGTGCAGGAGGAGGGCCTGCGCCAATGGCGCCAGTCGCGTGGACTGCCGGCGCAGAACGATCGGGAGAAGACCATGGACGATGGCTTCACCTGGTTGGTGATGGATCTGCGCGACCGCCTGAAGACGCTCTACGCCAGCGGCGTGGACGAACCGGCCATGGCCAAGGCCAAGCAGCAGGCCATCGACGACTTCCGCGTGCGCTACGTGCAGTGGCGCGACCTGGACTGGCCGGGCGACCATCGCTACGACGCCTGGGTCAATGGTCCGATCAACAACGCGCGGCTGCTGCCGTTCGGCATTTACGATCGCTGGACGCCGGTGTTCCTCGCCCTGTTCCGTCACGCGGAAGGGCAGTGGCCCGCGTTCTACGCCAGCGTGCGCGAGTTTGCGCGGCAACCGTACACGCAGCGGCAACGTTCGCTGCAGCAGTGGCTGGATTCGACCGGGCAGCCGTCGATCGCGCCGTCTCCCTAGGGCTGCGCCTTGCGGCCGGCCATGTGCCGCAGATAGGCCAGCAGATCATCCAGGTCCTGATCGGACAGCGCCTTGCGATCAAAGCCGGGCATGCGCGCCTGCGGCCAGTGACGCAGCGACTGCGGATCGCGGAGATACGCGCGGAACAAATCCTCGCGCAGATATTCCGTCGGACTGTGGGGAATATTGAGGTCCGGGCCCAGCTTGGCGTCACCCTGACCATTGAGCGTGTGGCACGCGAAGCAGGTGTGCTGGAACACCACGAAGCCGCGCTGCACGGGGCTGCCGGCCTTGAGGGCGGGATCGGGCACGATGGCGGGGAAGCGTTCGGCCACGGGCGCCTGGCGGCGGATGGAGGCCAGCTGGAATGGCCACTGCTCCGGCCCGATCTTCATTGCCTCCGGCTGGGTCCACACGACGTAGAAGGGGCCCGCATCGCCCTTGATCTCGGCCAGCGTCGGCCAGGGCTGGGCGGGATCCTCCACGGCGAGCCAGGCTTCCGAGCCGTGCGCGCGCACGATCAGGGCCGCTGAGATCTGCGCAGCGAAACCGTCGGAGGCGGTGAATTGCAGGGTGTCGTCGGGCGATACGCCCTCCAGCAACGCCTTCAGGGGCACGGCGCGGTAACGCATGGGGCGCTTGAAGGCGACATCGGCTGGAATCGTCACGTCGCGGGCATCGCTGCGCGCCAGCAGCTGGGCGGTGTTGTAGGTCTTGCTGCCGTGGCCCAGGTCGACCGTGAGATCGGCGGCATGCAGGGGCAGGGTGGCGGCCAGGGCGAGCAGGCACAGGCGTTGTAGCAGGCGAACCATCGGGCGACGTTTCCTTGGAATAAGCCGCCGATGCCAGGCGGGAGTGCCCAGCTTGCCAAAAGCTGAACGAAACTGACGGGGCGCTTGAACTAGCGCCAGGCCGGCCACACTAAGCATACGTATCGCCGTGACGGCGACAAGAAGTGGTACAGCACCATCGTGCCACTGAGGGGTCGGTCCTTTTCCCCTCTTTGTTATGAGACCGGCCTGACAAAACCTCGGTAGCCCCTCCCCTGGCTACCGGGGTTTTTATTTGCCTGGGGTTCGCCGCCGACTCGCCGCGACCACCGCCGGGCGAGGATAATCAAGGCTCCCCGCGCCGCGTGAGCGACTGATGATCGTTTCCTCCCTGCTTGACACCGATCTGTACAAGTTCTCCATGATGCAGGTCGTGCTGCATCACTATCCTGCGGCGCAAGTCGAATACAAGTTCAAATGCCGCAACCCCGGCATCGATCTCACGCCGTATATCGACGAGATCCGCCAGGAGCTGGAGGCGCTGTGTTCGCTGCGCTTCACGCCGGCTGAACTGGATTACCTGCGCACCTGGCGCTTCATCAAGAGCGATTTTGTCGACTTCCTGGGCCTGTTCCAGCTCAACGCCAAGTACGTTGAGATCGTTCCCGCGCAGGACGGCCCCGGCGAGATCGAGATCCATATCCGCGGCCCGTGGCTGCACACCATCCTGTTCGAAGTGCCGCTGCTGGCGATCGTCAACGAGGTGTATTTCCGCCATACCCAGCCCGGTCTTTCGCTGGATGAAGGACGTCGCCGCCTGCGCGAAAAGATCGCACTGCTGCGCGACACCGAAGGCTTCCAGGAATGCCGCATCGCCGATTACGGCACGCGCCGCCGTTTCTCTCGTGCCTGGCAGGAGGAAGTCGTCACCACCTTGCGCGACGGACTGGGCCGCCAGCTCACCGGCACCAGCAATGTGTGGCTGGCCTGGAAACTCGGTCTCACCCCGCTGGGTACGCTGGCGCATGAGTACCTGCAGGCGCATCAGGCGCTCGGACCACGGCTGCGCGACTCGCAGGTGGCGGCGCTGGAAACCTGGGCGAGGGAATATCGCGGCGACCTGGGCATCGCGCTGTCCGACGTGTACGGACTGAGCGCTTTCCTGCGCGACTTCGACATGTATTTCTGCAAGCTGTTCGACGGCACGCGCCATGACTCGGGCGATCCGTTTGCGTGGGGTGAGCGTGTGCTGGCGCATTACCGCGCCAATCGCGTCGATCCGCGCACCAAGGTGCTGGTCTTCAGCGACGGCCTGGATATTCCCAAGGTGATGCAGCTGTACGAACACTTCCACGGCCGCTGCCAGCTGGCCTTTGGCGTGGGCACCAACCTGACCAACGATGTGGGACCCGAGCCGCTGCAGATCGTGATCAAGATGATCCGCTGCAACGGCCAGCCGGTGGCGAAGCTCAGCGATACGCCCGGAAAAAATATGTGCGAGGACAGCGCCTACGTGGCGTATCTGCGCAGGGTGTTTGAGATTCCGGCTGATCCGGAAGCGGTGACCTGCTAAGGCTTTCCGTATTGTGGGAGCGCACCCTGTGCGCGACTGCCGCCACCGCTGTTCGGGCGAGGCCAGTCGCGCACAGGGTGCGCTCCCACAGGGGAGCTCTTCAGAACGCAGGCAACACCGCGCCCTGGTACTTCTGCTCAATAAACGCCTTGATCTCGGGGCTGGTGAGTGCCTTGGCCAGCGCCTGCACGCGCGGATCGTCCTTGTTGTCCGGACGGGCCACCAGGTAGTTCACGTACGGCGAGTCCTTGTCCTCGATCAGCAGCGCGTCCTTGGTCGGGTTGAGGCCCGCGGCGAGCGCGTAATTGGTGTTGATCAGGGCGAGGTCCACCTCGTCCAGCGTGCGCGGCAGCATCGCTGCCTCCAGCTCGCGGAACTTCAGGTGCTTGGGATTAGCCGTGATGTCCTTCTGCGTGGACAGCTCGTTGCTCGGATCCTTCAGCGTGATCAGCCCATGCTTGGCGAGCAGCAGCAGCGCGCGGCTGTTGTTGCTGGGATCGTTGGGCAGGGTGACCGAGGCGCCATCCGGCAGCTGGTCGATCGACTTGAGCTTGCGCGAATAGGCGCCGAACGGCTCGATATGCACGCCCGTCACGATGGTGAGGTTGGTGCCGCGTTCGCGGTTGAACGCGTCGAGGTAGGGCTTGGTCTGGAAATAATTCGCATCGACCGACTTTTCCAGCACCTGCGTATTGGGCTGGACGTAGTCGGCAAACACCTTGATTTCCAGCTCGATGCCCTGCTTGGCCAAGATCGGCTTGACCTGCTTGAGGATCTCGGCGTGCGGCACGGCGGTGGCGGCTACCACCAGCTTCTGGCTGTTGGCGTCGCCGCCGCTGTTGGATGACGAACAACCCGCCAGCAGGAGCAAGGCGGAAAGGATGGCTATGAGCTTATTCATCTTCGTTATATGGCGAAAACGCGTGATGCGGTGCAACACCATAGCCGTCCATACCGCCGAATGCAAAAGCGCCTGATCAATGCCGCGTATAGCGCGCCACGATACGGTCGCCGGCCATCTGCAACAGCTGGACCAGCACGATCAGCAGCACGACGGTGACCACCATGTAATCGGACTTGTAGCTGAGATAGCCGTAGCGATAGGCCAGGTCGCCCAGGCCGCCCGCACCGATGGCGCCGCCCATGGCCGTGTAGCCGACCAGCGCAATCGCCGTCACGGTGATGCCGGCGATCAGTCCGCCGCGCGCCTCGGGCAGCAACACGTGGCGCACGATCTGCCAGGTGGTGGCGCCCATCGCCTGGCTCGCTTCGATCACGCCACGCTGCACTTCGCGCAGCGCTGTTTCCACCAGGCGCGCGAAGAACGGCGCCGCGCGGATCACCAGCGGCGGGATCGCACCGCGTATGCCGAGCTTGGTGCCCACCAGTACATAGGTGAGCGGCATCAGCACGATCATCAGGATGATGAAGGGGATCGAACGCAGGATATTCACCAGCAGCGACAACACCGCGTAGAGCTTGGGCATCGCGCGCAGCTGGCCCTTGCCAGTGAGATACAGCAGCACGCCCAGCGGCAATCCAACCACGATGGTCAGCAGCAGCGAGCCGCCGAGCATCAGCAGCGTGTCGATGCAGGCGTGGCCGATCTCGCTCCAGTCATCGATATTCGGAAAGAGATTCTGCAGCGGAGCGCTCATGCGCGATTCTCCAGCGATGAGGTGATTTCTTCGATCTCGATGCCCGACTCGCGAAGTATGGTCAGCGCGTCGTCGACCCGTTCGCCCTGCATGGCCAGCGTGAGCTGCCCATAGGGAAGGTCTTTGATACGGTCGATACGCCCGGCGAGGATATTGAAATCGACGCCGGTCTCGCGTGCGACGCGCCCCAGTGCCGGCGTCCAGGTGGCCTCGCCGCGAAACGACAGGCGCAGGATGCGGCCAGGCACATGAGCGAACGGCATCTGCTCGCCGGCCGCTTCTTCCGGCAACGCCTCGTTGACGAAACGGCGCGTCGTGGCATGTTTCGGATGCAGGAAGACATCGGCGACGGCGCCGCTCTCCACGATGCGCCCGGCATCGAGCACGGCCACGCGGTCGCACACGCGGCGCACCACGTCCATCTCGTGCGTGATCAGCACGATGGTGAGCTTGAGCTCGCGGTTGATCTCCGCCAGCAGCTCGAGCACGGAAGCCGTGGTCTGCGGATCGAGCGCGCTGGTGGCTTCGTCGCACAACAGGATGGACGGCCGGTTGGCCAGCGCGCGCGCAATGCCTACGCGCTGCTTCTGGCCGCCGGAAAGCTGGGAGGGATACTTGTCGGCATGTGTGGTCAGGCCCACGCGCGCCAGCAGCTCGTCCACGCGCTGGGCAATGGATGCGCTGTCGTGCTCGCCGGCCAGGCGCAGCGGGAAGGCCACGTTTTCGGCCACGGTCTGCGACGACAGCAGGTTGAAGTGCTGGAAGATCATGCCGATGCGCTGCCTCTGCTGGCGCAGCTGCGATTCCGTCAACGCGGTCATATCGGTATCGCCGATCTGGATGCGGCCGCCGCTGGGCCGTTCCAGCAGGTTGATCAGACGTATAAGCGTCGATTTGCCCGCACCGGAATGGCCGATGATGCCGAACACTTCGCCATCGGCGATGTCGAGGCTGAAGGGTTGCAGCGCGGGAACGTCCCGTCCGTCGACACGGTAGGACTTATGGACATCCAGAAATCTGATCACGGAATACCTTCGGGGAAACCGGGGAGGCTGGCGCCTGGGGCAGCTGCCGGGGGTGCCGGCGGTGGCAAGCATAAGACACCGTGACGCTGCATGGGGCTAGACTGGCGTCCTTTCAACGAGGAATGGCAGCCATGACCTCTGTCTATGACTTCTCCGCCCGCGATATCGACGGCAACGAGCGTTCGCTCGGCGACTACCGCGGCAAGACGCTGTTGATCGTCAACGTGGCGTCCAAATGCGGATTCACCCCGCAATACACCGGGCTGGAAGCCTTGTGGCGCACCGATCGCGAGCGGGGCCTGGTGGTGCTGGGCTTTCCTTGCGACCAGTTCGGCCATCAGGAGCCGGGCGACGAGGCCGAGATCCGCAATTTCTGCTCCACCAGCTACGACGTCAGCTTCCCGCTGTTCGCCAAGGTCGAGGTCAACGGCGACGGCGCGCATCCGCTGTACAAGTGGCTCAAGAGCGAGGGCAAGGGCATCCTGGGCAGCGAATCGATCAAGTGGAACTTCACCAAGTTCCTGGTCGACAGCAACGGCCAGGTGGTCAAGCGCTACGCCCCCACCGATACGCCGGAGAAGATCGGCAAGGATCTCGAGCGTCAGTTGGCGGGATGAGTCGCCACCGCCGGTGCTGAGCTGGCGCTGCTGGGCGCATGGCGCGAGCCGGCCAGCAGCACGGCAATCTGGTCGATATCGCGGGTGGCGCTGGGTGCGCCCGCCGGCGGATCGTAGTTGTTGAGCATGATGGCGAACGCCAGCCGTTCGCCATCGCCGCTGGTGACGTAGCCGGCCAGGCAATGCACGAAGCTCATGCTGCCGGTTTTCGCGTGCACGTTGTTTTCGGCCGGGGTGTTGCGCATGCGCCATTGCAAGGTGCCGTCCACGCCGGCGATCGGCAGCGCTTCCACCAGCGCCGGCCCATACGGTTGCTTGGCGAGGAAGGCGAGCAGATACGCCATCGCGTTCGGCGTGGCCAGGTTGCGGCGGGAGAGCCCCGTGCCTTCCTCAATCAGGCTCGCCGCGGGCGTGATGCCAATCTGCTCCAGCAGCTGATGCATCGCGCGTATGCCCCAGCGTTCACTGGTGACGAAACCCATGCTGCCCTCGCGCTGCTCCGTATCGGCCTGCGCCTTGACGCCGGCGAGCAGCAGCAGGTTTTGCAGGTAGAGATTCTGTGAGCGCTTCAGGCCGCGCTCCAGTATTTCGCTGATGGGCGGCGACAGCACTTCGGCCAGCGTGCGCGGTTGCGCGGGCAGGAACGTATCGCGGCGCGGCCAGTGCACCGTGAGCAGTTTGCCGTCGAGCTGGATGCCACGGCGCACCAGCGCCTCCTGAAGCAGCCGGCCCGCGAATTGGGCCGGGTCGGGCAGGGCGAGCTTGTAATTCTGCGCGGGCGATTTCGCCGCGATATTGCCGAACGCGTACAGCACGCCATCGCCGGGCGCCCGATACAGGTTCACGTCGTTGTGGGTGCGCTGGGCGCTGGTGATCACCTCGTTGGCCACGCTGGGTATCGCGTTGGCAGGATCGAAGCGCAACTCGGCCGGCGCACCGGCGCCGACGCCCGCGGTCACCGTGAGATCCACCTGATTCTCGCCCACACTCAGCGCCGTGGCCGGCACGGCGAACCAGCTTTGCAGGTCGATCGCTTCCCAGCCGCTGCCCATCATGGGGCTGGCGAAATACGTCGTATCGGCGATCAGATCGCCGTGGACGTGGCGCAGACCCTGCGCTGCCAGTTGTTCGGCGAGCTGATCGGCCCAGCGCAGCGTGGCGGGGTCGACGCCAAGCGTGGGGTCGCCCATGCCGTAGAGAATCAACGGCCCGTCCAGCTTTCCGTTGCGGATCTCGCCGCCGCTGACCACGCGGGTAGGAATGCGGTAGTCGGGCCCCAGCTGGCTCAGCGTCACCGCCGCCGTGAACAGCTTGGCGGTCGAGGCGGGCTGGAACAGTTGGTCCGCGTGATGGCTGTAAACGCTGCGTCCGTTGCTGAGCGAAATTACCGCGATGCCCCAGTCGGCGCCGGCAAAGCGCGGCTGGCTGATCAGACTGTCGATCTGCTCGGCGAGCGTGGGCTGGACGGTGGCCGGCGGCGCGGGAATAGCCTGGTTTTGAGCTGCGGCGACCACCGGCGTGCCCAGCGACAAGGCCGCCAGTGCCAGCCCCAACAGGACAGGCCAACGGCGGGCTGCTGCGTATTTCTGAGAACCCATGGAGGGAGTATCGCCAATCCGATGGCCCCGCGCCTAGCCAGCATCGTCACAAGGGGTCTGTTAATCTTGCAGTTTCGTGCCGGTCTCTGCCGGCGCCACTCCCCACTCAGAGAACATCATGCAGATCGCCAACAACTCCGTCGTTTCCTTCCATTACACGCTGACCGACGACAACGGCCAGGTCCTCGACAGCTCGCAGGGTCGCGAGCCGCTCGTGTACCTCCAGGGCGTGGGCCAGATCGTCCCGGGCCTGGAAAAGGCGATGGAAGGCCGTCAGGTCGGCGATCAGTTCAAGGTCGACGTGGTGCCGGAAGAAGGCTACGGCGTGCACCATGCCGAGCTCGTGCAGGAAGTGCCGCGCGAGGCCTTCCAGGGCGTGGACGATATCCAGCCGGGCATGCAGTTCCAGGGCCGCGGCCCGCAGGGCGCCATCAACGTCACCGTGACCAAGGTCGAGAACGACAAGGTGCACATCGACGGCAACCATCCGCTCGCCGGACAGACGCTGCACTTCGACGTGGAAGTGACCGACGTGCGCGCCGCCAGCGAGGAAGAGCTCTCGCACGGCCACGTGCATGGTGAAGGCGGCCACCACCACTAAGGGGTGACGCGCGGCGTCGGCGCGAGCGTCGACGCCGCCTCTGGCGAGGCATGAAGCCGTCGCATGGTTCGTGCACACTGGCGCGAACCGACAGGGAGCAGTCATGCAGGGGACTCTACGCATCGCCGTCGTGGGTTACGGCGTGGCCGGGCAGGCAAGCTGCCTGTTGCTGTCGGCAGCCGGGCATTCCCTCACGGTATTCGAACAAGCGGCTGCTCCCGGTCCCGTGGGCGCCGGTTTCCTGCTGCAACCCACCGGTCTTTCCGTGCTCGCTCGCCTGGGCCTGCACGATCAGGCGCTGGCGAGCGGCCAGCGCATCGAGCAACTGTACGGATGCAACCTGGCCGGTCGCATGGTGATGGACATGCGCTATCGCGATCACGCGCCCGACTGCTTTGGCCTGGGCATGACGCGGGGCGCGCTGTTCTCGCTGCTGCATCGGGCCTACGCCGACCACGATGCCATCCGCACCGGCACACGCATTGAGCGACGGTCGCAAGACGGCAAGTATCTTCTCGACGCCACCGGGCAACAGCACGGCCCGTTCGACCTGGTGATCGCCGCCGATGGTGCGCACTCGCTGCTGCGTCGCGATGCGGACGTCCATCATCGCGACCAGCTTTATCCCTGGGGCGCGATGTGGTGCCTGCTGCCTGCCGCTGATTGGCCGCATGCCGATGTGTTGCAGCAGCGCTATGCCGGGACGCGGGAAATGGTCGGCCTGCTGCCGGTGGGGCGACGCGACGACAGCGATCAACGCTGGCTCACCTTCTACTACAGCCTGCCCGGCGCACAGGTCGACGCTTTCGACGATGCAGCGCTGGAACGCCTGCGCCAACGCGTGACCACGCTGTGGCCGGAAGCGTCGTACCTGCTGGACAACCTGCGATCCGCGACGCAATTGCACCGGGCGCGTTACCGGGATGTGGTACTGCGCAGCACGGTGAGCGACAACGCCGTGTTCATCGGCGACGCCGCCCATGCCATGAGCCCGCAGCTGGGGCAGGGCGTCAACATGGCGCTGCTCGATGCGCTGGCGCTGGCCGACGCCCTGGCGGCACATGACGAACTCGCCCCTGCCTTGAATGCCTATCGAAAAGCACGCCGCAGGCACGTGGGCATCTATCAGCGCCTGAGCCGATGGATGACGCCGCTGTTCCAGTCCGATCGGCAGGCGCTGGCCGCACTGCGTGATCGGATGTTCGGCCCCTTGGGTCGCATGCCGGTGGCGCGCGGTCAGATGCTGCGCATCCTCACCGGCACCAAGCAAACCTGGTGGTAGCGATCAGTACCAGTCCAGCAGCGACACGCCGATGCCGAGGTAGGTGGCGTTGTGGTTGTAGTCGATCAGGCTTTCGCCATAACCCTTGAACAGCTCCATGTAGCCGCGCAGATTGCCGGCCACCGGGAAGGACCAGGTGAACTGCGCCGCGCCATGACTCTCGCTGCCTGCGCGCAGGGAATGGCGCAGCATCAGGCCGAATTCCTGGCCTTGCCATTCGTGGATGATCTGCATGTCGGCGCGACCCATGTAATTGTCGATATCCGGATTGTTGTCGTCCGGACCGCCTTCGGGGATACGCCACCATGGACGGAACATGATGGTCCAGCCGGGCCGCTCGAAACCGGCATAGCCCATCACGCGATTCCAGCTGCGCGAGAGCGGATCGGATTGTCCGTTGGATTGGTGATCGAGGCCGACGCCGAGCAGCCGGCCGTTCCACCCGCCGAGCTGATAATTGGTGTTGAACATCAGCATGACTTCGGGCTCGTAATCGGTCTCGCGGAAGGGGCGCGATTCCTTCTCGTTGTAGACCTGCCAGCGCGAGGACTGGGTAAAGGCGGCCCATACATCGCCCTGGTCGCCGAACACGCCTTGCCAGATCTTGGTCTTCAGGCTGAGCTGGAATTTGCTCTCGATATTGTCCACCTGCTGCGGCTCGGTGACCGTGTTGAGCGGGTTGGGACTGTCGGGTTGCCGGTTCTGGTTGCTGCTGGCGAAGAAGGGCAGCACCACGATGGGCTTGTAGCCGCGCAGATTGAAGGTGCCCAGCTTGCTTTCGGGCGAAAGCTCCCAGCGGCTGTCGAGCAGCGAGAGCGGTTTCACATCCGACGTGGCCTGCTCGCTCTCGGTGCCTGTCGCCTGGGTATTTGCGCTTGCCACCCGCGATGCTTCGTGGCCGAAAGCATTGCTCGAGGGGCTCGTCGACGTGGCCGGCGCCGGTGCTTGTGCTGCAGCATCGCTCTTCTTCTGCGCGGCCGGCAGATTGTCGCGTCCTGTGGCGCGGTCGTAGCAAGCCAGTCGCTGTGCATCCGTCTCGATGGCGGTACAGGCGCGGATGTCCATCGGACTGGGGTTCTGCGCATGCGCAGCGAGGGAAGGCAGGCCAAGCGTGAGCGAGACAGCTGCCAGGGAAGTGAGTCGCATGGTGAGGCTCCATCCTGGGCGGGCACGCGATCGGGAGCGCAGCGCCGGGGATTGCCTGGATAGCAGCCGCTTCCTGTATCGCATATGACGACGCGGGCCGCCGTTGCCGACGACCCGCGTCCGAAGTGCCGCATCTTACCGGTTGTTGCTTAACCAGGCCTCGTACTGCGCCTTGCTCACGCGGCCGGACTTGGCCTTGTCCACATAGGCCCAGTCATTGGCCAGCAGCGGATAGGCCGAAGCATCGCTTTCGGAAATGTACTTCTTGCCATTGGCCAACTGCTCGAAGCTTGGCGCGGGTCCTGCGTTGACCGGCGGTACGCTTGAGTTGATGGTTACCGGCTGCCTGCCGCTGGCCGTCTGTGCCTGCGTACCGCCCGGCGGGGGCGGAGGCGTCGGCTGCGTGGCCGGCATGACTTGCGTCGGCGGCGGAGGCGTCGGTTGCGCAGGCATCGATTGCGCCGGCGGCGGCGGGGGAGGAGGCGGCGTCGGCATGGTCTGGTCTTGCGCCAACACCGTGCCCGCCAGCATCAGCGAACCGGCGGTAACAAGAGCGATCAGAGGTGTGCGGGATTTCATCGTCGTGACTCCATGCCAGAATGCGTGGCTCGTGAACGGATGCGCGCGATGGGGCAGTGATGGAATGCAATGTCGCGCTGCAGTCCTTCGCGCTGCACACAAACTAACAAAGCACGGCTAAATGCCGCCTCAACACAGGCATCGTGATCACGTGAAGTCATCGTTACCGTTGTCGGTTCCTTCATCCGTCCCACACACGGCGTTGAATCTGGCGCAGGCAAGGCGTCTTCATCTGGCGGCGCAGGGCCTGCTCAGCAAGCCCAAGGCGCGCGCCAAACCGATGCATGTGGTCGATGCGATCACGCGCATGCGTCTGCTGCAGATCGACAGCATTCACGTGGTCGCGCGCAGTCCCTATCTGGTGCTGCATTCGCGCCTGGGCCACTACGATCCGCAATGGCTCGAGGATGCGCTCGATGCCGGACGCATTGCCGAATGCTGGGCACACGAAGCGTGCTTCGTGCCGTCGGCGGACCTCGCGCTACACCAGGCCTGGCGCAGGCAGCGTGCGATGCATTGGGCATACAAGCACGCCGATCGCATGCATCGCGAACATCGCGAAGGCATGGACGCGCTGCTGGCACGCATACGCGACAACGGCGCCGCGCGCGCAGCGGATTTCGACAGCGAGACCAAGAGCGCTGGTGGCTGGTGGTCGTGGAAGCCCGAAAAGCGCTGGCTGGAAGCATGGTTTGCGCTGGGCGACCTGATGGTGACGCGACGCGAGCGCTTCCAGCGCGTCTACGATCTTGAGCAGCGCGTGCTGGAAAAACTCGATCCGCCGCTGGATCGCGCACTGCTTGTGCTCGATCATGAAGCCTTGCGTCGTCGCTTCATCCTCGACAGCGTGCGCGCGCTGGGCGTGACGCAGGCGCGCTGGATCGCCGACTACTACCGCCTGAAACCGGCGGTGACCGACAAGGAGCTTGCACTGCTGGTCGCCGAGGGCGAGTTGCTGCAGGTGCAGGTGGCCGATTGGAAAGTGCCCGCCTATGTCCATCGCGACCATGCCGGCGTGCTCGCGCAGGCGGCGGCAGGTCAGCTGCGCGCCACGCACACGACCTTGCTGTCGCCATTCGATCCGGTGGTGTGGGACCGTGCACGCGCCGAAGCCTTGTTCGGTTTCGAATACACCATCGAATGCTACGTGCCGGCGCCGAAGCGCAAGTATGGCTACTACGTGCTGCCCATTCTTCATCGTGGCCAATTGATCGGCAGGCTGGATGCGAAGGCACATCGTCGCGAGGGCATGTTCGAGGTCAAGGCGCTTTTCCTTGAACCCGATGTCGAGGCGACGCCGCGATTGCTAGAAGAGGTGGCCGACGCCATTCGTGCCACGGCGCAATGGCACGACACACCCAAGGTGAAACTCGCGCGCAGCCGGCCTGCGTCGGTGGCCGCTGCACTGCGCGCGCTACTGCGCTGAAACTCAGTGCGCGCTGCTGCTGGCGGCCGGCGACACTGGTGCGCACGATTTCCCTTGCAGGGTCTCGCGCAGCTGCTTGGCAAGCGCGGTGCAGCGAGCGCCCAGTTGCGGACGCGTAGTGGGGTCCACCGAATCCTGCAGCAGGCTGGTGCGCATGTCCTGATAACGCGACTGCAGCTGGTCGGGCGTATAGACGCCGGCGACGGCATGGCAGGAAACGTAGCTGGCCAGGTAGTCGTCGCAGGCCGGAATACCCGTGCTGTTCGGCAGCGGCTTGCCGCCCGAGGTGGTCACGGTACCGGTACGGGGCTTGGCCGTACCCGTCGTCGTGCCGGCGGTTCCCGCCGTATGGGTAGCCGGTTGGGCCGTCGTGGTGTGGGCGGTCGTGGTGGGGCGCGTCTGGGGCTTATCGGAACAGCCGCCGAGTATCACGCCGCCAGCGACAAGGGCGAGCAGGGCGAGGCGGTGGTGACGAAACATCATGGAGCTACTCCTGCACGAGGGTTGCGGGTTGAGCGGGGCGTCGTTCGCGACCCATCCAAGGGACGAGATGAAATGCGAAGATGGCGTGAAAATCATACGTCGTTTTGTAAGACCTAACGGTTATTCATTCAGGTTTTGAGGCCTGAAACCAGTCGCATTACGCCCTGGGAGCGGTTATGATGCACTCACTGTGTTTGCTGGGGTCACCAGAGTTTTGTGACCCGATGCCGCTGATCTCGATCTAGCCTCATCGCCTCACCCCTAGGGTTTCCTTGCACACCAGTAAGCCGGCCTGCACATGTCGTGCGGGCTGAGTCTGTTCAAATCCTACGGAGTGATTTACATGTCTGATCGTCAGATCGGTACCGTCAAGTGGTTCAACGACGCCAAGGGCTTCGGCTTCATCAGCCGTGACAACGGCCCGGACGTCTTCGTGCATTTCCGCGCGATCCAGGGCAATGGCTTCAAGAGCCTGCAGGAAGGCCAGAAGGTCTCCTTCAAGGTCGTGCAGGGTCAGAAGGGCCTGCAGGCCGACGAAGTGATCCCGCAGTAATAGCCTTGCGGTTATAGGCGGTTTTAAACGCCAAAGAAAAAGCCAGGCAGCAATGCCTGGCTTTTTTGTTTTATTCGCAAATGTCGTTGAAATGTGAAAATCAAAGCATTGATTAAAGCCATTCACTTGCATTAAAGAAATCCGTTATGCTGGATTCACTGTGGTTGCTCGGTCACGTGCGTGCCCGATGCGCGACTCGCAAGAGTCCACATCGCTACACCCCGATCCCTGCATGCGCAGTAAGCCGTCGGCCAAAGGGGAGGCTGACTTGTCTCAGCATCGAGTTGATCGGAGTGAGTCATGTCGGATCGTGAAGTTGGCACTGTGAAATGGTTCAACGACGCCAAGGGCTTTGGTTTCATCAGCCGTGAAAGCGGCCCGGATGTCTTCGTGCATTTTCGGGCGATCAGCGGTTCGGGTTTCCGTAGCCTGAAAGAGGGGCAAAAGGTGAGCTTCAAGGTGGTGCAGGGGCAGAAAGGTCTGCAAGCCGATGAAGTGGCGCCCGCCTGAGTTCATCAAAGCATTACTGCATGAAGAGAAGGCCGGCACTTGCCGGCCTTTTCTTTGCGCGGCTTTTTAGTGGCGCGCGAATTGGGTAGCCTCCATCGCTACCCTGCGACCTGTGCCGAGAATGTCCGCTACTTCTTTCGTTCGCGGCTCGCTGCCTCCCCACGACGTATTGCCCGTGATCTCGGCGGACGGTGCGCGAGCGGAACTGCTGGTGCAGCGTCCCGTTGGCGAGGCCACGCAAGTGGTTTATTGGCTGCCCGCCCTGGGAGTGGCCGCCAAGCATTACCTGCCCTTGGCGCAGGCGCTGGCGGAACGCGGGGTGGCGGTGGCCATCCACGAATGGCGCGGGATCGGTTCGAGCAACAAGCGGGCCGATCGACGCGAGGACTGGGGCTATCGCCAACTGCTGGAAGACGATCTGCCGGCCGGTGGCGTTGCACTGCGCGCCTTGCTGCCCCGGGGGCGCCTCACGCTGGGCGGGCACAGCCTGGGTGGGCAGATGGCCGCGCTCTACGCCAGCCTGCATCCGCAGGACGCCGCTGGCCTGCTGGTGGTGGCGAGCGGGGCGCCGTATTGGCGCCAGTTTCCCCTGGCGCCCCTGCTGTGGCTGGCCTATGCGCTGGCGCCGTGGTTGGCGCGCGTGGTCGGCCACTTGCCGGGAAGGCGGATCGGCTTCGGCGGCAACGAGGCGCGGCAGTTGATCGATGATTGGGCGCGCTCGGGCCGCACCGGCCGCTATGCCGCTGCAGGCATGCCGGTCGATTTCGAAGTGCTGCTGGGCCGGCTTGAATTGCCGATACTCGGATTGCGCATGCACGACGACTGGCTGGTGCCGCCGGCATCGTTGTCATGGTTGCTCGGGAAAATGCCGCGCAGCCCGAACGCGCAGCAAGTAATCACGGCGGACGAACTCGGTAACGACAAAGCCGATCACTTCGGCTGGATGAAGACACCCGAGGCCGTCGCGGTGCGCGTGGCACAGTGGCTTCAGGCGTCGGGACCTTGAACCGGGCGTCGAATGCCGGCATGTGTGGCAGATCCCTCTCCCAGAGCCGGCCGATGAAACTCTTCACCCCGTTCACCCAGCGTAGCGTGACGCTGCGCAACCGCCTCGTCATTGCGCCGATGTGCGAATACTCCGCCACCGATGGCCTGCCCAACGACTGGCATTTCGTGCATCTGGGCAGCCGCGCGGTGGGCGGCGCCGGTCTGCTGATCACCGAAGCCACCGCGATTTCACCCGAAGGCCGCATTTCCGCCGGCGATGTGGGCATCTGGAACGAAGCGCAGCAGCAGGCGTGGCAGCCGATCATCGCCTTCATCAAGGCGCAGGGCGCCGTCGCCGGCGTGCAGCTGGCCCATGCGGGGCGCAAGGCCAGCTCGATGCGTCCCTGGGAGGGCGGCGGTCCGCTGTCCGCCGACGCGGGTGCATGGCAGACCGTGGCGCCATCGGCCATACCGTTTGATCATCATTGGCATGTGCCGCTGGCGCTCGATCGTGCCGGCATTGCGCAGGTGATTGCCGACTTCCGCGCCGCCGCCGAGCGAGCGCTCGCCGCCGGCTTCCAGCTGATCGAGCTGCACGGTGCGCATGGCTATCTGCTGCATCAATTTCTTTCGCCGCTGAGCAATCAGCGCACCGACGAATACGGCGGTAGCTTCGAGAACCGCACGCGCCTGGTGCGCGAGGTGATCACGGCGGTGCGCGAAGTGTGGCCCGAGCACCTGCCGCTGTGGCTGCGCGTTTCCGCCACCGACTGGAGCGATGGCGGCTGGGATGTCGAGCAGACCGTGCAGCTTGCCCGTGACGTGAAGTCGATGGGCGTGGACCTGATCGACGTCTCCAGCGGCGGTCTGGTTCCGCACGTGAAGATTCCGCTCTCGCCCGGCTACCAGGTACCGTTTGCGGCGCGCGTGCGTCACGATGCGGGCATCGCGACGGGCGCCGTGGGCCTCATCACCGAATCCACACACGCGGCGCGCATCATCGAGGAAGGATCGGCCGACGTGGTGCTGATCGCGCGCGAAAGCCTGCGCGATCCGTATTTCCCGCGTCGTGCCGCACAGGAACTGGGCGTGACGATCAGCGCGCCGGAACAATACCAGCGCGCCTGGTAAACAGGAGACACGATGGAACAGCAACCGATCTTGATCGAAGGACGCGTGCACGACCTGGGCGACGGCTTCAACGTGCGTCGCCTGCTGCCGGTCCTGCAGGCGCGCCACGTGGGCCCGTTCGTGTTCTTCGACTACATGGGTCCGGTGACCTTTCTCGACGACAAGGGCATGGATGTGCGGCCGCATCCGCATATCGGGCTGGCCACTGTGACGTGGTTGTTCGATGGCGTGATCCGCCACCGCGACAGCCTCGGCAGCATTGCCGATATCCGCCCAGGTGAAGTGAACTGGATGACTTCCGGCCGCGGCATCGTGCATTCCGAGCGCACGCCGCCGGAAGCGCGCGGCGGCGGTTTCCGCACGCACGGCATCCAGGTCTGGGTGGCGCTGCCGCAGAAGGACGCCGAGGTCGAGCCGGAATTCCATCACCACGGCGCGGATGAACTGCCCCGCATTGCGTTGCCAGGTGTCGAACTGGTGCTGATCGCCGGCACCGGTTATGGCAAGGAGTCGCCCGTCAAGGTGTTCGCGCCGATGTTCTTCATCGAGGCGACGCTGGAAGCGGGCGCCGAACTGCCCTGGCCGGAACAGCATGTGGAGCGCGGCGTGTGCGTGGTCGACGGTGAAGTGGAATGGGATGGCGTCAACGTGGTGCCCATGCACGCCGCTGTGCAGACCGGCCTGGATTCGCCGCCACTGCGCGCACGTACCAAGAGCCGCGTGATGCTGTTCGGCGGCGCGCCGCTGGATGGCGAACGCCACCTGTGGTGGAACTTCGTGGCCAGCACGCGCGAGCGCATCGAGCAGGCCAAGGCCGATTGGGCGGCGCAGCGCATGGGCAAGGTGGTGGGCGACGAAGAGGAGTACATCCCGCTGCCGGCGTAAGTGGTCGCATGCTGCATGCGCGCATGCAATGGCCGGCACGCCGGTTTACGCTGGGCGCGAACCATCCAGGGCGATCCGCATGGCCGGCTACCGCAGCTTTCGCGAGTTCTATCCGTTCTATCTCAACGAGCACAGCGATGTGCAGTGCCGGCGCATGCATTTCGTCGGCAGCACGCTGGTACTCGCGGTGATCATGACAGCCATCGTCACCGGCCATGCGTGGTGGCTGCTGCTGGCGCCGGTGGCCGGTTATGGCTTTGCCTGGATCGGCCATTACGTGTTCGAGAAGAACCGCCCGGCCACCTTCACCCATCCACTGTACAGCCTGCTCGGCGACTGGGTGATGTATTGGCAGATCCTGCGGGGCAAAGTGAAGATCTGACCGCACCGGTTCGTCTTGCTGTTGTGGGAGCGCACCCTGTGCGCGACTAGGACGCAAGCGATCGGCGAGCCCCAGTCGCGCACAGGGTGCGCTCCCACAGATAAGGTCGTCGTCAGCGGTATTGCTGGTGACAGGACTGGCAGGTTTCACCAATCGGCTTGATCGCCTTCGCCAGCGCCGCGCAATCGGCCGGCGCCGCCTGCAGGGCCGCCTGGGTCTTGTCGCGCAGCTTGGCTTCCTCGTCCTTGAAGGGTTGATCGACGCCCGGGAAGGCCTCATCCAGGTCGGCCTGGGTTTCCAGCAGGCGGGAAAGGTGCCGCTGCGCCTGCGCGGCGTCGCACTTCTGCGTTTTCACGGCCGCGCTGAGCGCCCCGGCGTGGTGGGACATCAGGGTCATCACGGTGTGCGAGAACGGCTCGCGCTCATGCAGCGCGTTCATGGCGAACACGGTGCCGACGATGCCGATGACCAGGCCGAGCACGATCAGGAGAGCAGAGCGCATGGAGTGGGTCCCTGTGGTGAAGCCGCCAGCATAACGGCAGCCCTGCAGCGGCGGACAGTTCCCGATAAAATGCGTCACCTCAAGGTGTTGTTATGGCTTCAACCATGCAAATCGAAAACGCCGCTACGGTGGCGGACCCCGTCACCCTGCCTGCCGAAGAGACGGGCGTGGTTTTTCCGCGCGAACGCTTTGCCGGCGTGGAGCGCCTGTACGGCGTGGGCAGCCTCGACCGGCTGATGCAGAGCCACGTCTGTGTGATCGGCATCGGCGGCGTGGGCTCGTGGGCCGCCGAGGCGCTGGCACGCACGGGCGTGGGCCATCTCACGCTGATCGACGCGGATGAGATCTGTGTCTCCAACACCAATCGCCAGCTGCATGCGCTGGACGGCCAATTCGGCAAGTCGAAGGTGAAGGTGATCGAGGAGCGTCTGCGCGCGATCAATCCGGCGATCAAGATCGATGCGATCGAGCGCTTCCTCACCACCTCCACGCTGGACGAATTGCTCGATCGCGGCTACGACGTCGTGCTCGATGCCTGCGACGCCTTCCGCGTGAAGCTGGAGGCGATTGCCTGGTGTCGCCGCCGCAAGCTGCCGATGGTGACGGTGGGTTCGGCGGGCGGGCGCACCGACCCCACGCAGATCCGCGTACGCGATCTGTCGCGTACCGAGCACGATGCGATGTTCAGCCTGATCCGCAAGAAGCTCCGGCAGGATTTCAACTTCCCGAAGAACCCGGATCGCTATTTCGGCGTGTCGGCGGTGTATTCGCTGCAGAACGTGCAGTACCCGCAGCCGGATGGCACGGTGTGCGGGACGCGTCCACCGGTGGTCGATGGCACGGAGGCGTTGAATCTGGCGTGTGGTGGCGGACTGGGTGCTGCCACGCATGTCACTGGCGCATTCGCCTTTGCGGCGGTGGGCAGGGTGATGGAGAGATTGTTGGGAACCTAAGGTTTTGTGGGAGCGCACCCTGTGCGCGACCGGCCGGAGCGGATGCGCCGCGCGATGGCCGGTCGCGCACAGGGTGCGCTCCCACAAGGTGCCGTCACCAACCCATGTAATGCCCACCATTGATCGACAGATTGGCGCCGGTTATCCAGGCCGCTTCTTCGCCGGTCAGAAAGGCCACCGCATGGGCGATTTCCTCGGGCTTGCCGAGGCGGCCGACGGGGATCTGCGCAACGATCTTCTCGCGCACGTCTTCCGGCACCGCCATCACCATGTCGGTGCCGACGTAGCCCGGCGAGACGGTGTTCACGGTGATGCCGAACTTGGCGTTTTCCTGCGCCAGCGAAATGGTGAAGCCGTGCATGCCGGCCTTGGCGGCGGCGTAGTTGGCCTGGCCGTACTGGCCCTTCTGGCCGTTGATGGAGCTGATCTGCACGATGCGGCCCCACTTGTGCTGGCGCATGCTTTCGATCACCGGGCGGGTGACGTTGAAGCAGGCGTTGAGGTTGGTGTTGACCACTTCCATCCACTGCGGATAGGTCATCTTGTGGAACGTCGTGTCGCGCGTGATGCCGGCATTGTTGACCAGGATCTCGACCGGGCCCATGGCGGTCTCGATGATGCGCACCATCGCTTCGCAGGAATCGGGATCTTTCACGTCGCCCGGCACCAGCAGCACTTCGATGCCTTCCTTCGCCATCATTTCCTTCATGGCTTCGGCTTTGGCCTGGTCACGGTAATTGGTGGCAACCCGATGCCCCTGGCGCCCAAGGTAACGAATGATGGCCGTGCCGATACCGCCCGTGCCGCCAGTGACCAATGCCGTGCGTTGCGTCATGCCTGTTCTCCAAAGATGCGAGTGACCAATCAACCCCGATCGTGCAACCGGGGCGCTGCCATGTCTACCACGTCAACCATGGCAAAACGTCTACGCAGGGTACGCCGACTACGGCCGGCTGTGACAGCCGGAGCATGAACGCGTCGATGGCGGTTTAAGCCGCCGCGCGTTCGCTGCAGTGCGGTAGTCGATCCGGCGTGAAGTGGGCGAGGGCGTGCGCTAGCAGGGCCGAGGGCTCGCGCGCGGCCGGCGCCACCGGCAGGTCGAGAAAAGCCAGCGCGCGGCGCAGTGCCGGCAGCGGATCGGTGGGGTCCACCGGATGGGCGCGCTCGGACTTGGACAGCTTGCGGCCGTCGTCATCCAGCGCCAGCGGCAGGTGCAGGTAGCCGGGCGTAGGCAGGTCGAGGCAACGCTGCAGGAAGATCTGCCGCGCCGTCGAGTCCAGCAGATCGTTGCCGCGCACCACCTGGGTGATGCCCTGGTGAGCGTCGTCGACTACGCAGGCGAGCTGGTAGGCGTAGTAGCCCTCGACCCGGCGTATCACGAAATCCCCGGCGGCCAGGCGCAAATTCTGGCTCTGCGGGCCCTGCAAGGCGTCCACGAACCCGAGCTCGATATCCGGCACGCGCAGGCGCCAGGCCGGCGTACGTCCCGCCACAGGCTGCGCCAGGCAGTGACCATCCAGGTGCAGGCCGCCCGCGAGGTCGTTGCGGCTGCACCAGCACGGGAACACCCGATCGGCCGCCTTGAGCTGCTCGAAGGCCGCGTCATAAGCGGCCTGGCGCTGGGACTGGAACAAGGCGGGCGCATCGGCCACCAGCCCGAAGGCGGGCAGGGCGGCCAGGATGCTTTCCGCCGAACCGGGCAATTCCCGCGGCGGATCGATGTCTTCCACCCGCAGCAGCCACGCGCCACCCGCATGGCGCGCGCACAACCAGCTGCCCACGGCGGCCACAAGGGAACCGAAATGCAGGTGGCCGGTCGGAGAAGGGGCGAAACGTCCGCGGTAGTTCATCGGACCATTTTAGGGGCGGGCGGTTGGATGCAGGAAACACCGCTGCACACAGCGTGTTAGCTGACGCGCAGTTGAAAGCCCGCCGCCCGGTACGAAGATTCACGGCTCATAGCCCTTGAAACCGCAAGAATTCGCCACGATCCTTTCACAGCGGCGAAAGTCGCATCCCCTTTCATGACTGCCCGAGAGACAGCCATGCGTCGCATCGCATTGTTCCTGCTTACCAATATCGCCGTCCTGTTCCTGCTGAGCATCGTCTGCCATCTGTTTGGCGTCGATCAGTGGGCCGCCGCCAAGGGTTATGGCGGCATGGGCGGATTGCTGATTTATGCCGCGGTGTTCGGCATGGGCGGCGCCTTCATCTCGCTGGCCATGTCCAAGTGGATGGCCAAGATGTCCACCGGCGCCCGCGTGATCGAGCAGCCGCAGAACGAAGCCGAGCGCTGGCTGCTGGACACCGTGCGCCGTCACGCCCAGGCAGCGGGCATCGGCATGCCCGAAGTGGCGATCTACGACGCGCCCGAAATGAACGCGTTCGCCACCGGCATGACCAAGAACAGCTCGCTGGTGGCGGTCAGTACCGGCCTGCTGCAGCAGATGGATCGCGAGCAGGTCTCTGCCGTGCTCGGTCACGAGATCGGCCACGTCGCCAATGGCGACATGGTCACGCTGACCCTGATCCAGGGCGTGGTGAACACCCTGGTGATCGTGGCGGCCCGCGTGGTCGGTCGTCTGATCGACAGCTGGCTGTCCGGTGGTCGCGACCGTGAAGGTGGCGGCGGCATCGGCTACTTCGTCACGGTGATGGTGCTGCAGCTGGTGTTCGGCCTGTTCGCCTCGATGATCGTGGCGGCCTTCTCGCGCTGGCGCGAGTTCCGTGCCGACGCCGCCGGCGCCAAGTTCGCCGGCCGCGGCGCGATGATCTCCGCCTTGCAGCGCCTGCAGGTGCAGCACGGCGAGAGCACCTTGCCGCAGACGATCGCCGCATTCGGCATCTCGGGCCCCCTGGCAGACGGCTTCAAGCGCCTGTTCATGACCCACCCGCCGCTGGACGAGCGTATCGCCGCCTTGCAGAACGCCTCGGCCAACGCCTGAATTCACCCGCTTTCCCACCGGAAGCGGGCATCATGAGGGGCCGATTCGTCGGCCCCTTTGCTTGTCACTCCTTCGACTGACCTTTGCACGAGTCTTTCCGCATGACGACTACCGCGCCCGAAACCCGCAAATTCGAAGCCGAAGTGGCCCAGGTGCTGCACCTGGTCACGCATTCGCTCTATTCGCACAAGGAGATCTTCCTGCGCGAACTGATCTCCAACGCCTCCGATGCCTGCGACAAGCTGCGCTTCGAATCGATCGCCAACCCCGACCTGCTTAGCGGCGACGGCGAGCTGCAGATCCACGTGAGCTGGGATCCGCAGGCGCGCACCGTCACCGTGCGCGACAACGGCGTGGGCATGAGCCGCGAGGAAGTGGTGGCCAATATCGGCACCATCGCCAGCTCGGGCACGCGACGTTTCCTGGAGGCGATGAGCGCCGAGCAGAAAACCGATGCCCGCCTGATCGGCCAGTTCGGCGTGGGCTTCTACTCCTCCTTTGTGGTCGCCGATCGCGTCACCGTGCTCAGCCGTCGCGCCGACCTGCCGGCGAGCGAGGGCGTGAAGTGGGAAAGCGACGGCAAGGGCGAATACAGCCTGGCCCAGGTCGACCTGCCCGAGCGCGGCACCGGTGTGATCCTGCATCTGAAGGCCGACGAAGACGAGTTCCTCAAGGGCTGGGAGCTGCGTTCGCTGATCCGCAAGTATTCCGACCACGTCGCCTTCCCCATCCGTTGTCCCAAGGACGAGGACGGCAAGCCGGGCGACGAATGGGAAACCGTCAACGATGCCTCGGCGCTGTGGGCCAAGCCGCGCAACGAGATTTCCGACGAGGATTACCAGAGCTTCTACAAGTCGCTCGGTCACGATTTCAACGATGCGCTGGCCTGGACGCATAACCGCGTCGAGGGCAGCCAAAGCTTCACCACCTTGCTGTACATCCCCGCGCAACCGCCGTTTGATCTGATGATGGGCGGTCGCGACGAGCGCAAGGGCCTCAAGCTCTACATCAAGCGCGTCTTCATCATGGATGCGGCCGAGGAGCTGCTGCCCAACTACCTGCGCTTTGTGCGCGGCGTGGTGGACGCGGACGACCTGCCGCTCAACGTGAGCCGCGAAATCCTCCAGCACAACCGCCAGCTGGAGCGGATCCGCGCGGCCTGCGTGAAGCGCGTGCTCGACCTGCTGGAAAAGCTCTCGCGCGACGAGCCGGAGAAGTTCTCCACCTTCTACAAGGCCTTCGGCAACACGCTGAAGGAAGGCATTGCCGAAGATCCGGCCAATCGCGAACGCATCGCCAAGTTGCTGCGCTTTGCCTCCACCAAGGGCGATGGCGCGGCGCAGACGGTGTCGCTGGATGATTACATCGGCCGCATGGCGATCGGTCAGGACACCATCTGGTACATCACCGCCGACAGCTACACGGCCGCTGTCGGCAGTCCGCAGCTGGAAGCGTTCAAGGCCAAGGGCATCGAAGTGCTGCTGATGTCCGACCGCATCGACGAGTGGATGCTCAACAGCCTCACCGACTACAGCGGCAAGAAGCTGCGCAACGTGGCCAAGGGCGAGCTGCCGCTGGACGAGGCGGACAAGAAGCAGCAGGAAGAGGCAAGCAAGGCCGCCGAGCCGCTGGTGCACAAGCTCAAGGAACTGCTGGGCGATCGCGTCGGCGATGTGCGCGTGTCGGCACGCCTCACCGATTCGCCGTCGTGTCTGGCCTTGTCCGATTACGAGATGGCGCCGCACCTGGCTCGCCTGCTGCGCGAGGCCGGTCACGACGTGCCGCAGGCCAGGCCGACGCTGGAAGTGAATCCGCAGCATCCCTTGCTCAAGCGCGTGGAGAACGAAAACGATCCGGCCAAGTCCGCCGATCTGGCCAACCTGCTGCTTGATCAGGCCGAGATTGCGGCGGGGGCGCAATTGCCGGATCCGGCCGCGTTCGTGCAGCGTTTGAATCGCTTGATCGCAGGGTGAGTGCTCGTCATTCCGGCGCAGGCCGGAATGACGAAGGGGTGGCCTGACGTAGTTCGACTTCACCAAGCCCCCCAACAAACGGCCGCTATACTGCGGCCGTTTCGTTTTCCAGGAAGCCCATGGGCGCCTTGCTGCTGTTGTTCACTTGCCTTCTGCTCGGCGTACTGGTCGCTCGATTCGCCAGGACGCCGGCCGGCCTTGTCCATGGCATCAACTGGTGGGTGATCAATATTGCGCTGCCTGCGCTGGTCCTTGCGCTGGTGCCCAAGGTGAAGGTGGACACGCAGCTGTGGTTTCCCGTGGCGGCGATGTGGGTGACCTTCTTCGGCGCGTGGCTGCTGTTCGCCTTGCTCGGAAGAATGCTGGGCTGGTCGCGTCAGCGCATCGGCGCCCTCACGCTGGTCTGCGGCTTGGGCAACACCTCGTTCATGGGCTATCCAATGATGCAGGCCCTGCATGGCAAGGAGGGCCTGACGCTTGCGGTGGTGGCCGATCAGCTGGGCTGTTTTCCCTTGCTGGCCTCGGTCGGGGTGGCGGTGGCATCGCTGTACGCGGGGCAGTCGCCGCAGCCGGGCGTGATTGCGCGCCGCATCCTGACCTTCCCGTCCTTCCTGGCCCTGGTGCTCGCCGCGATCGTCGGCGCGCTGGGAGGCTGGCCACCGATCGTCGACGAGGTCCTGCTGCCCATCGGCGCCACGCTGACGCCGCTGGCGCTGTTCTCGGTGGGTCTGCAGATCAAGTTCCACCTCGGCGAACGCCAGCTGCCGCCCTTGCTGCTGGGTCTGGGATGGAAGCTGCTGCTCGCCCCCCTCGCGGCCTTGTTGCTGGGCGTGACGGCGAGAGTCGGCGGCCTAACGCTGACGGTGGGCGTATTGCAGGCGGGCATGGCGCCAATGATTTCCGCGGCGATCCTGGCCGATGAGTACAAGCTGGAGCCGTCGCTCGCGAATACGCTGTTGGGGGTGGGCATCGTGTTGTCGCTGATCACCATACCGCTGGGCAATCTGCTGCTGGGCAGCTGAGGAACGAGCATGGATCTCGCCGCGCATCTGCTGGATCTCGAAACGCAACTGCACCGGCAGGACGTGCGTGCCGATGAGGCGGCGCTGCGGCGACTGATCGCCGACGACTTCTTCGAGTTTGGCGTCTCCGGCACGGTGTGGACGCGCGATGCGGTCGTGGAGGCCTTGCGTGGCGAATCGTTTTCGCCGCGTGAGGTCGGCGATTTTCGGTTGACGATGCTGGCCGACGATGTGGCGCTGGTGACCTATCGCGGGCATCGCGTCGCCACGCCGCAGCGTCCAGCGTCTGATTCGCTGCGCAGCTCGATCTGGCGCCTGCGCGATGGCCAGTGGCAGATGCTGTTCCACCAGGGCACCCCCTTGTAGGAGCGCACCTTGTGCGCGACCGCGGCGCTGCGGTTTACCTCAGTCCTTGAGGTCCTCGCGAAAGGCTGTCGCACACAGGGTGCGCTCCCAGAGGAAGGGCGTGGGTTATTGATTGTAGGAGCGCACCTTGTGCGCGACCGCGGCGCTTCGGTTTACCCCAGTCCTTGAGGTCCTCGCGAAAGGCTGTCGCGCACAGGGTGCGCTCCCACAGGAAGGGCGTGGGTTATTGATTGTAGGAGCGCACCCTGTGCGCGACCGCAGCGCTTCGGTTTGCCCCAGTCCTTGACGTCCTCGCGAAAGGCTGTCGCGCACAAGGGGGGCGGCTGAGGGTGGGGGCGAATACAAAGGGCGTGAGTGGGCGATAATTGGGGCATGTCACGGCCCGAATCTTCTCCTGCGACTCCCGTACGCGCCGATGTGTGGCTCTGGGCGGCGCGCTTCTACAAGACCCGCAGCCTGGCCAAGCAGGCCATCGAAGGCGGCCGGATCGACCTCAACGACGGCACCTGCAAACCGGCCAAAGCGGTCCATGTGGGCGACGCATTCCGCATCAACCGGGGCGAGGAGCGGCTGGAGGTAGAGGTGCTGGCGCTCTCCGAAAAGCGCGGCCCGGCACTGGCTGCGCAGGCGCTGTATCGCGAAAGCGAGGCCAGCATCGCGGCAAGGGACGCGGCGAAGGCTCAGCGTAAGTTATTGGGCGCCATGGCTCCTCCAGGGCGTCCGGACAAGCAGGCACGTCGAGAATTGCGACGCCTTAAGGATTCCATGTGAGTCACCCATCTCAGAACGCAGCGCCGTTCTGGGTAAGCATGTCCTCCAAGGAAAGCCGCGCGGGCGCGTGGTTTTCCCTCAGGTTTTGAGGTGGGAGGGCGACAATGGCGGGCATGGGATTCCTGAAGCGACTGCTTTCGAGCGCGACGCCGGGGCAGGTCGAGCAGACGTGGCGTAAGACCACGCATGGTGCACGGATACTGGTGGTGGACGACTCGGCGACCATCCGCGCCGTGCTCGGCCGCATGCTGGAAGTGGACGGTTACGAAGTAGAGCGCGCGGCCGACGGCGAAAGTGCGCTGGAAATGGCGCGCGCCGAGCCGCCGGCGATGATCTTTCTGGACATCGTGCTGCCGGGCATGAACGGTTTTGCCGTTTTGCGCGCGCTGCGCCACGATCCGGCCACGCAGCATGTGCCGATCGTGATGATCAGCGGCAACCAGCAGGCGACCGAGCAGTTCTACGTGCAGCGCTTTGGCGCCGACGATTTCATCAGCAAGCCGTTCGGGCAGGCGGAAGTCGCGCGCAGCATCGATCGCCTGGTGGGTTTCGGGCGCCTGTCCGCGCGCGAAGCAGCCAAGGTGGTGTCCCTGCCGGTGTCGGTGCCGGTGGAAACCATCCCGGCCCTGCTGGCCAACGCCTCGGACGAACCGGCCCTGGTCACCGTTCCCGAAATGGCGGCCTGACCGCTCGTTTCATCAGGAAAAGGAGGGCGGCGCTCTTACGAGACGCCGCCTTCGCTTTTTGCATCACCGTTAAAGCGTAATGCCCACCGCCTTGGCGACGCCGGCGCCATACGCCGGGTCGGCCTTGCTGAAGTGCGCAATCTGGCGACGGATGATCGCTTCCGGCACGCCCTGCATCGCCGCGGCAATATTGTTGAAGAGCTGCTGCTTCTGCTCCGCACTCATCAGGCGGAACAGATCGCCCGGCTGCGTATAGTCGTCATTCCCCTCGCGATGGCTGTAGCGATCAGCATCGCCGGAGATCGTCAGCGGCGGCTCCTGCACTGACTTGTCTTCGACCGGGCCATTGAACGAGTTCGGCTCGTAATTCACGCTGCCGCCGCCGTTGCCCCCGAAGCGCATCTGGCCGTCGCGGTAGTAGTTGTGCACCGGGCGGCGTGGTCGATTGATCTCCAGCGACTCGTGGTTGACGCCCAGGCGATGACGCGCCGTATCCGCGTAGGAGAAGATGCGAAACTGCAGCATCTTGTCCGGGCTGAAGCCAATGCCTGGGATGACGTTGGCCGGCGAGAAGCTCGACTGCTCCACTTCGGCGAAGTAGTTGTCCGGATTGCGATTGAGCTCCAGCACGCCCACTTCAATCAATGGGTAATCCTTGTGCGGCCACACCTTGGTGAGGTCGAACGGGTTGTACGGCGTGTTCTGCGCTTCGTCTTCCGGCATGACCTGCACGAACATCGTCCATTTCGGAAAGTCCTTGCGTTCGATCGCTTCGTAAAGGTCGCGCTGGTGCGACTCGCGATCCCGTCCGATCACGCCGGCCGCTTTCTCGTTGGTCCAGTTCTCGATCCCTTGCTGGGTCTTGAAGTGGAACTTCACCCAGTAGCGCTCGCCCAGCTCGTTCCAGAAGCTGAAAGCATGACTGCCGAAGCCATGCATGTGGCGCAGCGTGGCCGGCAGGCCGCGATCACTCATCAGGATGGTCACCTGATGCAGCGATTCGGGTGACAGCGACCAGAAATCCCACATGGCGGTGGGGTTGCGCAGGTTGGTGCGCGGGTCGCGTTTCTGGGTGTGGATGAAATCAGGGAACTTGTACGGATCGCGCACGAAGAAGATCGGCGTGTTGTTGCCGACCAGATCCCAGTTGCCCTCTTCGGTGTAGAACTTGATGGCGAAGCCGCGCACGTCGCGCTCCGCATCCGCCGCGCCGCGTTCGCCTGCCACGGTGGAGAAACGCAGGAACAGCGGCGTCTTCGTACCGGGCTTGAATATCTTTGCGCGCGAATACCTGGTGATGTCGTGCGTGATGGTCAGCGTGCCATGCGCCGCGGAGCCCACGGCGTGGACGACGCGCTCGGGGATGCGCTCGCGGTTGAAGTGGGCGTGCTTCTCGAACAGCTGATGGTCCTGTACCAACAGGGGGCCGCGGGGGCCGGCGGTCAGGGCGTTCTGGTTATCGGGGACGGATGCACCGGACGAGGTGGTGAGGGTCTTGCGATGGTCAGTCATGCGTGGCTCCTTGCACTTGGGGGATGGCTGGCATGCACTCGACTCTAGGTAGCTGGTCCCATTTGTGGAATTCGATTGTTTTGATGTTGCCGATAGCTGTGGTCTATCAGATGAGGCGCTGGCAGCGCGTGCGCGGGCGTTGCGGCCAAAAAGTGGCGAGCTACGAATGGGATGACATCCGGGCGCGGCTTTCACGCACACACCACCATGCGTGGCTGACGATGCCTGCCTCTTGATCCCAGCGGAGAGTCGTCGTGGCAGAGCACATCCAGGAAGGCGACATGGTTTTCGTGGCCGACGGCGAGGATGGCATCGGCTCGGTGCGCCGGCTGCTGGACGGCGGCCATGCGCTGCTGGTCTATATCGAGAACGGCGGCGACTTCGAGATCCCGGTGAGCGCCGTGCGCGCCGTGCATTCAGGCAAGGTCGTGCTCGATCTCGATCACCTGCCGACGCCGGTGCTCGAAGCGATCGGCAATGCGCGCAAGTCGGAATATCCGCACTAGATCGTGCTGTATGACATCGGCTCGCTCACCGGCGAGCCGATGTGTGCAGCCGTTCAGGCCAGCGACTTGAGCCGATAAAGCGCTTCCAGCGCCTCGCGCGGCGTCATGGCATCGGGATCGATGCCTTCCAGCGCACGCTCCACCACCGACGGCGCGGCAGCGAACAAGCCCATCTGCGGCGATTCCTGCGCGGGCGCCTTGGTATCCGTCGCCGAGGCGTGTTGATACATGCCGCGTTCAAGCTCGGCCAGCGTGCGCCGCGCATCGGCGATCACCGACTTGGGCAGGCCGGCGAGGGCGGCCACCTGCAGGCCGAAGCTGCGATTGGCCGGGCCTTCCTTCACCGCGTGCATGAACACCAGTTGTTCGCCGTATTCGACCGCGTCCAGATGCACGTTGGCGATGGTGGCGTATTCGTTGGCCAGCTCGGTCAGCTCGAAATAGTGCGTGGCGAACAACGTATACGAGCGGCTGCTCGCCGCCAGATGCACGGCTGCTGCACGCGCCAGCGCGAGGCCGTCATAGGTGCTGGTGCCGCGGCCGACTTCATCCATCAGCACCAGGCTGTGCTCGGTGGCGTTGTGCAGGATGTTGGCGGTTTCGCTCATCTCCACCATGAAGGTGGACTGGCCGCGCGACAGGTCGTCGCCCGCGCCGATGCGCGTGAACACGCGATCGATCGGGCCGATCACCGCGCGCGACGCCGGCACGTAGCTGCCGATATGCGCCAGCAGCACGATCAGCGCGTTCTGGCGCATGTACGTGGATTTACCGCCCATGTTCGGACCGGTGATCACCAGCATGCGGCGGCTGTCGTCCAGCATCAGGTCGTTCGGCTCGAACGGTTCCTCGCGGACTTTTTCCACCACCGGATGACGACCGCGCTCGATCGCGATGCCGGGCTCGTCGGTGAGTTCGGGCGCACTCCAGTCCAGCGCCATGGCGCGCTCGGCGAGCGTGGCCACCACGTCCAGTTCGGCCATGGCGGAGGCGGCGCTCTTGAGCGGCTCCAGTTGCGCGATCAGCGTGTCGAGCAGCGCTTCGTAGAGTGCGCGCTCGCGCATCAGCGAGCGCTCCTTGGCCGAGAGCACCTTGTCTTCGAAGTTCTTCAGTTCTTCGGTGATGTAGCGCTCGGCGTTCTTGGTGGTCTGGCGGCGCGTGTAATGCGTGGGCGCCTTGTCGGACTGGCCCTTGCTGATCTCGATGTAGTAGCCGTGGACGCGGTTGTAGCCCACCTTCAGCGTGCTGATGCCGCTGGCGGCTTTCTCGCGATCCTCCAGCTCCACCAGGTATTGGTCGGCATGCGTGGCGAGGCGGCGCAGTTCGTCAAGTTCGGCGTCGTAGCCATCGGCGATGACGCCGCCGTCGCGCTGCAGGACAGGTGGCTGTTCCACCACGGCCCGGCCGAGCAGCGCCGCGGCGTCGGCGTGATCGCCGATGCGCTCGACCAGCGCATGCAGCAGTGGACTATCCAGCGGCGCGATCAAGCCGCGCAGCAACGGTGCCGCAGCAAGCCCGTCGCGCAGCGTGGACAGATCGCGTGGACGCGCCGAACGCAACGCGACGCGCGCCAGGATACGTTCCAGATCGCCGATGCCGCGCAGCTGCTCGCGCAAGGTCTCGTGCTGGCGCTGATCAATCAGGCTGCCAATGGCCTGATGGCGTGCACGCAACAGCTCGCGCGAACGCAGCGGGCGGTTGAGCCAGCGGCGCATCAGACGCGCACCCATCGGCGTGACGGTCTCGTCGAGTACGCCGAGCAAGGTGTGCTCGGTGCGTCCGCTCGGATGCGTGTCCAGTTCCAGGTTGCGGCGCGTGGCGGCGTCCAGCGCAATGGTGTCGCTGGCGCTTTCCACCGACATGCCGGAGATATGCGGCAGCGCGCTCTTCTGCGTTTCTTCCACATAGCCCAGCAGGCAGCCGGCGGCGGCAATCGCAAGCGGCAGGCGATCGACGCCGAAACCGCCCAGATCGCGCGTGCCGAAGAAGCGGTTGAGTTCGCGCCTGGCCGCATCGGGATCGAAGTGCCACGGCGGACGCTTGCGCAGGCCGGGCAGTGCGCTGACCAATTTGGGCCACGCCACATCTTCGCCCACCAGGGTTTCCGCCGGCTGCAGGCGCGCCAGCTCGGCGGCGAGCGCTTCGGCGCTGGGCAGTTCGCTGAGCAGGAAACGGCCACTGGCCAGATCCACCCAGGCCAGGCCATAAGCGCCGTGCGCGCCGGCAGCGATGGACATCAGCAGGTTGTCACGGCGTTCTTCCAGCAGCGCTGCGTCGGTCACCGTACCCGGCGTGACGATGCGCACCACCTTGCGTTCCACCGGGCCCTTGGAGGTGGCCGGGTCGCCGATCTGTTCGCAGATCGCCACCGACTCGCCCAGCCGCACCAGCCGCGCCAGATAGTTCTCGGCCGCGTGATAGGGCACGCCGGCCATGGGGATCGGTTGGCCGCCGGACTGGCCGCGCTGGGTCAGCGTGATATCCAGCAGCCGCGCGGCCTTGCGCGCGTCGTCATAGAACAGCTCGTAGAAATCGCCCATGCGAAAGAACAGCAGCACATCCGGGTGCGCGGCCTTGGCGCCCAGGTACTGGCGCATGAAGGGGGTGTGGCTTTCGAAATCCTGGGCGACCATAACGTGCTGTTCTGTCGGGCCTTATGCTGAAACCGGCCGTGGCGGGAAGGCGCTGCGCGCCAACGAAAAATGCTCGCCAAGATAACCGAATTGGCCCGGCATGTATCCCGCGAACCCCGGGCGTCCCGCAGGCTTTGCCTTTGCCGCAGGCATCCTTGTGATGGGCGGAATCGGCTGTGTAGGATCGACCGCTATGCATAGACGCCCACGTTCCGCGACCTCACTGGTCACAGCGCTGCTGGTCGCGCTGTGTGCCTCCACCGCCTTTGCCGCTAACCAGCCGGCCAAGCCGTCGCCTGCCGACGCGCTGACGCTCTACGCCGGCGCCACCGTCATCGATGGCACCGGAGCGGCGCCGCGTCCCGATCAGGACATCCTGGTGCGCGGCGAACGCATCGTGGCGGTGGGGCCGCATGGTTCGCTGGCGGAGGCGAAGGACACCGCGGTGAAAATCGTCGACCTGCACGGCCGCTATGTGATCCCGGGCCTGGTCGACAGCCACGTGCACTTGGCCACGCCACCCGATGCAAAGCGTGCGCAGGCGATCCTGCGGCGCAATCTCTATGGCGGCGTCACCGCCGTGCGCGACATGGCGGACGATCTGCGTTCGGTCGGCGAGCTGGCCCGCCAGGCGCGCACCGGCGAGATTCCTTCGCCCGACATCTACTACGCCGCGGTGATGGCCGGCCCGGCGTTCTTCGCCGATCCGCGTGTGGCGGCGGCCAGCTATGGCGTCACGCCGGGCAAGAGTCCATGGATGCAGGCCATCGACGAGAAGACCGATCTGCGTGAGGCGGTGACGTTGGCACGCGGTACCTCGGCGACGGCCATCAAGGTCTATGCCGATCTGCCGCCCGATCTGGTCAAGGCGATCACCGCCGAGGCGCATCGCCAGCACATGATGGTGTGGGCGCACAGCGCCGTGTTTCCCACCCGTCCTGCCGATGTGATCGACGCCGGCGCCGACGTGGTCAGCCATGCCTGCTACCAGGCGTATCAGCTCGAGCCGGTGATGCTCAAAGCCTACGAGGATCACACGCCATTCCACGAAAACCTGCTCGCGAAGGACGGCGACGATCCCGTGATGGCCGGTCTTTACCGCGACATGCTCAAGCACGGCACCATCCTCGATGCCACCGGCAGCCTGTTCGCGCGCTATGACGCCGAACGCAAGGCGCATCCCGAGCGCAAGCCGCTGCGCTGCACGGGGCCGACCACCATCCGCCTGGTCCGCCAGGCCTGGCAGGCGGGTGTGCCGATCTCGACGGGCACCGATAGCGATCCTGGTTTCAAGGACGTTTGGCCGTCCGTTTACGACGAGATCGCTTTCCTCACCCACGACGTGGGCATACCGCCGCTGCAGGCCATTCGCTCGGCGACGTTGATCGGAGCCGAAGCGGCGGGTCAGCAGAAAGACATGGGTTCGATCGAACCCGGCAAGCTGGCGAACTTCGCCGTGCTGTCCGCCGATCCGCTGAAGGACATCGGCAACCTCCGCAGCATCCGCATGACGGTGAAACGCGGCCACGTCTATCCGCGTGCCGATTATCGACCGGTGACCAAGGAAGAAATGGGCAATGACGACGATTGATCGGCGAACCTTCCTCACCGGCGCGACCTGGGCCGCTGCCGCTACCATGCTGCCCTGGGAAGCGCGCGGCGCCGAGGCTCCGGGTGCGGCTGCGGCCGATGGCGGCATCATCATCAACGCGCTGGGCGGTCTGGACGATCCCAATCGCGGGTCGGATGCACTGGTGCCCGAGTTCACGCCGCGCGTGCTGGCCGAGGCGCATGCGTCGGGCCTGACCGCGGTGAATATCACGCTGGGCTATGTGTCCGGCCCCGACGATCCGTTCGAGGCCAGCGTGCGCGATATCGCCGCCACCGATGCGCTGGTGCGCAAGCACGAGCAGGACCTCACGAAGATCCTCACCGCGGCCGATATTCGCCGCGCCAAGGCAGATAAGAAGATCGGCCTGATCTACGGCTTCCAGAACGGTGCCATGATGGGCAAGGACGCCACGCGCGTCGATATTTTTGCCGATCTCGGCGTGCGCGTGTTCCAGCTCACCTACAACCCGGCCAACCAGCTGGGCGACGGCTCGATGGCCAAGGAAAACCGCGGGCTGACGCCGTTCGGCCGCGAGGTGGTGGCGCGGCTCAATGCGCGTCGTGTGATGGTCGATCTTTCGCACAGCGGCGAGCAGACTTGTCTTGAGGCGGCGCGCGTGTCCACCGCGCCCATCTCGATCAATCACACCGGTTGCCGCGCGGTGACCGACCTGCCGCGCAACAAGACCGACGCCGAATTGAAGCTGGTGGCGGAGCGCGGCGGCTTCATCGGTATCTACTTCATGCCCTTCGTCAACGCCAGCGGCCATGCGAAGGCCGAGGACGTGGTCGCCCATATCGATCATGCGGTGAATGTCTGCGGCGAAGATCATGTGGGCATCGGCACCGATGGTTCGGTCACCCAGATCGACGACCTGCACGCCTATCAGGCGACGCTAGCCAAGGAAATCGCGCAGCGTCAGGCGGCCGGCATCAGCGCGGCGGGCGAGCGGCCTGATACCTATCCGTTCGTGGTCGATCTGCGCGGGCCGCAGCAGTTCCACAAACTGGCGCAGCTGCTTGCCCAGAAGGGCTATTCGACGGGGCGCATCGAGAAGATCCTGGGCCTGAATTTCCTGCGCTACGCCGTGCTGGTCTGGGGCAGCTGAGCAGCTTCCGCCGGGCGGACGGGGCAGCGCATCGATCCTTGGAAGCTTGGCGCGCAGCCCCCATCGCGGTAGAAGAGTCCACCTCCGTCCGTCCCCACCGGAATTTCCATGAGCTTGTCCGTCCCCACCGACGCCGAACTGTATGCCCTGGCCGAGCAGGTGGCCGCTGCGGCCCTGCAGCGGCGCCTGATGCTGGTCACCGCCGAGTCCTGTACGGGCGGCTGGATCGCCAAGGCACTCACCGACCTGTCGGGCAGCTCCGCCTGGTTCGACGCCGGCGTGGTCACTTATAGCTACGGGGCGAAAGAGGCCTTGCTAGGCGTCAATCCACGCACGCTGGAGCGCACCGGCGCCGTCAGCGAGGAGACCGCGCTGGAGATGGTGTCCGGCGCACTGGCGCGCTTTGGCGCCGGCATGGCCGTGGCTGTCACCGGTATTGCCGGACCTACGGGAGGTACGCCGGAGAAGCCGGTTGGCACCGTCTGGATCAGCTGGAAACGGCGCGGCGGTTACGCCCACGCCAGCCTCTTCCAGTTCGCCGGCGACCGCGAGGCGGTGCGCCGTCAGACCGTGGCCGCGGCGCTCAACGGCGTCATCAAGGCGCTGACGGACTGAGTCGAAAGCCGGCCACTGGGTCGCTTGACCGGTGTGGGATACTCGTCCGTCACAGATCGCAGCCCGTGAGACAAGCCGCGGGCATCATCTCCTCATTCACTGCCACTCCGGGATTCAAGACGATGGATGACAACAAGCGCAAGGCGCTCACTTCCGCCCTCGGCCAGATCGAGAAGCAATTTGGCAAGGGCGCCGTCATGCGCCTGGGCGATCGCGTCGACGACGCCATCGACACCGTGTCTACCGGCTCGCTGGGCCTGGATATCGCGCTGGGCATCGGTGGTCTGCCGCGCGGCCGCGTCGTCGAGATCTACGGTCCGGAATCCTCGGGCAAGACCACGCTGACCCTGCAGGTCATCGCCAACTGCCAGAAGAACGGCGGCACCGCTGCGTTCGTCGACGCCGAGCACGCGCTCGATCCCACCTATGCCGCCAAGCTGGGCGTCAACGTGGAAGACCTGCTGGTCTCCCAGCCCGACACCGGCGAACAGGCGCTGGAAATCGCCGACATGCTGGTGCGCTCCGGCGCGGTGGACGTGGTGGTGGTCGACTCGGTCGCCGCGCTCACGCCCAAGGCTGAAATCGAAGGCGAAATGGGCGACTCCCACGTCGGCCTGCACGCTCGTCTGATGAGCCAGGCGCTGCGCAAGCTCACCGCCAACATCAAGAAGTCCAACTGCCTGGTGATCTTCATCAACCAGATCCGCATGAAGATCGGCGTGATGTTCGGCAGCCCGGAAACCACCACCGGCGGCAACGCGCTGAAGTTCTACGCCTCGGTGCGCCTGGATATCCGCCGCATCGGCGCGGTGAAGAAGGGCGAAGAGGTGATCGGCTCTGAAACCCGCGTCAAGGTGGTCAAGAACAAGGTGGCGCCGCCGTTCCGCCAGGCCGAATTCGAAATCCTCTATGGCGAGGGCACCTCGCGCGAAGGCGAGATCATCGAGCTGGGCGTGGCGCAGAACCTGATCGACAAGTCCGGCGCCTGGTACAGCTACAAGGGCGACCGCATCGGCCAGGGCAAGGAGAACGTGCGCCAGTTCCTGCGCGACAATCCGGCCATCGCCAACGAAGTCGACGCCGAACTGCGCGCCCGCCTGCTGGTGTCCAACGGCAATTCGCCGCTGCCGGCGGTGGAAACCGAGGAAGCCTGATCCAGGCCATAGGCACCTGCCGGGCGCGGTCCGGCGGGTGTCGTTGCAGATCAGCAGGAAGGGCGGCGTATTCGTCGCCCTTCTGATGGCAAGACCATAGGTCAGGCATGCCGCGAGAACCCGGTGACAAACCCAAAACCTCAGCCTACGACCGGGCGTTGGGCTTGCTTGCCCGCCGTGAACACTCCCGGCGTGAGCTGAAGCTCAAGCTGCGGCAGAAGGGCTACGAGGGCGACGAAGCCGGCGATGCCATCGACCGCCTCGGCGAGCAGCATTACCAGGACGACGAACGATTCGCCCACTCGCTGGTTCGCAGCCGGGTGGCGCAGGGCTATGGCCCGATGCGCGTGCAGGCCGAGCTGAGAAGCCATGGCCTGTCCGATGCCCGCATCCGGGCCGTGCTGGACGAGGCCGGGGTGGACTGGGATGCCAGCGCGCTGGCGCAGTTGCGGCGTCGTTTTGGCGGCGGATCGGCGCCAGATCGCGAGGAAAAGGCCCGCCGGGCGCAATTCCTCTTGCGCCGGGGCTTTCCCGCCGCCACAGTACGGAGTGTTACCCACGCCGACGTGGACGACGCAGCCGACGACGCCTGACCTCCCCACTGCTGGGGCGGGAGAGTGTCGCTTCGGCGGTGCTTCACGGCGTGACCCATCCGCCAGGTCCTCCCCAGCCGCATGAAAACCGCCGAAATCCGCTCGACCTTCCTCGACTATTTCCGTTCGAAAGGGCACACCATCGTGCCGTCCAGCTCGCTGGTGCCGGCCAGCGATCCGACGCTGCTGTTCACCAACTCGGGCATGGTGCAGTTCAAGAACGTGTTCCTGGGCAGCGAAAAGCTGCCGTACGTGCGCGCCGCCGACGTGCAGCGCTGCCTGCGTGCGGGCGGCAAGCACAACGATCTTGATTCGGTGGGCTATACCGCGCGTCACCACACCTTCTTCGAGATGCTGGGCAACTGGTCGTTCGGCGACTACTTCAAGCGCGACGCCATTGCCTATGCGTGGGAGCTGCTGACCGACGTCCTCAAGCTGCCCAAGGACAAGCTGTGGGTCACCGTCTATCACACCGATGACGAAGCCTTCGACATCTGGAACAAGGAAGTGGGCGTGCCGGCCGAGCGCATCGTGCGCATCGGCGACAACAAGGGCGCGCCGTACGCTTCGGATAATTTCTGGCAGATGGCCGACACTGGTCCCTGCGGTCCGTGCACCGAGATCTTCTTCGACCACGGCGAAGAGATCGCCGGTGGCCCGCCGGGCTCGCCCGACGAAGATGGCGACCGCTACATCGAAATCTGGAACCTGGTGTTCATGCAGTTCGACCGCGCGCCCGACGGCACGCTGTCGCCGCTGCCGGCGCCCTGCGTCGACACCGGCATGGGCCTGGAGCGTCTGGCGGCCGTGCTGCAGCACGTGCATTCCAACTACGAGATCGACCTGTTCGAGCACCTGATCAAGGTCGCGGCGCAGCTGACCCACACCAAGGACCTGGCCAACAAGTCGCTGCGCGTGATCGCCGATCACATCCGCGCGTGCTCGTTCCTGATCGTCGACGGCGTGCTGCCGTCCAACGAAGGCCGCGGATACGTGCTACGCCGCATCATCCGTCGCGCGCTGCGCCACGGCTGGATGCTCGGCGTGCGCGGCGATTTCTTCTGGAAGATGGTGCAGCCGCTGGTTGAGGAAATGGGCGAGGCCTATCCCGAGCTGGCGCAGAAGCAGGCCTTCGTGGAAGAGGCGCTGCGCACCGAAGAGCGTCGCTTCGGCGAAACGCTGGAAAACGGCATGCGTCTGTTCGATGCGGTCGCGGCGAAATCGAACGGCAGTATTCCTGGCGCCGACGCGTTCCGCCTGTACGACACCTACGGCTTCCCGGTCGATCTAACCGCCGACATCGCGCGCGAGCGCGGCCTCACGGTGGACATGGACGGCTTCGAGCAGTCCATGAAGGAACAGCAGGAACGCAGCCGCGAAGGCGGCAAGTTTGAAGCCAAGGGCCAGATGCCGGCCGAGCTGGCCAGCCAGCTGCAGCCGACCGCCTTCCTGGGCTACGACGCGCTAATGAGCCAGGGCAGCAAGGTGGTTGGCATCGTGCGCGGCGGCAAGCAGTACGACCAGCTGGGCGAGGGCGAAGAAGCCCTGGTTATGCTCGACCGCACGCCGTTCTACGCCGAATCCGGCGGCCAGGTGGGCGATACCGGCGTGCTGGTCAATACCACGGGCTCGTTCGCGGTGGCCGATACGCTCAAGATGGGCGGCGTGTTCTTCGGTCACGCCGGTCGTTGGAGCGGCAAGCAGGCACTGCGCGTCGGCGACGTGGTCGATGCCAATGTCGACGGCACGCGCCGCCAGGCCATCGTGCTCAATCACTCGGCCACGCATTTGCTGCACGCTGCGCTGCGCAAGGTGCTGGGCGAGCACGTGACGCAGAAGGGTTCGCTGGTGGCGCCGGAGCGCCTGCGTTTCGACTTCTCGCATTTCAAGCCGATGAGCGCGGACGAACTGCGCCAGATCGAGATGCTGGTGAATGCCGAAGTGCGCCGCAACGCGGCCGCCGAAGTGCATCACATGGGCTACAACGAGGCGATCGAATTCGGCGCGATGGCGCTGTTCGGCGAGAAGTACGGCGACGAAGTGCGCGTGCTCAGGATGGGTGAGTTTTCCACCGAGCTGTGCGGCGGTACGCATGTCGGCCGCACCGGCGACATCGGCCTGTTCAAGATCGTCAGCGAAGCGGGCGTGGCCTCGGGCGTGCGCCGTATCGAAGCTGTTACAGGTGCGGGCGCGTTGGCCTATGTGGCCGACGAGGAACGTCGCCTGGGCGAGTTCGCGCAGCTGTTGTCTTCGAATGGTGACGAGGCCGTGGAGAAGCTGCGGCAGCTGTTCGATAAGCAGAAAAAGCTCGAGCGAGAACTCGAATCGCTGCGTGCCAAGGCTGCCGGCTCGGCGACGGCCGACCTTGCCTCCAGCGCGAAGGACGTGGCCGGCATCAAGGTCATCGCTGCCCGCCTGGAAGGGCTGGACGCCAAGGCGCTGCGCGACAGCATGGACCAGCTCAAGCAGCAGCTGGGCGATTGCGTGGTGCTGCTCGCCGGTGCCGCGGACGGCCGTGTTTCCCTGGTCGCCGGTGTCGGCGGCAAGGCGCTGGGTCGGGTCAAGGCCGGCGACGTGGTCGCTCATGTGGCCAGCCAGATCGACGGCAAGGGCGGCGGTCGTCCCGACATGGCCCAGGGCGGTGGTAGCGACACTTCCGAATTGCCCGGCATTTTGGAGGGCTTGGCCGACTGGATCGGTCAGCGACTGGCGGGCTGAGCAGGTCAACCGTCGCCGGTCCGTTGCCGTTTACGCATTGCGCTGCCATTGGACGCTCGGCTAGTATCCAAATACTGCTGACACCGATGGTTGCGCCGGTGTCGCTTGACATGGCATCACAGGGGATGCCTCGTCTGTGTAACCGGGAAGGCGGTAGGGCCTTCGGCGGTAGCATCGTCGAAATGTCCAGATGGTGAAGCTCAGGGGTGAGGCATAACCGTCTGTTGGCCTGTGACCAAAGTATTCATGGAGTGGCAAACATGTTGATTCTGACCCGCAGGGTCGGTGAAACCTTGATGATCGGTGACGAGGTGACCGTTACCGTTCTCGGCGTCAAGGGCAACCAGGTGCGCATTGGTATTAATGCGCCGAAGAACGTTGCCGTGCATCGCGAAGAGATCTATCAGCGGATCAAGAACGAGCACGAGCCGGACGGCACTGCCTCCGGCGGTACTGGCGAACACTGACAGGCAAGAAACGCTTTACCTCGAGCGCGCCGGTTAGTATCCTTGCCGGCTCCGCAGAGATGCGGACAAAAAACGGAGAGATGCCCGAGAGGCCGAAGGGGCTCCCCTGCTAAGGGAGTATAGGGTCAAAAGCCTTATCGAGGGTTCGAATCCCTCTCTCTCCGCCAGATACGCAAAAAGCCCCGCAAGGGGCTTTTTGCGTATCTGGCGGAGAGAGAGTTGTGGACGAACCCACCGGTTCGACAAATTTGTCAGGAACAAATTTGGACAGCCGCAGGCTGGCCCCGTAGCGCGTAAGCGCGAAGGGGTGAGGCCCATGGATGGGCCGAACAATCCCACCCTCCACGTGATCGCGCTCTGCAACGAAGGCAAGGGGCTTTTTGCGTATCTGGCGGAGAGAGAGTTGTGGACGAACCCACGACCAATCCCCCCCTCCGCGCGACCGCACCGCACAGGGAAGGCAGAGCTTTTCGGCTATTAGGCCGCACCGATCGATGCGCTCACCCAAATCCCCATTCATCTCCCATCTCACCATCTGAACCCCACCGAACCCTTGCCTCACCACGCCGTATAACCCCGCCCAATCTCACGCGTTAAGGTGAGCAGGTTCCACGAACTGGGAGTGGCGTTATGGAGTGGCTCAAACCCCGCCGACGCGTAGCGTCGCAACGCTGCCTATTCCTCGCCGCCCTGGCACTCGCCACCGCTGCCGCTCTCCCCCTGAACGCAAACGCCGAAGTCTCCGTCGGCGTCTCCGTCGGCATCGCGCCACCACCCCTGCCGATCTACGTGCAGCCAGCCATTCCCGCAGCCGGTTACATCTGGGTGCCGGGCTATTGGGCATGGGATGGCGACGGCTATTACTGGGTGCCAGGCACCTGGGTTTACCCACCCTACGTCGGCGCGCTATGGACCCCGGGTTACTGGGGCTGGGGCGGCGGCGTGTATGTATTCCACCGCGGTTACTGGGGCCCGCACGTGGGCTTCTACGGCGGCATCAACTATGGCTACGGCTACACAGGTGTCGGCTACGCCGGCGGCTATTGGCGAGGCCGCGCGTTCTACTACAACCGCTCGGTGAACCACATCGACAACGTGCACATCACCAACGTCTACAACCGCGCGGTGGTGAACAACAACGTCAATCGGGCCAGCTTCAACGGTGGCCACGGCGGCATCGCAACGCGTCCCTCGCCGCGGGAGTTGGGCTACGCACGTGAGGCGCATGTGGCGCCGGTTGCCGCGCAAGAGCAGCAGCGGACGTTCGCGAGCCAGAACCAGGGCATGCGCGCCTCGTTCAATCACGGCGCGCCCGCGGTGGCGGCCACGCCACGGGCCGGCGCCGTCAACGCGGCGAGTGCAGCAGCTCATCCTGCGACGGGTCAGGCTGCGCGTGCTGCTGCGCCAACGCCTGCGTCGAACAACGCCATGGCACTGCACTCGGCAGGCTTTGCGCCACACGGCAATCGGGGCACCTCGGCAGCAGGCAGTGCGCCTGCCTACCATCCGTCAGCGGCGGCGACCAACCATGCAGCCTATACGCGTGGGCCTTCCAATCCCGCCGCGGGCTATCACGCCGGCAGCCGTCCCCAGCCGATGTATCAGGCACATGCGTCGCCGATGCCGGCCTACCACCCGCAGGCCGCTCGTCCGGTCGCTGCACCGCATGCCCAGTCGCATGCGCCGGCAGGGGCGCCCCATGGCGGCGCGGAACATCGCTGACCTCTCGCTTGCAGGGCCAACTGAATACGCCCGCTACCTGCTGTAGCCGGCGCCCTACAGCGCAAGCAGCGAGGAATGATGGCGTCCTCCCCTAGAATGGCGTGCGGTTCTTCAGGGCCGCGAACGGATACGGAAGTAACCGTTCCATCAAACCATCGAAACAAGGAGAGGGGACTCGATGTTCAAACGTATCGTATTTGCAGCGCTGCTGGTGACCTCAGGCAGTGCCATGGCGTCGAAGGATCTGAGCAATATTCCGCTGGTGTGGTCGCCCACGCAGAGCTTCGCGGAATTTGGCGCGGTGGACTTGAACGGCATCGGCAAGGTGAAGGTGCAGTTCAACGGCTTCACCGACGTGCGCAAGAATCCGGCGCTGATTGCCGAAAACCATGAGAAGGAACCGGCGCGTCAGGTCACCACGAAGGACAACGTGGCTGCCTACGTTACCGACCATGTGAAGGACACTTTCAGCAAGGCCGGCATCAACGTGGTCGACAGCGGCGGCGATGTGATCGTGTCGGGCGAAATCCGCGACTTTTTCGTCAACGAAACCGACCAGTACGTGGGCAACGTCACCGTCTACGTCACCATGACCAACCAGGCAGGCAAGGTGCTGTGGCAGGGTGTGGCGGGTGGCGGCGCGAACAACTTTGGTCGTTCGTACAAGGCGGACAATTACTACGAGACCTTGTCCAATGCCGTGCTCAAGCTGAGCAACAGCATGCTCAACAGCCAGGGTTTCCGGAGCGCGATGCTGGCGCCCTGATGGCTGGCAAGGGACGATCATTCGTCGCGTGCGACGGATGATCGTCCTGCATCAGGGGAGTGCGAGACCCCGCAACTCCACCTCGTCTGGCGCGATGCGAAGCACGGAGCCGTGTTCGTACCAGTCGCCCAGCACGATGCGTTCCGCCGTTTGGCCGTCCAGATCAAAGCGATGGATGGCGGGGCGATGCGTATGTCCGTGGATCAGCCGCGATACGCCGGCCTTGCGCATGGTGTCCGCTGTCGCATCGGCGTTGACGTCCATGATGGTTTCCATGGTCGCGCCCGTATGCGCCTTGCTGTCGGCACGTGCCTTGGCCGCAAACGCGCGGCGGGCATCCAGCGGCATCGCCAGGATCTGTGCCTGCCACTGCGGCGTGCGAACTTGCTTGCGTACCGCCTGGTAGGCGACATCGTCGGTGCACAGCACGTCGCCATGCATCAGCAGGGTGGGGCGGCCGTAGAGCTCGTGAACGGTGCCGTCTTCGAGCAGCGTCATGCCGGCGCGCTCAGCGAACACCTGGCCGAGCAGGAAGTCGCGATTGCCCACCATGAAATAGACGGGCACGCCGCTGTCGCTCAGCGCCTTGGTGGCGCGCGCGATGCGGCTGGGGAGTTCGGCGTCGTCATCGTCGCCGATCCATGCTTCGACCAGGTCGCCGAGGATGTAGACGGCGTCGGCGGAGCGCGCCTCGTCGCTGGCGAGAAAGTCTTCGAATAGGCGCGTGATCTGCGGACGGCTATCGTCCAGATGCAGGTCCGCGATAAACAGTGTTGCCATGCTGCGTCAGCTCTTCTTGCCGTTCGGCTTCTTGGCCGGCTCGGCGGCGGGCGTGGCAGGCTTGGGCGGGGTGGCCGGAGCGGCGGCAGGCTCTTCGCCGACCACGTTCGCGCTGTCGATCACCACCAGCGGATTGGGCACGTCGCCGGCGAACGGGCCGAGCCCGCGGGTCGGCAGCGCGGCCATCTTGTCGACCACCTCCATGCCCTTGATGACCTTGCCGAACACGGCATAGCCCCAGGTCAGGCCGCTCTGGTTGCCGACGAAATCGAGACGGCGATTGTCGACCAGGTTGAAGAAGAACTGCGCCGTGCCCGAATTGGGATCCGCGCCGCGCGCCACCGCCACGGTGCCGCGCACATTGGACAAACCGTTGTCCGCTTCGCTGGGGATGGCCGAATGGGTGCGCTTGGCCTGCAGGTCGCGCGTGTACAGGCCGCCCTGCACCAGGTAGCCGGGGATCGCGCGGTGGAACACGGTGCCGCTGTAGAAACCGTCGTGCACGTACTGCAGGAAGTTCGCCACGCTCTTGGGCGACTTGTCGGGATAGAGCTCCAGCGTGATGTCGCCCTGCGAGGTGTGCAGCACCACTTGCGGATGCGCGACGGCAGGGGGCGCTGCGGCAGGCTTGTTGGCCTGGGCCAGCAGCAGGGACGAGGGCAGCAGCAGGAGCGCGGCGAGCAGGAGTCGGGTCATGGCAGGTCGGGCGGCGTGTGGCATCCACACATCATACGCGGCGAAGGGGTTCCATGGCCGCGCCAGCCGCGGCCCGTACCGGCAAAGCTCAGGATGGATGGACTTCCAGCAGCAGGCCCAGCTCGTTCAACGGAGCCTGCTCCTGCTCCAGGTCGGCCTCGCTGAGCGGATGCTGGTCGATCCAGGCGGCCGGCACGGTCAGGCGCAGGCGTTGGGTAGTGGCCGCCAGCTGCATCTGCGGCAGCGACTCGGCGCGGCGGGCACGACGGAACAGCACGCCCAGGCGGAGCAGGGCGGTGATGTAGCGCCCCAACTGGCGATAGCGCTGCGGCAAGGCCGAGAACGTGGCCTTGTCCGGCTTGCGGCGATGGGACTCCACGATGGCCGCAAGGAGTTGCTGTTCCTGTCGCGAGAAGCCGGCCAGATCGGCGTTGCGCAGGATATAGGCGCCGTGATGATGATGCTGGCTGTGCGCGATGGCCAGGCCGATTTCGTGCACGCGCGCCGCCCAGGACAGCCACTCGCGCGCTTCGGCGTCGAGCTTCCAGATGCGCGCGATCTGGTCGAAGAACATCAGCGCCGTCGATTCCACGCGGCGTGCCTGCGCGCGATCGACGCCGTAGCGACTGGCCAAGGCATCGATGCTCGCGGTGCGCGGATCGCTGCCGCCGGCGCGGCCGAGCAGATCCCACAGCAAGCCTTCGCGCATCGAGCTCTCGCACACGCGCAGACGCTCGATGCCCAGGGCTTCGAACGCCGCTTCGAAAATCACCACGCCGCCGGCGATCACGGGTGCGCGATCATCCGCCAGACCCGGCAATTTCAGCGTTTCGATCTGGCCCTGGGCGAGCAGGGCGTCGCGCAACTGGGCCAGCGACGCCGGCGTGATGCCATCGTCGGAGAAGCGCATGGTCTGCACCACCGAACCGATCGCCTTGGCGGTGCCCGATGAGCCGAACGCTTCGACCCAGCCGGACTCGCGATAATCCTCGGCAAACTGCTGCAGCAACACGCCGATTTCGTTGTTGGCGCGCTGCCAGCGCTTGCGGTTGAGCTTGCCGCCGGGGAAGAAGCGTAGCGTCGAGGCAATACAGCCGGCCTGCACGCTTTCCGTGTGCATCGGCGCGAAGCCGCGGCCGATGATGAATTCGGTACTGCCGCCGCCCACGTCGATCACCAGGCGGCTCTCGCGCGATGCGGGCAGGTCGTGCGAGGCGCCCAGAAAGATCAGGCGGCCTTCTTCGCGGCCGGAGACGATTTCCACCGGGTGACCCAGCGAGGCTTCGGCGGCGGTGAGGAAGGTCTGCGGCGAGGCCAGCCGGCGCACGGTATTGGTGGCCACCGCGCGCACGCGGCTGGAGGGCACGCCGGCAATGCGCTGGCCGAAGCGCGCCAGGCAGTTGAGCGCACGTGCGCGATGCTCGGCATCCAGGGTGCCGTCGGCGCGCAGGCCGGCGGCCATGCGCACGGTTTCACGCAGGCGATCGATCACACGGGGCTCGCCGTGTTCCACGCGCGCCACCACCATGTGGTAGCTGTTGGAGCCCATGTCGACGGCAGCGATCAGTTCGCCGTCCTTGATCTGGATCTGATCGCCTTGACTCATGCGGGGCTCGTTCCGGGCTGCAGAGTGTGAATTCTCTCACGTACAAACCGGGGCGAGTAGCGCTTGTTGCCGCTGCGCTACACCGTGCCGGGCGTCAGTTTCTCCAGCAGCGACTGCTGCGCGCTGTGCGGCGGCTGGTCGCCGGGCTGCGCGCGGGTGTAGCGGCCGTCGCCATCGAGCAGCCAAGCCTCGGTGTTGTCGGCGAGGTAGTTGGCCAGGGTTTCGTCGTAGACGCGTGCGGCATGTGCAGGGTCGAGGATGGGGAAGGCCACTTCGATGCGGCGCTTGAGGTTGCGTTCCATCCAGTCGGCGCTGGCGCAATAGATCTCCGGCGCACCATCGTTGCCGAACCAGTACACGCGGCTGTGTTCGAGGAAGCGGCCGACGATCGAGCGCACGCGAATGCGTTCGGACACACCGGGAATGCCTGGCCGCAAGGTGCACGCGCCGCGCACGATCAGGTCGATTTCCACGCCCGCCTGCGAGGCGCGATAGAGCGCCGAAATGACATGGGCTTCGTTGAGCGCGTTGAGCTTGGCCACGATGCGCGCCGGCCGGCCGGCCTCCGCGTGTGCCGTCTCGCGCTCGATCTTGGCCAGCACGCAGCGGTACAGCGTGAAGGGCGAATGCAGCAGGTGCTTGAGCTCGATCATCGGGCCCAGGCCCGAGAGCTGCTGGAAGACCTTGTGCAGATCCTCACCAATGCCCGGATGCGAAGTCATCAAACCGATATCGGTATAGCTGCGGCTGTTGCCCTGGTGATAGTTGCCGGTGGACAGATGCACATAGCGGCGCAGCACGTCATCTTCACGACGCACGATCAGCAGCATCTTGGCGTGGGTCTTGTAGCCCACCACGCCGTAGACCACCTGCACGCCGGCTTCCTGCAGGCGCGTGGCGAGGCGGATATTGGCCTCTTCATCGAAGCGCGCGCGCAGCTCGATCACCACCGTCACGTCTTTGCCGTTGCGCGCCGCTTCCACCAGCAGGTCCACCAGCGGCGTGTCGGCGCCGGCGCGATAAAGCGTCTGCTTGATGGCCAGCACCGCGGGATCCTGCGACGCCTGGCGCAGCAGGTCGACCACGGTGGCGAACGATTCGTAAGGGTGATGCAGCAGCACATCGCGCTGGCGCAGCACTTCGAACTTGCAGCGGCTGCCGTTGAAGGCGGCCGGCAGCTGCGGGATGAAGCGCGGGAATTTCAGATCCGGCCGATCCAGCCCGTCATAGATGGTGCCGGCGCGGATGATGTTGACCGGACCGTCGCAGCGATAGACGTCGGTTTCTTCCAGTTCGAAGTTGGCGATCAGCATGGCCACGATCGCCTTGGGGCAGTCGTTGCCGATCTCCAGTCGCACGGGTCGCGCATAGCCGCGGCCGATCAATTCTTCGCTCAGCGCGCGGGCGAGGTTTTCCACCTCGGCCTCTTCCACCATCAGTTCGCTGTTGCGGGTGACGCGGAATTGATACGAGCCGGCCACCTTGAAGCCGGGGAACATCAGGTCGACGAAGCCCTGCAGCAGTTCGGCCAGGAAGATGTAGTGCTCGCCGCCATCGCACACTTCGCTGGGCAGGCGGATGATGCGCGGCAGTGAGCGCGGCGCGCGCACCAGCGCCATATGGCCTTCGCGGCCGAACGCGTCGCGCCCCTTCAGCACCACGGCGATGTTGAGCGTCTTGTTGAGGATGCGCGGGAACGGATGCGCCGGGTCCAGGCCCAGCGGCGACAGTACCGGCATCACTTCGTTTTCGAAGTAGCCCTGCAGCCACAATCGCTGGCGCGGCGTCCAGCTGTCGCGCGTGAGGAAGTGGATGTTTTCGGCGTCCAGCGCCGGGCGCAGTTCGGCCTGCCAGGTCTCGTACTGCAGGTCGACCAGATCCAACACGCGCTTGCGGATGCAGGTGAGCAGCTCGCCGGACGAAATGCCGTCAGGTCCCGGCGCGGCCGAGCCAAACATGTGGTGGTGCTTGAGCATGGCCACGCGCACCTCGAAGAACTCGTCGAGGTTGTTGGCCACGATGCTCAGGAAACGCAGTCGCTCCAGCAGCGGAATGCGCCCGTCGCGCGCCTGCGCCAGTACACGGAAATTGAACTCGAGCGCAGCCAGCTCGCGGCTGAGAAACAGCTCGGGAGCAGCGCGGTCGATGACGGGAGGAGGGGTGGCAGGCTTGCGACGCATTCGTGCATTCTGGCCGATCCCGCACTTTGTTACATGGCGCAGTGCCGCGTAGTGTGACGGCCGTTCAGCTGAGGCGCCGGGGCGCCTGCGGATGCGGTTTATTCAGGATCGCCCACGCCCGGCGCGAGCAGGCGCTCGGCGCTGAACCAGCAGGCAAAGGTGGAGCCCTGGCCCGGTTCGCTCTGGATGTCCAGGCGCGCCTGATGCAGGTTCAGCACGTGCTTGACGATGGACAGGCCCAGGCCCGTGCCGCCGCTTTCGCGCGAACGGCTGGAGGACACGCGGTAGAAGCGCTCGGTGAGACGCGCCAGATGCGAGGCCGGAATGCCGTACCCGGTATCGGTGACGGAGTAGACCGCGCCCTCGGCGATGCGACGCCAGCGGATGGTGATGCGCCCGCCGGTGGGTGTGTAGCGCACGGCGTTGCTCACCAGGTTGGAGAACGCGCTGTGCAGATCCTTCACCGAACCAAGCAGATCGGCTTCGGCGGTGGATTCCATGGTGATCTGGTGGCGGCCCTGGCTCAGCGCCTCGGCTTCCTTGCGGATGGTGGCGAGCAGCGGCGTCATCTGCACGCGCTCGTCCTGCACGTGTTCCTGGGTTTCCAGGCGCGAGAGCGTCAGCAGGTCTTCCACGATCTGGCCCATGCGCTTGGATTGCGCACGCATTTCGTTGAGCACCGGCGCGAGCTCGGGCACGTCTTCCGGATCGATCAGTTCAAGATAACCATGGATCACGGTGAGCGGCGTGCGCAATTCGTGCGAGACGTTGGCGACGAAATCGCGGCGGATCTGTTCCAGGCGCGTGAGATGGCTGATGTCGCGCGCCAACAGCAAGCGCTGGCGACGCCCGAACGGCAGCAGCGTCACGTTGATGTGGCGATTGGGATGGCCCGGTGCGGCGACATCGTTGAGTGGCTCGCGTGCGCCTTCCTTCAACCACGTGGCAAGTTCGGTGGTGCTCAGGCGTTCGTCCAGATGCGCGCCACGATCCTGCGGACGGCGCAGGCCGAGCAGGTCTTCGGCAGCATGGTTGAACCAGCGCACGTGCTGCTCGTTGTCGAGCAGGACCACCGCATCGGGCAGACTGCCGGCGGCACTGCGCAGGTCGCGCAAACTGGAAGCGATTCGGCGGGAGCGCGTCATGAAACGGTCATGCTGGAGAGAGGTCAGCCTAGGATCTTGCGTCATCATGAGCTGCGCTTGATGACGGATTCGGGTCACTAAAAAGACGATTTCCACGACGGCGACCAGCGCCAAACCCGTGGCTACGTGGCCTCCCGCAAGCCAGCCGGCGCCAGCGCCCAGCAGCAGTCCGGCGCTCAGTGCGGCCGGCAGCTTCCAGGGTCGGTCGAAGGTTGTTGGCATAGGGGAGTTGTCAGTCGTGCCGGGGCTGGCGGTGCGCCAGCATCGGCAAAAGCCTGCGATCCCGCAATAGGAACGTCAGACGCTGGCGGAGAATCGATAACCCGCACCGCGCACGGTCTGCACCATGTCATCGAGCTTCCATGGTTCGAGCGTCTTGCGCAGGCGGCGGATATGGACGTCCACGGTGCGCTCTTCGACATACACGCTGCCGCCCCACACATGGTCGAGCAGCTGTGCGCGCGAGTACACGCGTTCGGGGTGCGTCATGAAGAAGTACAGCAAACGGTATTCGGTGGGTCCGATGGTCACCGGCTCATCGCCGGCAAACACGCGGTGGGCCGGACCGTCGATGCGCAGGCCGCCCAGTTCCACCATGCCCGAACCGTCGTCGCCCTGGCTGCGGCGCAGTACCGCCTTGATGCGCGCCACCAGCTCGCGGGTGGAGAAGGGTTTGACGACGTAATCGTCGACGCCGGCCTCCAGTCCGTTCACGCGGTCCATTTCTTCGCCGCGCGCGGTGAGCATGATGATCGGAACCTCGCGGCTCAGCTCCTCCTTGCGCAGGCGGCGGGCCAGTTCGAGGCCGCTGGTACCCGGCAGCATCCAGTCGAGCAGGATGAGGTCGGGTACCTGTTCGGCGATGGCCAGTTGGGCCGCACGCGCGTCAGCGGCGTGGATGGCGTCCATGCCGGCCTTGCGCAGGGCAAAGGCGACCATGTCGCGGATCGAAGCTTCGTCTTCGACAATCAGGATGCGCTTGTGCACGCTTTAGGTCCGCTGGGAGGGGGCTGTGACGCATTTATTGCAGCGGTCCAATGTTACGCCCGGATGACATTTCACGCGGTCGCAACAACACGGCGTGGTCTTCGTCTCAGGTTTGGCTGAAATCAGCGCACCGAATTGGTCGCGCTAAAGCACAGCCGGCCCCGGCAATTCTCGTTGTTTTGCAGCTGCTGGCTGCGGCCATCGGGGTTGTCGTCGGTCTGCACGCGGCGCTTGCGCAGCTCCATCACCAGGGGCGTCAAATCGTTGATGCGGGCCTGGATGCGGGCGCGGGCGTAATAGTCCAGATCGGGGCGCTTGAGCAGGTTCTTGAGCTGCTCCATGGCGTCGAAGGGGCGCCCGGACAGGTAGGAGGCATCGGCATAAGCCTCGCCGGAACGCACGCTGTCGCCGGCCTTTTCCGACGCACGGGCATAGGTGCGGTAGAGCTCGGGCTCGTCGTTGTTGTCCAGCATCGGCAGCACCATGCTGGCGGCCTGCTTGGCTTCGTCCTGCGATCCGCCCTCGGTCAGGGCCTTGGCGTAGGCCATGGCGATGGCGCGATTGCGAGGCGACTGCTGGTTGAGCTCGGCATACAGGCTAAGGGCCTCCGCGCGGCGGCCCGCCTGCAGCTTGGCATCGGCCATGGCCAGGCGGACGACCTGGCTGTCGGGATGCGCGCTGAGCACCGGCTGCAGTTCGTCCACCGCCTTGGCGCCGCGGTTGCTGCGGATCAGCGCCAGGGCATAGCCGTAGCGATTGGACGGCGTATCGAAGCCATGCTCGTTTTGCAGATTGGTGGCGTAGTAGGTGGCCAGCTGGCCGGCGTCGCCAGACAGCACGCGGACGCGTTCGCGCATCAGCAGGTACACGTCGAGCCCGCCTTTGTTGTCGCGGGCGGCGATCTTCGTGGGGTCTTTCACAAAAGAGATCGGCGCTGTGCTCTTTTCCCACTGGGCCTTGTCCAGCGTGGAGCCGTTGGGCCGCTGTTTTTGCTGGGCGATCAGGGCGCCGGCGCGGGCCTTGGCGTCGCTGATGCGATCCATGCTGACCGGGTGGTCCTGCAGCAGGGCGGGCACGTCGCCGATGTCGCCGCCGGAGCCCACACGCAAGGTGTCTTCCATGCGGCCGAAGAACGAGGCCATGGCGTTGGGGTCGTAGCCGACATTGGCCAGCGTCTGGATGCCGGCGCGGTCCGCTTCGATCTCGTCCTTGCGGGTGAAATTGATCTGGCGCTGCATCAGCAGGCCCTGGCCGCCCATCATGATCGCGCCCGCCGCATCCCCAGCACCGGCGCCGGCGCCGGCGGCGATGGCGCCCAGCAGGATCAGCGCCATCAGCGGCGTGTCCTTCTTGGAGGCCTCGAACGCGCGCTGCAGGTGGTTTTGCGTGATATGGCCGATTTCGTGGGCGATTACCCCAGCCAATTCGCTTTCGCTGTTGGTGATGATGATCAGGCCCGAGTTCACCGCGATATAGCCGCCCGGCGCGGCAAACGCATTGATCACGTTGTCGCTGGCGATGAAGAACTGGAAATGTTCCTTTGGCTTCTCGCTGCCCGAGACCAGCCGGTAGCCCAGGTCGTTGATGTAGTCGTCCAGCATGGGGTCGTCCAGCACCATGTTGAGCGCGCGCATCTGGCGCAGCATGGCGGCGCCGTAGTCCTGGGCTTCCTGGGGCGAGATCAGGGCGTTAGCGGAGCTGCCCAGGTCGGGCAGGCGTACGTCCTTGTCCTGCGCGGCCGCGCTCAGCGTCAGGCCGGCGCAGAGCAGGGCAGTCAGCAGGCGGGTGGGCGTGAAGCGGCTCATGGGCGTCCCGCCCGCAGGCTTTGCGTGGTCATTGTTCCGTTTTCGTTAGTCCGCCCTGCGGCATTCCGCCCCCGTTTGGCAGGGAAACGGATTGTCTCCGGGGCGGGGCGTGGTGCCATGCGCATAGGTCAGCGACAATAGCATTAGTGACACCAGCTTACGGTGTCAGTTCACTGTTGTTTACACCCCTGGCGGACCCCATGTAGGGCTGCCGTAGGGTTCCCTGATTTCCGAGGTGTGTTGTGCCCAAGATTGAGGTCTATTCCACGGCGGTATGTCCGTATTGCGTGTCTGCGAAAAACCTGCTCAAGTCCAAGGGGCTGGAGTGGAGCGAAGTGCGCATCGATACCGATCCGGCGCAGCGTGACGCCATGCTGGCCCGCAGCGGCGGTCGTCGCACCGTGCCGCAGATTTTCATCAACGACCACCACGTGGGCGGTTTCGACGATCTGGTCGCCGCCGACCGTAGCGGCAAGCTCGCCGAACTGCTGGAGATCAACGCATGAGCCATCCCAAGGACGAGGCCGGCAAGGACCGCGTTGCCGAATTCACCGCGTTTCGCCAGCGCATGAACGAACGCATTCTGTCGGAAGACAACCAGGTCGTCCGCCGCTTCTTCGCGCTCGATACGCAGACCTATAAGCCCGGCGCGCTGGACGTGAAGACCAAGGAGCTGCTCGGCCTGGTGGCCTCCATGGTGCTGCGCTGCGACGACTGCATCAGCTACCACGTGGCCCAGTGCAAGGAAGCGGGCGTCACCCGCGAAGAATTCTTCGAAACCTTCAGCGTCGGCCTGGTGGTGGGCGGTTCCATCGTGATCCCGCACCTGCGCCGGGCGGTGGATTTCCTGGATCAGCTGGAATCGGACCAGGGCGCCGCAACGGCGGATTGCGCCAGCCACGCCTGAACGACCCTCGGGGCGGCTCCCTCCTTGCCGCTCCGTTGACGCATGCGAGTTTATTCAATGCTGCGTACGAGGATTTGCAACGGCGGCCAGGGCTTGTGCTCTGGCCGCTTGGCGACGCATCGGGGATAATCGACGGGTTTTATAGCCCTGTCGTACCCCGCCACAGGGTTGCTCGATTCATATCCCAAGGAGTGTCCCCATGAGCAAGACCATTGCCGTGATTCCGGGCGACGGTATCGGCCCCGAGATCATGAACGCCACGTTGCGCGTGCTCGACGCCCTGGACTGCGGCCTGTCCTACGAGTTCGTCGATGCCGGCATGGTCGCGCTGGAAAAGAGCGGCGACCTGCTGCCGCAGCCGACGCTCGACGCCATCGCCAAGCACAAGGTGGCCCTGAAGGGCCCGCTGACCACTCCGGTGGGCGGCGGCTTCACCTCGATCAACGTCACCCTGCGCCGCCATTTCGACCTGTACGCCAACGTGCGACCGGCGATCAGCTTCCCGGGCACCAAGGCGCGCTTCGACAACATCGACATCATCACGGTGCGCGAGAACACCGAAGGTGCGTACCTGTCCGAAGGCCAGTCGATTTCCGAAGACGGCGAAACCGCCATCTCGATGATCCGCAACACGCGCAAGGGCTCCAGCCGCATCGTGCGCTACGCCTTCGAACTGGCCGTGAAGAAGGGCCGCAAGAAGGTCACGGCCGTGCACAAGGCAAACATCATCAAGACCGCCTCGGGCCTGTTCCTCAACGTGGCGCGCGAAATCGCCAAGGAATACCCGCAGATCGAGTTCAACGAGATGATCGTGGACAACGCCTGCATGCAGCTGGTGATGAAGCCCGAGCAGTTCGACGTGATCGTCACCACCAACCTGTTCGGCGACATCCTCTCGGATTTGTGCGCCGGCCTGGTGGGCGGCCTGGGCCTGGCCCCGGGCGACAACATCGGCACCGAAGCGGCGATTTTCGAAGCCGTGCACGGTTCGGCACCGGACATCGCCGGCAAGGGCATCGCCAATCCGTGCGCGCTGCTGCTCGCCGCGGCCGACATGCTCGATCACCTGGGCATGGTCGAGAAGGGCGACAAGGTGCGCAACGCCATCCGCGACACCATGACCAACGACCGCGACAGCGTGACGCCGGACATCGGCGGCAAGGGCACCACGTCGAGCTTCGGCGACGCCATCGTCAAGCGCGTCAAGGCGTAAGCATCGGGGCCGCCAAGGCCCTCGCGGCTCGCCGTATCACCGGCGTTTTCGTACCATCAGGCGCATCTCACCCAGGGGTGCGTCTGAAGGCGGACGCCTTGATGGCTCGAGCTGATGTCGCAAGGGGAAATCGTGCTGCGTACAAGGACGTTGGCGGAAGCGCTGGAGCAGGGGCAGGACAACTTCCTGCTGCTGCGTTTTCTTGCCGCGAGCCTGGTGATCTACGGTCACGGCCCCGCCATCAGCGGCGGCCTGGGGTGGCCCGATCTGTTCCTCTGGCTCGGCTGGGGCACGTACTCCGGTGACCTGGCGGTCGACGTGTTCTTTGTCACCAGCGGATACATGATTGCGGGAAGCTATTTGCGCCGCCGCGATCCGTTCCAATTCCTGTGGGCGCGCGTGCTGCGCATTTATCCCGCCTACGTTTTCTGCCTGCTGGCGTCGGCATTCGTGCTCGGACCGCTGGTGACCTCGCTGAGCGTGTCCAGCTATTTGGCCGACCACGGCACCGTCCACTACGTGACCAAGAATCTGGCCCTTGGCAAAGGGCTGGCGTGGTATCTGCCAGGAGTGTTCAAGGACAATCCCTTGCCCGGATTCGTCAATGGCTCGATCTGGACGCTGCCTGCCGAAGTGCGCATGTACTTGTGGGTGTTGATCGCCGGTCTGCTGGGTTTGCTTGCGCGGCCTCGATGGTGCAACGTACTGCTGGCCGCCTTGTTGGTCTGCGGCATGCTGGCACCGGATCGTTTGCCGCTGGTTCCGCTGGAATCGTTCTTGCGTCTGGCCGGCTATTTCGCGGTCGGCGTCTTCTGCTACGTGAACCGACAATGGTTGCGCATCAGCTGGTGGTGGGTGATCGGTCTGGCGATCTTGGCGGTCCTAGTGCGCCAGACGATGCTCTATCCGTTTGCCATGGGGCTGGCCCTGAGCGCGTTCGTCTTCGCCTTTGCCTATCTCACGCCCTGGCGCAGCTTCAACCGTCTTGGTGACTACTCGTACGGCATTTATCTCTGGGGATTCCCCATGCAGCAGCTGGTTGCCAGCCATGCAACCGGCTGGGGCCTCGCATGGAATGCCTTGCTAGCCTGGCCGCTCGCCTGTGCGATGGCCGTGCTGTCATGGCATCTGATCGAGAAGCCGGCGTTGGCGCTGAAGAGGTGGCCAGCGCGCTGGCGTCTTCGTTGGATGGCGCGCCAGGCGTAGTTGTTCGATCTGGCACCAGAAAGAGCGGGAAGGCTTCCCGCTCCCTGGGCTGGAGATCAGGCTGCCTGTTTCGCCGCCGGCTTGTAGCTGCCAGCCGGCGTCTGGAACGACACGTTGATGCGGTTCCAGGTGTTGATCAGGCCCACCAGCAGGGTGAGGCTCAGCAGTTCTTCTTCGCTGAAGGAGGCACGGGCGCGGTCGTAGACGGCATCGGAGACGCCATGCTCGCCCAGGCGAGTGACCGCTTCGGCCCATTCGAAGGCCGCGCATTCGCGCTCGCTGTAGAACGACGCTTCGCGCCAGCCAGCCAGAACATACAGACGCTGCTCGGTCTCGCCGGCGGCGCGCGCGTCCTTGCTGTGCATATCCATGCAATAGGCGCAGCCGTTGATCTGCGACACGCGCATCAACACCAGCTCCACCAGCGGGGCTTCCAGGCCGCATTCATGCATCGCGGCACTGAAGTCGAGCAGCGGCTTGAGGGCTTTGGGGTACTTCATAAACGAAAGACGCTTGGACATGACGGGTTCCTTGGCACGCGGCCACCGTGGCCGCTTATGACAAAGACGTACCAGCCAGGGGATTCGTGACAGCTTCCAATCGAGCGAGTTTTTCCGGGTTGCGCAGCGAGTGGATGCTGGTGATGCGCTCGCCGTCCGTTTCGATCCACGCGACCGTCGAGAGCTTCGTGTTAACCCAGGTTAGCAACGCCGGCGCGCCGTTGAGCCACTGCAGTCGATGCACGATCGCATAGTCGCGATAGCGCTCGGCGATGATGGTGTACAGCCGCACGACGCGATCGGCGCCATGCAGCGGCCGCAGCGTGGCCCGGGCCTTGCCGCCGCCATCGGCCAGGTGGACGGCATCTTCGGCAAACAGCGCATGCAGGGATTCGACGCTGGCGCTTTCCAGCGCGTCGCGGAACTTCTCCAGCAGGCGACGCTGCACATCGGGCGCATGAGTGAAGCGCGGACGGCCTTCGCGCAGACGCTGGCGGGCGCGATGGACGCGCTGGCGGCAGGCGTCTTCGCCGATCTGCAGCATCTGCGCGGTCTCGCCGTGGCTGTAGTCGAACACCTGGACCAGCAGGAAGGCGGCGCGTTCTTCCGGACTGAGGCGTTCGAGCAGGGCGAGGAAGGACAGGCTAAGGCTTTCGGTACGCTCCAGTTCCGCTTCCGGCTGCTGCGTCTGGTCCACCAGTGGCTCCGGCAGCCAGGGGCCGGTGTAGTGCTGGCGTTCGGTCTTGGCGCGGCGCAGGCGGTCCAGCGCCAGCCGGGTGGTCACGGTGACCAGCCAGGCCTCGGCGTCATCCAGGGCGGTGGTGTCCTGCTGGTGCCAGCGCAGCCAGGCGTCGTGCAGCACGTCCTCGGCATCGGCCTGGGTGCCGAGCATGCGGTAGGCCAGGCCCAGCAGGCGCGGGCGGTGGTGCTGGAAGGTGGTGGTGGCGAGGTCCATGACGTTCTCCAACAGGAAGACACTTCAAGGACGCGCGGGTCTCACGATGCGTGACCGCTCAGCGGAAGAACGGCCACGGCGCCAGGAAGATGATCCAGATCAGCACCAGCATGCCGATGTATTTGGCCGTGCGGAACAGCTTGGGATGCTTCTTCTTGAAGGCACGGTTGCGGTCGCGGCTGCGCTGGTTGAGCGCGAACATGCGATTGACGAAGCCGGTTTTTTCTTCCGGCGATTCGGTATTGGGGGACGCGGTGATCTTGCCCATGAAGGCACCCACGCGATGATTGATGGCATTCATGAAGCGCGTACGCAGCGGACGTTCGACGTCGGCGAACAGGATCACGCGCGTCTGGTCGGTGCGGTTCTCGGCCCAGTGCACATAGGTTTCGTCGAACACCACGTCCTTGCCGTCGCCCCAGCTGTGCATCTCGCCATCGACAAAGATGCGGCAGTCTTCCGAATTGGGTGTGATCAGGCCCAGGTGATAGCGCAGCGAGCCGGCAAACGGATCGCGATGCGGATTGAGCTTGCTGCCGGGCGGAAGCAGGGCAAACATCGCCGCCTTCACGCTGGGAATGGCATTGAGCAAGGCCACTGTCTTGGGGCACAGCGTCTCGGCCGAGGCCAGCGGCTCGCCGTACCACTTCAGGTAAAAGCGCTTCCAGCCTTGCTTGAAGAAACTGTTGAAGCTCGCGTCGTTGTTCTTTTCCGCCGCGCGGATAAAGCCCTCGTCGAACAGGTGCAGCGCTTCCTCGCGGATGGCCTGCCAATTGGCTTGCAACAAATCGAGCTGGGGAAAGCCGCGGCGATCGAGGATGGGCGTGGCCGGCACCGCCGAGAACGCGTACATCAGCAGGTTGTAGGGCGCGAACACCGCTGAGTGATCCACCAACTGGCGATCGAAACGCAGCCTGGCGCGGCCGCGCAGATGCACCAGCAGCACGCACAGGGCAAACAGTGCGAACAGGATCAACAGCACAAGGCGCGGGGCAAGGATCATGGACGAGTCATGGCGGCAAGCGGAAGCGGCCATTCTACTCCCTGAGGGAGGGTCCGCCCGGACGCCGATTCAGCCACTGTGCGGATTGGCCGCGTCAATGGCCGAGTACGTGAACCTCGCAGCCGCCCGGGCGATAACTGCGTTCAAGCGCGCGCTGCACGTACGCCACGGCGCGGCGCACGGCTGAGCGCGGCGCGTGGCCCTTGGCAAGTTCCGCCGCGATGGCCGAGGCCAGCGTGCAGCCGGTGCCATGGCCTTCGATCGGGAGCCGCCGGTGCCGCAGCTCCATCACGCCGCTGTCGTCGTAGAAACGGTCGATCACCTGGCGTTCGTCGGAATGGCCGCCTTTGAGCAGCACGGCGCGTGCGCCGAGCTTGAGCAGGGCCTTGCCGGCGCGATCGAAATCCTGCGCCTTGCGCAATTTTTTCCCGAGCAGGGCTTCTGCCTCGGGCAGGTTGGGCGTGAGCACGTCGGCCAGCGGAATGAGCTCTTCCACCATCGCCTCGACGGCATCCTCGTCGAGCAGTCTCGCGCCGCTGGTGGAAATCATCACCGGGTCGACCACCAGCCATGAGGGTTTGCGTGCACGCATCTCCTTGGCCACCAGCCTGGTCACCGAGGCGCTGCCCAGCATGCCGGTCTTCACGGCAGCGATGGGGAAGTCGTCGAATACGGCGTCGAGCTGGCTGCGGATGTGTTTCAACGGAACCGTGTGCACCGCCGTCACGCCCTGCGTGTTCTGCGAGGTGATCGCCGCGATCACTGAGAGGCCGTGGACCTCACGAGCATGAAAGGTCTTCAGATCGGCCTGAATGCCGGCGCCACCGCCGGAGTCGGAGCCGGCGATGGTGAGGGCGATGGGTGGGGCGGTGTGGGGCATGGTGTCTACGGGCGGCTAATGGTGGTGTCTTCGAATTCTGGAGCGCGCCCAATGACGAGCGTGTCGAAGGATTTGTGGGAGCGCACCCTGTGCGCGACAAACCTACGGAGCGGTGACGCCCCGCGTGCCGTCGCGCACAGGGTGCGCTCCCACAGGAAAGTTGCTCCGATGGTCGTCGGAGCAACTCAGGTTCTCTTACAACGCCTCCGACGCAAAATCCGCCAGCCTCGAGCGCTCACCGCGACGCAAGGTGATATGCGCCGAATGCTCCCAGTGCTTGAAGCGGTCCACCGCGTACGTAAGGCCGGACGTGGTCTCCGTGAGGTAGGGCGTGTCGATCTGCTCGACATTGCCCAGGCAGACGATCTTGGTACCCGGACCTGCACGCGTGATCAGCGTCTTCATCTGCTTGGGCGTGAGGTTCTGCGCCTCGTCGATGATCAGATAACGCGAGAGGAAGGTGCGGCCGCGCATGAAGTTGAGCGAGCGGATCTTGATGCGCGAGGCGAGCAGGTCGTTGGTGGCCTGGCGTCCCCAGCTGCCGCCTTCCTCCGGATTGGCGAGCACTTCGAGGTTGTCGGTGAGCGCGCCCATCCACGGCGTCATCTTTTCTTCCTCCGTGCCGGGCAGGAAGCCGATGTCTTCGCCCACCGACACGGTGGCACGCGTCATGATGATCTCGCGATAGCGCTGCTGGTCCATCACCTGCGCCAGGCCGGCGGCAAGCGCGAGCAAGGTCTTGCCGGTACCGGCCGTGCCGAGCAGGGTGACGAAATCGACGTCCGGATCCATCAGCACGTTGAGCGCGAAATTCTGCTCGCGGTTGCGCGCTGCGATGCCCCATACGGCGTGATTGGCGTGGCTGTGATCATCCAGCAGCACCAGCGTGGCCTTGACGTCGTCCACGTGCAGCACGCGCAGTTCCACGCTGTTGTCGCCGGGCAGGAACAGGCACTGGTTGGGATACCAGTCTTCGTCCTCGCGGCGGTCGAGCTTGTAGAAGGTGCGTCCGCGTTCGTTCCACGATTGCACTTCGGGGTGCTTGTCCCAGAAGTCTTCGCCCAGCTCGGTGGAGCCGGTATAGAGCAGCGCAAAGTCGTCCAGCGCGCGGTCGTTTTCATAGTCTTCCGCATCGATGCCGTAGATCTTGGCCTTGATGCGCAGGTTGATGTCCTTGCTGACCAGCACCACCGAACGCTCGGGATTCTGGTCGCGCAGTTCGATCACCGCCGACAGGATCAGGTTGTCTGCCTTGCCGTGGCCGTTGGTGGTGCGCTGCTGGAAATACAGCCTGCCCACCGCGCCGCCGCGTTTGAGATTGACTCCCTCGGGGTTGGACAACTCCAGGCCGTTGCTAATGCCATGGCCGTTGCCGCGAACGATCAGTTCATTGAGAAAGCGGCTGACCTGACGACCGTTGCGCGAAACCTCGGAGGCGCCCTTTTTCTTTTCGTCCAGTTCCTCCAACACCGTCATGGGGATGAAGACATCGTGCTCTTCGAAGCGGAACAGCGACGTCGGATCGTGCAGCAACACATTGGTGTCGAGAGCGTAGATGCGCTTGCTTCCGGTCATACGGAAGAAACCTCTTGAGCGTGCGAGGTGGAAGAACCGCGGCATGCGGCTTGCCGCGGGGAGTCGGCCAAGGGGCCGGGATGCCATGCACGATAAGGAGTCGTCCCGGCGGGACGGGCAGCGGCATGGCGAAAGAGGCGATCGCGGGTCACTGGGCGGGAATGGCGTCGAGCACGGCCTGGGCGTGCCCTGGGACTTTCACGTTGCGCCATTCCTGGGCCAGCCTGCCTTCGGGATCGATCAGGAAGCTACTTCGTACGACACCCATGTGACGTTTTCCATACAGCACCTTCTCGTGGATCACGTCGAAGGCGCTGCACCAGGTCTCGTCGGGGTCGGAAACCAGCGGAAACGGCAGCTCCTGCTTGGCGGCGAAATTGGCGTGGGATTTCACCGAATCACGCGAGACGCCGATGATCTGCGCGTGGCGCTTCTTGAACTTCGGGTAGAGGTCGCGGAAGTCCTTGGCCTCGTTGGTGCAACCGGGCGTGCTGTCCTTCGGGTAGAAGTACACCACCACCCACTGGCCCTTCAGGCTGTCGAGCTTCAGTTCGCTGCCATCGCCGGTGAGGCCTTTGAGTTTGGGGACTTTCTTGCCAACTTCGGGCATGGGTTCTCCTGCGAAGCCGTGGCCGGCTCCGGCTGGGTGTGTTTGAACATGGGGAACGGGGCAGCGGAGGAGGGTGCCAGGACGGTCAGCGCGCGCCCTGCGATTGGTGCGATGGAACCCGCCTGCTGCATGCATGCCACTCCGGTGCTGCCCTTGGGATCAGAGACTAGCGCTTGCCGTATGACGAATGACAGTCCTTGCGGCAGGCCGCCTCAAAGAGCATGCTCAAGGACCCGGCGAGGGCGCCCGATTCCGGTTTTCCGCGCGACATCCGCGGCTCAGAATTTCACCGGATCCATGATGGCGTCCAGATTGAGGCCATCGCAGAACTCCAGGAAATCATCGCGCAGCGCGGCAATATGCGTGGCCGCCGGAATGCCGATGGTGATCTGCGCCTGGAACATGTCCGCACCCGTCTGCATTGCCTGGTAGCGCAGTGAGCTCAGCTGCTCGATGACGATGTCGCGGCGGTCGAAGAAATCGATGATCTTGACCAGGATGCCCGGGCGATCGGCCGAGATCACCTCGATGAGATACGGCAGCAGGTGCGAGTGATGCTCGCGCGGGCCGGTGCGATAGAACGACAGCCGCAAGTCTTCGTCGCGGGCCGTCTTGGCCAGCGCGGTCTCGAGCTTGGCCACGGCATCCCACGCGCCGGTGGCGAGCAGGGTCAGCGAGGTATCGGCGCCGATCGCCGACACTCGCGCATCGGCCAGGTTGCAGCCTGCTTCGGCAATACGCTTGGCCAGCGTCAGCAAGGGCGCGCTTGTGGAAGGAGTCAGGGTCTGGATCAGCAGCTGGTTGTCGCTGCCGGTGCGCGCGGAAGAACGATTCAAGGAGTCCACCTGTGGCGGCCCGTCACGGCGCGGGTCAAGAGCAAGTTGGTCGAGCTTACTTGCGCCCGCCAAGCCGCCGCAAGTAAAGCCGGCGCGCGGCTTTGACTGGGCCGTGAGACGGCGCGTAGCATCGCCCGCTGGCAGCAATTCTTACGGACTGCGAAACCTGGGGGAGCATCATGAAATTGGGGCAAAAGTGGTTGGTGGTGGCGGTCATGGCGGCCGTGGCGCCGATGGCTACGGTGTCGGCGAAGCAGCCGCCCCCGCCTGACGTCAAAGCCGATACGAGGGAATCGTTCGCTCCCGTGGCCGACCACGTGCGTGAACAGATGCAGGCAGGCGGGCGGTTTGAGTTCGTCAATGCCCAGGAGCGCGACACCGTTGCCAAGGATCTTGGCGACATGCAGTCGCTGTTTGACCGGTTCACCAAGGTGGATGCCATGGACGACAAGTCCAAGATCCAGCTTTACAACGACCAGTCCGAGGTCAACGCGATCCTTACCCGCCGCGATGGCGACAAGGAAGTGTGCGTGCACGAACAACCTACCGGGTCTCATCTGCCCAAGACCACCTGTCGCAAGTACAGCGACATGGAGCGCGATCGCGCGGCCACCATGCAGATGAAGGACGAGATGTTGCATACCACCATTCCCAAGCCGCTGCTGATCGGCCCGAACGCCCATTGAGGACGATTTGGCCGGTGGCGTCCGTTTCGGGGCTTCCGTGGGTGAAATCCGGCGCGGGCTGGCGCGGCAAGGCCAGCACGGGGTTGCGTATTGGCTGAACAGGCTTTTCCGGTAACATGCCGGGTTTGAGTTTCAGCCGGAGCCGGTCTTGAACATTCGCGGAAGCATCTGTGCGCTGGTCACGCCGTTCGCGGCGGACGGGGCGCTTGATCTTGCGGCTTTTGGCAGGCTGCTGGACTACCAGATCGACGGCGGGACCGAAGGCGTGGTCGTGGCCGGCTCCACCGGCGAGGCCCATATGCTCGAGCACGACGAATACGAGCGCCTGCTCGCGTTCGCCGTGGAGCGGGTGGCGGGCCGCATGGCCGTGCTGGCGGGTACCGGCGAGGCGGGTACGGCCAAGACCGTGGCGCTCACCCGCCGCGCGAAAGCGCTGGGTGCCGATGCGGCCCTGGTGGTGGCGCCGTATTACGTGCGCCCCACCCAGGAAGGCCTGCGTCGCCATTTCCTCGAAGTGGCGGAGCATGGCGGCCTGCCGGTGGTGCTGTACAACGTGCCGGCGCGCACGGGTTGCGACCTGCTGCCGGCCACGGTGGCTGAACTGCGCGGCCATCCGGCCATCGTGGGCCTGAAGGAAGCACTGGGCACCGATGAAAGGATTCGCGCCATTGCGGAACTTGCGCGGCCGGATTTCGTCTATCTGTCCGGTGACGACGGCACGGCCTGCAAGGCGATGCTCGCCGGCGCGGCGGGGACGATCTCGGTGGTAGCCAACCTGGTGCCTCGTGCGTTTCGCATGTTGTGCGATGCCGCCACGGCGGGCGACCGGGCCGAAGCACAGCGTTGCGACGCGGTGCTGGCGCCGCTGGTTTCGGCGCTCAATTGCGCGCCGAACCCGATTGCGGTGAAGGCCGGGCTGCCGCCGCTGGGCTTGGGGTTGGCGGCGCCACGCCTGCCTTTGGTTGAATTGGAGGATGGTCCGGACCGCGCGCGACTTCGCGAAGCGCTGGCGGGTCTGGCATCCTTGGCGAATGCGGCCTGACATTTCGGGCAACTGATACTCCTACGGAATCTGCTTACATGAAGAAATCCCCGCTTGTCGTGGCCCTGCCGGTACTGGCCCTGTCTGCCTTGCTGCTCTCCGGCTGCGGCATGTTCCGTTCGCAGAAGGCCTGGGAGACGGCCAAACAGGAGTCGCCGCTGGAGATTCCGCCGGGCCTGGATACGCCGTCCACCAATGCTGCCCTGGTCATTCCGGAAGCGGGCGCCAACAACCCGACCTCCAACGGCGCGACCGCGCGCGTGGGCAACAGCAACGGCCAGATCGCCGACGGCTTTGTGCTGAACGACAACCTCGACAACACCTATCGCCGCGTGGGCCAGGCCCTGGAGAACGGCGATATCGGCCAGGTGGTGGGCCACGACGATGACACGCACAGCTACACGCTGAGCGTGGTGGCGTCGGACGAGCCGACCCAGAAGAAGGGCTTCTTCAGCAGCATGTTCAACGGCAAGTCCAAGCAGTCGGCCGACGCCCCGGGCGCCAAGCCGCGCCAGGTGCTGCTGACCGTGAGCACCAGCGGCGAAAAGGCCAGCGAAGTGCGCGCGCAGGGCGATGCCGCGGCCGTGGCCAAGGTGATCGATACGCTCAAGGGTCGCATGGGCGGCGGTTGATCCGTTGCCTCCTGGCCCATAAAAACGCCGCCTCGAGGGCGGCGTTTTTTTATGCCTGAACCGGTGCGCCTTGCAGGCTGGTGCGGCGTTCCGGGGCAGGGCTCAGCGTTCGAGCAGGTCGAGCTTGTTGGGCTTGTTTTCCCAGTCCTTGGCGTCGGCCAGGCCGTCCTTGCGCTCGGTGATCACTGGCCAGCTCTTGGCCAGCTCCGCGTTCAGCGCGGTGAAGCTTTCCTGCCCGGCGGGCACGTCGTCTTCGGGATAGATCGCGTTGATCGGGCACTCCGGCTCGCACAAGGTGCAGTCGATGCACTCGTCCGGATCGATCACGAGGAAGTTGGGACCTTCGTGGAAGGCGTCGACCGGGCAAACTTCGACGCAGTCGGTGTATTTGCACTTGATGCAGTTGTCGGTGACGACAAAAGTCATACGCTCTCGTGCCTGTCTTGAATGAGCCGGGGCCCGTGCCAGGCCGGAAGTGGCGCTCCCTACGAGGTTCGAACTCGTGTTCCCGCCTTGAGAGGGCGGTGTCCTAGGCCACTAGACGAAGGGAGCGAAATGCACCGGAGCGCGCTAGTATAGCGGAATTGCTTCGCCCGGCAATGCCCTCAGGGGCTCAGGGACCGACCGGGCGGACGGCTACCGGCCCTATGGGGCATGGTGGAATGTGGAGGCGGCGGAACGATGTGCCGCATTGATCGCTTTGAATGGCGCTTGACGCCTGCAAGGATCCAGACCGCTTGAATCACGACGCAAGGACCAACGCCACGCCTGCATTGCGCATCATTCCGCGCGAGCAGCACGTGATTTCGCGCAAGAACATCAGCAAGGCAGCGCTGCGCGTGCTCTATCGCCTCAATGAGGCCGGCTACCAGGCCTATCTGGTGGGAGGCGCCGTACGCGACCTGCTGCTGGGCGGGCATCCCAAGGACTTCGACGTGGCCACCAATGCCACGCCTGACGAGGTCAAGAAGCTCTTTCGCAATTCGCGCCTGATCGGTCGCCGCTTCCGCCTGGCCCACGTGGTGTACGGGCCGGAAATCATCGAAGTGGCCACCTTCCGTGGTACCGGCGAGGAAGAAGGCGAGGGCGATCGCCACATCGTCGACGGCCGCATCGTGCGCGACAACGTGTGGGGCTCGATCGAAGAGGATGCGATCCGGCGCGACTTCCGCGTCAATGCGCTCTACTACGACATCAGCGATTTCTCCGTGCGCGACTACGTCGGCGGCATGCAGGACGTGCAGGACCGCGTGCTGCACCTGATCGGCGATCCGGAAACGCGCTACCGCGAAGATCCGGTGCGCATGCTGCGCGCGGTGCGTCTCGCGGCCAAGCTCAATTTCCGCATCGATGCGGCGGCCGCAGCGCCGTTCGACGAACTCGGGCCGCTGCTGGCCGACGCGGCGCCGGCCCGGTTGTTCGACGAGTCGCTCAAGCTGTTCCTGTCCGGTCACGGCCTGAAGAGCTTCCACATGCTCGAGCAGACCGGCCTGCTGAAGTTCATGTTCCCGGCCACGGCACGCGCGCTCAAGCGCGGCGACAAGGCGCTGCGTGCGCTGATCGAGCAGGGCCTGGCCAATACCGATGCGCGCGTGGCCGAAGGCAAGTCGGTGACGCCGGCCTTCCTGTTCGCCGTGCTGCTGTGGGGCGAAGTGCGCGATCTGGCGCATACCTGGATCACCAAAGGCATGGAGCCGGTGGCCGCATGGGAACGCGCTGCCACGCACGTGATCGGCGAGCAGTGCCAGCGCGTGGCGATACCGCGCCGTTTCACGCTGACCATGGAAGAAATCTGGGGCATGCAGCCGCGGTTCGAGCAGGTGCAGCGCAAGCGCGTGTTCCGCCTGATGACGCATCCGCGTTTCCGTGCCGCGTTCGACTTCCTGTTGCTGCGTGCAGCGGAATCGCCCGCGGTGCGTGAGCTCGGTGCATGGTGGCAGCATGCGCAGCAGCTGCCGCACGAAACGCTGGCGGCCGCGTTGTCGGGCACCGCATCCGGTCCCGCAGGCGAAAGTGCTGCACCGGCCGCGAAGCCACGCAAGCGCCGCCGTCGCAAGCCAAGCTCGAAAGCGGGCAACAAGTCGGATCCCGCGTGACGCTTGCGTACATTGCGTTGGGCAGCAATCTCGGCGACGCGCAGGCACAGGTGCTGGGCGCGTTCGCAGCGTTGGATGCACTCCCGCAAACCCGCTTGCTTGCCCGCTCGCCGCTGTATCTGACGCCGCCCTGGGGTGTGCTCGAGCAGCCGCCTTTCATCAATGCGGTGGCGCAGATCGATACCGCGCTCACGCCGCACGAGCTGCTCGACGCCTTGCTGAAGGTGGAGCGCGCGGCCGGTCGGGTGCGCGACGGCGAGCGCTGGGGCCCGCGCACGCTCGATCTCGATGTGTTGCATATGGATGGCGTCGCGCTGTCGGACGACCGTTTGACCCTGCCTCATCCGCGCATGGCCGAGCGCGCCTTCGTGCTGTTGCCGCTGAACGACCTGGCGCCGGCGCTGGCCTTGCCGGGCCAGGGCAAGGTGGCGGACCTACTGGCCGCCATGGATACCACCGGTTGCGAGCGTCTGCCTTGAGCCCTTCACGCCCCACGCGGGATAATCCGCGCCTGCCTCTGTCCTAGGGAATTGTCGTGTACTCGCAAAAAGCGAATGCCCCCACGCGCAAGCCGGTCACCGTGCCGTCGCTGCGCGCGATGAAGGAAGCAGGCCAACGCATCGTGATGCTCACCTGTTACGACGCGAGTTTCGCGGCGCAACTGGAAATGGCCGGCGTCGACGTGGCGCTGGTGGGCGACTCGCTGGGCATGGTGATCCAGGGACACAAGAGCACGCTGCCGGTGACGCTGGACCACATGGTCTATCACACCAGCATCGTGTCGCGCGGACTGAACGCGACGCTGCTTATCGCCGACTTCCCGTTCATGGCCGACCGCGATGTCGCCCATGCCTTGGAGGCCGGCGCGCAGCTGGTCGGCGAAGGCGGCGCCTCGATGGTGAAGATCGAGGGCGCCTCGCCGCATATCCTCGAAGTGATCACTGCCCTGGTCGAGCGCGCCATTCCCGTGTGCGCCCACCTGGGCCTGACGCCGCAATCGGTGCACAAGTTCGGCGGCTTCCGCATCCAGGGCCGTGCGCAGGACGCCGCCGACCGTCTGGTCGAAGACGCCAAGGCGGTGGAAGCGGCCGGTGCCGACCTGGTCGTGCTGGAAGGCATTCCCACCGTGCTGGGCGAGCGCATCACGCGGGCCGTGTCCATTCCCACCATCGGCATCGGCGCCGGTCCGCATTGCGACGGGCAGGTGCTGGTGATCCACGACATGCTGGCGGTGACGCCCGGCAAGCGACCCAAGTTCAGCAAGGATTTCCTCGCAGGACGCGACTCTGTGGCTGCGGCGATCGCGGCCTATGCCGAGGATGTGCGCAGTGGCGCCTTCCCGGCACCGGAACATTGCTTCGACTGAGGCAGCAGAGCTCAAAGACATGCAGACTGTGCAAGATGCCGCGGCGCTCCGCGCCACCATCCGTGGCTGGCGCGGCCAGGGCCTCACGGTGGGCTTCGTGCCCACCATGGGGAACCTGCACGCCGGCCACCATTCGTTGATCAAGCTGGCCCGCGCCCGCGCCGATCGGGTGGTGGCGAGCGTGTTCGTCAATCCCACCCAGTTCGGTCCCAACGAAGACTTCGAGCGTTATCCACGCACCCTGGTGCAGGATCAGGTAGGGCTGGCCGAACAGGACTGCGACCTGCTGTTCGCGCCGGACGTGTCCATCCTTTATCCGTTCGGTGCGGCCAACAGCGTGAGCATTCATGTGCCGCAGCTCACCGAGACGCTGGAGGGCGCCCATCGTCCCGGCCATTTCGATGGCGTGGCCACGGTAGTGTGCAAGCTGTTCAACCTGGTGCAGCCGGACCTGGCAGTGTTTGGCCAGAAGGATTTCCAGCAGCTCAAGGTGATCGAGCGGATGGTCCGCGATCTCTCCCTGCCGGTGATGATCATGGCGGCGCCGACGCTGCGCGCCGACGACGGCCTTGCCCTGAGCTCGCGCAACCAGTACCTCTCGGCGCAAGACCGCGCCCTGGCGCCGCAGATCTACGCCACCCTGCAGCAGATGCGCGATCTCATCGCCAAGGGGCATGCCTGGTCGGTGGTGGAGCAGGCGGCGGCCTCCAAGCTTGCCCGGGCGGGCTTTGAGCCTGATTACTGCGCCATCCGGCGTTCCGAGGACCTGGCCGAGCCGGTCGACGGCGAGACGGAAGGCCTGGTGGCGCTGATCGCCGCCCGCCTGGGTTCGACCCGCCTGATCGACAACTTGCCTTTCGACTGAGCGACCCCATCAAGGGCCTGCCGGGACCCCATGTTGCGACGCGGCGCGTCTCGGCGGGATAATAGTGGGCTACGCGGGCTATTCCTGCCGGAAACTGAAGTCATGAACCTGAACATGCTCAAGGCCAAGATCCACCGTGCGACGGTGACCCATGCCGAGCTCCATTACGAAGGCTCCATCGCCATCGACGGCCTGTTGCTCGATGCCTCCGGCATTCGCGAGTACGAGCAGATCCATGCGTGGAACATCAACAACGGCAAGCGCTTCGTCACCTACGCCCTGCGTGCGGAAGAAGGCTCCGGCATCATCTCGGTGAACGGCAGCGCCGCTCATCGCGCGCAGCCGGGCGACCTGGTCATCATTGCCGCGTTCTGCCAGCTGTCCGAAGCCGAGCTCGAGCAGTTCCAGCCGACCCTGGTGTACGTGGACGCCAACAACGCCATCTCGCACACCAATCGCTCGATCCCCAAGCAGATGGCCGCTGCCTGATGCCTTGCCCCGCCCTCGGGCGGGGTGCTGGGTGCGCTGCAACAATCTGGTGGCGCAGGCGGCGGAAAGCTGCGTAAGATCGACGTCTCTGTTGGCTGAGCGTAGATCCTATGTCGTCCGAGCGCCGTCCGTCTTTTCTCGCAGCACATGTTGACCGTCTCGCAGGCACGCACCTGCGGGAATTGCTGAAGGACGCCACGCGCGGCAAGCGCCTGCGACATCGCCTCGGGCCGATCCTGCTCGACCTGAGCCGCCAGAAGCTCGACCAGGCCGCGCTCGATGCGCTGGGCGCGCACGTCGAAGCCAGTGGCTGGCAGGCGGCGCGCGATGCGATGTTCTCCGGCCAGCCCATCAATACCTCCGAAGGCCGTGCGGTGCTGCATACCGCGCTGCGCGCTGGCGGCTCGCAATTGCCGTCGCCCGCACCGCGCGACGCGCTCAAGGAAATCGACGCCACCCTCAAGCGCATCGATGCGCTGGTCAAGGCCGTGGAGCTCGGCGACGCCAGCGCCTACGGCGTGGCGCCCGGCATCACCGATATCGTCAATATTGGCATCGGCGGCTCGGACCTCGGGCCGCGCCTGGCTGCCCGCGCGCTCGCACCGTATCACGTGCCGGGGCTGCGCAGCCATTTCCTCACCAATGTGGATGGCCAGTCTGCCTACGAGCTGATGCATCAGCTCGATCCGAAGCGCACGCTGGTGATCGTGGTGTCCAAGACCTTCACCACGCAGGAAACGCTGCTCAATGGCAACGTGATGCGCGAGTGGATCAGCCGCGCCTACGATGGCGACCAGGCGGCCGTGTCGCGCCACTTCCTGGCCGTGAGCGCCAATGTCGCCGAGGCGGAAAAGTGGGGCATCCCGGCGGCGCAGGTTTATCCGATGTGGGATTTCGTCGGCGGCCGTTTCTCGCTGTGGTCCGCCGTCGGTCTGTCGCTCGCACTGGCCATCGGTTCGTACAACTTCCATGAGCTGCTCCGGGGCGCGGCGCTGGTGGACGATCATTTCCGCAGCGCGGTCTGGTCGGAAAACCTGCCGGTGCTGCTGAGCCTGGTGGAATACTGGAACCGCGACGTTCAAGGCCGCGGCAGTCGTGCGGTCATCCCGTACGCGGACCTGCTGACAGATCTCACCTCCTATCTCCAGCAGCTGGAAATGGAGAGCCTGGGCAAGCAGGTCACCAAGCAAGGCCAGCCGGTGGCGCAGCCGACTTCGGCGGTGGTATGGGGCAGCGTGGGCACGAATGCGCAACACGCGTATTTCCAGTCGTTGCACCAGGGCACCGACGTGGTGCCGCTGGAATTCATCGGCGTGGTGAAGCCCGCGCACGATCTCATCGCCAACCACGAAGCGCTGTTGTCGAACCTGCTGGCGCAGGCGGCCGCGCTGGCGCTGGGCAAGACCTTCGACGAAGCGCTCGCCGAAGCGAAGTCGGGCACCGACGAAGAGCGCCGCGTGCTGGCCGCGCAGCGCACCTTCCCGGGCGATCGACCCAGCACGGTGATGCTGCTGGATGCGCTCACGCCGGAAAGCCTCGGCGCGCTTATCGCGCTCTACGAACACAAGGTGTTCATGCTTGGGCACCTGTGGGGCGTTAACGCGTTCGACCAGTGGGGCGTGGAGTTGGGCAAGTCGATTGCGCGGCAGATTTTGCCGGCGCTGGATGCGAGTGGGGCCAAGAGCGTCGCTGGCCTGGATGCGTCCACGCAGGCTTTGATTGAAGAAATCCAGGCGCGCCGCAAGGTCTAAAAAGAGTACAAACTGTGGGAGCGCACCCTGTGCGCGACGGGCCTCGCGAGGCGTCCGTTGCGCACAGGTTGCGCTCCCACAGGTTAAGCAATTTGTGTACGTCAGGCGGGATGTTTGGCCAGCGCCCACGCCACATGCTCGCGCACGATCTCCGACGGATGATCGCTGCGCGCAAGCAGCGCCTTGCGCACTTCATCCGAATGCGGCGCATTGCCCAACGCCACTGCGATATTGCGCAACCAACCTTCGTAACCCGTGCGACGGATCGCCATCCCTTCCGTGCGCTGCAGAAATTCCTGCTCGCTCCAGCCGAACAACTCCACCAGCTTCGCGCCATCGAGCCGATGGCGTGGTGCAAAATCCGGCTCCGTCGCATCCTGGGCGAACTTGTTCCAGGGGCAGATCAGCTGGCAATCGTCGCAGCCGAAAATGCGGTTGCCGATCGGCTCGCGCAGTTCTTCGGGAATGCTGCCGCGCAACTCGATGGTGAGATACGAAATGCAGCGTCGTGCATCGAGCTTGTACGGCGCGACGATCGCCTGCGTGGGGCAGATATCGATACAGCGGCGGCAGCTGCCGCAGTGCGCGCTGGCGGGTGCATCCACCGGCAGCGGCAGATTGGTGTAGAGCTCGCCGAGGAAAAAATACGAGCCGGCGCTGCGATTGATCAGCACGGTGTGCTTGCCGATCCAGCCCAGTCCCGCGTTTCTGGCCAGTGCTTTTTCGAGCACCGGCGCCGAATCGACGAAGGCGCGATAGCCAAAGTCGCCGATCGCGCCATGGATGCGCTCGGCCAGTTTCTGCAGGCGGTTGCGCATCAGCTTGTGGTAATCGCGGCCCAGCGCATAGCGTGCGACGTAACCGGCGTCGGCATCGTGCAGGACATTCCACGCATTGCGCGTGCCCGGCGGAATGTAATCCATGCGCACGGAAACGACGCGCAGCGTGCCCGGTTCCAGTTCCGCCGGGCGGCTGCGTTTGTCGCCGTGGCGCGCCATGTAATCCATCTCGCCGTGATGGCCATCGTCCAACCAGCGTTTGAGGTGCACCTCGTCCTCGCCCAGCTCGGTGCCGGCGATGCCGCAATCGGCAAAGCCGAGTTCCAGCGCCCAGCGCTTGATGTCGAGCGCTAGCGCAGCGTAGTCGGCGGGTGGGGCGGCAACGGAGGACATGTGCCTATTGTAGGCGGTATGTGCGCTAAGGCCTGCGCCGGCATGCCTATAATTCCCGCATGACTTCACACGCCCATCGTCACGAGCTCTATACCGTCGAACAGGTGCGAGCGCTCGATCGCCGCGCCATCGACGAGCTCGGCATTCCCGGATTTGAACTGATGCAGCGTGCCGCGGCTGCGGCGCTGGTGTGCCTGCGCCAGCACTGGCCGCAGGCGCGGCGCATCGCGGTGTACTGCGGTCCTGGCAACAACGGTGGCGACGGCTTCCTGCTGGCGGCATTGGCGCGCGAGGCCGGCCTGCATGTCGAGGTTTTTGTGCTGGGCGAAAGCCGTGGCGACGACGCTGGTCGTGCGCGACACGAATTCGAGCACGGCGGCGGTACGGTGCACGCGTGGAACGACGCCGTCGAGCTTCCCGCGGTCGATGTGCATGTCGATGCCTTGTACGGCACCGGCCTGCAGCGCGCGCTGGCACCGGAAGCCGCTGCACTGGTCCAGCACATAAAAGCAACCGGTGCGCCGGTATTGGCACTGGACGTGCCCTCGGGCGTCAATGCCGATACCGGCGATGTGCCGAGTGAGGCGGTGCAGGCCAGTGTCACCGTAACGTTTATCGCGCCCAAGCGCGGCCTCTACACGGGGCTGGCGCCGGGCTATGTGGGAACGGTGCAGTGGGAGTCCTTGGGCTTGCCGGAAACGCTATGGCAGGACGCACAGGCGGATGCCGAACTGATGCAGCCATGGACGCTGCCGCCGCGTCCAAGGCAAGCGCACAAGGGCAGCAACGGGCACGTGCTGGCCATTGGCGGCGATCACGGCACGGCCGGTGCCATCCGCCTGTGCGCCGAGGCGGCGCTGCGTGGTGGCGCCGGACTGGTCAGCGTCGCCACGCGCGGCGAACATCTGATCGCACTCAACAGCGCCCGGCCGGAGCTGATGGCACACGACGTGAACGGGCCGCAGGCGTTGGAGGCTTTGCTGCCGCGCGCCAGCGTGCTCGCGGTGGGACCTGGACTGGGGCAGGGCGCGTGGGGGCATGCGTTGTGGTTGACCGCGCTCGATGCCGATCTGCCGTTGGTGCTCGACGCGGATGGCTTGAATCTGCTGGCGCTGGAGCCGCGCGAGTTCTCCCGTCCGGTGGTGATGACGCCGCATCCCGGCGAGGCGGCCCGTTTGCTCGGATGCGATACCCAGGCCATTGCAGCTGACCGCTTTGCGGCTGTTCGCGAACTGGCCACGCGCTATCGCGTCGTGGCCGTGCTGAAGGGCGCAGGCAGCCTGGTGGCCGATCCCAAGGGAGACGTTGCCGTTTGCCCCTGGGGCAATCCGGGCATGGCCAGCGGCGGCATGGGCGATCTGCTGACCGGTATCGTCGCTGCGTTGCTGGCGCAGGGCTGCGACGCCTGGCATGCCGCGACGCTGGGTGTTGCCCTGCATGCTCGCGCGGGCGACGTGGCGGCGCGACATGGCGGTGAGCGTGGTCTGATCGCCACCGACCTGCTGGAGCCGCTGCGCCGGCTGCTCAACGGAATCGACCGATGACGGAATCGAGCTGGAATCTCCCTGACGAAGCCACCACCGCCGCGCTGGCCACCCGCCTGGCCGGTGCGCTCGATGATGGCCTGGTGGTTTACCTGCATGGCGACCTGGGCGCCGGCAAGACCAGCTTTGCCCGTGCGCTGCTGGGTGCCCTGGGCGTGGGCGAGCGCATCAAGAGCCCGACCTACAGTCTGGTCGAGTCCTATCGCGCCAACGGCCGGCCGGCCTGGCATCTGGATCTTTACCGCATCGCCGATCCCGGCGAGCTGGAGTGGCTGGGGCTGGACGCGTTGTCCGATCCCTCGGCTCTGGTGCTGGTGGAATGGCCCGAGCGTGGTGCCGGTGCGTTGCCCGCCCCTGATCTCGTGGTCCACCTCAGTTACGCCGGCACCGGGCGCCATGCCCGCATGGAAGTGCGCACGCCCCGCGGTGCAGCGGTCACCTCGCGCCTGGCCTGAGGCCGCCAAAATCACCTAAGTATCGGTACTTGTTGAGATTTTTCGTCTGGCAGGTATGGCGAAATTCGCCTTCAGTTTGCGTGGCTTGCGGCCGATAGCTGGATGCTGACTGACGAAGCTTACGCAGGTTATGGATATTCAAGGGAAAACCTATTGCAATCCCCGGGCGGGTGGGCTTCAATTCCGCTCCATGAAGGGATATAGGACGCATCCTGCTCTGCTCAGTGCCATGGCCATGCTGGCCGTGGTGCCTTTTTGCGTGGCACGAGCGGCCGATGTGAAGTCCGCCCGCGTCTGGGCAGGCCCCGAATACACCCGCGTGGTGCTCGATGTTTCCGGCCCGGTCACCTACAAGGTCAACCAGGACGGCGACGAGCTGACGGTGGACATCAACGGCAGTTCGGTCGTTGGTGGCTTCAACTACCCGGCTGCCACCGGTCTGTACAAGAGCATGAGTGGCGCCAGGCAGGGCAGCAATGTCCGCCTGACCGCGAAGGTCGATCCCTCAAGCAGCGTCAAAAGCTTCCTGCTCAAGCCGCAGGCGGAGTACGGCTACCGGCTGGTGGTCGACCTTTACCCGGGCAGCGGTTCGGTGGCTAAGGCCTCGTCGCCGGAAAAACGGCCTGTACCGAATATTCCCATCCCGGCTGCCGCCCCATCGGATGACGACGGCGACAGCGCCTCCACCTCGGCTGCCGCAGCGCCCGAAGCGGCACCGCCGCCGGCCGCCATGCCGCCGGCGCCCATGCCCGAATCGCGCAGCTCGACCCGTTCCTCGCTCAAGCCGACCCAGAGCGGCATGGCCTCGACCCGTGCGGCGGCCAGCCTGCTCAATGGCGAGCGCAAGGTGGTGATCGCCATCGATGCCGGCCACGGCGGCGATGACCCGGGCGCCCACGGTCCCGGCGGCACGTTGGAGAAGAACGTCACCCTGGCGGTGGCGCGTCAGCTGGCCGATCAGATCAACCAACAGCCCGGCATGCGTGCCGTGCTCACCCGCAACGCCGACTTCTTCATCCCGCTGGCGCAGCGTTATCAGATCGCGCGCAACAATTCGGCTGACCTGTTCGTTTCGATCCACGCCGACGCCTTCATCAACGGCGATGCCAAGGGTTCGTCCGTATGGGTGCTGTCGCCGCGCGGCAAGACCAGCATGGCGGCCCGCTGGCTGGCCGATGGCCAGAACCGGGCCGACCTGATCGGCGGCGTGACGCTGGACGACAAGAACGATGGCCTGGCCGCCGTGCTGCTCGACCTGCAGCAGGGTTATTCCATGCAGGCGAGCGAGTCGGTGGCGGGCAACGTGCTGAAGGCGCTGGGAAATCTCGGCCCCACCCATCGCGGTTACGTGGAGCGCGCCAACTTCGTGGTGCTGCGCTCGCCGGACGTGCCCTCGATCCTGGTCGAGACCGCCTTCATCAGCAATCCGGACGAGGAGCGCAAGCTGCGCGATCCATCGCACCAGTCGCGCCTCGCTGCGGCGGTGATGACGGGTGTGCGCGGCTATTTCGAAGCCACGCCGCCGCCGGGCAGCTGGTTTGCCGCGCAGGCCTCGCGTCGCAATGGCATGGCCAATGTCGCCAGCTCGCAGGGTGACGATGAGACTGCCGCCAAGGCCACCCGTGCCGTGGCACAGGCGATGGCTTCCACGCCGAGCGCCGGCAGCCGCGCCGATGATGGCGTGCAGGACCTGCATCGCGTTGAGCGGGGCGAGAGCCTGCGCAGCATCGCCAAGCAGTACGGCGTCAGCGTCAACGCGATCAAGAGCGCGAACAAGCTCGACAGCGACAGCTCGGTGCGCGTGGGCATGATGCTGGCCATACCGGCCGGCTGAAACGGCTGCTCAACGAATGACCAACGACGCCGCCTTCGGGCGGCGTTCTGCTTTCGCCGGGGGCCGTCAGGTTCTAAGCTTCGCCGATGCCAGTCATTCGTCCCCTGCCTCCCGAACTCATCAATCAGATCGCTGCCGGTGAAGTGATCGAACGGCCTTCCTCCGTCGTGAAGGAACTGGTCGAAAACAGCCTCGATGCCGGCGCCACGCGCATCGAAGTGGATATCGAGCAGGGCGGGTCGCGCCTGATCCGCGTGCGCGACGACGGCTGCGGCATCGTGCCCGACGAGCTGGCGCTGGCGGTGGCTTCGCACGCCACCAGCAAGATCGGCAGCTTCGATGACCTGGAGCACGTGGCCAGCATGGGTTTCCGCGGCGAGGCGCTGGCGTCGGTGTCCTCGGTGGCCCGTTTCGCGCTGACTTCGCGCGCGCAGGGACTGGATACGGCGTTCCGCATCGAAGTGGACGGCGGCAAGTTGCAGGCGGCGCGTCCCGCGCAGCATCCGCAAGGCAGCAGCGTGGAGGTGCGCGACCTGTTCTACAACGTGCCTGCGCGCCGAAAATTTCTGCGTGCCGAACGCACCGAGTTCGCGCATATCGACGACCTGCTGAAGTCGCTCGCCTTGGCGCGCGGCTCGGTGGAATTTCGCCTGAGCCACAACGGCAAGCCGGTGCGCATGCTCAAAGCCGCGCGCGACGAGAACGCCGCCTTGCAGCGCGTGGCCGAAGTGCTCGGCGAGGATTTTCCCGCGCAAAGCCTGCGCATCGATCACGCCGCCGCCGGCCTGCATCTGTCGGGCTGGGTGGGCTTGCCGACGGCCTCGCGTTCGCAGGCCGATTCGCAGTATTTCTACGTCAACGGCCGGCTGGTGCGCGATCGCATCGTGGCGCATGCGGTACGTCAGGCGTATGCGGACGTGCTGTTCCATGGCCGTCATCCGGCGTTCGTGTTGTATCTGGAACTCGATCCGGTCGGCGTGGATGTGAATGTCCATCCGGCCAAGAGTGAAGTGCGTTTCCGCGAACAGCGGCTGGTGCACGATTTCCTGTTCCGCACCTTGCATGAAGCGCTGGCGCAGACGCGTGCAGGCAACGTCGGCCTGCCTTCCGTCGAGTCGCCGGTGGCGGCAGCAGCGCCGTCGTACAGCTACAGCATGGCCTCGTCGTCGGGATCGGCCAGCTCGGCGCCTGCATGGCCCAATGCCTTGAGCCAGAGCCGCCTGAGCCTGGGTGTGCGGGACGAGCCGCTCGCCGGCTACGCCGCGCTATTGGGTGAACCGGCGACCGTGTCCACGCCGTTGTCGTTCGCCGCCAACGCGCCGATGCCGGACGCCTCCGAAGAGGAAGCGCCGCCGCTGGGCTTTGCCATCGCGCAGCTCAAGAGCATCTATATCCTGGCGGAAAATGCGCATGGCCTGATCCTGGTGGACATGCACGCCGCGCATGAGCGCATCACCTACGAGAAGCTCAAGGCCGGTCGCGTCTGCAGCAACCTGCGTTCGCAGATGTTGCTGGTGCCGATGAATGTGGCGGTGAGTGCCAAAGAGGCAGCCGCGGCCGAGGAGCACGCCGAAGCCTTGGCGGAGTGGGGCATGGAGCTTTCGCGCAGCGGTCCGTCCGGCGTGGTGGTGCGGCGCATTCCCGCCTTGTTGGAAGGCGCCGACGTGGCGCAGCTGTGTCGCGACGTGCTTTCCGAGCTCGCCCAGCACGGCAGTTCGCGTCGCCTGCAGGAGCTGGAGAACGAACTGCTGTCCACCATGGCCTGCCATGGCTCGGTGCGTGCCGGTCGCCGCCTCACCATTCCTGAAATGAATGCACTGCTGCGCGAAATGGAAGCGACCGAGCGTTCCGGGCAGTGCAATCACGGACGCCCGACCTGGACGCAGTTGAGCCTGCCCGAGCTGGACAAGTTGTTCCTGCGCGGGCGCTGATGAGTTTCTGTACTGAGGCGCGCTTGCCCGGTTTGTAAATGGACGGCCATACTGCTGTTTCATTCCGACGGGGCCTGCCATGTTGCGTACCGCCGTTCTCGCCTTTGCCTTGAGCCTTGGAGTTGCCACCGTGCAAGCTCAGACCCCCACCACCGCTGCGGCGACCGACTTCGCCCAGCAGAACGTCAACTGGCAGAACAAGCGTCTTGCCGGCCTCACTGCTCCCACCGGCTGGCTCAGCCTGATCGGCCTGGACTGGCTGCAGGAAGGCGCCAATCGCGTGGGCAGCGCAGCCGACAACGACATCGTGTTGAAAGCCGGCCCGGCCCACCTGGGTGTGGTGACCCTGGCCAAGGACGGCAGCACGCACATCGTGTTCGACCCGCACAGCGCCGCCACCGTGGACGGCAAGACCGTGCCCGAAGCAGCTCTGGTCGACGATATGCACGCCGGTGACGGCGCGCCGTCCGTGGTGGCGTTCGGATCGGCCAGCTTCCTGGTGATCGAGCGCGACGGCCGCAAGGCGTTGCGCGTGAAGGACAGCAACGCCGAAACGCGTACGCACTTCCTCGGGCTGGATTACTACACGCCCGATCCGTCGTGGCGCATCGTGGCCGACTGGGTGCCGTTCAATCCGCCGCATGAGCTGGAGATCGGCTCGGTGCTGGGTACGGTCAACAAGGAGAAGGTGCCGGGCAAGGCCGTGTTCCATCGCGATGGTCACACCTACGAGCTGATGCCGATCCAGGAAGAACCCGACTCGCTGTTCTTCGTGATCGCCGATCGCACCTCGGGCAAGGAAACCTACGGCGCCGCCCGTTTCATGTATGCCGATCTGCCGAAGGACGGCAAGGTCGTGCTCGACTTCAATCGCGCCTATAACCCGCCATGCGCGTTTACGCCGTATGCGACCTGTCCGTTGGCGCCGCCGGAGAATCGACTGGATCTGGCAGTGACGGCGGGCGAGAAGAATTACCGCGGCCACCATTGAGGGCGAGGAGTGAAGATGGAGGAGTGAGAAGTGAGAGAGAGCGAAACGCCGCCTTCTCTCACTTCTCACTCCCCTTCACTCACTCCTCCTCTGCTAAGGGCGAGGAGTGAAGATGGAGGAGTGAGAAGTGAGAGAGAGCGGGTGCGGAGCGCGCTTTCTCTCACTTCTCACTCCTCTTCACTCACTTCTGCCCTTCACCGCCCTTTGAACTCCGCTTTACGCTTTTCCAGAAACGCCGTGGTGCCTTCGCGCATGTCTTCGGTAGCAAACGCCAGCGCGAACGCCTGCGTTTCAAACTCCAGGCCCTGATCGATACTCGTTTCGCCACCCTGCAGCACGGCGTCCAGGATGCCGGCGGCGGCCAGAGGCGCGGCGGCGGCCAGTTGGTCAGCCATCGCATTGACGGTTTCATCCAGCGCCTCGGGTGCGACCACGCGGGTCACCACGCCCAGCTCGTAGGCGCGCTGGGCGTTGATGGTGGCGCCCAGCAGGCACAGCTCCAGCGCGGCGCCACGGCCGGCCAGGCGCAGCAGGCGCTGGGTGCCGCCAAAGCCGGGGATCAGGCCCAGGTTGATCTCGGGCTGGCCAAACTTTGCCTTCTCGCTGGCCACGCGCAGGTGGCAGCACATGGCTAGTTCCATCCCGCCGCCGAGGGCAAAGCCCTGGATGCGTGCGATCACCGGCTTGCCCAGGCGCTCGACCAGGCTCATCAGGCGCTGCCCGGTGCGTGAGAAACCCTGCGCCTGGACGGGCGTATAGCCATTCATCTCGGCAATGTCCGCACCGGCCACGAAGGCCTTTTCCCCCGCACCCGCCAACACCATCACCCGCACCGCATCGTCCTGGGCGGCCTGGGTGAAGGCCAGCGTCAGCTCGTTGAGCGTCTCCCGGTTGAGCGCATTGAGCTTGTCCGGGCGATTGACGGTGATGGTGCGCACCGCGCCGCGGTTGGCGATTTCCAGGTTGCGATAGGCCATGATTCGACTCCGGCGGAAAAAGCGCCATGGTAGCAGCGGGAACCTTTGCCGCCCCCGGCGTTCGAAGGCACAGACGCCGGATCGACCGGCATCGCTGCACGATTCGCCCGGACCGCTTACGATGGCCAGGTTGCAGCCGCAATGGAGGAAGGCATGGCACAACTGCGTTGGCTAGCTCTGGGCATCCTGTGTTGGGGTGGTCTGGCGCATGCCCAGGTCAGTAGCGCCCCGCAGGATCAGTCGCAGGTCAAGCTGGACAAGACCAAGCTGTCCTACGCCATCGGTTTCCAGATCGGCAGCCAGTTCGCCAACGGCGAACCGGACGTGGATATCCCCACGCTGTTGCGCGCGATCCAGGATGCCTACGCCAAGAAGCATCCCACCGTGTCGATGCGCGACATGCACGACCAGCTGCGCGAACTCGACGAGCAGATGCACAGCCAGGCGCTGGCGCAATTCAAGCGCGTGGCCGAAACCAATGCGCGCAAGAGCGCCGACTACATGGAGCGCAACCGCAGCAAGCCGGGCGTGATCCAGCTGCCGTCGGGCATCCAGTACGAAGTGGTCAAACAGGGCACCGGCACCAGGCCGGTACCGGAAGGCTCGGTGGTCACGGTGAATTTCCGCGCCATGCTGATCGACGGCACCGAGTTCGACAGCTCATGGGCACATGGTTCGCCAGTGAGTTTCGTGGTGAACAACAAGGTGATCCCGGGTTGGCAGGAAGTGATCCAGCGCATGCACGTGGGCGACCTGTGGAAGGTCACCGTGCCGCCTGCCATGGCGTACGGCATCAAGGGCGATCCGCCGCGCATCGGTCCCAACGAGGCGCTGGTGTTCGAAATCGAGCTGCTCGAGATCAAGTAATGACATCGGCTTGAACGCTGCCGCCCTTGGCAGCGTTCGAATGACGGCTTGCGCCCCATGCGATAGAATGGCCGCTTCGCTGGCACGCTCCGTGCCGCGCCGATACTTCCTCGCAGCATGACAGCGGCAGACGGCTCTCCTGGTCCTTCCGGCAATCCCCTCAGTCCTTGCATCGGCATCTGCCGGCTGGACGAGCGCGGCTATTGCATCGGCTGCCTGCGCACGGGCACGGAAATCGCCGGATGGCGGGCCATGGATGACCAGGAACGGCTGCGCTACATGCGCGACGTGCTGCCTCCCCGGAAACGACCGTGATGGGTGAGCTGCTGACCGACCTGAGTCACGCAGTCTTGCCTTTGTCGTCACCGCCGACGGGGCGGGGTTGGAATCATTCGGACATGGTCCAGTTGATCGGCGATACGCCGCGTCGGCCGGCCGCTGTATTGGTGGGCGTACGCGAGGGTGTGCAACCGCGACTGGTGTTGACGGTGCGCACCGATCATCTGCAGGACCATGCAGGACAGGTGGCGTTTCCCGGCGGTCGTACCGACCCGGGCGATGCGGACGCGATCGCCACCGCCTTGCGCGAAAGCGAAGAAGAGATTGGCCTCGAACGCCGCCTGGTGACACCGCTGGGCTTTCTCGATCGCTTCGAAACCATCAGCGGTTACAGCGTCACGCCGGTGGTCGCGCGCATCGACGGCGAGGCGCGCCTCTATCCCGCGCCGGCGGAAGTGGCTGAGGTGTTCGAAGTGCCGCTGTCGTTCTTTCTTGAACCGCGCAATCTCAAGCGCTACACCATGGATTTCCGCGGCCATCGTCGCGACATGGTGGAATTCGTGCATGGCGGCCACCGCATCTGGGGTGCCACCGCCGCCATGGTGTTCAACCTCCTGCAGAGGATGGGACGCGTATGACGCTCAAGACCACCTTGATCGACGTCAAGGAACTGGCGGCGCTCGCTCCGGCCGATGTGCTGATCGTCGATTGCCGTTTCGACCTGATGGCGCCCGGCAGCGGCGAACGCGATGTCGGCAAGGGCGAGCGTGACTATCGCGAAGGGCACATCCCTGGCGCGGTTTATGCCAGCCTCGACAGCGATCTGTCCGATCTCTCGCGCAAGTCGCTGGGTTTGGGGCGGCATCCGTTGCCACTCGATACCGCGTTCTCCGAATCCCTGTCGCGCTGGGGCTGGCGCGAGGGCATGCAGATCGTGTGCTACGACGCCGCGAACGGTTCGCTGGCTGCCGCCCGGCTGTGGTGGCTGTTGCGTCTGTCCGGCATCCGCGATGTGGCCGTGCTCGATGGCGGTTTCCAGGCCTGGGTGGCCGCAGGCCTGCCGGTCGAATCGGGTGATGTCGTTCGCGAGCCGCGGCCGGCAAGCGTTTATTTCGATGCTGAGCAATACCTCGTCGATCACGCCACGCTGCGCAACGATGCGCAGCGGGTACTGATCGATGCGCGTGCCGCTGCGCGTTATCGCGGCGAAGTCGAGCCCATCGATCCGGTAGGCGGCCATGTGCCCGGCGCGCTCAATCGGCCTTTCTCGGAAAATCTGCGGGAAGATGGCCGCTTCAAGCCGGCCGATGAACTTCGCGCGGAGTTCCAGGCACTGCTCGGCGCGCATGCGCCCAGCGATGTGGTGCATATGTGTGGCTCGGGCGTCACGGCATGCCACAACCTGCTTGCGATGGAGCATGCAGGACTCACCGGTTCGCGTCTTTACGCGCCGTCGTGGAGCGGCTGGGTGAGCGATGCGAGTCGGCCGGTGGCCAAGGGCGCCGAGCCCGGCTGAGCGTCTCTTTTTTTGTAGGAGCGCACCCTGCGCGCGAACGGCGCCGCAGGGCGCCGGGTCGCGCACAGGGTGCGCTCCTACAAGGTCAATCTTTCTTCTTCAGTCGCGCGACCAGCTTTTCCAACACCGCCTGCGTTTCCGGATGGAAATACGCATCGAGGAAGCCATCCATCGGCAACGCTTCCGGATGCGCCCAGATGGCGGTCAGGTCGGCACGCGCAATCGCACGCGTCTTGAGCATCGCGTTGGAAGGCAGCGCGAGCATGCCCTGCATCCACACCACGGCGCGCGTCACCACTTGTTCGACGTTGGTGAGTTCGTCGACCAGGCCGACCGCCAGCGCCTCGCCGGATTCGATCATGGCGCCCGCCACCATCAGGCGTTCGGCACGATAGGCGCCGACGATGCGACGCAGCGCCATCTGGATGCTTTCCGGCACCACCAGGCCGACCTGCACTTCGTTGAGGCCGATCTTGAACGGGCCTTCGGCCATCACGCGGTAATCGCAGAACAACGACAGCACGGCGCCACCGGCCGGACTGTGGCCGGTGATGGCCGCCACGATGGGAATCGGCGACATCGCCAGGGTCGAGGCGGTCTGGAAAAACTCGCGCCAGAAATCACGCACGCCGTCGCGATCGCGCCCCAGCAGCGAAGGTACATCCACGCCGGCCGAGTACATGCCGGGCTGGCCGGACAGCACGATGCCACGCGCACCGCTGGCTACCGCGTTGTCCACCGCATCGCGTAACGCGCGCAGCAAGTCCACATTGAGCGCGTTCACCGGCGGACGCGCCAGGTTGATTTCGATGATGGCGTCGTGCGTGATCAGGTTGAGCATGGCAGTGGCCGGATGAGTTGGCAGGAGTGAGAGACGAGATTAGCAAAGACAGCGCGCCGCTGCCTTCTCCCGCCGCTCACTCCTCTCCACTCACTCCTCGCCTCTCACTCCTCTCCACTCACTCCTCATCCTTGCGGATGATCGTCCGCCGTCCACTGATAGCGCACCGCGTAATCGAGCGTGGCCTTGCCGTTGGCCGGCACCGGCACCTTGAACTCCAGTGTGTCGGTGGTCTGCGCACTCGGTTTGATGCTGGAGGAGGCGAGCGTCCACTGGCGCCAGCGCTGGGGATGCTCGCGCACGGTGATCACGCGCGGCGTGTCGCTGGCATTGGTGAGCGTGATGCGGAAGGCCTCGTCCAGGCGATGGCCGTTCTTGTCCACGGTGAAGGCGGTGCGTTCGCGGCTGGCGCGCAGATCGAACGCCATACCCAGCGTGATATGCGCGTCACTGCCCTTGGGCGTGTCGTTGACGCGACCGCTGCCGATCAGTTGCGGCGTGCCGTTGCGGTCCAGCGAAAGCACGCGCAGGTTGCCAGCCGGGATGCTGTCGAACGCGCGAAATTGCAGCGTGCTGGAAATGCCTTCAGGGCCGCCGCTGGTGAAGGCATCCTGGCCGATCATGGGCTGCGGCGGCACCCAGCCGGTCCCCGTTTCAAACAGCGAGGTGCGTTCGCAGGCGATGGTCCGCGTGTCGTACAGCGGTACCTGGCTCACGCTGCCATCGGGCAGGTCGACCGTGCCGGGCAAGCTGTACGTGCGGTAGTCGGCCAGCGTGGATTGTTCGGGCAACGCGGCATCGGCCGTCTTGGCGCGCGCGTTGAACATCATGGGACGCGGTCCCGAGGACTGGGCCAGCTGTGGCTCGCCGGCCACCAGCATCAGCTGCACGTTGTTCCAGTCGCGACCGCTGCGGTTGGCGATGCTGGCGCGCGATTCGAACTGCATCTTGCAGCCATCGCCCGGCGCCAGCGTGCCGACATAGGCGGCGCGCCAGCCCAGACCGGAGGTGGAATAACTCAGCGTCGCATTGGCCTTGGCTGCGCGGCTGGCGTCCACGCGCAGTTGCAGGCCCGAGCCCACCTGGAAGACGCCGCGCGCCTTGACCGCACCGTATTCGTGGACCAGCGCAATGCGTTCGTTGGCGCTGGAGGTATCGCGCACCATCAGGCCGCTGGCGTCGGCGCGCAGCAGTGTGCCGCTGGCCTGTATGTCGCCATTCGTGCCGTACACATCGACCGGCTGACCGATCAGGCTGCCCAATGCGGCGTACTGGCCTTGGCCCAGGCGCAGACGTTGCGACAGCACCTTGGCGGCGTCGCCGTCGACGTTCAGTGCAATGGATTCTGGGTCGACGTATTGCGGCAGACCGTCGAGACTGAGGTCCTGTGTGCCGGCCTTGAGCTCAAGCTGGCGCGTTTCGCGCGCCACGGCGTGGCCCGATGGCACGGAGCCGTTGTCGCCCGCGCTGTACAGCGCATTGTCATCGCTGCGGTAGAGCGTCAGCGAGGTAGCCGCCGGCGCGGCGAGGGCGCCTGCGCTGGTGCTGGCGAGGATGGCAAGGGCGAGGGTGCGAAGCGGAACAGGGATCACGGTCGAACTCCTTTCGGGTGGTCGCCGCTGATAGTACGGATGCCGCATGAAGCTGCGGCATCCGTGATGCCGGTAGGCTTAACCCCGAATGCCGGCCGGGTCGTTCAAGCGCCGGCTTGCGCGGCGTCGCGGATCGATGGCGGCAGCGGTACCGGCTTGCCGGTGGTGGGGTCCATCCACACCAGCACGACCTTGCCGTCGCTGTAGAGCGCATCGTCGCCAGCGTCGACGATGCGGTGGGCCAGCGTGATCGAGCTGTTGCCCAGCCGCTCGCAGAACAGCTGCACGTTCAACTGCGCGGGCCATTCGATCGGGCGGCGATAGTTGACTTCACTGGCTGCCAGCACCGGCATCGAGTGCTCGTTGAACCAGCCCGGCACGTGCTGCAGCCACTGCAGACGCGCCTCTTCCAGGTAGGTGAGGTAGTTGGCGTTGTTGACGTGATTGAACGCGTCCAGATCACGCCAGCGTACGCCGATCGGGGCGACGAACAGCGGGGTGTTCGTCGCCTCGCTTGCCTGGGCATTCGTCACGACTGGGGCGCTTTCCTGCGTCTTGGTCTCGCACGTGCGCTGCTCAGGCACGGGGTGGGTGGAACTCATGCAGTCTTCTTCCGTAGTGCAGGTTTGCTCTTGCCGTTGCTCTGGAGCTTGGCCGTCTTGGCGGGCTTCATGTCCAGGTGCGGGGCAAGGAAGTGTCCGGTATGCGAGCCCGCTGTGGCAGCCACGGTTTCCGGCGTGCCGGTGACCAGGATGCGACCACCGCCGGCGCCGCCTTCCGGGCCGAGATCGACCAGCCAGTCGGCGGTCTTGATCACATCGAGATTATGCTCGATCACCACCACCGTATTGCCCTGGTCCACCAGCTTGTGCAGCACGTCGAGCAGCTGCTCGATGTCGTGGAAGTGCAAGCCGGTGGTGGGCTCGTCCAGGATGTACAGCGTGCGGCCGGTATCGCGCTTGGACAATTCCTTGGACAGCTTCACGCGCTGCGCTTCGCCGCCCGAGAGCGTGGTCGCGCTCTGGCCGAGCTTGATGTAATCCAGGCCCACCGCGCGCAGCGTTTCGAGCTTGCGTGCGATGGTCGGCACGTTTTCGAACAGCTTGAACGCATCTTCCACCGTCATGTCAAGCACGTCGGCAATCGTGTGGCCCTTGTAATGCACTTCCAGCGTTTCGCGGTTGTAGCGCTTGCCATGGCAGACGTCGCAGGGTACGTACACATCCGGCAGGAAGTGCATCTCCACCTTGATCATGCCGTCGCCTTCGCAGGCTTCGCAGCGGCCGCCGCGCACGTTGAAGCTGAAGCGGCCCGGCGTATAGCCGCGCGCGCGCGCTTCGGGCACCTGCGCAAACAGCTCGCGCAGCGGGGTGAACAGACCGGTATAGGTGGCCGGGTTCGAACGCGGCGTGCGTCCGATCGGCGACTGGTCGATGTCCACCACCTTGTCGAACAGCTCCAGGCCTTCGACCGACTTGTACGGCGCAGCCTGCTCGCCCGAACCATTGAGCTCGCTGGCGGCGAGGCGGAACAAGGTGTCGTTGATCAGGGTCGACTTGCCCGAGCCGGACACGCCGGTGACGCAGGTAAACAAGCCCGCGGGAATGGCCAGGTCGACGTTCTTCAGATTGTTGCCGCTGGCGCCCTTGAGGTGCAGCCACGAATCGGCGTCCAACTGCTGGCGGCGTTCCTCGGGTACGCGGATGCCGCGCTTGCCGGACAGGAACTGGCCGGTGACCGAGCGCGGCGACGCGAGCATGTCCTTGAACGATCCCTGCGCCACGATCTCGCCGCCATGCACGCCGGCGCCGGGACCGATATCGAGCACGTGATCGGCCATGCGGATGGCGTCTTCGTCATGCTCGACCACGATCACCGTATTGCCCAGGTCGCGCAGGCGCGTCAGCGTGCCCAGCAGGCGTTCGTTGTCGCGCTGGTGCAGGCCGATCGACGGCTCGTCGAGCACGTACATCACGCCAACCAGGCCGGCGCCGATCTGCGAAGCGAGACGAATACGCTGCGCTTCGCCACCCGACAGCGAATCGGCCTGGCGATCCAGCGTGAGGTAGTTGAGGCCCACGTCATTGAGGAAGGTCAGGCGCTCGCGGATCTCCTTGACGATCTTCACCGCGATCTCGCCGCGCCAGCCGGTGAGCGTGAGCTTCTCGAAGAAAGCCAGCGTGTCGTCGATTGAGCGCGAGGTGAGCGAGGGCAGCGCGTGGTCGGCGACGAACACGTTGCGCGCCGAACGATTCAGGCGCTGGCCTTCGCAGTCGGGGCAGGGACGGTCGCTGATGTACTTGGCCAGTTCCTCGCGCACCGCCGGCGATTCGGTTTCCTTATAGCGGCGATCCATGTTCGGGATGATGCCTTCGAACGCGTGCTCGCGCGTCACCCGGCCACCGCGCTCGGTGATGTACTTGAAGGCGATCTTGTCCTTGCCACTGCCGTACAGGATGGCCTTCTGGACGTCCGCTGACAGCTTGCGCCACGGCGTGTCCACGTCGAAGCCGTAATGCGCGGCCAGCGACAGGATCAGCTGGAAATAATGCGCGTTGCGGCGATCCCAGCCGCGCACGGCGCCACCGGCCAGCGACAGCTCCGGATGCGCCACCACGCGGGCCGGATCGAACACCTGGGTCACGCCCAGACCGTCGCAGGTCGGGCAGGCGCCGACCGGCGAGTTGAACGAGAACAGCCGCGGCTCGAGCTCGGGCAGCGAGTAATCGCACACCGGGCAGGAGTAGCGCGAGGACAGCAACTGCTCGGGCGCCTTCGCATCGTCCATGTCGACCACGATGGCGATGCCGTCGCCCAGGCGCAGCGCGGTTTCGAACGATTCGGCCAGGCGCTGCTTGATGTCGTCGCGCGGACGGAAGCGGTCGATCACCACTTCGATGGTGTGCTTCTGGCGCAGCGTCAGCGGCGGCACGGCATCGAGGTCGTAGACGGTGCCGTCGACGCGCGCGCGCACGAAACCCTGCGCACGCAGCTGATCGAACACCTGCACGTGCTCGCCCTTGCGCTCGCGGATCACCGGCGCCAGCAGCATGAAGCGCTTTTCGCCATCCAGCGCGAGCGTGCTGTCGACCATCTGGCTGACGGTCTGCGCCTCGAGCGGAATGCCATGGTCCGGGCAGCGCGGCGTGCCGACGCGCGCATACAGCAGGCGCAGGTAGTCGTAGACCTCGGTAATCGTGCCCACGGTGGAGCGCGGATTGTGCGAGGTGGACTTCTGCTCGATGGAAATGGCCGGCGACAGACCCTCGATGTGGTCGACGTCCGGTTTTTCCATCATCGACAGAAATTGCCGGGCGTAGGCCGACAGCGATTCAACGTAGCGGCGCTGGCCCTCGGCATAGATGGTGTCGAAGGCCAGCGACGACTTGCCCGACCCTGACAGGCCGGTGATGACGATCAGCTTGTCACGCGGCAGATCGAGGTCGATGTTTTTGAGATTGTGCGTGCGCGCGCCGCGAATGCGGATCGTATCCATATCGCCCGGAGTCGTTGGGGGAGGGGAAAACTGTACTATACCAAACTTGTCAGTACGCTTATTACTGACCGATGCCACCCAACAAACTCTTAAGAGAAGATTCGGCCGAGTATGGCTTAATGGAATCTTTGGCCGGTTTCCGGCCGACCTGCGAACAGAGAGTGCGGATGGGCAAGCTGAAGAGATGGGGTGTTGCCATGGCGCTTGCAATGGGCATGGGACAGGCCATGGCGTCGTCGGCGCCGGCTACGGAAGATCAGGTTCGGCAGCTGATGGAAGTCGTCGGTGTCGGCAAGATGCTGCTGCAGATGAACACCCAGGCGGTGACCACGCTGCAGCAGTCGATGCCGTGCGTGCAGCCGGAGTTCTGGCAGAACTACATGGACGCCAACCAGACCCAGCTGTTCATTGGCCGGCTGGTGCCCGTTTACCAGAAGCACTTCACGGCGGACGAGATGTCGGGCCTGCTGAAGTTCTACCGCTCGCCGCTGGGCCAGAAGGTCATCAACGAGATGCCCACCACCATGGCCGAGGCCAACCAGGCCGGCCAGCAGTGGAGCCATGAGCGCAGCGACCAGATGGTCAACGAGCTCAAGCAGATGGGCACGCTGGACGGTTCCGGCCGCTGCCCGGGCAAGGTGGCTGCCTCGCCGATGGGTGGCACCGCCCTGGAGGGCGCGGCCGCGATCCAGGCGGCGGAGAACGGCGAAAAGATCAAGCCGAGGCAGGCAACCGAGGGCGGCGAGCAGTCCGAGTCCAAGCCGGCCGCCAAGGCCACGTCACACTCGAAGGCCGCCCCCAAGAAGACCACCAAGCCGGCGCCGAAGAAGGCCACGCCAGCCAAGGCGTCGGCCAAGCCAGCCGCCAAGACCCCGGCGAAGGCCGAGACCAAGCCCGCGCCGGCCAAGACCGACACCAAGCCGGCGGCGGCCACGGGCGGATCGACTGGTCAGTAATTGACCAGGCCGCCCGGGCTTCGTTATACTCCCGAGTTCACCGGTGCCCCATGGGTCCGGTGAACCCAAGAGAATAACGACAGAAGGGATAATCCCATGAGCTATGCAGTCATCAAGACCGGCGGCAAGCAGTACCGCGTTCAGCAGGGCGACGTCCTGCGCGTGGAGCTGTTGAACGCCGAAGAAGGCGCTGCCTTCACCTTCGATCAGGTCCTCCTGGTCGGCGCCGGTGAGTCGATCACCGTCGGTGCGCCCATCGTGGCCGGTGCCACCGTCAGCGCCACCGTGCGCAAGCACGGCCGTGCCGACAAGATCCGCATCATCAAGTTCCGCCGCCGCAAGCACCACAAGAAGCAGCAGGGACATCGTCAGCATTTCACCGAAGTCGAGATCACGGGCATCAACGCCTGAGCAACTGGAGCATTGAGTCATGGCACATAAAAAAGGCGTAGGTTCCAGCCGCAACGGTCGCGATTCGAACCCGAAGTATCTCGGCGTGAAGATCTACGGCGGCCAGGCTATTGAAGCCGGCAACATCATCGTGCGTCAGCGCGGCACCAAGTTCCATGCCGGCACCGGCGTGGGCCTCGGTCGCGACCACACGTTGTTTGCGCTGGTCGACGGCACCGTCGAATTCAAGGTGCGCGGCGAGCACAACCGCCGTTTCGTCAACGTCATCAAGGGTTAATTCCCCTGCGACGTTGCAGCGAAGGCCCCGCTTCGGCGGGGCTTTTGTTTTTTGAGAGCAGGGCATAGGGAACAGGGAATAGGGGATCGGCAGGGCCGCTTCGCTATTCATCACGGTCCCGAGAACCCGGCTTTCACTAATCTCTATCCCCTATTCGCTTCCCCCAGGCACCCCATGAAATTCGTCGACGAAGCCATCATCAATGTCAAAGCCGGTGACGGCGGCAACGGGTGCATCAGCTTCCGTCGCGAAAAATTCATCCCCTTCGGCGGTCCCGATGGCGGCGACGGCGGCAGCGGGGGCTCGATCTGGCTGGTGGCCGATGAAGGCCTCAATACCCTGATCGACTTCCGTCACCAGCGCTCGTTCAAGGCCGAGCGCGGTCAGAACGGCATGGGCAGCCAGATGTACGGCAAGGGCGGCGAAGACACCTATATCCGTGTGCCCGTGGGCACGGTGGTGATCAACGTCGACACCGACGAAACCATTGGCGACCTCACCGTGAACGGCCAACGCCTGCTGGTGGCGCAGGGCGGCAAGGGCGGCCTGGGCAATATCCATTTCAAGAGCTCGGTGAACCGTGCGCCGCGCAAGTCCACGCCGGGTACGCCGGGTGATCTGCGTGCGCTGAAGCTGGAGCTGAAGCTGCTGGCGGATGTCGGCCTGTTGGGTTTCCCCAATGCGGGCAAGTCCACCTTCATTCGCGCCGTTTCGGCGGCGACGCCGCGCGTGGCGGATTATCCGTTCACCACGCTGCATCCGAACCTGGGCGTGGTCAGTCTCGGTACGGATCAGAGTTTCGTGATCGCCGATATCCCGGGCCTGATCGAAGGTGCGGCCGATGGTGCGGGCCTGGGCATCCAGTTCCTGCGTCATGTGTCGCGCACGCGCCTGCTGTTGCACGTAGTGGACATCGCGCCGATCGACGGGTCCGATCCGGTGGAGCAGGTGCGTGCGATCGAGCAGGAGCTGGAGAAGTTCGATCCTGAATTGCTCGAGCGTCCGCGTTGGCTGGTGATGAACAAGGCCGACGTGTTGCCTGAGGATGAGCGTCAGGCGGTCGCGGCTGATGTCATTGCGCGGTTGGCATGGAAGGAGCCGTCGTTCCTGGTGTCGGCCATTTCGCGTGAGAACACCATGCCGGTGTGTCAGCAGGTGTGGCATTTCCTTGAGGCGGAGCATATGGCGCGGATGGAGCGCGACGATATGCTGCCGGGGGATGTGAGGTTGCGCGGGGAGTGAGGTGATCGTCTTCGCCACGCACTAGAAAAAAAGCGGCCTTCGGGCCGCTTTTTTTGTACGGGTTTGGGCGATTCGGCTTCGACTGGCGGCTCGCGTGTGGGAGCGCACCCTGTGCGCGACAAACCTACGGAGCGGTACGCCGCGGCGTGGCCGTCGCGCACAGGGTGCGCTCCCACAAAAATAAAGGGGGGGGCTAGCCTGATCCGAGAGCCACTGGCCTACCTCACCCTTGTAGGAGCGCACCTTGTGCGCGACCGCGGCGCATGGCTGCATCGCTCCGTCAGGTGCTCGCGCACAGGGTGCGCTCCTACAAACAAAGAGCGGCACGGCGGCATGGTAGCGACGGGCAAAAGAAAACCGGCTTGCGCCGGCACTTTCCCCCAGGCACACAAAAAAGCCGGCTTCCGCCGGCTTTCTCGCCAACCCAAGATTCAGTTCACGAAGCTGGCTTACGCCAGCTCGTGGATCTTTGCGTTGAGGCGGCTCTTATGGCGAGCAGCCTTGTTCTTGTGGATCAGGCCGCGGGCAGCGTAGCGGTCCATGACCGGCTGGGCAGCGGCAAAGGCTTCAACGGCGGCAGCCTTGTCCTTGGCCTCGATGGCCTTGACGACCTTCTTGAGGGCGGTGCGCACCATGGAACGGGCGCTGACGTTGCGCAGGCGGCGCTGCTCGGACTGGCGCGCGCGCTTCTTCGCGGACTTGATGTTGGCCAAGGTAGAACTCCGAAATGAATTGCTGGGTTGGAAAAAGACGGCAAGTATGCGGCTAATGAGCCGTTGCGTCAACAGCTTAGCCGTTTTTCAAAGCGCTCGGCGGAGCGCCACGCCACCAAGATGGCGGCCAAGGGAAACGAACGGCCCTGATTATGCCACGTCTGAGCTGTCATCTTTCCATTCGGGGCTGTCAAACTACGCGCCTTTCGCCGCCGGGGCAGAGGGGTTCCGGCGTGCAGCGCGTCTCACCAGCATAGGTACGACCTCAAGGCATGAAGTCTCCCAGCATGTTCCGCGGGCTGCTGTCATTCAGCAGCATGACCATGATTTCGCGCGTGCTCGGGCTGGTCCGGGACATGTCGATCAATGCCACCTTCGGCGCCAACGCGGCCACCGACGCATTCTGGGTGGCGTTCCGCATTCCCAATTTCATGCGCCGCCTGTTTGCCGAGGGCTCGTTCTCGACGGCCTTCGTGCCCGTTTTCACGGAAGTGAAAGAGAAGCGCAGCCATGAGGACCTGAAGCAGCTGATGTCACGCGTGTCCGGCACGCTGGGCGGGGTGCTGCTGGTGATCACCGCGCTGGGCGTGATTTTCGCACCCCAGGTCGCTGCGTTGTTTTCGCAGGGCGCGGCCGATACGCCGGAAAAATTCGCACTGACGGCGCAGCTGCTGCGTCTGACCTTTCCGTTCCTGCTGTTCGTGTCGCTGACTGCGCTGTGCGGCGGCGCGCTCAACAGTTTCCACAAGTTCGCCTTGCCGGCGCTCACCCCGGTGATCCTCAACCTGTGCATGATCGGCGGCGCGCTGTGGCTGTCGAAGTTCGTGCATCCGCCGATCATGGCGATGGGTTGGGCGATCCTGCTCGCGGGCCTGCTGCAGCTGCTGTTCCAGCTGCCTTCGCTGCGCGGGCTGGACCTGCTGACGCTGCCGCGCTGGGGCTGGAGCCATCCGGATGTGCGCCGCATCCTCACCCTGATGGTGCCGACGCTGTTCGGCTCGTCGATTGCGCAGATCAATCTGCTGCTGGACACGGTGATCGCGGCGTACCTGATGACGGGCTCGCAGAGCTGGCTGTCGCAGGCCGATCGCTTCCTGGAATTGCCGTTGGGCCTGTTCGGCGTGGCGCTGGGTACGGTGATCCTGCCGTCGCTGTCGCGTCATCACGTGACCACCGACAAGGACGGTTTTTCCAAGGCGCTGGACTGGGGCCTGCGCATCACGCTGCTGATTGCCGTGCCGGCGATGTTCGCGCTGATGCTGCTGGCCAAGCCGCTGGTGGCCACCTTGTTCCAGCATGGCCAGTTCACGCCGTTCGACACGCGCATGGCGACGCTGTCGATCACCGCGCTCAGCTTCGGCCTGCCGGCGTTCGCCCTGGTGAAAGTGGCGCTGCCGGCGTTCTATGCGCGCCAGGACACCCGCACGCCGGTGCGCGCCGGCGTGGCTTCGTTGGTGGCGAACATGGTGCTCAACGTGATCTTCGTGGCGATGCTCTACGTGCTGTGGGCCACGCCGGCACAGCGCCAGTTGCCCTGGCTAGACGGCATTGCCGCGGTGCCTGGCCTGCATATGGCATTGGGCATGGCGAGCGCGCTGGCCAGCTATATCAACCTGGGCTTGCTGTGGCATTGGCTTCGTCGCGCCGGCGTGTACCAGCGCCAGCCCGGCTGGGCACGTCACATGCTGCGACTGGTGCTGGCCTGCGCGGTGATGGTGGTGGTGCTCTTGGTCGGCATGTGGATCTGGCCGGACTGGACTGAGGCCGGCAAATGGACCCGCGCGTGGCACCTGGGCGTGCTGGTGGCGGCAGGCGGCGGCGCCTACGTCGTGACGCTGTTTGCGGCGGGGTTCCGCTTGCGCGAATTGCGTGGCGTCTGACGCTTTATCTGGGCCGAAACGGGGCGCTTCAGCCGCTATACTCGCCCGATGATGAGACTTTCCAGGGATGTCGCCGGCCCCAGTCTGGCGCCCGGCGGCAGCGTGGTAGCCGTTGGCGCGTTCGACGGCCTGCATCGCGGTCACCAGGCCCTGCTTGCGCAGGTGCACGAACGCGCCGCCAAGCTTGGGCTTACGGCTATCGTGGTGAGCTTCGAACCGTTGCCGCGCGCTTATTTTTCGCCGGAGCCGGTGGCCCGGCTGTCCAGCGTCCGCGACAAGCTGCGCGGGTTCGACGAAGCCGGCATGGGGCAGGTGCTCTTGCTGCGCTTCAATCGCGCCCTCACTTCCATGTCGGCGGAGGATTTTATCCGTCGCGTGCTGGTGGACCGGTTGAACGCGCGCGAGGTGTGGGTCGGCGCCGATTTCCGCTTTGGCCACAAGCGCAGCGGTGATGTGGCGATGCTGGAGCGGGTGGGGCCGGAGCTTGGCTTTACCGCACGGACCATGCCCTCGGTGCTGCTGGATGGCGCACGGGTGTCGGCCACGCGGGTCCGCATGTTGCTGGCGGCCGGCGAGTTTTCCGGCGCGGCGCCGCTGCTGGGTCGCCCGTTCGTGATCGAAGGCAAGGTGGAATACGGCAAGCAGTTGGGTCGCCAGTTGGGCTATCCCACCGCCAATATCCATCTGCGCGACCGCAGCAGCCCGGTGCACGGCATTTTTGCGGTACGCGTGGGCCTGGGTGAAAGCGAGTGCAGCTGGCCCGGCGTGGCCAGTCTCGGCGTTCGGCCCACCGTGAACGAGGTGCCGGAGCCGCTGCTGGAAGTGCATTTGTTCGACTTCGAGGGCGATCTCTACGGCCAGCGCATGGCGGTGGAATTCGTCGCCAAGCTGCGTGATGAGCAGAAATTCGACAACCTGGACGCGTTGACCGTCCAGATGGCCAAAGACGCGCGCCAGGCCCGTGAGTTGCTGGGCATGAATCCGCGTCTCAGCGAGGCGTAACTGCCTCAAATCCGGTAACGTTGGCGCTTTCGCCGTGATGGTTGAAGCGCCGGCCCCCAGGGCCATGGCGCTGCCGAGGCGACACCCGAACAACCCGACGATCAGAGCATCCCCAGGCAATGACCCAGGATTACAAGAACACCATCAACCTGCCGCAGACGGAATTCCCGATGCGCGGCGACCTCCCCAAGCGCGAGCCCAAGTGGCTGGCCGACTGGCAGCAGGTGGGCCGCTACGAGCAGATCCAGGAGCGTGCCGCCGGCCGCGACAAGGTGTTTGTGCTGCACGACGGCCCGCCGTACGCCAACGGTGCGATTCACCTGGGTCACGCGGTGAACAAGGTGCTCAAGGACGTGGTGGTGAAATCGCGCCTGCTGGCCGGATTCCGCGCGCCCTACGTGCCGGGCTGGGATTGCCACGGTCTGCCGATCGAAGTGGCAGTGGAAAAGAAATTCGGCCGCGTAGGCGACAAGCTCGACGCCGCCGCCTTCCGCCAGAAGTGCCGCGAATACGCGCAGCAGCAGATCGACCTGCAGCGTACCGACTTCAAGCGCCTGGGCGTGCTGGGCGATTGGGAACACCCGTATCGCACCATGGACTTCAAGTACGAAGCAGACATGGTGCGTGCGCTGGCCAAGATCGTCGGCAACGGTCACGTGGTGCGCGGCGCCAAGCCGGTGTACTGGTGCTTCGATTGCGGTTCGGCACTGGCTGAAGCGGAAATCGAATACGCGGACAAAGTCTCGCCGGCCGTTGACGTCGCGTATGACGCGGTCGATCCGAAGGCGCTCGCGCAGAAGTTCGGTGTCGATGCGGGCGATGCCATCGTCGCCATTCCGATCTGGACCACCACGCCGTGGACGCTGCCGGAAAGCCTGGCGGTGTCGCTGGGTGGCGAACTCGAATACGCGCTGATCGAAGGTCCGGCGCGCGAGGGCCAGCGCGTGCTGCTGGTGATCGCCAGTGCGCTGGTCGAAAAGGCCGCGCATCGCTACGGCATCGAAGAGCCCAACGTGCTTGGCAATGTTGATGGCCAGGCGCTGGAAGGCGTGCTGCTCAAGCATCCGTTCTATGCGCGCGAAGTGCCGGTGCTGATCGGTGACCACGTGTCCGCTGAAGACGGTACCGGCGCCGTGCACACCTCGCCCGACCACGGCGTGGAAGACTTCGTCGTCTCGCGCAAGTACGGCATCGAAACCCTGAATTACACCGAGGCACGTGGCACGTACCGCGCCGATACGCCGGCTGCGCTCGATGGCACGGTGATCGCGGGCAAGCATCTGTGGAAGGCCAACGACGAAATCGTCGAGCTGCTGCGTCGCCGCGGCGTGCTGCTCGCGTTTGCCAAGATCGAACACAGCTATCCGCATTGCTGGCGCCACAAGTCGCCGGTGATCTTCCGCACCACGCCGCAGTGGTTCATCAGCATGGAGAAGGAAGGCCTGCGCAAGACCGCCCTCGATGCGGTCAAGCAGGTGCGCTGGGTGCCGGGCTGGGGCGAAGAGCGCATCGCCGGCATGGTCGGCGATCGTCCCGACTGGTGTATCTCGCGTCAGCGTACGTGGGGCGTGCCGATTGCGTTGTTCATCAACAAGAGCACGCAGGAACCGCATCCCGATTCCGTCGCGCTGCTGGAACAGGTGGCCAAGCGCATCGAACAGGGCGGCATCGACGCGTGGTACGCGCTCGACGCAGCCGAGCTGCTCGGCGATCAGGCGAAGGACTATGAAAAAGTCCTCGACGTGCTCGACGTGTGGTTCGATTCCGGCGCCAGCCACTTCACCGTGGTAGGTCAGCGTCCGGAGCTGCAGCAGGGCAACGCATCGAGCTACAAGGTGATGTACCTGGAAGGCTCGGACCAGCATCGCGGCTGGTTCCAGTCCTCCTTGCTGACCTCGTCGGCGATGTTCGCCAAGGCGCCGTACAACGACGTGCTCACCCACGGCTTCACCGTGGATGCGCAGGGCCGCAAGATGTCCAAGTCGCTGGGCAACGGCATCGAGCCGCAGGACATCATGAAGAACCTGGGCGCGGACATCCTGCGCCTGTGGATCTGCTCGACCGATTACCGCAACGAGATGTCGCTGTCGGACGAAATCCTGAAGCGCGTATCTGATACGTATCGCCGCATCCGCAACACCGCGCGCTTCCTGCTCGGCAACCTCGACGGCTTCGATCCCGCCAAGCACCTGGTGCCGGTGGAAGAGAGCACGCTGCTCGACCAGTGGGTGGTGCAGCAGGCGTACGACGTGCAACAGGCGGTGACGGCGGCGTACGACCGTTATGATTTCCCGGAGATCGTCCAGCGTGTGCAGAACTTCTGCACCAACGAGCTGGGCGCGCTGTACCTGGATATCACCAAGGATCGTCTCTACACGATGCCGACCGAAAGCCACGGTCGCCGCAGCGCGCAGAGCGCGATGTACCGCATCGCCGAGGCGCTGGTGCGCTGGCTGGCGCCGGTGCTCACCTTCACGGCGGAGGAGATCTGGCAGCACATGCCGGGCCAGCGCAGCGAGAGCGTGCTGTTCGAAACCTGGTATGACGGTTTGGCCGCTACGCAGGGTTCGCCGGAGCAGCGCCGTTATTGGTCCGATCTGCTGGCGATCCGCGATACCGCGTCGCGCGTGCTCGAGGGCATGCGCAAGGCCGAACAGATCGGCGCATCGCTGGAGGCCAAGGTGGCCATCCATGCCGATGCCGCTGTCGTTGCGCGTTACCAGCCGGCGGCGTCTGAGCTGCGCTTCTTCTTCATCAGCTCCGATGTGCGCCTGGATCTGGCCGGTGGCCAGCCGGCGGACGCGGTGCTGACTGAACTGGAAGGCGCGGACGTGTGGGTGTCGGCGACGGTAAGCGATGCGGCCAAGTGCGTACGCTGCTGGCAGCGTCGCGATGATGTCGGCACGCATGCGGCGCATCCGGAGCTGTGCGATCGCTGCATCAGCAATGTGGAAGGGCCGGGCGAGCATCGTCGCTGGTTCTAAAGTTTTTCATCCTCTCCCCTCCGGGAGAGGATCGAGGTGAGGGGCGGGTGCT